>CAIPTY010000057.1 GCA_903868145.1 uncultured Desulfuromonadales bacterium | reverse complement strand
GGGGATGAACCGTGGCAGGACGTTCGTGCGTGGCCGCTGTCGGGATGTTCCCCGCACGCGCGGGGATGAACCGGATCATAACAAACCGTAGCAGCGGGTTCTCTGATGTTCCCCGCACGCGCGGGGATGAACCGATCCTGCTTTGGTGTCGTGTCGATGTTCCCCGCACGCGCGGGGATGAACCGATAGAATCCGTCTGCGAAGTAGGATATGACGGATGTTCCCCGCACGCGCGGGGATGAACCGGTATGCTCCGTTACAAAGGCAAAAACTACTGCATGTTCCCCGCACGCGCGGGGATGAACCGGCGTAATCGAGAATATAGTCATATTCTCCGAGATGTTCCCCGCACGCGCGGGGATGAACCTTCTGAAACTAGAGTTGGACCCCGAGTTTCTTGATGTTCCCCGCACGCGCGGGGATGAACCGCCTCCTTTTTGGTGTTCCATGCGATTGATTTGATGTTCCCCGCACGCGCGGGGATGAACCGTTCCGCCTTTGCCGCCTTGCTCCGTTTCTGAGATGTTCCCCGCACGCGCGGGGATGAACCGTATTACCATGCTTATTCTTTCCGTTGTTGCAAATGTTCCCCGCACGCGCGGGGATGAACCGATGGAGGTGGAGGCTGTTTGCTTTGTTGGTTAATGTTCCCCGCACGCGCGGGGATGAACCGAGTACTGCGAGGCCAACCGCATCGAGTTTAACATGTTCCCCGCACGCGCGGGGATGAACCGGTAGCTTTTCCGCCATCCCGTGCGGCCCGTCTGGATACCGGCCAGGGGTTGGGACGACCACCGGCATCAAAGTTTTTGACTACCGAGCGCCGCAGGAAACCGGCGATGTTGGCCATCAGGGGTTCAAGATTTCCTGTTCGCTGCCGGATTTTTGCAAACAGGGCGAGAACTTTTTCGTTTTCAACTTTGATCTTGATCATTGTACAATTTGGCCTTATAGTTCATTCAAAGGGAACGTTCAGGAAAGGGGAGACTCACTCCGTCTAACTACCTGACCGGGCCGGGGTGTGAGTCGTTCCGGCTTTTTCCTTTATTTATACAAGAGGACTCCCACCCTCTGTTTTTCCAGGTACGACAGGTTAGCCGTGCCTTTTTTTGTCGGCAAAAACGATGTTACCCCCTGAAATACCCCGTCAACCACTTCGAATGCCGCAAATCCGGCAACCCGGTCAGATCCATCATTCCAGAGTGAGATATATCTTTTCGCCAGTCTGATCCGGCCTGCCTCGATGTTCCCCGCACGTGCGGGGATGAACCGTCATGGGTCTGTTTCCATTTTGACTTTCTTCAGGTATAATCGACTCATATACTTTGGAGGAATGACATGCCCGATGCAACCATCCACGCAGCCTCCTGGCTGATCAATCCCGACTCGCCCCCCGTCGCAGCTGGGGCCTTGCTCGTCCGTGACGGCATCATCATCGCCACCGGTACGCGGGATGAGCTGAAACGCCAGTTTGGTGCGCCGGTTGTTGAACATCCTGATTGTGCCATCCTGCCCGGTTTCATCAACGCCCATACCCATCTTGAACTGACCCATTTTCCCTCCTGGCGCATCAACAACCGTCTGGATTACAACCCGCGCAGCTTCACGGACTGGATCATCCAGCTGGTAAAGATCACCCGCAACCTGCCAGGTGACGATTTCCGTGAGTCCCGCGCAGAGGGGATACGAAAATGCGTCTCTGCAGGCACAACAGCTGTGGGCGATATCGTTACACGCTACGATCTGGTGCCGACCTCCGGGACGCCGCCACTGGGAGGGAGGTTTTTTCTTGAGCTGATCGGCCACGAACCGACCCGCTTCAGCAATCGTCTGGAACAGGCTTTCGTTGCCGCTGACAGGTTTGAAGCCGCACGATTGTCGCCGGGACTGTCTCCGCATGCCCCCTACACCCTGGCAGAGGAAAATATGTCCCTGGCTCGAGATGCCGCCCGAACTCGCGCCCTGCCGCTGGCGATTCACCTGTCAGAATCGCAGGAGGAAGCCGGCTTTATCTTCGAGACCAGCGGACCGCTTGCCGATGTTTTCTATCCCTTCGTTGACTGGGAGCGCTTTCTCATGCCGCCCCGCCACTGCTCCTCAACCTCGCTCCTCGACCGGCATGGCCTGCTGACTCCGGCCACTCTGGCCGTTCACTGCGTCCATGTCACCCTGGCAGATGCCCGCACCATCAAGGAGCGCGGTGCTTCGGTCTGCCTCTGTCCCCGCAGTAACGACCGGCTGGATGTGGGTATCGCTCCGGTTGCGCTGTTCAGAAAACTGTCTATCCCCCTGGCTCTGGGCACGGATTCGCTTGCCAGTAACGATTCACTTTCGCTCTGGGATGAGATGCGCTTTGCGCTGGACGTCTTTGCGAAAGACCTTTCACCGGCGGACGTTTTTCGCATGACAACCTCCGGGGGAGCCGCTGCGGTAGGGCTTTCAGATTCAATCGGCTCCCTGACGGTCGGTAAACAAGCCGATTTCCAGATTGTCAGGAATATCGGCAGCGGGGCAAAAGGCCTGCTGGACAGGATCATTGAGCGGGGTATTGTTTCAAGTGTGTGCATAAACGGGGTTTCCGATGCCGAAAGCTTTTCGGGATGAAGTCGCTGGAAAATGCCATCGTTCGACTGCTGCGCGTCAAACCTTTCTATGGACATTTTCTGCTCAATCTCCGGCGCATCTCTTCCGAGAACCCGACACATGCCGCCGGCATCACGATACGTGACGGCATACCGACCCTTGCCCTATCTCCAGCGCTCTTCGACCGCCACAGCATCGAGGAGCAGCAGGCACTTCTGGAACATCTGATCAAGCACATCCTGCATCTCCACCCGTTGCGCAGAAAAGAACGCAATCAGCACGACTGGGACATCTGCTGCGATCTGGCCATCAATCCTTCCCTGCAGGGGCTGCCAATGGAGTCGGTAATGCCGGAGATGTACGGCCTGGAGAATGGTCTGGCAGCAGAGGAGTATTATGCCCAACTGGTGCCCCCCTTTGACACCGGTAACCTTGACGGCAGCGGCTACGGCGACGGCCGTTGCGATGAACGCGGCGCGGCCGGAGACGGGCTCACAGACATCAGCGATGCCGCAACCCTGGATGACCATGAAATCTGGAGCGATGCCGACAGCACCCCCTGGATGCTGGCAGAAGAAATGGTGCGTTCCATCACTCGTGACAGCCTGCGGGCAAGCGATGGCGAGACCTCGGAGGATATCAGGGCTATTGTTGATGGCTTGCTGAAGCCGTCTCCGATCCCGTGGCGGCAGATACTGCGGCAGTTCGTGGCAACTGCCGGAAGGATCGGGAGAAGAAGTACTTGGATGAGAGCACATCGCCGTTTCAGCCACGATACGCCCGGAATCCGCAAACGCCGCCGCCTCAGTTTGCTGGTAGGTGTTGATGTCAGCGACTCGACTAACAGTAGCAAGCTGCGCACGGCATTTGCAACCGAGCTGATGCAGATTTCCCGCTCACGCGATGCTCATATTACCGTGCTCTACGCCCATAGCCGCATCCGGCAGATCGAATCCTTCAGCGGCGCGGCGTTCGTGGTTCAAGAGCATCTTGGCGGCGGTTTTACCGATCTGCGGCCGGTCTTCGCCTATGCCAGAACCATGCATCCCCTGCCGGCGGCGGTGATCTACCTGACTGACGGAATCGGGCCTGCCCCGGAGCAGATGGAATTCCCCACCCTCTGGGCGCTGACGGCAGAAGGTGAAAAACCGGTACCGTGGGGAGTGGAGTTACGACTGGAGGTATGACGAAGATGGACAGGGATTTCAAACCGATGACGGGCGAATCGGTCGGCGCGCTGCTGGAAGCGGCTGGCGCACAGGTGATGGTGCGTTCCGGCAGATCCGAGAGTTACAGCGCGCCGCGTGAATTTTCCTTTGAGGTGCGGGCGTCGTTCACAAACGGCATGGGCTTGCAGATTGTGGCGCGACAGTTCAACTACAGGGATCCCTGGGAGGCCACCGGACGGGTCAATGACATGGTGGATGTATCGCTGCAGCGCAATGGCGCCTTCTCTACCCTGCCGAAAGGGTTTGACTATTTTCAGGGGATTGACGAGGAATGCGGCCTGGACGAGGAACGGCTGAAGGAGATTATCTCTCTCGTCGCCGGGATCAATCAGAAACTGTATCTGCTGCAGGAGATGACCGGGGATTTGTGAAGCCCGGCATGACATTTTGCGATGTTATTCCGCGTGACGCGGCTCTGCTTCCCCAAGAACAGCCCGGATCCTGTCGACAAGAGCTTCATAAAACCCTTGAAAAGCGGCCTGATTTTTGCTGGCATTGCCGCCGATTATCACGGTTCCATTGTGAATGCGTACCCAGATACGCCGGTGTGACAGGAAAAAAACAGCATAGATTCCCGCCACCATCAGGATGCACCCGGCCCAGACAATCCAGACGCCGGGATCCTTGGCGACCTGCATGCCGGTGTACATTTTTTTCCGGGCGCCTTTGTATTGCAGCACCAGACCGCCGTTATGCTCCCGGGCATGCCGGATATTCGCTTCAGGGTGATCGGCGTACACGACAACCTTTTCGATCCCCCCCTGTGCCCCCTTTATTTCAACCTGCACCGCCGGGCCGGAAAAGCCTGACGCGAACTGTGACACATCGTCGGTCTCCTCAATGATGCGCATGCTGCTGCCATCGGGAAGCGTGGCGGACGCATTGCGGCCCACCTTGAACGTGACACCCTCCTTTCCACTCAGATCGCGTGCGGTAAAGAAATAGTCCCCGGCATCACCGTAGCTGGATTGATAAAACGTGATGCCCCTGTAGGTCAACGGATCATTCACAATCACCCGGACATTGGTATAACGGGGGATCGGCGCGCCGTTTTCAAGTACGGTGATGATGCTCTTGAACTCCTTCGGTGCCCCGGTTGCGTAACGGGCAATACTGAACCGCTCGCAGCGCAGGCTGAAACCGAGGTCGATCTCCGTGCCGGAACGGGACTTGACTTTCGAGATACTCTGCCCTTCCTGAATGGTTACAAAGCCTTTATAGCCAAACAGAGAGCCGATGATGGAGCCGATCAGGATAATTATGACGCTCAGATGAACACAATAGACCGAAAGTCGGCACCAGGGGGTCTTCTCGGCAAAGAGATGACACGCGCCGTCAGCCTCGGTCACAACCGGTCGGGAGAACTCCGACGCGAGAAAGGACGAAATCACGGCTTTCACTGTTTCCGGGGATTGATCTGAAGAAATCGAGGTACGATTGGGAAGTGACTGCTCCAGGCTGGTGCTCAGTGTAAGCTGCGGCTGGCTTACGATCTTCCAGATGGACGGCAGGCGCTTGCAGGAACACGACACCAGGTTGACCACCAGCAGATACAGCAGTAGAAAGAACCACCAGGAGTGGTACATGTCGAAAAAACCGAGTGACCGGTAGATTGTAATCGTGGCGGCGGGTGTTTTTGCCAGGTATTCCGGAGGTGGCGCCCCTTGCGGGATAATGGTTCCGATGATCGAAATGGCGGCCAGGGAGATCAGCAGGGACAGGGTCAGCCTCAGGGAACAGAAGATATCCCACAGTCTGTGCAGAGCGTCCCGTTTTTCTGCCGTCACGCGGTAGTATCCCTCTTCTTCTGCCGCTTTTCCTCCTGCAGCATATCAACTGCCAGCAGGAAGACCCCCACGCAGATCAGCGAATCGGCAACGTTGAAAGCGGGCCAGTGATGCCGGTACCAGTGGGCATCAAGGAAATCTATCACCTCGCCCAATCGCACCCGGTCGACCAGATTGCCGACAGCTCCTGAAAATATCATGGCCAGCGCAACCTGTGCCAGCTTCTGGTCGTCACGGAGCTTCCGGAAGGCAAGTATGATGGCGATCGCCGCCACCAGTGAGACCCCGATAAAAAACGGCAGCCGCCAAGATGCTTCGGACAGAAAGCTGAAGGCGGCGCCCCGATTGCGGACATAGGTGATGTGAAAGAAATTTCCGATGACCGGAATGGAGTCGAACAGCCGCATGCTGCGGTCGATGTAGATCTTGGTCGCCTGATCCAGCAGCAGTCCGGCAAGCGTCAGCACGGCAAACAGCACGTAGCGTGGTTTCATCGTAATCATACCCCTATCCTACTGTACCGCCCCCGTACATTTGGGACAAATTGCCGGATGCGCCGCATCCGTTCCCAGTTCCTCACTGTAGCACCAGCAGCGCTCGCACTTCGTGCCCGGTGCAGCAGTCACCTGCACTTTCAGGCCTTCGATATTCTCCGAAGCCCAGAAATCGCCGTCGAGTGTCCCGGCCAGACCCACCTTTGAAACAATAAAAATGCTCTGCAGTTCGGCTTCATACTCCCGCAGGAAATGCAGCAGTTCGGGAGCGCCACAGATAATAACGGCAGCATCCAGCGAGTGACCGATGGTCCTGGCGACCCGGGCCAGTTCCAGCGCTTTGGATACATCACTGCGGACTTTCATGATCCTGTCCCAACGCTCCACCAGCAGATCATCCTTCCATTCGGGATGCAGCGTCGGAAAGGCGGCCAGATGGACGCTCTGTTCTTTCCGGCCGCGCATATACTGCCAGGCCTCTTCAGCGGTAAACGAGAGCACCGGTGCCAGCAGGCGCAGCAGGGTATCCAGAATCACGTGCAGGACGGTCTGGGCGCTGCGTCGGCTCAGTGAATCCGCCTTGCTGGTGTAGGTGCGATCCTTGAGGATATCCAGATAAAAGGCGCTCATCTCCACCGTGCAGAAGGCGTTGACGTCCTGATAGATAACATGGAAGGCCAGTTCCTTGTAGGCGTTCAGAACCCTTTCCTTGAGCAGTTCCAGCTGGTGCAGCGCCCAGCGGTCGATCTCCGGCATGTCGGCGATGGAAACCGCATGACCGGCAGGATCAAAATCGCCGATGATTCCCAGGATATACCGGCAGGTATTGCGAATCCGGCGGTAGGCCTCGGAGACACGCGTCAGGATCTCCTCCGAGATGCGGTTGTCGTCGCGGTAATCCTGAGCGGAACACCAGAGACGCAGGATATCGGCGCCGTACTTTTTTATGACATCCTCGGGCGCTACCACGTTGCCCATGGATTTGCTCATCTTGTGCCCCTTGCCGTCCAGCACGAAACCGTGGGTCAGGACACTCCGGTAGGGTGCCACACCACGGGTGCCGACGCTCTCCAGCAGCGACGAATGGAACCAGCCGCGATGCTGGTCGCTCCCCTCCAGGTACATGTCGGCAGGTGAAGAGAGCTTGGGGTTTGGTTCCAAAACCGCGGCGTGGGATACCCCTGAATCGAACCACACATCCAGGATGTCGTTTTCCTTTTCGAAGGATGCAGCACCGCACTTCGGGCATGTTGTTCCGGCGGGCAGGAGTTTTTCGGCACTCCAGTCGAACCAGACATCGGAGCTGTGCTGCTTGAAGATCGCGGCCACGTGATCCATCAGCCCTCCATCGGCCAGGTACTCGCCGCAGGCGGTACAGGAGAAGGCAGTGATCGGAACGCCCCAGGAGCGTTGGCGGGACACGCACCAGTCCGGCCGGTTCTCAATCATGCCGTAGATCCGCTCCCGGCCCCATTTGGGAATCCACTGCACCTGGTCGATGGCCTCCAATGCCTTTTTGCGCAGGTCGTTGGCCTTCATGCTGATGAACCACTGTTCCGTAGCGCGGAAGATGATCGGCTTCTTGCAGCGCCAGCAGTGCGGATAGGAATGACTGATTTTTGAGGTCTGCAGCAGTGCCTCTACCTCGATCAGCTTGTCGATCACGCTCTGATTGGCGGCAAACACCTGCTGGCCGCCGAAGAATTCCAGGGTGGATATGTATTTGCCATGATTATCAACCGGATTATAGACCTCCAGCCCCTCTTTCAGAGCCAGTTCATAGTCCTCCTGACCATGGCCGGGGGCGGTGTGGACACAGCCGGTACCGGCATCAAGGGTGACGTGTTCGCCCAGCAGGATGATTGAATCACGGTCGTAAAAAGGGTGTTTGCAGCGTTTGCGCTCCAGCAGGGTTGCGGAGAAGGTTGCGATGACCGCCCCCGTTAAACCGGTAGTGGCCAGGAAAGAATCTTTGAGCCCCTCTGCCACGACCAGCACACCTTTTTCCGTCTCCAGAGCCACATAATCGTACTCGGGATGCATGGCTACTGCGAGGTTGGCCGGGATCGTCCACGGGGTGGTGGTCCAGATCACCACGTAGGCCTGTTTTCCGGCAAAAGCCGGAATTGCTGCGGAAACATCGTCCTTGAGGGCGAAGCGGACATAGATCGATGGGGAGGTATGATCGGCATATTCCACCTCGGCCTCGGCCAGGGCGGTCACGCAGGATGAGCACCAGTGCACCGGCTTGCGACCGCGGTACAGCCCCTTGTTATGGGCAAACCTGGCAAGTTCTGCGGCGGTCAGCCCCTCATATTCGAAATTCATGGTCAGGTAGGGATTCTCCCAGTCGCCCTGAATCCCCAGCCGTTTGAACTCCTCTTTCTGGATGGCGACGAATTTGGCGGCATATTCGCGGCACAGTTTGCGCATCTCCAGCTTTGAGACCCCATGCTTTTTGGAACCGAGATTTTTCTCCACCTGCAGTTCGATCGGCAGACCATGGCAGTCCCAGCCGGGAACGTAGGGGGCATGGTACCCCTCCATGCGCTTGACCTTGAGGACGAAATCCTTGAGAATCTTGTTGAGGGCATGGCCGATGTGAATGTGACCGTTGGCGTAGGGGGGGCCGTCGTGCAGGATATAGAGCGGTTTGCCGGCTCCGGCTTCCTCCATGCGCGCGTACAGGCCGGTCTGTTCCCATTTTTTCAGCATTTCCGGTTCACGCTGATTGAGATTGGCCTTCATGGGAAAATCGGTAACCGGCAGATTAAGTGTGTCTTTATATTCCATGGGGTAATGCCTCCAGATGGTTCTTGAACAGAATGTTGCAAAATACAGGCAGGCTCATGAAAAGTCAAGGAATGGCCATGCGCTCAGACGATACTATCTGTGAGTAAACAGGCATTTCACTCTTGCTTGACCGATGATGCTCACCTATAATGCCGCCACCTGGAGTTCTTAATGATGCCTGAAAAAATCATCTTTACCCCCACCCTGTTGGACAGCCACTCTATCATCGACGTACGCACACCGCTGGAGTTTGCCGAAGACCACCTGCCCGGAGCCGTCAATGTCCCGATCCTGACCGACGCGGAGCGGGTCGAGGTGGGAACTCTCTATAAACAGGCCGGGCCGCAACAGGCTCGCCAGCGCGGATTAGAGCTGACCTGCAGCCGCTTCGGAGCCATGGTGACCCGGATCGCCGATCACGCCGCAGGACGCCCCATACTGGTCTACTGCTGGCGCGGTGGTCTGCGCAGCCTCTCCATGGCTATCCTGCTGGAGATGAGCGGGTATCCGGTCGTTCAGTTGTGGGGTGGCTACAAGGCTTTCCGGGGTGAGGTGACAGCCTGTTTCGAGGATTTTGTAGCACCAGCCCCCTTGATGGTAATCCACGGCATGACCGGCACCGGCAAGACAACCTTCATCAACGGCCTCGACCGGAAAAAATGGACAACCATCGATCTGGAGGGGCTGGCCTGCCACAGGGGATCCGCATTCGGAGAGGTCGGACTGTTACAGGGACTGGGCCAGAAGCACTTCGAAACCCTGCTCTGGGATGCCTTTCGCCGGGCGCCGGATGATCGCCCGATTGTTCTTGAAGGTGAAAGCCAGCGAATCGGAAAGCTGTCGCTGCCGGGAAACCTGTATGCAGTCATGGCCGCCAGCTGCAAAGTATGGTGCTACGCTTCCCTGGCGACCCGCGTACGGCGGCTGGCTGTGGAATATGCACGTCAGGAATACCGCGAAGCCATGGCCGCTGCATTGGAAAGAATCAGAAAGAAGCTGGGTGGCCCTATCCATGCCGAACTTGCCGGTAGACTGGCAGAGTGGGACGTCGAGGGTTTCGGCAGGGGGCTGATCGAGCACTATTACGACAGGCTCTACTACAAGCATCGCCCCTGGACGCCGGATGTGGAGATCGATCTGGAGGATTTCTGTGAGGCGGAGCGGCTATTGTGTGAATTCTGGGAACATCAGCTTCCTCAGATTCGCAATTCGCCGCCGGACGACGGCATACGGGAGACTTCAAAACAAGCGACACCCCACCGGAGAATCTCTCCGCAGGATGCGCCCGTCAGCTCCAGCGGGGGATCTTGACCGAGAAAACGCAGCGCCTCCAGCAGCAGCACCCCTTCCCTGCCGCGAAAGCTGCCCAGGTGGCTGGAAACCAGGTTGTCCCGCTTGCTCAACTTTGATCCGGCAGGTCCGCTTACCAGCGGCAGATGGCAGTACATAGGCTGCGGCAGCCCCAACAGCTTCTGGATGTGAATCTGGCGCGGAGTCGAGGGAAGCAGGTCATCCCCGCGCACTACCTGATCGACACCGGTCAGATGGTCATCCACCACCACTGCAAGCTGATATGCAAATTCACCATCACCGCGCCGCAAGGCGAAATCTCCGCAACTCCGTGCGAGGTTCTGGCAGACGCGCCCCCGGCGCAAATCGTCGAAGCAGATATTGTCATCCCGAACCCGCAGCCGCCAGGAGCGGATCGCCACCCCCTCCTGCATGCCCGCACGACAGATGCCGGGATAGGGGATGCAGTCGTCCTCCGGATGCGGCGCCGATGCGGCCTGGGCGATTTCCTTGCGCGAACAGCCGCAGGGATACACCAGATTCCGACGATGCAGTTCATCAAAGGCCTGCCGGTACGCATCCCGATTACGGCTCTGCCAGGCAATTTCGCCGTCCCAGAACAAACCGAAATCCTCCAGCGTCTTCAGAATATCATCGGCCATGCCCGGCACCTGGCGCGGCGTATCCAGGTCATCCATACGCATCAGCCATCTGCCGCCGGCACTTCTGGCAATCAGCCAGCTTCCCGCCGCAGCAATCAGCGAGCCGACATGCAGGTGGCCGGTGGGAGCGGGTGCAAAACGACCCACAATTTCCCGTTGAATCGAGCTATTGGATAAAGGAGCAGCAGTAGTCACTGACCGTTGCCACCTTCATCAGAAAGGTTGAATTGCCAGGTACGTTGAAGGCCTCGCCCCCAGCAATCTTTTTCCAATCGCTGCCGCCTTTCATCTGCCATTCAAGTTCACCGGACAGGATCTCCATGATCTCGGCCAGACCTGTGGAGAATTCGTAGTCACCGATCTGCATAACCCCCAGGGTTTTCTTGCTGCCATCCGCGAACAGCACCGTGTGGCTGACTACCTTGCCGTCAAAATAAATATTGGCCTTCTTTACGACCGTGACATTGCTGAATTCAGACATGTGTGATTCCTCCCCTGTGATGTGATGCACATAGTTATAACGGCATTCAGCCTGAGGAGGCAATGCCATTTTTAACGTGCCAGCATATGTTGCCACAATCGTTCCTGTATCAGAAGAAGAACCGTTTCCTAAGTACACTCGGGTTTTAAACGTGGCACACGGGGCGTAAGTCGCCTGTTGTCTCGATTGAAAGGGTATGTACTAATTTGTACCCCACCATTTGCCAAGTTCACAATGCCTGACCCTACCACACAATTTTAAATAAACGCCCTTTTCTAATAATTTCTCTACACATCTCTTTGAATGTATCATTTTTCAACAACTGCACTAATAATCAGACTACCTCCCCCAATTAGCGTCATATTCCCAAAAAAAGAGCCTCCGGTTTACATATCCATCCAGTAAGCAAATTGCCTGACTTCGATGAATATTCCAGAACATACCAAATCCCCACTTGAATAATGACGATCAACATATTACCTTCCAGACCATTCTCTTATTTCAAAGGATCTGCCGCATGACCGAATCCCAAATCATCCTCTACACCACTCCCGACGGTGACATTAAAGTTGACACCGTCTTGCAGAATGAAACCATCTGGCTGACCCAGAGTGCAATGGCTGAGCTGTTTGGTGTCAATGTCCCCGCCATATCCAAGCACCTGTCCAACATCTATGAACAAGGAGAACTGAGCCGGGAGGCAACTATTTCCAAAATGGAAACAGTTCAAAGCGAGGGTGGACGGCAGGTTGCCCGTAATAAGGATTTTTACAATCTGGACGCCATCATCGCCGTAGGCTATCGGGTAAACTCCAAGCGTGCCACCCAGTTTCGCATCTGGGCTACCAGCATCCTTAAAGAATACATCATCAAAGGCTTTGCCATGGATGATGTGCGGCTGAAAAAAGCCGATACCTGGGACTATTTTGACGAATGGTTGGCCCGCATCCGGGATATCCGGGCATCAGAAAAGCGTTTTTACCAGAAAATCCGCGATATCTATACCACCGCCATCGATTATGACAAAAGCTCCGAGCAGGCTCAGTTGTTTTTCAAAAAGGTTCAGAACAAGATGCTTTGGGCCATCACAGGCAAGACCGCCGCAGAATTGATCGAAGTGCGCAGTAATCCGGAACTACCCAACATGGGGCTGACCTCCTGGCAGGGTTCCATCGTCCGAAGGCAGGATGTGGCCATTGCCAAGAACTATCTGCAGGTCGATGAGATTAAAGACCTGAACGAGATCGTCACCATGTATCTGGACTATGCTGAACGGCAGGCCAGGCAACGCAAGACCGTCACCATGGAACAGTGGTCGGAAAAACTCGACGCCTTTCTGTCGTTCAATGAGCATGAACTTCTGACCCATGCCGGAAGAGTAAAGGCCGAGGTGGCCAAGACAATTGCAGAACAGCGGTATGAAGAATTTGAACAAAAACGGAAAACCGAAGAAGCTCAGGCCGCTGATAACGAGGATCTGCACGTTCTGGAAGAGCTGGAGAAACGATTGAGGGAGCAGAAAAAACCATGACCTTTACCAAAGAACGCTTTTAGGGCAAAAAATTCCTGACACAAAATTTATTTTTTGAAAACTGACTTCCCACTGCCGTGTCCACTATCAGAAGCCGAAAAAAGAGAATTTGCGAGTGCATCAGAGAATGAAGATGCGCAATAGTACGCCAGCTCGTGAAAGGAGGATTACTATGGAAAGCGTAATCATCAGCATGCTACTGCTGTTCGCCATCTACAAAGTGGCTACGGCCTGAAATTCTATCTTTTCAACCGTTTACCCCAATCCATTTTTCTGCCTGATCAACATTTCCGCCAACCGGCGCTCTTCGTCCTCAGTTGTCACCTCACCGTCAAGGCGCGCCGCCAGCAGACGATCCAATGTCTTCCGGAAATGCGGGCCAGGTTTCAGTCCCAATGCTTTCAGCGCGTCACCGTCAAGAGTACACCGCACCTGACGCAGGCGGGTCAGATACAGCGAGACAAACCGCTTGACCCCCTCCTGGCTCGCGGTTGCCGCAAGATACAGCAGAATCTCCGGCGGCAGACCGTGGAACCACGAGTATATCTCGCTGCTACGAACCGGCGGGCCTCGCCTGATCCTGCGCTGCAGGGAGTCAAGCATGGCCAGCGATCTGCGGCGAAGACTGAAGACCCGGGCCGTAATTCGTTCAGGTATCTCCAACCTGCGGCAGGCCTCCTCAAACTCCTCCTGCCGTAGGCCGTCACACAGCGCCAGCAGATAGACCTGCCATTGCTCGCAGGGATCTTCCAGATAGAGCAGGTGATACCAGGCCATTACCCGTGCAGTTTCATGGATGACGCGGGCGGTTTTCGGCAACAGCTTGAGATTGGGGTGGATGGATGGCAGCAGACCGAATGAGGCCATGCGGGTGATGGCGCCCGCCGGTTCCTTCTCCCTCAGCATCAACATCAGTTCATTGAGCAGCCGCCGACCGCCGACCTTGTCGAGAATATTCATCCGAACAGCGCTGCGGAGCAGGTTCCCGGTGTGCGGAGCCAGAGAGAACCCGAGGCGCTGTTCAAAGCGAATGGCCCGAAAAACCCGGGTCGGGTCTTCAACAAACGAGAGATTGTGCAACACATTTACCGTACGTTTCTGCAGATCCTGCAGACCGCCGAAATAATCGGTCAACATGCCGAAACGGTCGCTGTTAAGGCAGAATGCCAGAGTGTTGATGGTAAAATCGCGACGATACAGGTCGTGCCGCAGTGACGAGCGCTCCACGGTCGGAAGCACGCCGGGAGATTCGTAATACTCGAGCCGCGTGCTGGCCACGTCGATTTTTCCGCCATCCGGCTGTATAACGACCGCCGTTCCAAAGACCGGGTGGCTGCGAAGCCGACAGCCAAATGCTGCGGCAAATCGCTCGGCAAAAAAGATGCCGTCACCTTCCACGGTGACATCCATATCCAGGTTATCCACCCCCAGCAGAAGATCGCGCACCACCCCCCCCACCGCATAAACGGACAGCCCCAGCGCATCTCCAACCGCGCCCAACTGGTGCAGTAGCTCTGTCCGCTTTGAATCCAGACGCTTGCTGATCATGCCCGCTATGGATTGACAGTGTGCAGGCAACTCCAGCCGCTCCACGTCGTACAGGGCCTCAAGCTGCCCACGTCGACCTCCGCTGGCATGCCGCAGCAGATCGGTGCGCGTCACCGCACCAGCCAGACGTTCACCGTCAAAGACCGGTACAAAGCGGCGGTTCCCCTCAACCATGTAGGTCTGGATTTCGGAGAGCGGCGTCCCGGGCACGGCACGTAAAAATTCCGTATGCATGAATTCGCTGACCGGCGAATCTCCCAGTTCATGGTAGATGGCTTTTTCAACCGTCTTGCGGGAAATGATTCCGATCATCTTCAGGTCATCCATGACCGGCATGGCATTGCAGTTGTAGCGGGTCAGCAGTTCCCGGGCCTCGTTGATGGTGACGCCGACAGGCATGGTTTTGACCGGCTCCGACATGATGTCGCCAGCCGCCACCGGTGACCGGACAGCCCCCTGCAGCGTCAGGTTCAGCTTTGCAAGCACCTGTTTCAGCGACTGTCCCTGCAGCGTAGCCGAAGCAGCGGAGGCATGGCCGCCACCGCCGAAAGAGCGCATCACCTCGCCCACATCGACTTCGGACACCCGGCTGCGAGCCACAAGACAGACGCGCTTTTCCATCGCAACGGCCAGAAACAGGACATCCGGATTCTCCATGTCCCGCACCAGATGGGTCATCCCGGCGATGTCGGCAATGTAGCTGTCGCAGGAGGCATGGGCAATCGAGACGGTTATGCCGTCGATACTGGTGGTTTTGAGATTCTTCAGCAGCGTATTCAGCAACTCGACCTGCTGACCCGTCAGTACCTGGGAAACAGATTCTGCGACAACATCCAGCCGGGCGCCCTGCCCCAGCAGCCAGGCAGCCGCCTGGTAATCGGCCTGTGTCGTGCCGGAAAACAGCAGCCTGCCGGTATCCTCATAGATGCCGAGCATCAAAAGCGTAGCCTCTTCGGGAGTCAGTTTGATGTTTTGTTGCTGGAAAATACCGGAAAGAAGCGAAGAGGAGGAACCGCACTGCCGGATCAGGCCCCCGACGGGATGAATGCTCGCCTCTGTGACGGGGTGGTGGTCATAAATATGGATCTCAAGACCGGAGCGCCCGATGAGTGTGCTAAAACAGCCAATCCGGCTGGCCTGCTGGCAATCGACGATGATCAACCGCGAAATGCCAGCAAGGTCAATATCCCTGGCACGTGTGAACATCGGCAGGTACGAGGGATAGTGATCGATAAATTCGCGCACCCCCTTTTCCTGCGACCCGGAAAACACCAGCAGTGCGCCAGGGTAGAGGCGGGCGGCGGCCACCATGGCACCGAGACAGTCAAAATCTGCATTTATGTGGGTGGTAATGACATCCATCAACCTGTCCATGACCTGAGGGCGGAGAGTAAGTTGCTCATATATGACAGATGTGCCGCAAATCCGTCAATGGGATAACCTGAGACATCAGTGGTGATTCAGGCAAACGGTAAAAGTCAAAAATCCAGCAGACTGTCAGGTTTCTTCACCGTCCTAACCGCTATGCAATGGAGTTTATATCAAGGTCGTCTTCTGCTGTTGATTGCTTGACAATCAAGATTATTCCGACAATAATAATTTGGTAGGAATTATTTATACAGGAGGAATTTAAATATGCTTGCAGTAAAAGTTCTCCCAAAAGGTCAGATTACACTCCCAAAAGAGGTGCGCCAGAAACTGCATATTCAAGTAGGTGACACTCTGCTGATGGAAGCTGACGGTGAGCAGGTTGTTTTCAGGAGAGGCAAAACCATCTTTGACTTCAAAGGGGTTTTACCGAGCATGGGGATGACAATTGACGAGATCAGAGAAAAAGGGATCGCAGGCGTGGTGGGAGCACATGAATAGAGCGTTTATAGACACCAGCGCCATACTTCGCATGTTGATTCAGGATGACGATTTAAAGGCAAAGGCGGTTGAAAACCTGATACGGAATTCACCAGAGAATGGGGTTGTTCTTCATGTCATCCCGATCACTATTATGGAAATCGTTTGGGTTCTGGAAAAAGTCTACAAGCACCCGAAGAAATCGATACGGGAACTTGCCGAGGCGATCATAAACACACCACAACTTAAAGTGGACTTGTCAGGTGTGTTTCTAAACGCACTTAAAGTCTATGAAGAAAAGAATGTCAAATTTGCCGATGCGGTCATGGCGTACTGGGGCATGGATAAGGGAATTACCACCACCTACACGTATGATGAGGTAGATTTCAAGCGGATTGAAGGATTGACCGTGTTAAAACCAACGCACAAATAGGGGGTAACCGATGTGGATTCAGAAAATGATCTGGTTTTTAGGGCGGATATTATTTTACATGCTGCTGTTACCGCTTCTGATCGGCGTTGTTTATACGCTTTCAAACGAGCAGTGGTGGACAGCACTTGTTTTTATGACCATGTGCGTCTTTATTCTCTACAAAGGGCTGATCCGCATCAATATTCCGAAAAACTCCGTTGTAGTGCGTGATGGCAAAGTTGTTTTCTTTGTCCCCGAGAAGACCGTTCGTGATCGGTTTGATTTTGCATCAAGATCCCAGACAATTGTTCAATTGCCCCACTATGGCTTGCTCGATCGGCCGTACAAGCTGGAGATATGTTACCCGGACGATAAGGGGGGGGTGAATTCCTGCCGCCTGTCACTGAACCTCGGTTACATCATGGATTTGACTGGGTGGCAGTTGGTATATGACAATTTTGTCCTCCATAACGAACAACTGTCATTTGTAGTCAAGCAGCAACTGTACAAGAGTTCTGCCAACATTGTATCTCCGTTTCCCTTGCAGGAAGAAGACATGGATGAATATCTGAAACCGATTGTTGCAGAACTGAACCTTGGACTGGGGTCCCTTGGACTGAAAATAGAGGATGTGACCTGCAAATTCACTGCTGGTTCAACACTTATCCGTTTTGTAGCCGCAGAGCAGGAGATGGTGGAAAGGGATACAGCAGCATAAGAGCGCAAGCCCGTTAGACAGCATCATGTTGCCATCTCCCTGAATCTCCTGACCGCCTCAGGGATCTGCTCTTCGCGAATATTCCCGAACGCCAGCCTTAGGTAACCCTCCAGACCGGAGCCGAAGACTTCACCCGGCAGACAGAGAATGGCCGCCTCATCCACCAGGCGCCTGGCCGCATGACGGCCGGTCAACTCCGGCCAGGGGTGTCGCACCCAGGCGAAAAACGCACCGCTGGAAGCAAGATGAAACGGATTGCCGGACACCATGAACTCAGCCCGGAACAGGTCGTGCCGACGGCTCATCATCGTGCGGTTGCCTGCCACCCACTCCTCCAGATTCTCCACTCCAAACTTGACAGCGTGCTGTGTAATACGCGGCTGACAGACCGCCATGGTGTCCTGCGCCTTGAGGGCGTGATGGATAAACTGCCCCGAAGCCACCAGCATGCCGGCGCGGTAGCCGGTCAGGGCGAATGTTTTGCCGAATGAGGCGATCTGGACAAAGTGATCGCTCCAATCCGGACGTGAAAACAGATCGTGGGGCCTCGCACCCCCGGGAATGAACTCGTTGTAGGTTTCGTCAAGGATCAGGGCGATCCTCCGACGTTGTGCCAGCTCGAACAATCGGTCGACAGCCGGAGGCGGTGTGATGGCGCCGGTCGGGTTGCTGGGTGTAACCAGCAGGATGGCGCGGGTCTTGTCCGTAATCAATGATTCTATGACTTCCGGTGAAGGAAGGCCGCCAGCGGACTCATCAAAAGGTGCGAATACGCTGCGAATGCCCAGTATATCCAGCGCCATGGCGTGATCGAAGTAGCAGGGGGCCTGCACCACCACCTCGTCACCGGCCTGGCAGAGTGTAACGATGGCCAGCCAGAAGGCCTGACTGGCCCCTATGGTCAGGCACAGGTTTGCGGGAGAAACGGTAGCGGCATATTTTCGTTCATAGTAGGCGCAGAGTGCGTCGCGCACCTCACTCAGCCCCTCGTCGGGGGAATATTTGGAGGTCAACGGATCATCCAGCAGACTCGCCAGATGCGTAGTCAACTCCGGAGCAGGCGCATAATCTGGCACAGCCTGACACAGGTCGATCAGCTCCAGACCATTTTCAGGCCGCAACGCGACCCAACCCTTGACTTCGGAAATGGGGGGAAAGTGTACCGAGCGGATATGCTCATTGATAGTAACGTGCATGCTTTTCCCGTCAGGCAGCGCAAGGAAACAGGATTTCCCTTCTCCCACCGGGAGAAGGTGCCCGACAGGGCGGATGAGGAGTGACTTTGTGAGTGCTGCACTAAGCGGACAACACTTACACCGAATTTCGTTATATTTCAACCACCCGCTTCATCTCGCCCATAAGTTCCACGGCTCCAAGCGGTTTTGAAAGATATCAGTCAAAACCCATCTCCATAAAGCGCTCCTTATCACCCCGCAGGGAAAACGCAGTCAGTGAGATCACCTGCAGGTGCCTTGATGTTTCTGCTTCTCTCGCACGGATTTCCTGTATCGTTTGCTCGCCATTCATGATCGGCATCTGGATGTCCATCAGCACGAGATCGAATTCTCCCTGCTCAAGCGCCGCAAGGCATTCCCTGCCATTCT
>CAIPTY010000056.1 GCA_903868145.1 uncultured Desulfuromonadales bacterium | reverse complement strand
CAATCAGAAGGGCTTCTTCAGCGGTGTCCGCTTCGACAATGATTATAGTTTCCCGGGCTTTCTGCTTCAATCCAGCTATCGACTCCAGAAACGATTCCAGGCCGCCCAGGAAGGCGGTATGCTGCTTAAATACCAGCACGGTTTCCGAGAGTCCCAAACGGTGCGGCAGCGCACCACCGGAGGTGATGGCCTTGATGGCAATCTTTTTGGTGCCAGGAAATGATTTGCGGGTTGTTACGACCGAGATGGCAGGATTTACTGCCCTGCTTTTTTCGACAATGCGCTGAGTCCGTGAAGCGATGCCCGATGCGTACTCCAGCAGATTCAAAGCCACCTTCCAAGCGGCGTGAAGGGCCCGTGCTGTGCCTTCGGCAACGAGGAATTCAATTCCTGCAGTCAGCTTTGTACCGCTTGGCATGCAGGCAACTACCGTAGCACCGCATTTCTGTAGAACGCGAGACGCCTCCTCCGTGCAGCAGAGTGTTGTCTCTTCGCGCGTGGAAAACGTTATGCGTCCCTGACACTCCCCGATACCCAGCAGGTGTGTCGTCAGGTCGCCGTAAGGAACGTCCTCTTCTATAAAGCGCTCTATTTCAGTGTCGGTAAGACAGAATGTCGTGCCGTGCAATTCAGTTGACGCCTATGATTACGCTGGAAGCCTTGAACAGGGCGCAGGCGTGGCCGCCAACCTTCAGTTCAAGCCGTATGGAACTGTCATGGGTGATAACGGCACTGACGGTGTTGCCGCCGCCGATCTCCACATCCACCTCGGTATTGACCGGGCCTTCGATGATCTTGGCAATAGTGCCGCAGAACACGTTGCGTGCGCTGACCCTGGCGTCGTGCAGATCGGTGCCGATGATGACGGAACTGGCCTTGATGATGGCGTAGGCTTCAGCGCCGACCTTCAACCCCAGGTTGTCGATAGCGCCATTGGTGACAACGGCTGTCAGAGGAATGCCACCTTTCAGGGATAATGTTACTTCTGCGTTTACGGCACCTTTGGTAATGGCTGTTACACTGCCTGCAAATGTGTTGCGGGCGCTGACTTTCATGGAAATCCTCCGTAAGAATTTGTACAGGCTTTCGGTATCCCCGAGCCTTCCTTCCAGGTTGTCCAGAAATTTGCGATGCTCTTCCTGGATGGTTTTAAATTGGGTAATTACCTTTTTACCTTCAGCGGTCAGACTCGTGCCACCGCCGCCTTTACCTCCGGCTGATCGATCAACCAGCGGTTTTTCAGCCAGGTTGTTGATCATATTGACCGTATCCCAGGCAGTTTTGTAGCTGATTCCGACAGCCTTGGCCGCTTTGGTGATCGAGCCGAGTTCGTCTATCTTTTCCAGCAGGTTGGTTCGTTCACCGCCCAGGAATTCACTCTGCTGGCGATGGATCCACAAACTGCCGGAAATTCCGGTGTTAGAAACTGATGCTGGTGTTTTCACGACCCACTCCCCCACGTTCATCAGTCGATCATAATTACACAATGCATGCCAAGATGCCGAATGACAAATATCAATATTAAACGGGTAATTACTACAATACAATGCATATCCTTATATATCAAATTACATAACGATCGGCCAGCAATTATGCATCTGCTGAAAAATGGGGCAAGATCCTACAGGCATGCCAGTACCTTGGAGCAGGCTACGCAAGCGAAATTGAAACTATCAACTGCATTACTGGTGAGATTTTAAGGACATACATGAATGCAATCTGAAGGTTCAGGGCTTTATTAAACCCGCATTTAAGGCGGATGTGCGAAGAGAGACTTACATGGAGTTCCCTCCATTTTGAGTATATCCATTTTGTTTCGGGTACAATTAACCTGAAAAACTGTACCCAAAAACCTTGGATTTGGCTGTGTCAAAACAGACGAAGCTGGACAATAAAAAAGATAAAACCCGCTATTTCTAACGGGTTTCTGGTCTTCACTGGACTTCTCTGGATTGTTAAATGGCGAGAGAGCCGTTCTAACTGATGATGTAATGCTCTGAATTAACAGGCTATTTATAATTGTAAAAATAGGAGATACCCCAAAATCTACCCCCATCGGTTAAAGTCATCAATTCACCCATCTGTTCAAAACTTTGCACACATATAGTCTTAATAACGAGAAAAATCAAGTCCAAATGGTGATGCTGGGCTATTGAGAACAACCGGCGTTACTGAAAAGGATTTTTATAAATCACTTCTTTGGTTATGGACACGGGATTCTGAGCCATTAGAATCAATAGGTTACGGCTATATATCTGGCCGTAAGAGAGGAGCTAAGTCCGATATATAACTCCCGATTTGCAAACAATTCATTTTTAAAGGCCCCCGCTCTCTAAGTTATACGCAAAATTGTGGCATCTTCAAATCCTCCCTCATGCCATCATACTCGCTGAAAACCCCCTCAATCCATCT
>CAIPTY010000055.1 GCA_903868145.1 uncultured Desulfuromonadales bacterium | reverse complement strand
TTTCAGCCCGCAGGATGCGTGAGACGGCTGCTGCGATGGAAGCGGACGCACGGGCCGGAAGAAGGGACAGGGAGGCAGAACTCCTCAACCAACTGAAGGATGAGTTGAGGGAGTTTAAGCTCCATGTCGCGCGGTAGCGTGTCGTCAGACTCTTAACAGAATTCCCGCTATACGGGTCAATCACAGATTTATATCAGGAGAGTGAATCAATGGAACGGTACTTGATTGTTGATGATGAAGAGATGGGCAGGTATATGCTGCAGGCGTTTCTCAGCGAGTTTGCCCTCTGCGATGTTGCGGAAAATGGCAATGAGGCGCTGCGCCTTTTTGAAAAGGCGCAACTGGAGGGGAAACCATATGATCTTTTGTGTGTCGATCTGATAATGCCGGGAATGAACGGGATCGCGCTCATCAGAAAGATTCGGGAGCTTGAGAGGATAGATTCGGTGTACGTGGGGGTTCGTTCCAAAATTTTTGTCATCACCGCAAGCGATTCAGCCTGGGATAAAGCTGATCTTCTGCTGGAGAATCTGTGTGACGACTACATAGTCAAGCCGTTCAACAGAGAGAGCCTGAAGGACGATTTGTATAAACATGGACTGGGCGTTCCCGGCAGAAATTAAGAAGACATGGAGTAATACCAATTCCAGATCAAGGATGATATCAAGGCGGCGAGGATTGAGGCGGCGAGGCGTACTTTCTCGTACGTTGAGCTGCCGAAGACGAGCCAACGAAGATAGGGCCTTGATATGGAATTGGAATAACGGGGGAATCCGTCATGTTTGATAAGTTTACCATCCTGGCTGTTGACGATGATTGCATGAATCTCGAGATGCTCGAGCTCATGCTGTCCGAAATAGACTGTAGTCTCCTCAAGGCTGAAAACGGCCAGAAGGCGCTGGATTTACTGGAGAAGAATCCGCATATCGATGTTATCCTTCTGGATCTGGTCATGCCGGTCATGGACGGCTATGAGACGATTAAACACATCAAGCAGAAAATGGAATGGCGTGATATCCCCGTTATCGTCGTCACCGCAGGCGCAAGCGAGGTGACCCGCACACTGGCTCTGGGGGCCAATGATTTTATCGCCAAGCCCTATAACCCGGAGGAACTGAGACTGCGTGTCATGAATCATGTCCGCAGCAAAAAACTTTCCGACAAAGTAAAGGGTATGAACAGCTATCTGGAGGGCGAGGTCGTCAAGAAGACCGCCGCCCTGCAAAAGGCCCTCAATCTGTCCCTTGAGGCCGAGTACGAGATCTCGCTCCGATTGGGCCGAGCGGCTGAATCCCGCGATACCGAAACCGGTATGCACACCCACCGGATCAGCGAACTTTCCAAGTGCCTGGCACAATTGGTCGGCATCCCCAGTGAACAGTGTGAGATACTCCATTTTGCGTCCCCCCTGCACGACGTAGGCAAGATTGGTATTCCTGACAAGATTCTGCTCAAACCGGGCAAACTCGACCAGATTGAATTCAGCATCATGAAACTGCATACCGAGATCGGCGGCAGAATCCTGTCCGATGCGGAACGCTTCCCCGTCATAGACGCAGGGGGCATCATCGCCCTGCAGCACCATGAGAAATGGGACGGCAGCGGCTACCCTTCGGGGCTGAAGGGGGAGGATATTCACGTATTCGCCCGGATCGTTTCAATCGTTGATGTGTTTGACGCTCTCTCCTCGGAACGCCCTTACAAGAAAGCCTTCCCGCTGGAAATGGCAAAAAACATTATGGAGGAGGGGCGTGGTGAGTTCTTTGACCCGAAGCTTCTGGATCTGTTTTTGAACAATATCCATGAATTTGTGGAAATACGGGAAAATCTGAAGGATGTTACGGAAGATCATTCCAATTTTGTCGATCTTTCTCAGTGGATCTGATGACCAGGCGGGTCGGTAATAATCCGTCAGTGGTAGCAGACGCGAAGAATTCCATCGGCTCGCAGAAGCCATCTGTGTCTCGTTATCTGGATATTTTCGCCTCCAAGTCATTATTTCCTGTCGTGCTGCTTCTCAGCGCATGGTTCCTCATCTCCTGTCTGGCCGTTTCAATTTTCACCAGTAAGCGTTTTGAAACCGATCTAAGGAGATATTCCCTGGAGCTGGATCAGACAGCCTCGGCCGTCACGTACCATTTTGAACGTTCCCTGTCATTTCTGAATGTCGCTCCGGCAACCGTTGCCGACAATATAGCGGTCATAACCGCCCTGCGTTCGATCAGCGCTCAATCACTGCAGGGGATAACCTCTCCCGGAGCCGGACGTTCGTTCCTCAACTCCCGCCATGACATAACAGCGCTTAACCGACACCTGGCCACCCAGAAAAAGGATCTGGATGTGGATGTCATCTGGGTACTGGCTCCCAATGGCCTCTGCATTGCCAGCAGCAATTATGACCAGCCCGAATCATTTGTCGGTATCAGCTACTCTGACCGTGCGTACTTCACAGGCGCGCTGTCAGGCAAGCGGGGCAGACAATATGCGGTCGGCCGTCAAACCAATGTTCCCGGCCTGTTTTTCTCCGCTCCCATATATGACGGGGAGAAGATAATCGGCGTGGTAACCGTTAAGATCGATATTCTAAAACTGTCTCAGTGGTTCAGCCGCTTCAACTGCTTTGTGACCGATGCGGCGGGTGTAATCATCCTTTCCAGCGACAAGACACTTGAACACCTTGCCCTTGCTGATGCCCCGGTTTTCCGGATGACTCCTGAAACACGGGAAAAACAATACAAGCGACGTGATTTTTCCACCCTGAAAATCGGCAATTTCGGCGAACGGTTTATCTCATATCCGGCCATCACCCTCCCGAACAACGAACACGCCTTCATGTTGTCGCACGGCCAGCAGAGCAAGGATGGCTATAACGTTTTCGCCTACGCCAAGGTAATAGAGGCCGGTTCCTTGCGCACAGCACAATGGTCTCTCTCTTTTCTGGTTTTCATTTCGGGGGCAACACTCATACTTCTTTTCACCGGTATTCGTCGTTATCTTCGTGATATGCGCGACTCCATCGCCGTAGCCGAGTCAGCGAACCGTGCCAAGAGCATGTTTCTTGCCAACATGAGCCATGAGATCCGCACCCCCATGAACGGGATCATCGGGATGACTGAACTCTGCCTCACCACCCCCATCAATCCCGAGCAGCAGACATACCTGACT
>CAIPTY010000054.1 GCA_903868145.1 uncultured Desulfuromonadales bacterium | reverse complement strand
CTACAACCGCAAGCGCCTAATCGAGCAGAAAGTCCCTTTTGTGGTGCCCGGCAATCAGATGTATCTTCCGATGCTCGGCATCGATCTTCGGGAACATTTCAGGCAAATTCGGTCAGCCGCTCCCGGCAAGTTGAGCCCTTCCACTCAAGCAGTTGTTTTGCATGCGCTACTGCACGGACCAAAAGATTACACGCCATCCCGGCTGGCAAACCAGCTAGGATATACGGTGATGACGCTAACGCGGGCCTTTGATGAATTGGCGTCCCTCGGGCTGGGAGAAGTGGTCACGGAGGGGCGGGAAAGAGTGCTGCGTTTTAGCGACGGGAAAAAAGACTTGTGGCAAAGATCACAAGAGTTCATGCGCAGTCCTGTAAAGAAACGGACAATTATTCGTCTCCTTGAGCAGAAGTGGAGCGGGCTTCCCGCGGGGTTGACGGCATTGGCGCACTTTACCTTGCTGGTGCCTCCTTCTATCCCGGTATATGCGGTGAGCCTGGACGATTGGAAATCGATGAAGCTTACTAATGCTGTCGTGGAGCTGCCGGCTGCGGAACCGCAGTCGAATGAAGTTGAAATATGGAATTATTCGCCGCTCCTATTTAAGGAAGAAGATGACGTGGTTGATCGCTTCTCTCTTTACCTGAGCTTGCAGGATAACGTTGATGAGCGGGTGCAGTCCGCTCTCGAAAAGATGATGGAGGAAGTCTTATGGTGAGAGGCATTGAGCGGTTCAAAGCACATTTTGCGCCATTTGCAGATAGGTATGTGCTGATTGGTGGAACGGCGTGCGCAGGCGTGGGAAGCGGCTGAAGGTAGACGCATCAAAGCGATCAAGGATAGCCGGGAAGAGCTGGCTGAAATCATCAATGCCAGGGCGAAGGCAAAGCGAATCAGGTAGTTATAAAATCATTTTGATATCATCCCTGCCTAACAGATCATGTAACCTGCTGTTAAATCGATTGAACTTTATTAGGGGCTTATTTGAGGGCATCTCTGTAGAATATCTACTGGTGATCGGGATCACGCTGACAATAGCATCAGGACCATAATTACGTTTTTAGGTCAAAGCAGACCACAAAGCGTGCTCTCATTCGTACCGTGGACACCGGCAGGAATGATAATGTTTGAGCTACTACGGCTCACCGCGTTCGCCGTCGCTCGTAAGCATGACGATGTCAACGCGTCGGTTCTTGGCGCGCCCCTCAGAGGTTCCGTTATCGGCGAGCGGTCGAAATTCAGCGTAACCGGTGGCCGAGACTTTATCCGGATCCGCATCAAAATGCTTGATCAGGTATTTGAGGGCGTTGGTGGCCCGTGCGGTGGAAAGCTCCCAGTTGGATGGGAATTGCGTGGTGTTGATGGGGACGTTGTCGGTATGTCCCTCAATCCGCATCGGATTGTTATACTGCGTCAGGACATCGGAGATGGTGTTGATCAGTTCGTAGGCATCGGACCTGATATGTGCCTGGCCTGAGTCGAAGAAACCGGCTTCTTTCAGACTGACAATCAAGCCGCGGCGGGTGATGTTCAGCGACACCTTGTTCTGGGCGCCCTGCTTTATCAGATAGGCTTCGATAGAGGACTTTATCTGGCGAAAATCCTTCTCATCAGCGCGAACACGAGCCAGCGAGCGCCCTGACCGGGGAACCGGATTGATGGATACTTCCGGTTTGAGAGATGGAATGATGCTGATAGCTTTTGAGGGGATGACATTGATTTTCGGAGTGGGAGAGCCGATGCTGGCCAGGCCGAATGAGGATTGCAGGGATGCTATGACCTCCTCGGTCTTCTTTTTGTCGGTCTGACCCATGGCATAGAGCACGACAAAAACAGCAAACAGCAGGGTGATAAAGTCGGCGTAGGACACCAGCCAGCGCTCGTGGTTAACATGCTTTTCAGGTTCTTTCTTGAGTGCCATGGCTGGTTATTCAGTGGTCGCCGGTGAAGGCCTTGAGCTTCTGCTCGATAAAGTGCGGATTCTCGCCGTTCTGGATCGCAATCAACCCTTCCAGGATCATGACCCGCCGCAACACCTCTTCTTTCATTCGGATCTTGAGCTTGGTGCCGATGGGCAGGCAGATTATGTTGGCAACCATCAGACCGTAGATTGTTGCGACGAATGCCACGGCGATACCGCCGCCCAGCTTGGAGCTGTCTGAGAGGTTGCCCATGACGTGAATCAGGCCGAGCACGGCTCCGATAATGCCGATGGTGGGTGAAAAACCGCCGGCAGCTTCATAAAATTCCACACTGTGCTTGCTATGTTCCTCAAAGGCCATGATATCGGCTTCAAGGGTTTCGCGCAGCTTTTGAGGATCGATGCCATCAACAACCAGGGAAATCCCTTTTTTTATAAACGGATCCTTGACCGCCTGGGCTTCCTGCTCCAGAGAGATCAGGCCGTTTCGTCGAGCCTTGGTGGCGTAGTTGATGATATCCTTGACGACCCCCTCGTGGTCAACCTTGTTAGGGAGGAACGCGATCTTCACGTCCTTGAATGCGGCAATGATTGCGGGGAGAGGAAAACAGATAAACGTGGCGCCAAATGTGCCGCCGAGCACGATCATTGCGGCTGTTGGCTGGACAAGTGCCTTGAGGTGAACGCCTTCAAGGGCAGCACCGCCAAAAACGGCTCCAAAACCCATCACCAGTCCGATTATAGTTGCTAAATCCATATCTAGGATTCCCTGCTGTGGAATGGGCTGCGAGCCTGCTCATCCAGAGTACCCGGATATGCAGCCTCACGATTAAGGGTGACACTGCGGAACAGGCTTTTTCTGCTTCTCTCCAGATAACGTTTGGGAGCACTGCTACCAGAACGCCGCATAACCCGGGCGCGAAAGGCAACGATCCTGCCGATAATTACTTTTGCCGATTCTTTTACAATAAAGTGGTGACCGTTGAAGAGGGCAATGACCGTATCGGGCGTCTCTTCGATGCTGACGATATGATCGGGGTTAATGTACATCTCCTGCTTGTCCATTCGGGTCAGAAATATCATCTATCTACCTTGTAGGGTCCCCGTACGTGTCGAAAGAGTATCTATAAATAGTAAAAATCCAGTAAAGTCAAGACCTTTTTGCCGTTTCAGGCGCCGCGAATACCGTGCGGAACTCACAACATGGAGTCAATGGTGGCAAAATCGATATACTGTTCGGCAATTGAATTGATCAGATCGATCTTTTCCCGGTCGTCCGGTCCGATCTTGGAGACATGCTCCCGCAACTGATAAAAAACTTCGGACGAAGTTTCCTCGTAGCGCATATAGGGGATGAGGCTGTCATCAAGAATGCGCTGGGTTATATCGGAGACCGGGACATGACCCGCAATAACCATCCCGGCAATCTTGCGTTTGTATTCAGGGATATGATAGAGGGCCGACGCTGTCACCAGCAGTTCGTCGCGCGAGCTGGTTACGATCAGGAGGGTCGAGTCTCCCAGGTGGTCGATGACACGCTGCGACGAAGCAGCGCCCAGTTGAATCGTGTGGCAGATGCGGCGGCGCTCTTCTGCATCCCCCTTGAGGGGTATCCCCACAAGCTCGGATACGTGCTGCAGGGTCGGATCTGCCAGAATCGGTGAAAAATCAAACGCGCTGGTTACCATGATATTCTTGTGCGCAAACGCTTTGCGGAGATAGGCCAGCGACCGCTCACGCTTTGCGGGGACCAGTTTGTTGGACATGATGAATCGTACGTCAGCCCCGGTCTCTTTGTAGAGCGCGAGATTCAGCTCCACGGCGTCGATGACGCTCCCGATGCCGCCACCGGTGACCATGAGCACGGGAGCCTCGGTGAGAGCTGCAATGTGTGCGTTGTTCATTCCCACAACCGAACCGACACCGCTGTGACCCGCCCCCTCGATGATCAGAAAGTCATTTTTTGATTCAAGTTCACGAACAGCCTTGAGTATGGTATCACGCGGATAGTCGGGAGAAACCCATCCGTCAAGGAACTGACGGGTTGATCCGGGAGTCAGCGTAAGAGGGGACATGAGGCGGGCATCATGCTCCAGATTGTAGACACCGGCAATCATGGCAGCGTCCATGTCCATGGTCAGCCCTTTGTATTCGATGCATTTGGGGCCAAGCGGCTTGACGAATCCGACGCGGGGGTATTTTTTGCCGGCAAGATGCATCAATGACAGGCTGATAGTGGTCTTCCCGCAATGCTGTCCGGTTGCGCCTATAAAAATCTTTTTGCACATGATATACGGTAGCCCCCCTGTCGAGCCTGCTCATGCATGGCCATTTTTCCCCGATCCATTTCTGGCATATTTTGAAAGAAGCATCAAAATACGCCAGAAATATACCACAATCGTTAACAAGTACCACTCATTTTTCGGAGTATTTCAGCGAATGTTGTATAAATGAGATTGACAGGACACCGCGTATCATCTAGTTTGTTCCAAACGCTGGGGGAGTTTCGACTGAGAGCGGCACACGAGCCGCGACCCTTAGTACCTGATCCGGGTAATGCCGGCGGAGGGAAGCGCACGGATCACACCCACAAGCCGCTTCTGCGGTTTTTTCTGTTTCTGGAGGAAGTATGCGGATCACCGTGAACGGTGACGTTATGGATATTGAGGATGCTTCCACCGTTGCCGGACTTCTGGCACTGTTGCAGATCGGGCGTGAACGGGTGGCGGTTGAGACCAATATGGAAATCGTTCCCAAGGCATCGTATGATTCTCACACCCTGCTTCCTGGGGACACAATCGAGATTGTTCACTTTGTAGGCGGGGGTACGGGAGATGTCGATGAGACAGGACAGTGACAAGCTGATAATAGGCGGGCGGGCGTTCAACTCACGCCTCATGGTGGGAACCGGCAAATACGCAAGCTTCCAGCAGACAGCCCAGGCTCTCGAAGCATCGGGTGCGGAGATCATAACCGTTGCCGTGCGGCGGATCAACCTGGATCGCAGCAAAGAATCACTGCTGGATTTTATCGATCCGAAACGATACACCCTGCTGCCCAATACGGCTGGTTGCTATACCGCTGACGACGCCATCCGAACCTGCCGCCTGGCTCGGGAAGCGGGCATGTCCGATTTTGTCAAACTTGAGGTGCTGGGCGATGAAAAGACCCTCTTTCCCGACAATGAAGAACTGCTCAAGGCCGCAAAGGTACTGGTCGCGGAAGGTTTCACCGTACTGCCTTACTGTAGTGACGATGTGATCGTCTGTCGCAAGCTTGAGGATATCGGCTGTGCAGCAGTGATGCCCCTGGGTGCACCCATCGGCAGCGGCCTGGGGATCCGAAACCCCTACAATATCCGTATTATCCTTGAAAACATCACCATACCGGTCATAGTCGATGCGGGTGTCGGCTCGGCCTCGGATGCCGCTATCGCAATGGAGCTTGGATGTTCAGGCGTTTTGATGAACACCGCCATTGCCGGCGCGCGGGACCCGATCGCCATGGCCGAGGCAATGAAGCTGGCGGTGATCGCCGGACGACTCTCCTACAAAGCGGGGCGGATACCCCGCAAGCTCTACGCCACGGCATCCAGCCCGATCGAGGGCCTGCTTGGTTGACTTCAACCTGTATCTGATAACGGACAGAACACAAACGGCAGGGAGGGAACTCCCTGCCGTTGTTGCTGCCGCTCTGCGGGGTGGAGTCCGTGCCGTCCAGTTGCGCGAAAAAGACCTTCCCGATTATGATCTGCTGGAACTTGCCCGAACAGTGCGAGCCCTGACCAGGCAATTCTCAGCCAGGCTGTTTATAAACAGCCACGTGGAGATTGCGCTGGCCGTCAAAGCGGACGGCGTCCACCTGGGTGCAGGATCCCGACCGGTTGCCGAGGTCCGATGCCTCCTGGGACCGGACAGGCTGATCGGCTATTCGGCTCATGGCGTGGACGAAGCGCTGTGTGCGGAGGCAGATGGCGCTGATTTTGTAACCTTCGGGCCGGTCTACCATACCCCCTCTAAAGCCGGGTATGGTGCTCCGCTGGGGCTTGGCAGACTGGCGGAGACGGCGCGAGCCCTTACTATTCCGGTATTTGCCCTGGGTGGAGTATGCGCCGAATCAATCGATGATCTCAAGGCCGCCGGGGCGGCTGGTATTGCCCTGATCTCCGCTATCATCGCCGCTCCGGATCCGCAGCGCGAGGCCAAAACCCTGATTGATGCGATGGGACACCATGTCATCACCCCCTGACATACTCCACCCCGATCTTGGAATCCATTCTTACGGCCATTACCTGCGTCGCCGCTTCGGCTGCCGGGTCAGCAAAGTCAACGTCGATGCCGGTTTCACCTGCCCCAACCGGGACGGGAGCAAGGGGGTCGGCGGCTGTATCTACTGCAACAACGTCTCTTTCTCTCCCAGGGACACCCAGCCGGCCATACCCCTTGAAGAGCAGATCAGACATGGCATTGCCTACCACCGGCAGCGCCTCGGTTCTGAAAAATTCATCGTGTACTTTCAGAAGTATACCAACACCTACGGCTCGGCCGATCTGCTGGCAGACCTCTATCGCCGCGCCCTGGATCATCCCGACGTGCTCGGTATTTCAGTTGGCACGCGGCCTGATGCGCTGTCCGAGGAGGCCCTGGAGCTTCTGACCACCATCGCACGGACAAAATACGTCTGTCTGGAGTTGGGTTTGCAGTCCCGGGATGACGCCATCCTGGCTCGTATCAACAGGGGACATACGCTGGAGGAATTTGTGGAGGCTGTGCGGCGTGCGGCAGGACGGGGTTTTGACATTTGCGCGCATCTGATCTGCGGATTCCCCGGAGAGACGATCGATGCGTTTTTGGAAACTGCCGAGCTGATGGCGTCGCTTCCCATAGATTCCATCAAACTGCATCAGCTGCATGCCGTTGAAGGGACTGAACTGGCGGAAATGCACCGGCGCGGTGAGTTCGTGCCGCTGACGCTTCCGGTGTATGTCGCTGCGGCTGCGGATTTTATAGAGCTGCTGCCGGAAAGGATCACAATCCAGCGTCTCTATGGTTCGGCGCCGCTGGATATCTGCGTTGCGCCACGCTGGGGATTGAAAAACAACCAGATGTGGTACGCAGTGATCAACGAGTTGAGGCGCCGCGGGACATGGCAGGGGTGCAGAGCCGGGAAGAGTGGGGCTGGCGCGGGATCAGCTGCTGCGCATCATGTCTGATTTTTCCATCAGTGATGGAATCGGCCCCTTCTCTCACGATGCGAAGGTGTGGGAGACCTGTGACACTCAAAGCACCGGGACTCCTCGACCTTTTTCATTTCAATCGGAGATTCCGGCTTCCCTGTGACAGCAAGATTATATTCCGGCGTCTGAAATGCCTGCCGACCGCGCTCATCGGCTATATTTGCCGCCTTATAGCTGAGCTGCCAGTCCCCGCCAATCGGTGCGGTGTGGCACTGGTCGCATCCACCGGGAGGTGGAATACTATGCCAGGCAGTAAACATCGTACATCCGGCCAGGCCAGCCATGGCAACAAAAATCAACGTCAGCAATCGTTTCATGACACTCTCCAGCATTCAGATAGATAGGCCGGGCAGGATACTACCACACAATGAGGGAAAAAGACAGCTCTCAGGAAATAATCGGTATTTTGAGGATACGTCGGGACGTTTCCCGAGTTGTCCGTGCAAGACAAGCTGCCGAAACGCCACGGATAGCTGCCACCTGTGCCAGCACATCCACAAGCCATGCCGGCCGGTTGGGCTGGTTCCTGAAAGGGTGCGGCGAAAGATCGGGGGCATCGGTTTCCAGTACGATGCTCTCCAGGGGGATCCCGCGGGCCAGACGAACCGGACGGGTCGCTCCTTGCCACGTCACGGTGCCGCACAGCGAGATGACAAAACCGAGCCGGATGAACTCCTTCGCCATTTCGGGCGACCCGGAGAACGCATGCATGATGCCGCCCATCTCACAGGCTCCCTCCTCCTCCAAGATCCGGATTGTCCTCTGAAAGGCTTTGCGGCAGTGAAGGAGAACCGGCAACTTGTGTGAAACAGCCAGCCGCACCTGATCACGGAATGCCCGTTCCTGGCAATCCATCTGGACGACACAGGTCGAATCAAGGCCGATTTCGCCAATGGCAACGCCCCGGGTTGCATATTCTGCCAGCCGCGACAGAGTCGAATCGGTTGCGGTATCGGCGTGCATGGGATGAATGCCAAAGGCCGGGTACACCCCGGCATGTTGTTCAGCCACGCGGAGCAACTGCTCCCATCCCTTCGGATGTACCCCGGGGACGACGAGGCCCGTCACTCCGGCCCGACGGGCCTCGTCAAGCAGTGCCGGGAGTTGTGAGCAGAGCGGTTCGAGATCCAGATGGCAATGGGTATCAACCAGGCCATACCCATCTTCGGATTGCAAATCTTCGTCAGTACGATACACTGTCACCCGCCCATGAACCCTGTAAAACCTGACATAAGCGTCATCATCCCGATCCTTGACGAAGAGTCTGAACTTACCGGTCTGTTAAACTGTCTTGCAGAACAGCGCGGCATCCCGATTGAAATCATCCTGTGCGACGGTGGTTCCCGCGACGGTTCGCTGCGTTTGATCCGGGAACAGACGGCAGCTTTCCCCCATACCGTAAGAACCATCACCGCTCCCCGGGGCAGAGGGTGCCAGATGAATGCCGGAGTTCTCTCTGCCACCAGCGATCTGCTGCTGTTCCTGCACGCCGACTCACGCTTTGTCCATAATGAAGCCCTCTGCACTGCGGTTTCGGCCTTCCGGTTCGAGCCTGATAACCCGGCCGAAGCCCTCGCCGCCCGCTTCGGCCTGCAGTTCCACCGGAAAAGCAGCCTCCCCTCTCTGGCCTACTTTTTCTACGAAGCCAAGGCGCGGTTAAACCGGAGCGACTGCATACGAGGCGACCAGGGATTCCTGCTCACCCGCACGACCTTCGATCAACTGGGCGGCTTTTACACCTCGCTGCCGTTTCTGGAGGATATTCGACTGGCTGAGGCGGTCGCCCGGAATGGCCGATGGATGCTGATACCGGTTGAGATCATAACCTCTGCCCGCCGATTTGAGCAGGAAGGACTCTACGAGCGGCAGGTTGTGAACGCCATCATTGCCAACGCCGTTGGCGTCGGCTGGACAGAGTTTTTCTCCACCCTGCCGGGACTCTATCTTGCCTCGTCAGAAAGTGGAAAGCTGAACCTGGCTCCTTTTCTTGATGGCATCCGCGCATTACTTGCAGATAAACCGGATTACTGGCTGCGAAACTTTTGGCATGACACGGGATGTCATATCTCTGCCAACGCCTGGCAGCCGTTCTTCTGGCTGGACGTCCGACGTACATTCAGGCAGGGGATGAGCCCGGCTGACGTGCGGCCCACTTTCCTCACATTCTATCTGAACAGGCTTGAACCATTTTTCAGAACCGGCTTCGCAGGCTGGCTGGCGCAGGTGGCTGTGCGAATCTGGTTTCGATCCATGCTCGTCAGAGGAACCAGCCAAAAAATCTGATTATCCGCTCCAGCATTCGGGTGAAGAGGCCACGACGCTCATGCACGCCCAGCTCTATGCGTTTCGATACGGAGATGTCTTTCTGAAGCATGTTTCTGATCTGGCGTCCGAATGCGTTATTGTCGATAATGCAGTTGATCTCGAAGTTGCGGTGAAAGCTGCGCTGGTCCAGATTGGCCGAACCGATCACGGTTCGCTCCTGGTCTATCAGCATCACCTTCGAATGCAGAATATCGCGCTCCAGCTCGTATACCTCGATGCCGGCCATGAGCAGGGCACCGTAGTAGCTGCGGCCAAGGAGCCTTACCGCCGGGACATCACTTCGTGCGGGCAGCAGCAGGCAAACCCGGACGCCGCGTCTGGCAGCACGCAGCAGTGACCGGAGAACTCGAACACCGGGTACAAAATAGGGCGTGGCAATCAGGATCTCATCAGAAGCAGAGGCGATAGCTGCCAGATACGCGCTGCGGATGTAGGAGCGGCGGTGATGCGGTCCACCGCTGACAATAACGACTCTCGCCCGCCCCCGTGCAGGGCTGTCCTCGATCCCTTTGAGTTCCTGCTGTAGTTCGAGGGCCCCGCTGCGCTCCATACTCCAGGTTTCCAGAAAAATTCTCTCAAGCTCTTTTACGGCGCTCCCCGATACTGAAAAGCCCATATCCCTGAAATCGGGTCGCTCACCGGTTAGACCTGAATATTCATCGCCGATGTTGAATCCGCCCAGAAAAACCGTGGAGCTGTCAACGAGCATCATTTTGCGATGATCGCGCTTATCAAACCAGCGAATACCCCGCCTGAACGAAGGGACATTGAACGGAATCAGCTCTATGCCCTGGCGGGCAAGATTTTTAAAGTAGGAAGAAGGGGTCTCGACGCAGCCGATGAAATCGTAGATTAAGGCCACCTGGCAACCGCGACTGACAGCTGCTGCCAGTTCATCAGCCAGCATCCTGCCCGTATGGTCGTCATGGATGATGTAGTACTCAAGAAGAATGGAGGTATGCGCCGTGCGGAGAGCGGCAAAGAATGACTGAAAAAAGGTCGGGCCATCGGGGAGGAGCACCACGCGGTTGCTGCGATAGGTGATCGGTATGGATTGCGGACGGATGCGGGCCATGAGGCGCATCATTCGCTGCAGTCGTTTTTTGGGCCTGAATTGATGCTCGTTTGACATATGAATCCGCCGGTTATGCCGGGTTGCAACTCATCACAGAAGACTCTCCCCCGTCATCTCCTGCGGCTGGGGCAGCCCCAGCATCTTCAGCATGGTTGGCGCGACATCGGCCAGCCGGCCACCCTCGCGCAATGTAAACCCGGTGCGGCTGTCATCCAATAGCACGAACCAGACCGGATTGGTGGTATGTGCGGTGAACGGTTCGCCGTTTTCGTCCTGCATCTGCTCGGCGTTGCCATGGTCGGCGGTAATCAGCACCGCACCCCCTTTTTCCTGAACTTTGGCGACGACCCGACCGGCGCAGGCATCCACCGCCTCGACAGCCTTTATGGCGGCCGACTCGATGCCGGTGTGGCCGACCATGTCACAGTTTGCGAAGTTGAGGATGATTACGTCGTACTGATCCTGATCGAGTAGTTTAAGAAGTTTATCCGTCACCTGAACGGCGCTCATCTCCGGTTTGAGATCGTAGGTAGCAACCTCTTTCGGTGAGGGGATCAGAGCGCGATCTTCCCCCGGGAAGGGAGTTTCCATCCCGCCATTGAAGAAGAACGTGACATGTGCGTACTTCTCGGTTTCAGCGATGCGCAACTGCTTCATCCCGGCTTCGGCAAGCACGCCACCCAGAAGGTTCTTCAATTCCGTTGACTCGAAGGCAATCGGCAGTCCAAACGTCGCATCATATTCCGTCAGACAGACATATCCCGCCAGTTTCGGTCGATGGTGCCGCGCAAATCCGTCAAAATCATCAAGAGCAAGGGCTCGGGTAATCTCACGGGCACGGTCGGAGCGGAAATTGAAAAAGATGAAGCCGTCACTGTCCAGAACCTGTCCGACCGGCGCACCCTGCTCGCACACCACGGCGGGAACGACAAATTCATCATATATTTTGGAAGCATAACTCTGATCAACGGCATCCTTCGAGGAGACACACAGTTCGCCCAGACCATGTACCATGGCGTTATAGGCCTTCTCCACCCGGTCCCAACGGGTGTCGCGATCCATGGCGTAGTAGCGCCCCATCACCGTCGCAATTTTACCGACACCAATCCGCGCAATCTCGGCCTCCAGCTGCAGCAGATAATCAGCACCACTCTGGGGCGGCGTGTCACGACCATCCAGCAGGCAGTGGACGAAGACATCCGCGACCCCTTCCCGTTTGGCAAGTTTCAGGAGGGCGTAGAGGTGCGTGTTGTGGGAATGCACTCCGCCATCTGAAAGCAGCCCGGAGAGGTGCAGCCTGCCACCAGAGGCTTTGACCCGGGCAATGCAATCCAGCAGCGTCGGGTTGGTAAAGAAGTCGCCATCCAGAATGGACTTGGTGACGCGGGTCAGTTCCTGGTAGACCACCCGACCGGCGCCCAGATTCAGGTGGCCGACCTCGGAGTTCCCCATCTGCCCGTCCGGCAGACCGACCGCCATGCCGGAGGTGCGGATAGCCGTGTGCGGATATTCTTTCAGGTAGCGGGAAAGATTGGGAGTTTTTGCCATGGCAACGGCGTTGTGGGCCGGATTGGGATTGATCCCCCAGCCATCGAGGATCATCAGTACGAGTGGTTTTTTCATCGGTATATCCTTTCGGATCAATGGTGATACGGTTCGTTGTTCAGAATACTGAAAGCCCGATATATCTGTTCCAGAAGAAAAACCCGCACCATCTGGTGGGTGAAGGTCATTTTTGATAGCGCCAGCAATTTTCCCCGTCGGCGGAACTCTTCTGAAAAACCGTAGGCACCTCCGATGGCAAAGATCAGCTCGCCAACACCGCTGTCGCGCTGTTTGCCGACAAAAGCGGCCAGTCCGGGAGAATCGAGCTGTTCGCCGTGTTCATCGAGCAGGACAAGCAGCGCGCCGGGTGGAATCAGCTTTTCCAGCCGATCACACTCACGGCGGCGCATCTCCTCGGCTTCGGCGCCTTTCTCATCGCGAACCTCACCCAGCTCCAGCGGGGCATATCGCCTGACACCGCCAGCGTAGTCAGCCACAGCCTCTTTGACCCAGGGGTCACGGCTCTTGCCGACCCACACTATTTTCAGTTTCAAAAATCCGATTCCTTGCGCGCATCACGGATCTGTTCAGGCAACCCCATTTCCGGTGCCCGGTTCCAAAGCCCGTCAAGATCATAATAGCGTCGCAGCTCATCGTGGAAGATATGAACCAACACATCGCCGTAGTCCATGACGATCCACTTTCCTTCACGGGCACCCTCGATGTCGTTGACCTTGCCGAATTTCTTGAGACCGGTGCGGATGCTGTCAGCAATCGCCTGATTCTGCTTGTCGGAAGATCCGGAGATGATCACCAGGTAGTCTGCGATAGAAGAAATCTTTGAAATATCCAGTGCCCGGATATTGTAGGCTTTCTTGTCAAATGCCAATTCAGCGCATCTGAGCGCACGCTCGGAAGATGTGAGATTCTGCTTGTCAAACGGGACTAACGTGGTTGTATGTGCGTGCATTCGGTATAGATCCTTTGGTCTTTGATATATGACTCCACTGCTAAAGGCACAAGATATGTTATAGACCGCCCGGCGGCAATCAGGTGGCGGATTGTTGTCGATGAGATTTCCAGAGGGCAACCCCTTAAAAAGAAAACAGATTGCCCCGATACATGCCGGACAGATTGAGCTGCAGGAGTGTAACTGAAGTCCGCCTGTATGGCAACCGGAAGGGTCTCGATCTGCCTGACTGCCGGGAAACCTGGGCGCTCCACAACTATCAGGCTGCATACCTGAAAAATATCCGCGTAGCGATGCCAGGATCCGATTTCCAGAAACGAGTCGCTGCCGATGATAAAAAACAGGCTATCTCCGGGAAATTTTTCCTTAAAGACCGTGAGCGTATCGATTGAATAGGATTTTCCCGCACGATGCCCTTCGATATCCGACAGTTCGAAAGCGGGATTATCAGCCACGGCCTGACGGACCATTTCACACCGCCGGGAAAAAGGGGTCTCGCCGGCAAGTGGCTTGTGAGGAGGATCTGCGGCCGGGATGAAAAAAATACGGTCAAGTCCGCACAGCTCACGGGCCTCTTCCGCTATGCGCAGGTGAGCAGAGTGGATCGGATTGAATGTTCCCCCCATCAGGCCGATCTTCATGGCGTCATTAATCTGCTTTTCATAGTAGTCTCAGCCTCGGGGTTAAAGAATTTCAGGAGCCAATAGCGTCCCCCTGACAGGGACCCGGTACACACCCGGTGAGACCATAAACTTGCTGAGCATGAGAAAAACCAGCTTCTGACTATCCAGAAATGCAGGTTTGGGCATGATCTCAAGTACCAGATCGAGCGGGGCGTTCACTGCGGTGGGTCCGATCGGGAGATTTCCCGACAGGCGCATATAGACAGCATCGCCCTGGAGCGTAAAGCTCTCCAGGCGCGCTTTATCATCAGTAACCCGCACCATCCCCTGGGAATGGAGATTAACCACATCGGGCAAGGGAAACGCCCCCAGTTTGACACCGGAGAGTTCAAGATGCTGCACCTCAAGTTTCAGCTCTCCATTAAGCCCCTTGGCACCTCGTGTAAAACTCCCCTCGCTCCAGAGGGTACCGCCGGCCCGAGCCCCCAGCACGGTCTTGAAAAAGGGGATGTCACCCAGCCCTAAACCCTGTATATGCAGCTTGAGCGCCTGTTTACCGGTTACGCCGTAGTCGGCGTCAAGCCTCCCCTCCCCCAGCAACGCGGTCGCATTGAGCACGAATCGTCCGCTCAGCAGCGGCAGGAGACAGGGGTGCAGCCGCAGTCGGTCACAGCGGGCCAATGCACCCTTATCGGAAGAGATGACCGGTCTTTCCCACCCCAAGCCAGGCAGAAACGTCTTGTGCAGGCCAGGAGTAATGCTGAAGCGTTGAGTCTCCAGCGCCCTCATTATTTCGGATTCAATTCTCTGCGCAGGAAAAAAGAAATAGACTCCGCAGACAAACAGAACCGACAGGGCAACCACTCGTGCGATCCAAAGCGCGACGACACCGAAAGATGTCATTTAGCTGTTACCGTCGCCGGTTTGAGAAGGGCGACCGTCATGGCAAGGTCACATCGTGCCGGGTCGTCAAAACGCACGCGCAGATTGACTTTTTTGAGTGTTACGGGCCGACTCCCTTTCTCCAGTCGGTATATGAGGTTGACCGCCTCATTTGCCGTCAAGCCCTCGATGCGGACGTCGGCTATCTCCTCGACAGCGCCGTTTTTTTCTCCACTCTTGAGCGGAACGATTTTCACACCTTTGCCGCGAATACCGATCTCCTCGATAATTTTGGCCGGTGTATCGTCAGGGCGGGTAGATGCCATACGACCCATCAACTGATCGGCAGACATTTTTGCAGTGCGGTAGGCTACCTTGAGCGGCATCAGTTCTTTGAGCACCGCTTCGCGGGCAGCGCGCTTTTGTTCAAGAGCTGAGGTTTTCGCCGCCAGCGCCGACCACAGAAGAGCAGCCGCCAGCAAACCGATCACAGTATATCCCGCCCACAACCGACTCTGGCGGTCCAGATTATTCCACGCATCCACTATGTTGGCAGCAAATCTCATTTTTGAGTCTCCCTGATTACAGCTGAGAGTGAAAAAGTTACCGTGCCGTCCGGTCGACTCTTTACCTCGCCCAGTTCGACGGATGTCGCCACCGCAGACAGTGCCGACTTGAAATCGCTGACAGCCTGGGACGAGCGAGCGTCACCCTTCACGCGCAGAGCGTTCCCCTCCAGTTCGGCCTCGTACAACCCGTTGATGGTGGCGCCTTTTGCCTCGGCCAGCAGCCGGAAAACGTCCAGAGCACCACGCGAATTATCGGCACCGGCCATTTTTTTAATTTCACCTCTGACCTCGGCAAGTTCATCCACGACCTTGGTGCGTGCGGGAAAAACTTCACGATAGACGACCGAGATGGACTTGTTCAACGATGCGATGTCCGTCTGGGCTGCGCGGTACTGCAGCCCCTTTGAGACAAAGAGCAGTATGACGACAAGGACGGTCAGGGCGGCCGTCAGGAACAGTTTTTTGCGCTGTCTGGCATCGCCCGCTGTCCAGGCCAGATCACCGCGGCGGAAATCAGCCAGCTCACCGCCGTGGCAGGCAGATGCAACGGCATACAGTCCCGCCAGTTGCTGAAAAACCGCGTCCGTCTTGAAAATCGCAGCCAGCTCCGTGGGCAATTCCAGGGACTCCACCGTCAGCGGCAGATTGTGCGCTGACGCAGATGTCTCCGCGAGGCCGCCGAACACAACCATTCCCGGCGGCAGCGCGACCTCCGAAAGCTCCAGAGCCGACAGGGCTGCAGCCACCTGAGCAAGGGCATCACCGGCTTCAAGCGCCCGCATGCAGGATATCCGACCTTCTGCCATGACCACAAGGGCATCTCCGTCACACACGACAACATCGGGGGAAATGCCAGGTAGCAGGCACCACGAGAAGGGATCCGAGGTAACAATCTGCGGTTCGATTCCTGCCGACTTGAATATTTCGATGGCCTGAACCATTTCTGTTTTCTTGGCCCAGATCGCCAGGTATGACCCACCAGAGGCCGGCAGCGCTTCAAAGACCACCTCCTCGGGGGATAGTACCATCTCGCCAAGCAGATGCGCCGGCAAAACCTCGCGAACCTTGCGCAGATCGGTCAGCGGCAGTTCGACGATACGCTGCGCAAATAGCGAGGGAGCCAGGCACAATACCACGCGCGGCACCCCTCCGACCCCTTCCGCAATGCGCCGGGCAATTGCAGGAAGAGGATTCTCTTCGTCACACACAAAGGATGCAGCTCCGTCAAGCGAAACGGATCGACCGGAGATTTTGAACCTCGCGGCGGTTACAAGGTTCTTTTCTGCCTTGATTATCAAATAGTCCATAATGTTCCCGTCTTCATGAGATCAATATTCCTGCCATACAATCATCTCGGCTTCAGCGCCGCCACCCAGCCTCACGAGCGCCTCAACCGTCCGGGCCGATTCTTTCACCCTTGAGATGGAGGTGAGCCTGAAGAGTGTGCCCTTGACACTCACTTTGCCGGCCAATTTCTGGGAAATAATTTCACCTCCCGGAATCCTCGACAACTCCCCTGCAGCCCTGAAAGGCTTTAAACGACGCTCTTCCACTATCCGTTCAGCCATCCGGTCGTCAATAGTATCATCAAGAGCGGTAAGAACCTCTTGTGAAGCTGCATTTATATTGACCTGTGACGGCAGACCGCCAGACTGGCCGCCAAATATTGTGACAAAAGGCCTGAGCTTCACAATGATTTCAGGGGTAAACCCCTTCACCAGCGACAGCTCAAAGATTGTGGACAGCTTGGCGTTATGAGCCGAATAGGGCGGCTTCATGGTTTTATAGTAGGCTGACTCGCCACCACCCGAACGCGCCTGGTCGTCGGAGTCCATCCAGTCTGCAAGAGCAGACCATAGTTCGTCGCCGAGTTTAAGCCGCTTGCCTAGCCTTCGCAAGGCAGCCAGTGTGTATGGATCTGTTTCTCCGTTAGGCTGAACAAGATCGTTGAGGTTTAATTTTCCGCTTTCTTCAACCGCCGTAATCTCCACAGATCCCGTCTCGTCGTCAAGTCTGAAGGGCTTTGTCCAGCTATCGGAGAGAGCCGAGTAGTCCTGGCTTGCCAGGGATAGCTGCAAAAGCTTCACCCCTCCGGTGATACCGGATTCCGCATACAGCGAGGCCTGCTGCTCATCACGAAAACTGCGGCTGAGTGACACGTCCACATAAACCTGATAAATCATCTCCACTACCACCGCAACCATCAGGGCGGAAACCACCATAGTCAAAATCAGGGCAAACCCCTTGTTTCCCCGAACAGGCAGCATCATAACCCCGTAATCCTGGGGTTTGACAATACAGATAATTCAAGCACTTTGCCGTCCTCTTCCACCTGAACCGTGACCCTGATCCGTTTGGGCAGAGCCCCGTTCAGGTCGGTATTCCAGGTCTTGACCCACTTCGAGCCGTCATAGCACTCAACAAGGAAACTGCTGATACGCTCCATTTGGGGATAGGCAGCAGTTTCAACGGATTCAGCGGTTTCCGCCGCCATGAAGCTGTCCTGCTCACGCCGCGTCAGGATAGAGTGTGAATCTTTTTCCTGAAGGCGGTATTGAACCTTTATGATGCCTGATTCTTTCCGTATCTGGTTTGACTGGGGCGCCAGGGTTGTCAACACAAGGAGGGAAGCAGGTTTGCCAAAGATATCCCTGTCTTCTACCACCAGAAGCAGTCGCTTGTCCGCACGGTTGTAAGCCGACGATGCGATCTCCCGTCGTAGAAGATCGAGCGTGCTGCCAAGTTCACGCCGTGCTTCCATCCCTTGGGAGGATCTCTCTCTGGCTCGCAATACCGTAAAATAGCTGCCATACAGCGCCGCAGTGATGATGCCCAGCAGCACCACCGCAATCAGTATCTCAAGCAGGGTAAAACCTCGCCGGTTCACAATCGGGGACGAGACACTATTTGAGGAGGTAGTACACAAGTGTAACCTCCTGTTTGTCGCCGGTTCGCCCCAGGCGAAACACCAGTTTCTGCAGTGTCGGCAACTGGGTGGGCAGCAGTTCCGAGCGCCATGTCAACTCGGGATGACTCGGGGCGAGGGTTCCCTCCCCCTTTTGCTGCAGTGCACCCTGTTGCACCAACTCGGTCATCCGGTTGCGTGCAATGACCGTCAGCGCGGCTGTATCCCGTTCGGCGCTGACAATGCCCAGATGATAATTAACCGAACTCAGCAACGTCAGGATCACGGTCGCCATGATAGCCAAGGCCAGCATAACCTCCAGCAGGGTGAATCCGCTATTGCCGCGCAGCGTCATGGAACCGTCTCCTGATACCCCTCGTACACCTTGACCTTACCGCTTGAAGGAAAGGCCATCACCGTCCAGAAGCTGCCGTTGGGGGCACGCAGGTGTATGACAGCCAGATCCCGCAGGCCGCCCATTCCAACAGGGAGCATAAGTTGTCCATCACTGATCTTGCCCAGTCGCGGAATCATAATATCCGCAACCTGTATGCCCTCCCGTACCGGCCGTTTCTGCAACTGCGGATCAGTCGGCTCCTTTTCGCTGCCATCGGCCGCCGCCTCCAGAATGGTCACTCTGTCAGTCCCTGGTTCCACACGCAGGTAATAGGTCGTCCTGCCAGCAGCAGCACGAGCCTGCATATAGCGAAACGTAGAGGCCAGTGTGCGGGCCGATGTTTTCAGATCTTCCCCATCTGAAGACGGCAGACGCGGTATGACCAGCAGCATCACCATGCCGATGATCGCCAGAACTACCGCTATTTCTATAAGGGTAAATCCTGTTGATGATCCTGAAAACCGACGGGGCATCTTCTACAGAAACTCGCTCAGCTTTTCCCGTTCATCCACCAGATAAAACTCCAGCGTCTTGCGCAAGGCATCGTCCACGGTTGTGACCGGTTCCCATCCGAGGCACTCTTTAGCCCTTTTGACGGAAGGGACACGGGTCAGCATATCCTGATACCCCTTGCCGTAAAATGTGTCGGAGGATGTCTCAACAATACGGCACTTATCGGCCTTATCCTTGTACAGCGGAAATTCCTTGACCATCTCGCGCAACTTAACAGCCAGTTCCCTGACGGAGAGGTCGTTGGCCGGATTACCAATGTTGAAAATTCTGCCATCGGCGCACCCGTTTTGGTTGGAAATGATCTTCATCAGGCAGTCTATCCCGTCCTCTATGTAGGTAAAGGAACGGCGCTGATTCCCCCCATCCACCAACTGAATCGGCTCTTCGGCCAGAATGTTGTACAGGAACTGTGTCAGGACGCGTGAACTGCCCTCCTTGGCAGTGTGAATACTGTCCAGCTTTGGACCGATCCAGTTGAAGGGACGGAACAGGGTGAACCTGAGCCCCTCGTGGGCACCGTAGGCATAGATCACGCGATCAAGCATCTGCTTGGCGCAGGAATAGATCCATCGCTCCTTGGCGATCGGTCCCAGCATCAGAGGGGAAGTTTCCTCATCGAATTCGCTATCGGGACTCATGCCGTAGACCTCAGAAGTGGAGGGGAAGATGACCCGTTTTCTGTACTTGTGGCAGAGCCGGATAATTTTGAGGTTCTCCTCGAAGTCCAGCTCGAAAACCCGCAGCGGATCCTTGACATATGTCACCGGCGTGGCAATGGCAACCAAGGGGAGCACGACGTCGCACTTCTTGATGTTATACTCTATCCACTCCTTGTTGATCGTAATGTCCCCCTCCAGAAAATGGAAGCGTGAGTCGCCCAGCGAGCGCTCCAGCTTGTCGCACGCCATGTCGAGGCCGAAGACCTCCCAATCGGTGGTGGTCAGGATACGATGGGTAAGGGAATTACCGATGAAGCCATTGACACCGAGAATAAGCACTTTCATAGAGCCTCCTGAAATGATTGTATATGATGATGAGACAGAAACTCCGCCGCTGTCAATTCGGGTTCACCCTCAAACTGCAGTGACCTGATCTCGAGCAGGCCGCGGCCTGTGCCAACCAGCAGCGGATTGTACGACACAATCAGCCCCGGTTCGCCACTCCCCTCCAGCGGCCAGGCTTTCCAGATAAAGACCTTCTTGCCGTCGAGCATCGTGAAGGCTCCGGGGTAGGGGTGGGTTACACCACGTACCAGGTTGTACAGGGTAATCGCGCTTCGAGTCCATTCAATACGACCGTCTTCCGGACTGCGACCGCCATGGTAGGTTCCTGAGGCAAGATCCATGGGGATTCTCTGTGCACCGCCATCGCGCAACAGAGGCCAGGCGCGATCGATAACAGTCGCCGCAGCATTGGTCACCTTGCCAAATATGTCATAGGCAGAATCGGTGAAGAGTATAGGCACCTTCTCCTGATCTACAATATCACCGGCATCAGGCTTCTCCAGCATATAGTGCAGGGTGGCGCCGGTTGAGGTTTCGCCGTTTATCACCGCCCAGTTGACCGGCACACGTCCCCGATATTTCGGAAGGTAGGAGCCATGGAGATTGAGGGCTCCCCTGGCAGGAATATTCAGCACCACCGGCCTGATCATAGTGCGGTAATAGAAAGAGAAGATGAAGTCCGGGGCCAGATCTCGCACCCGCTCAACGTTTTCGGGCAGGGAGATGTCACTGGTCAGATATGGAATACCGTGCCGTGCCGCCAGTTCCCCCACCGAATCGAACCAGATATCCTCGGCAGGCGAATCCTCGTGAGTAAAGATAAGAGCAACGTGCGCGCTCTGTCGCAACAACGTTTCGATACAGCGGCAGCCTACGTTATGGTAGGCACAGATGACGAGCTTATTGTTCTTCAAATCCGTAGGTTCTTCTGACCACAAAACGCGGCCGTTTCCTGACTTCCTGATAAATTCTTCCCACGTATTCTCCCACAATGCCTATACCCATGATTATGATGCCAATGAAGAAAAACAGGATTGCAAACAGGGTGAAAACCCCCTCAACCTCGGCACCGACAATGAAGCGCCGCACAAGCAGGAACAGGGCGAAGGCCACGGATAAAACCGCCGTAATGATCCCGAAAAGGGCGAAAAGCTGGAGCGGCACGACAGAAAAACCGGTCATCAGGTCGAAGTTGAGACGAATCAGGCGGTACAATGAGTATTTGCTCTCCCCCTCGGCCCGCTCGGCATGTCCGACCTGGATCTCTGTCGGATTGGCCGCGAATGTCTGAGCCAGAGCGGGGATGAATGTGGTCGATTCACGACAGCGGTTAATGTTATCCACGACATGGCGATGATAGGCGCGCAACATGCATCCATAATCCTGCATCTGCATACCGGTGATTGTGTTGGTGGTGGTATTGACGATGCGTGACGCCAGCCTGCGAAAGGTGGAATCCTGACGTTGCCTGCGAATCGTGCCGACCACGTCGAAGCCTTTTTCTATTTCCGCCACCAAGCGCGGTATCTCCTCTGGAGGATTCTGCAGATCGGCATCCAGGGTAATAACTATCTCGCCGCATGAAGCCTCAAACGCCGCAAGGATAGCCATATGCTGGCCAAAATTTCCGGTGAACTCTACGACCTTGACGCCGGGAAAATCATCTACCATACCGCGCAATATTTCCAGTGAGCCGTCGCGTGAGCCATCATTGGTAAATATAATCTCGAAGGGGCGACCGATTTCCAAGGCCACTGGATAGAGGCGTTCCATCAGAGGCTCGAGATTTGCCTCTTCGTTGTAAACCGGTATAACCAGACTGAGATATGGTTGATCCATGCACAGCTCCTGTTGTTTCAGCTTGCCAGCGTGCTCAGTAGCTCGCTGCCGTACAGTTCTTTCTGCCACTCACGCAAACCCGCAACATCTCCCAGCGCAAACATCGTCGTCGGATTCATATCGGCAACAGCTTCCAGCAGCCAGTTTGGCGCTACGACACCCGGCTCGAGACCTTGGGAAGAGCTCTTGTGCTCCCGCCACCCTTTCAGCCGTTTGAGTCGTTCCTTTGCAGCATCAGTCGGCTCGCTACGCACTATCCGCGGAAATCGTGGAAGCATTTCTTCCGGTGCCGTGAGAGCCCGGGAGACCGCAGCAAGTATTTTGTCCCCAAGACGGGCTATCTGCCCTGGGGTCATACCCTTGACCCCAGACAACTCAGCTACACAGTGCGGTTTTTTTTCAGCGATCTCGAGCAAGGTTTCTCCCGAAACAATCTTAAACGGGGGCCGGTCATCCTCGCGCGCCCTCTGGTCACGGATATAGAGCAACTCTTCCAGCACAGCAAGACTACGGCCTTTAAGCTTGCCAGCCCCCTTGCAGGCAAGGAACAGTGGCCCACTCTTTTCGGTGACGCGAGCCTGGCATACCAATCGGCACTCCTCTTCCAGCCATTGGATACGGTCCTTTTGAATCAGTTCTGAGCTGAGCTGATCATATAAGGAAAGCAGACCCGAGGTGTCTGCAACAGCATATGCACACATCTCAGAAGTAAGCGGTCGCCTGCTCCAGTCCGCCTTCTGGTATTTTTTGTTCAACTCAATGCCGAAACGCATTTTAAGTAGAGCCGCCAGGCCAAATTCGGGTATCCCCAGAAAACGTGCAGCCAGCATGGTATCAAAGAGATTATTCACCTCTATGCCAAAATCCCGGTGAAGTGAACGGATATCATAGTCTGCGCCATGCATCACTATGCGGATATGAGGGTTGACCAAAGGCTCTGCCAATGGTGACAGACGCTTCAGTGCGAGCGGGTCGATCAGCCAGCTCTCAGAGCGTGTAGATACTTGGATCAGACAAACCTTCTCGCGGTAGTGATGGAGAGAATCCATCTCCAGATCAACAGCAATCTCGCTCTGCTGGTTGAGGATCGACACCACGTCGGTCAAGCGGGTCAGGCTGGTTATAATCTCACAATTCTGTTGAATATGCGGTGTCAATCCCCAAACTCCCTAATAATTGTATATGTTGTTGTGCGCTGCGCGGCCTGGAATCCGGCTGCCCGTATTAGAGCGATCATCTCGTCGCGTGACATGCGAAAGCTACAACCGGTCGCCGCAACCACATTTTCCTCCAGCATGGTTCCTCCAAGATCATTAGCCCCGAAAAAAAGAGCCACCTGAGCCATTTTGGCCCCTTGAGTCACCCAACTGGCCTGAATACTGGAGATATTGTCCAACACGATCCGCGATAAAGCCAATACGGCGAGATACTCAACGCCAGTGGCGGTAGTGCCTCCCAGCTCGGTGTTGCCCGGCTGATATGTCCAGGGGATAAATGCCGTGAATGAGCCGCCGCTATCTTGCAATTCCCGAACCCTGAACAAATGCTCGACAATATCCTCCGGCTTTTCCCGACTGCCAAACATCATTGTCGCTGTCGTCGACATACCCAGTCCAGCGGCCTTATGCATGACATCGGCCCATGCGCTCCAGCCGATTTTCTTGGGGGAAATGCTGCCGCGCACCTCATCAACAAGTATCTCAGCGCCGCCGCCCGGAATAGAATCAAGTCCAGCGGTCTTGAGACGCGCTATCGTATCATCGATCTTCAGCCCTGATCGCAAAGCTATACCGGTAATTTCGGCCGGTGAAAGTGAGTGGTTTTGCACATCAGGAAAACGCCTCTTTATCTCCCGGAACAGTTCTTCAAAAAAATCGATGGTGAGTTCTGGGTTAAGACCACCCTGCATGAGCAACTGAGTCCCACCCTGCTCAACCAGCTCATCAATTTTGCGGAATATTTCAGTCTGGGTGAGCAGATAAGCATCTTTGGCAGACTTGTCGCGATAGAAGGCACAGAACAAACACTTTGTTTCACAAATATTTGTATAATTTACGTTGCGATCGATGACAAATGTAACTCTGTTTTCGGGGTGTAGCTTGCGACGTATTTTATCTGCTCTGAGGCCAAGGGACAAGAGATCACCACGCAGCAGAAGGCGAAGCGCCTCGTTCCTTTCTATGCGCGGCTCAGCTGCCCGATATGAGTTTGATTGTGCCGACATTATCAGGCGGGGGTCTCTGCCAAAATAGCAGCTTTTGGTACTTTTCCCATAAAACCGTTCGTCGCACCCGCTTCATGCGGAAGCAAATCTGCTTCCAAAAGATGCCTGATTTCGGCAGGGATACGACGTGTCTTAATTTCCGGGGTTATACAGGCTAACGTCACCAGCGCCTCAACAAGTTGTTTACCATCCCGTTTTCTCTCAACAAATTGCCGCATCGCAAATGAAGAACCACCGACTCGTTCAGGAATGGAAATGATGATCAGATGATCATCAAGCCTTGCTGGAGACCTGAAATTAATCTCAAGGTGCACCACGGGAAAAATAAAACCCTCGGATGCAAGCTCAGCTACCAGCATCCCCTTTTTTCGAAAATATTCCGTCCGGGCTCTTTCAAGATACTTGAGATAATTGGCATGATACACAACCCCGGCGGCGTCGGTATCTTCGTAGTAGATGCGAATATCCATACTAATTAAGTTTAACGTTGCGGTTCAGAATAAATGAAACCGTTCCCTGCAAATAATATACGGGCACACTCGCAGAAGACCGACTCTTCATAAGAAAACCCCGAGGATTCCCACTGACACTACTCACTCCACAACATCCCTTTCCCTGACATTTAACTTCATCTCCCTGACGAGAGAAAACCTTACATGTACGTGGTAACACTCTAGTTCAGAATCCACTGCCCTGCAACTCCATTCTACAGGGGAAAGAACCTATAAATGACATACGGCGCCAAATCGATCAAAATTGCCCCAGAAAAGCAAAACGCTTTTAGCCCTACCCGCCCTATTCCTCGCACAGGATTCTCCGCTTAAACAAAAGGATTTGAAGAAAGGTACGGCAAGTCCCAATTTATCGAGCTCGTGCCGCAGAAAGTATTACGAGGCGGCGCTCGCCCATATTGTTTGGCAAGAAATATGTTTGAATCGAAGAAACGCGAAACCCGCTCCGTTGGAGAAACTCTGAGCTGCACAGGATTTCGTCATCAACAGTAGGCCCCTTCATCGCAATCAGTCGCCCACCATCGGTCAACAGGGGAGCAGCCAATAAAATGAAAGTCTGAAGAGAAGAGAAAGCTCGCGAAACAATCGCATTAAAACATCCCGAATGCGATGCGTAGAGATTTTCAACCCTCGCATGCATTGCAACATAACCCTGAAGCCCAAGCAATCGAACAACATGTCGCTGAAATACTATTTTCTTTCTGACCGCATCTACCGAAACGACCTGTGTTTCCGGCAACATTATTTTGAGCGGTATTGCAGGTATTCCAGCGCCAGAACCTATGTCAAGGAGCATTCGCTCTTCTCGAACCGACTCTATAACAGCCATGGAGTCAAGCAGATGTTTTATTGTCATATCTTCGGTTTTTGTTATCGAAGTCAAACTTATCTTTTGATTCCACTTCTGAAGCTCGAATACAAAATGCTCAAGCGCTCTGATGGACGAGTCTGAAGCATCAAATCCCATCTCACCTAGATGTTGTACGAGAATGGAACGCATTGCTAGTCAGCACGTGAAGTGATCTTTTGTGCGTTGGCCTTCAAATAAACGGATAGGACAGAAATTGCGGCTGCCGTTACTCCAGGGATACGGGATGCCTGACCAAGTGTATCCGGACGGTGCGCGGATAATTTTTCCCTTGATTCAGTCGTTAGGCCCTGGATTGAGAAATAGTCCAGCCCTGTTGGGATACGACTCGATTCAAAATTTTGCGACCGTTTGATTTGCTCAAGCTGCCGTTCGATGTACCCATGATATTTAACTTGTATCTCGACTTGCGTCTTAATTTCTCGCGGTGTTTCACGTGAAACATCATCAAATTCAGAGAGATGATCATAAGACATTTCAGGACGCCGCAGAAGCTGTTCGTATGTAGTGCCTTTATGAATATCCGTCATACCATTAGCTTCAAGGAAAGCCTGTTCCTGGCTATTAAGGGTCAGACGCATTGAGGCAACGCGAGAATATTCATGCGCTATTTTTTCTCGTTTTTCGAAAAATCGCACATACTCTTCCTCAGAGACAAGGCCTAGCGCATATCCTTTTTCGCGTAGTCGCAAGTCTGCATTATCCTCTCGCAACAGCAGGCGGTACTCAGCACGCGAGGTAAACATTCGATACGGTTCTTTAGTTCCGAGAGTGACAAGATCATCAATCATCACGCCGATATATGCATCACTGCGTGTCAGTACCAAAGGATTACGCCCCTTAGACCTGAGAGCTGCATTAATACCAGCCATCAAACCCTGAGCAGCAGCTTCCTCGTACCCTGAAGTGCCGTTGATTTGCCCTGCATGATAAAGGTTGGGTATCAGCTTCGTTTCAAGAGAAGAGTGAAGCTGAATAGGATCCACATAATCATACTCGATGGCATAAGCGGGACGCATAATCTCAACATTTTCCAAACCTGCAATTGAGCGGTAGAAAAAATACTGAATATCAATCGGCAGAGATGTAGACAAGCCACTGGGGTATATTTCAACAGTATCAAGCCCCTCCGGCTCCAGAAACGTCTGATGGCGATCCTTTTCAGGGAACCTGACAACTTTATCCTCAATAGACGGGCAATATCGAGGGCCAATCCCTTCGATCAAGCCAACGTAGAGAGGGGAGCGATCAAGTCCAGCCCGAATAATTTCATGAGATCGTTTATTGGTATATGCAATGTGGCACGGCACCTGAGGAAGAGTTATCTCTGTTGCTGAAAAAGAAAATGGCAGCGGCGGATTGTCTCCAAACTGCTTATCCAGCTTAGCATAATTAATCGTACGACCGTCCAAACGGGCGGGCGTACCAGTCTTAAGACGACCAACCGTGAATCCAAGAGATGCTAGTTGATCTGAAAGTCCGACCGAGGGTAGATCCGCCGCACGCCCTCCAGGATAATTGCGCAGACCAATATGTATCAACCCGCGCATAAAAGTACCCGTGGTTACAATAACGGTTTTAGCAAGAAAGCGGATGCCAGAACGGGTATCTACGCCCCTCAGATCACCGGAATCTACGTAGAGAGCCGTCACCTCACCCTGTTTAAGATCAAGTCTCGATTGGTGTTCCATGACACGCTTCATTCGCAATCGATACAGTTGCTTATCAGCCTGTGCTCGAGAAGCTCTCACAGCAGGCCCTTTTCGGGTATTGAGAACACGAAACTGAATGCCAGTAGCATCGATGTTTTTGGCCATCTCCCCACCTAATGCATCAATTTCTTTTACCAAGTGCCCTTTGGCCAGGCCGCCTATGGCGGGATTACATGACATGAGGGCTATAGCATCAAGATTGATGGTCAGCATAAGGGTATGGCAACCCATACGCGCCGCGGCCAAGGCGGCCTCACAACCGGCATGACCAGCACCAACAACTATAACGTCATACACATTTTCATACGTAATCATCTAATGGTACCCTTGAGACGCAACGATGAACAGCATCTACTTACCAATACAGAAAGACGAAAAAATCATGTCCAGAACATCGTCCGTCGTTGTACTACCTGTCACTGTACCAATAACGGACAAAGCACCTCTAAGATCCACAGCCAATAGTTCTAAAGCGGGGCCGGCAGCAAGAGCGTCAGAACATCGAGTCAGAGTCAGATGAGCAGAAATGAGAGCGTCACGGTGCCGGGTCCGAGAAATAAAAGCACACTGCCTACTATCAAGTTCTGCATCACTTGAAAACTCATTATGAAGCAACTCTTTAAGTTCAGTAATCCCGTCTCCATTGGTAGCCGATATTGTAATCCGATTCATGCACGCGAAGGAGTCTGGCAGATTGAGTAGAGGCGGAAGGTCTGACTTGTTAAGTACAGCTATAACATTGGAATCAATCAAAGCATCCAATATCATCATATCCTCTTTTTCAAAAGATCGTGACACGTCCATAACAAAAAGAACCACATCCGCTTGGGAAATATACCCCAAAGCGCGACTGATTCCCTCCTTTTCCGCGATATCGTCAGTATCTCGAATACCGGCCGTATCCAGAAGTCTTACTGGCAATCCATCAAGATTTAGTACCTCTTCTATGATGTCACGCGTCGTGCCAGGAAGATGAGTAACAATTGCTCGGTTCTCATTGAGGAGGCGGTTCAACAGACTCGACTTACCTGCGTTTGGCTTACCAACAATTAGTGCGGAAACACCCTCTCTCAGTATGCGCCCACTATCAAATCCTCTCAGTAAGACATTAATGGAGATAAGGGCAGAATCGATAGGGGTTTTTATTAAGTTAAGATCGGCCTCACCTAAGTCATCTTCAGGAAAATCGATATATGCCTCTACCGTAGCCAACGCGCGAAGCAAATATTCTTGAATTTCTTCAAACCTGTGAGAAAGAGCCCCCCCATGCTGACTTTGAGCAAGTTTTAAAGCACCGGTTGTCTGGCTGCAGATAATATCCATCACAGCCTCAGCCTGAATTAGATCAATACGACCATTTAAAAAAGCTCTTCGAGTAAATTCTCCAGGATCGGCAAGACGTGCACCGCACGAAAGGACAAGCCCAAGTACGCGATCCACAATGAGCATGCCGCCGTGACAATGAAGTTCCACGACGTCCTCGCGAGTATACGAATGAGGAGCGCGCATAAGTACGAGCATGATCTCATCAATAAGCTCACTCGTCTTCGGATCAGAAATAAAGCCAAAATAAAAACGGTGGCTTTTAAAGCCACCGTTTTTAAGAGGTTTGAAAAGGATGTCTGCAATCTCAGCTGCACAGGCACCACTTATACGGACAATAGCAATACCACCATTACCGGGAGGTGTACTGACCGCAACTATAGTGTCGCATATATACATATCAGCACTCCGTACACACGTCAGTCTTTTACCAGTTTATTGATATACATCTGCTGCCCAATAGTCAGAATATTATTTACGAGCCAGTAGAGCACGAGTCCTGATGGGAAACTCAGGAACATGAATGTGAAGACTACGGGTAAAGCAAGCATCATCTTCTGCTGTATTGGATCCATCTGAGAAGGCGTCATCTTCTGTTGAACGAACATTGTGATGCCCATAATGACTGGGGTAACATAGTAGGGATCCTTGTCAGCAAGATCTGTAACCCATAGGAAGAAGGGTGCATGCCGCAACTCTATGGAAAACATCAAGGCCTTGTAAAGAGCAAAGAATACCGGAATCTGCACAACCATCGGAAGACATCCGCCCAGGGGATTAACCTTATGGTCACGGTACAACTCCATGACGGCCTTATTCATGGCATCCCGGTCATCCTTGAATTTTTCCTTGAGTGCCGCCATTTTCGGCTGAATTTTTTGCATATCCTTCATGGACTTGTAACTCTTATGAGTCAGCGGAAAAAACAGAGCCTTCAGAATTATGGTAATGATGATAATTGCAATACCGTAATTACCAACATAGCGATAGAAAAACTTTAACGTATAGAGCAACGGCTTGGCAAGGACAGTGAACCAGCCAAGGTCAAGGGACTGTTCAAGGAAGTTGCCTTGCGCCTTCAATATATCGATATCTTTCGGCCCAACAAAAAGACGGAATGCAACCGTTGCTGACTGGCCAGGAATTACAGTAAATTGGGGCGCGGAAACGCTGGATTCCATAAAACCGGCTGCGTTCTTTTTAAGCTCAACAGAAGCTATACTACTACTCTCTGACAAGATCGCACTCAGGAAATATTTATCGGCAAAGCCAGCCCACAGAACACCTTTATCATATTTTTTTGAGGCACTAGCAACGTCCTTGATCTTATCGTCCCGCAGAGAGTTATCTGCATAGAGAAAGGATCCGGCAGTATCAAAGCGGTTGTCCTTGACTTTGGGCTCCGGAGGATAGGTCATAACCTGTTGAATAATACCAACCAGCGGTACCGGGGAGTTGTTTATTACCTGCGTCTCCAGGTTAATTCCATAAGAGTTGGAATTGAAGGTGTAAATTTTGTGGACTGTGAATCCCTCTCCTGAAATATAAGTGAAAGTCAGTTTTTTACTTTCAGAACCGCTCAATATGAGGCGGCCCGAGTCTGAAACAAATATCGCACTGACCGGAAGATTGAAACCCGTAGCCCTTGTTGAAAAATTGAGCAGTGATGGATCCGCGTCGTTTCCAAGGATGACGGGTTTGGCCTTGGGAGAATTTTCTTCGCGATAATTTTTGAGAGTAATCGCCTTAAGGCTGCCACTGCGGGGAGAAAATGTAGCCGAATAGAGAACTGTCTCCACGACAACATCTCCCTGCACCTTGAGCGCTTGGGGAGGGGCAGGAGCATTCGCTGAGCTGGTGATTGGAACCGAGACCGATTGTGGGGCTGGCGCTGGGGCTGCAACAGGTGGAACAGGCTTTGTGGATGCTGACTCGGGAAGTTGCTTGGTTTTCGGGCCAAGCACCATGGAAAATAGATAAAAAACTCCTATTGAAAGAACTACTGCAAGAAGTGCTCGCTTTTCCATTATAACTCCATTTATACTTTCATTTATGGTACAGGATCACATCCACCGGGATGAAACGGATGGCACTTGCACAACCTGAAGATGGTAAGCTGCAGCCCCCTAAAAACCCCATGTCTGATGATTGATTCTCGGGAATACTCGGAGCAGGATGGGTAAAAACGGCAGGCTGACGGCAGAAACGGAGACAGTAGCTTCTGATACAACCTGATTACGAGGAGTGCGAGACTCTTGAGCATGAGGACGCGCCGATATATTTGAATACTTTTTGAAGTTCCTGCCGCAGACTGCAACAGTCCATTGAACTAGACTCGCGCCGAGCTATTACATTAAGATCAACCGGCGGCAACGCATGACGAAGCGTTCTGAAGATCTCACGTACATGGCGCTTGAATTTGTTGCGGACAACAGCGCAACCTACCCTTTTACTTACTGTTATCCCCAAGCGCGCATACGGGTGACTGTTTGACATCCAGACAACAAGAAGACCCTTGGCTACAAATTTACTATCAGATCCCGAAAGCCTGAGGAACTCAGAGCGCTTGCACAGTCGAATTGATGAAGGAAAACATTGGCCAGCAAATCCTGATTCGCCTTCCAAGAGCTTATTTGGAAGCAATACGCACCGACAGGTTTTTGCGGCCTTTGGCTCTTCTCCGCTTGATGACGAGTCGACCATTTTGGCTTGCCATCCTTACCAGAAAACCATGAGTACGCTTGCGGGAAGTGTTACTTGGTTGAAATGTTCTTTTCATCAGATATACCTCTTGGATATTTATTACAGGTAAATGGGTCTTTAATCATAAAAACGATCAGTTGTCAAGATAATTATTACGGTAAAATAGTGATATATACCTTGATTTGACTTGAAAAAAAGAGTCGCCTCTGATAGTCTCCAAATTCCCTAAGATTCACTTTTTATCAAAAAAACCTTTATAACCGCTTAAAATAATGAACAATTTAGTTATCAACAGGTGTTGAAAACAATGTTGATAACTCCATATTTTTTGATGCCTCTTTTTAAGGAACATAGTTATTCCATTCAGTATTTTTTGAAAAGCCACCGTGTGGATAACCCATTTTTTATTTGAAGTGACTCTCTATGATTGAAGCATGGCAACAGGCGTCCGAAAACCTCGAAAAAGTACTCTCAGAGCGTGACTATTCTACTTGGATAAGACCTCTCAGCTATAACAGCATCAATAAAGAGACTGTTTATCTTTCTGTTTCGTCGGTTTTTGTCAAGGAATGGCTTGAAGAGCATTATCAAAAAATGCTCGCAGGGGCTTTATCGGTTGCCGCTGGCAAAAACCTGTTCATAGAATTTGTTATTAATCCGGATCTCCCGGATCCTTATACACCACTTCAGGACGAACTCATACTCAAAGAGTCTCATACTCCCGCTAATACTAAAATTTTATTTCAGGAAGCATCCTTTACCCCCCTTAATCATAAGTACACATTTGATCTCTTTGTCAGTGGAAACAGTAATGAATTTGCACACAACGCTGCTATGGCAGTTGCCAATAATCCGGCTGACACATATAACCCGCTCTTTATCTATGGCGGAGTAGGCCTTGGAAAGAGCCACCTGCTCAATGCCATAGGTCATACGATCTGTTCTGATTCACCTGATCTGAACGTATGCTATTGCTCCGCTGAAAAATTCATGTATGAAATGGTAAATGCGCTCCGCCAGAAGAAAATGGATCTTTTTCGTGAACGTTTCCGAACAGTTGATGTTCTCCTTGTTGATGACATCCAGTTTATTTCAGGAAAAGTCGGAACTCAGGAAGAATTTTTTCACACATTTAATGCCCTGTATGATTCTCATAAACAGATAGTTATCACGTCAGACAAGTTTCCCAGGGAGATATCAGACTTGGAAGAACGTCTCCGCTCGCGTTTTGAATGGGGCCTTATTGCAGATATCCAGGCACCAGATATGGAAACCAAGATTGCTATCCTCAAGAAAAAATCTGAAATAACAAATATCAGAATCCCTGACGATGTGACATATTTTCTCGCATCAAGTGACACCAGAAATATTCGAGAACTTGAAGGTATGCTTATACGACTTGGAGCCTATAGCAGTCTTCAAGATGTTCCCATAACGCTTGAAATGGCTCGTGACAATCTGAAAGATATACTGGGAGATCGGCGTAAGGACATCACCGTTGAATCAATACAAAAGGTGGTTGCTGACTTTTTTGGGCTCAAACTCTCAGATATGAAGTCGGACAAGCGACTTAAAAATCTGGTTCATGCGCGCCAGATAGCCATTTGGCTATGTCGGGATATGACAAAATCTTCCTATCCTGACATAGGTAACCGGTTTGGAGGGAAAGATCATTCTACTGTCATTTATGCAGCAAAAAAAATTGATGCCGCTCTGAAAGATGATTATAAATTAGCTAAAATAATTGATGAAATAAAGAATATGTTACTCAAATAGACAGGATCTGTGGATAACCTTGTGAACGGATGTTCGTAACTTTTCACCTGTTGATATGTAGAAAAAGACGAGCGTATTTATCAACAGGCTTAAAACATTAAATAAATAATTAATACAAGTGCTTATGAACTTATCACCATTTTACTATCACCAATAAGAACTACTAAGGTTTATTTTTAAATAATATCATATATCTATTATAAAAGGAGCGGCGCATGGAATTCATAATTGACAAGGAGCTTTTTCTTAAAGCTCTCCAGAAAATTCAGGGTATCGTAGAAAAACGGACATCCATGCCTATTCTTTCAAATGTCCATCTGGAAGCAGCTGAGTCTGTTTTACACGTCACGGCGACTGACCTTGAAGTTGGCATGAAAAGCATATATCCGGCTGAAGTAATATCTTCAGGAAAAATAACTGTCAATGCCAAAAAATTGTATGAAATAGTCCGGGAGTTACCGAACCAGAAAATATATTTTTCAACAAAGGATAATGATTGGGTTGAAATTAAATGTGGAAAAGTACAATTCAATATAGTCGGACTTTCCCCTGAAGAGTTCCCCTATTTTCCGGCGGTAAAAGAAGACTGTCTTTTTGAAATTGAAAGTTCACTTTTAAAAGGGATGATAGAAAAAACGTCATATGCTATCTGCACCGATGAAACGAAGTATAACCTGAACGGCCTGTTCACAAAGGTTGAAGTAAATGCCAATGGCGAACAGATTCTCAAGATGGTTGCTACGGATGGACATCGTCTTTCCATATCAAGCGGAGCTTTCAAGGGTACCGCAGGTTCTGAACTTCTCAAAGGGGTTATCCTTCCGAAAAAAGGCATCTATGAAATGAAAAAGGTCACGGAAGAAGAGGATGGGACGCTGATGTTTGGTTTCATGGATAATAGCGCTGTCATCAAGCGCGGAGATTCGTATATGGTCATGCGGCTTGTTGATGGTGATTTCCCTGACTACAATCGGGTTATACCGAGTGCCAACGACCGTATTATCACAGTTAACAAAGATGAATTCACTCATTCGGTGCGAAGGATGGCCATACTTTCCAGTGAAAAATTTAAGGGAATTATGCTGGAAATATCGGCATCAAGCATAAAAATATCATCAAGCAACCCCGAACTGGGAGATGCCAGGGAAGATATCGATGTCACATATGGGGGAGAACCAATAGCAGTAAGGTTTAATGCCCGTTATTTACTGGATGTTCTGGCAGTTGCCGAGACTGAAAACGTTAATATGAAGTTTAAAGACGAGCTTTCTCCCTCGATAATTATTCCCGAAAAATCGGACAGTTTTTTAGCAGTTATCATGCCTATGAGGCTTTAGCAGCTTAAGCGTCATGCATCTAAGGCATCTGGCATTGTCCTGTTTCCGTAATATGAAGATGACCCGGATCGAGCCGGGTGAACGGTTTAACCTGTTATATGGATTTAACGGCCAGGGGAAAACCAATCTTCTTGAGGCCATCTACTTGCTTGGAAGCCCGCGATCCTTTCGATCTTCCCGTTTACCGGAGTATATTTGTCACGGTGAAACCAGGGCACAGATACAGGGAGAGGTGGAGTCAGGAGGGGCTGTCAGCCAGATCAAGCTGACGATGGAAAGCGCCGGTCGACGTGTTGAGATAGATGGAAAGGGTATTCAGCGAGCCTCGGATCTGCATGGCAGGTTAAGTGCGGTAGTTTTTTCCCCTGATGATACCTTTATGGTAAAAATGGGACCAGAAGCGCGTCGCCGATATCTGGATCGAGCGGTATATACGGGAGATATCTGCTATCTTCGTTGTTGGCACACCTATCATAGTATTCTCAAGCAGAGAAATCATCTGCTGAAAAAAAATGACTACTCCTGCCTCGATATATGGACAGAAAAGCTTGCAGAGGCGGGGGCAGAAGTTATTGAGCGACGACGGCAGTTTGTACATCAACTTAATGATAAGCTGAAAAGACATTACGAAACAATATCAGGCGGCACTGAAAGCGCGGACATCCGCTACAACCCTGAGGGGGTTCTGGCGAGTACATCCGGAGAGATATGCCGGGAGTTGCTGGAGTTGTTCAGCAGCCATGCACAAAGTGATCGGCGGTACGGAACCACAACAGCAGGTCCGCACCGTGATGATTTGAGGCTTTCTCTCGACGGGCATCCGCTCAAGGCTTTTGGCTCCCAGGGGCAGCAGAAGAGTTTTGTACTGGCTCTCAAAATGGCTGAAATAGACAACCTTCAGACAATTTTCAACGAACCACCGTTGCTGTTGCTGGATGATATGAGTTCCGAACTTGATGGCGACAGAAACAAGAACCTGATGGATTTTCTGATATCACGGGATATCCAGGTATTTATAACATCAACCGGACCATTACCCGCCCTTGCAAGGGCAGCAGAACACTGCGCCGTTTTCCTTGTGGAAGACGGGAATCTGACGTTTGAGGGACACACAACGCATGAGTGAACAGGAAAACTTGCCGCACAGCTCCGAGGAATATGGAGCGGAAAATATCAAGGTTCTGGAGGGTCTGGCCGCAGTGCGAAAACGGCCGGCCATGTATATCGGTTCTACGTCGAGCGCCGGTTTACATCATCTGGTATACGAGATCGTCGATAACTCCATTGACGAGGCGCTGGCGGGACATTGTGATAATGTCAGCGTCACGATAAACACGGATGGTTCCGTGACGGTTGTAGATAACGGTCGCGGAATTCCAACCGACATCATGCCCAGCGAAGGTAAATCGGCCGCCGAAGTTGTCCTGACGGTGCTGCACGCCGGAGGCAAGTTTGATAACGACTCCTACAAGGTATCGGGAGGCCTGCACGGCGTCGGTGTCTCGGTCGTTAATGCCCTCTCCAAGACACTTGAGCTGGAGATCCGCCGAGAAGGCAAGGTCTTCCGCCAGTCCTATCGCCGAGGCGACCCCGTGGCACCCCTGGAGCAGGTCGGCGAAACCAAAAAACGCGGCACCAAGATCACCTTCCTGCCGGACGAGGAGATCTTCGAGACCACCGAAATCTCCTTTGATGTGCTTTCCCAGCGTCTGCGCGAAATGGCCTTCCTCAACGCCGGCGTGCGCATCAAGATCAACGATGAGCGAGTAGACAACAAGTTTCACGAATTCTACTACGAAGGGGGCATCAACTCCTTTGTGGAGTATCTGAACCGCAACAAGACTGCCCTGCACCCCAAACCGATCTACTTCAAGGGAGAAAAAGGGGGGGTAGAAACCGAAGTCTCCATGCAGTACAACGATTCCTACGACGAAAAAATCTTCTCTTTTGCCAACAACATCAACACTCACGAGGGGGGGACGCATCTGGCCGGATTCAAGGCCGGCCTGACCCGCACCATGAACAGCTATGTGGGTGCCAATGAGATGCTCAAGAAGGAGAAGGTTGTCATCTCGGGTGATGACCTGCGCGAAGGCATGACCTGTGTCATCTCGGTCAAGATTCCCCAGCCGCAGTTTGAGGGACAGACCAAGACCAAGTTGGGTAACTCCGAGGTCAAAGGGTATGTGGAGTCCCTGATAAACGAAAAGCTGGCCCAGTTTCTAGAGGAAAATCCACAAGTTGCCAAGCGTATCTTGGAGAAATCCATCGACGCGGCCCGGGCTCGTGAAGCGGCCCGCAAGGCCCGTGAAACGGTGCGCCGCAAGGGAGCGCTTGATCTGGGGGGGCTGCCGGGCAAGCTGGCCGACTGCCAGGAAAAAGATCCCGCCCTGTGCGAACTGTATCTGGTCGAGGGTGACTCGGCCGGCGGCTCGGCCAAACAGGGACGTGATCGAAAAAATCAGGCGATCCTGCCTCTCAAGGGCAAGATCCTCAATGTCGAAAAGGCGCGCTTCGACAAGATGATCGCCTCGCAGGAGATCCGCACCCTGATCACCGCGCTGGGCACCGGCATCGGCAAGGACGACTTTGACATCGCCAAGCTCCGATATCACCGCATCATCGTCATGACCGATGCCGACGTGGACGGATCTCACATACTGACCCTGCTCCTGACCTTTTTCTACCGCAACATGCGCGAACTGATCGAGCGCGGGCATCTCTATATCGCCCAGCCGCCGCTCTACAAGGTCAAACGCGGGAAGAAAGAGCAGTATCTGCGCAACGAACATGCCATGCAGAATTTCCTGCTGGAAGAGGGGGCCGAAGATCTGATCCTCAAGCTGGAGAAGGGTGATCGCGTCTACACCGGCAAGCAGATCATCCCGGTCATCAAGCAGTTTATCGAGAACCGCTCCATCTTCGAAAAGGTTGTCAAGAAGGGCATCGCCAGCGATCTGCTCTCGATTATCGTCCGCGCCAATGTACCGGCCGGTATCGAGGAACTGGCGAGCCTTGGGTCGTACCTGGAGGCCATGAAGGCCCTGTCACCCGGTTCCGACTATCAGGTGGAAGAAGATCGCGTCACTTTCCGTCTCGGTAACATCCGCGCCATCATCGACCTGCAGGCCTTGTCGGTGCTCTCCACCCACGAGTATGAGCTGCTGGTGGAGAACCATCGTCGTGTCGTTGAGACCATGGCTGACGGACGGGCCTTCGTGGAGCAGGAGGGCGGCAAGGTTCAGTTTGAGACATCCAACCACCAGGACTTGCTGAACTTCTTCCTCGAAAATGCCAAAAAGGGGCTCGGAATCCAGCGCTACAAAGGTCTTGGCGAGATGAATCCGGAGCAGCTCTGGGAGACGACCATGAACCCGGAAAACCGGGTGCTGCTGCAGGTCAAGATCGAGGACGTGGTGGAGTCGGACGAGATTTTCACCATCCTGATGGGTGATCAGGTTGAGCCGCGCCGCGAATTCATCGAGAAAAACGCCCTGAACGTGGTTAATCTGGACATCTGACACCACCATACAAATTTTCAGTTACTCAATAACGAGGTAGCAATGATTGATACTCCCCAGAACAAAGTGGCCGTCAATATAGAAGACGAGATGAAGCGCTCATACATGGACTACGCCATGTCGGTCATCATCGGTCGTGCCCTGCCGGATGTGCGCGACGGACTCAAACCGGTTCACCGCCGCTGTCTGTACGCCATGTACGACATGGGCAACGACTACAACAAACCCTACAAGAAATCGGCTCGTGTCGTCGGTGACGTGATCGGCAAGTACCATCCGCACGGTGATACCGCCGCTTACGACACCATCGTCCGCATGGCCCAGGATTTTTCGCTGCGCTACATGCTGGTGGATGGCCAGGGGAACTTCGGTTCCGTGGACGGTGACTCTCCAGCCGCCATGCGGTACACGGAGATCCGCCTGCGTCAGCTATCCCATGAGCTGTTGGACGATCTTGAAAAAGAGACCGTCAACATGGTCCCCAACTACAACGACGAGATGCTGGAGCCGACGGTATTGCCGGCCAAGTTCCCCAACCTGCTGG
>CAIPTY010000053.1 GCA_903868145.1 uncultured Desulfuromonadales bacterium | reverse complement strand
GTAGAACGCTCATTTTTATGGTGGCCATGGTGAAGCGGTTAACACTTACGACTGTGACTCGTACATACGAGGGTTCGATCCCCTCTGGCCACCCCAAAACGTAACAACATACTGAAATTACGTAAGTTGTTTATATAAATAAAGTTCTCCTGAGTGTGTCACACAAAGTGCTACACACGGGAGAACTTTTTTTATGCTTTATCTGGCCAAACGATCCGGAATTGGAATTAGGCGGCTTTTTGGGGTGATTAAACGATTCTTTACTCTTCGCACTGTTCCGCTATTACCGCCCATCGCGCAAGGCTGGCAGCGTTCATGGCATCAAGTTTTTTCATCAGGCTCGTCCGGTGCGCCTCTACGGTTCTCAGGCTGACCCCGAGCCGCCTGGCGATCTCTTTGGATGTTACGCCCTGCCCGACTATCCGGAGGACTTCAAGCTCCCGGGCGGTTATCTTCTCGTGAAGAATGGCCAATTCCTTCTTAAATGCAGATTTGTCGTGCTGTTTAATGACAATATGGCGTCGAAGCCGCCCGATAACGGCTGCCAGCAGTTCCTCGGTGGCAAACGGTTTCGCAAGATAGTCGTCAGCCCCTTCTGACATGCCCCGACGGACATCGGAACGGTCCCCCAGGGCCGAAATGAAGATGAAGGGGATATCAGCAGATTCGTCATCAAGCTTCAAGCTCTCCATTACCGCATAACCATCCATAACCGGCATCATGATGTCGCACAGCACAAGATCAGGGCGCATCTCTCGAAGCGAGGCAAGACCCGACCGCCCTTCAGGTGCGGTGCGGACATCGAATCCTTCCAGGGTGAGGAATGTTTCCATCACGCTGAGGTACACCGGGTCGTCTTCGATTATCAGAATTGAGTACATTGACGTTCTCCTGAATTCTGTGTTTTATTCTGCCCAAAATCTCCGACAGGTATTTCAACCCTGAAGGTTGTCCCGGCGCCGTTTTTGCTGTTTACCGTGATCTTTCCGCCAAATCTGGACAACGCATCCTGAACAATCGAGAGCCCCAGCCCCAATCCCCGGTGTCCAATCGCGTTTCGACCTCGAAAGAACGCATCGAATATCAGCAGATGATCCTCTTCCGGGATGCCGACTCCCGTGTCGCTGATCTCCATACATAATTGCTTCTCCTCACGCCGGACGCATAACGATACCGTTCCATCCGACGGTGTAAAGCGGAAGGCGTTGGTCAGCAGATTCTCCAGTATCCTCCGAAACAGTGCCTTGTCCAGAAACGCGGTACCGCAATCTGCAGCTATGGTTACAAGAAATGTCTGCCCGTTGCCCCGGACAGTTTCAATTTCGGCGGCGATGGTGCGACAGATTTCTCCGATATCCTCAGGCTGAGTCAGCCTATCCGGATAATCCTCTCCCAGTTTATTGAATGATATTACTGAGCTTATCAGATTGGTCAGCTGATATGCAGCGCTCTGTATATGCTCATTCAAAGCCGTGCGCTTTTCAATGGTCAGGCGATCCCAGTGACTATTAAGAAGATCGGTGCAGAAGGTGAGCAGGCCGAGGGGGGTACGAAATTCATGTGCAACCACTTTCAGCAATCGGGTCATTTTTATATTGGCGCTCTCGGCAGCTTCCAGGGTTTCCCGTAATTGCTCTTCGCTTGTCCGAAGAACCTCTTTTGTCCGGCGTAGCTCTTCATTCTGCATCTCCAGTTCAATCTGGTGTACCTGCAATTCGTGCAGCAGCCGTTTTGCATCAATCTCGCCCGTAAATGACTCGGCACCCGGCTGGTGTGCGGCAGCCTTTTGTTCTGCAAGTTGGCGCAGTTCAGGAGCGGGAATTTCAGTATTCTTGCTGGCGTCCATGATCTGCCTCCCCGTTCAACGTGCAACCTGCGCCTTGAGTCTCTCAATATCTTCCCGCAAATGCAGGCCGCCGGCTGAGGTGTCCATGCCAACTATGGGGAATAGTGGCGGCGGTCTTTCTGATTTGACGATTAAACTCTGTCCTTTGATGGTCATAGTGTCCCCAATATCCTTGTAAATACCGCCAAAATAACGGATTCGAGCATATCACAGTGAACCATATTGGAGAATAGATATAAAAAATGCCCCTGTTTTAGAGGGGCTTATGAACTATACCGGACGGTGCCGGACCATGTGATGGTGTTGCTACCCCGTCTTGGGGGTGGATTTCCTGTTGAGATATTCTGAGATGCACGGCGTCAGATATTGTAGTTCTTTAAAATCTGCCATGATGGCTACGGGAAGCCAGGATGCCAAACTAATAATTGAAATTAATTTAAAATAGCTTTATAACACCGGTATTACATTCGATTTAGATTAAAATGTCAGTCAATAACGAATCCGGTATTCATCTAAATACAGCTCGAAGGAAACCATTTCATGGCCACTATAAAATCCAAGATTATCATTAACGTCATCATCATTCTATTGACCATCATTGGCATTGTCAGCATGAACTATGTCAACCTGCAAGAGATGCAGCAGATGCAGGCTGTTAGTGCCAAGCGCTCCCAAAACGCGCTGGATGCCAAGGAAGCCTCCATGGGTGGCATGGCGCTGTATCAGATTATCGCTGATGCAGAGATTAAACGCGATTTGGACAAGACAACAAAAAAATGGGCTGAAAAAAAAGTTCAAGTTCTCAAGAGCATAGAGCTGACGATCAAGGCATCTGACACACCGGAAGAGAAGAAACTTTCCGATGAGGTAAAAGCTGCCATTCTTGAAATTACGAACATTTTTGAAAAGGAAATGCTCCCGGCCCTCAAGTCAGGCGATGGAATAACAACAGAGATTCGCGACCTTGACAGCAAGATCGACGCCCGGGTAAACAAGGTAGAGGCCAGCATGGACAAGGTGGTTGACTCCATGCAAAAGAAGATGAAGGCCTCTGACGATGAATTCGTTGCCGATATACATAACGCCATTACGCATTCTTTGATTATCGGACTGATCGGTATCCTGTTGCAGGCCGGTCTGGCCGGTTGGCTGCTTCGAACCATTCTGAAACCAGTCAATGCGCTGCGCTTGATGCTTATGGACATCTCCCTTGGTGAGGGCGATCTGACCAAACGACTGGACGACACGACCAGGGACGAACTGGCCGAGATTAGTAAATACTTCAACCTGTTCATCGAAAAACTGCGCGCCATCATCCTCAATATTTCCCAGACATCCAGCCAAGTCGCCACCGCTTCCAACCAGCTCCAATCAACAGCCGACCATATCGCCACCGGTGCTGAAGAAGTGGCTGCCCAGTCGGCAACGGTTTCTACCGCCGGTGAAGAAATGTCAGCCACATCCGGCGACATCTCCCGTAACTGCCAGATGGCTGCCGAAGGGGCGCAACGTGCCTCGCGAGCAGCCAGCGATGGAGCAGTAGTTGTTGAAAGGACGGTATCAGCCATGGGACAGATCGCTACAAAGGTGCAGGAATCTGCAAAAACTATAGAAAGTCTGGGCGAACGATCCGACCAGATCGGTGCCATTATCGGCACCATTGAAGACATCGCCGACCAGACCAACCTGCTTGCCTTGAATGCTGCTATCGAAGCGGCCCGTGCCGGTGAACAGGGCCGCGGATTTGCAGTTGTTGCTGATGAAGTCCGAGCCCTGGCCGAACGCACCACCCGTGCTACCAAAGAGATCGGTGAAATGATCAAAGCCATCCAGAAAGAGACCAAAGGTGCTGTCTCCGCTATGGAGCAGGGTGTTAAACAGGTAGAGTCCGGTACGATTGAAGCCGCTAAATCCGGGCAGGCCCTTCAGGACATCCTGACTCAGATCAATGATGTAGCTATGCAGGTCAACCAGATTGCCACCGCTTCAGAAGAACAAACCGCTACTACAAGCGAAATTTCAAGCAATATGCAACAGATAACCGAGGTAGTCCTTCAGACTTCGCAAGGCGCTCACGAATCAGCCATTGCGGCAGCACAGTTGAACGGTAATGCAGAAGAATTGCAGAGGCTGGTGCGGCAATTCAAGTTGTAAGGACATTGCAAAACGAGGAGAACAGCAAAATGGCACATATACTGGTAATTGACGACGAGGCGGATATCTGCTGCATATTGACAGAATTTCTTACGCTCGAGGGACACACGATTGATACCGCTGAGAACGGCAAGGCCGGATTGCGACTTGCGGAGCAAAAACAGTATGACCTGATAATTACCGACATCGTCATGCCGGAAATGGACGGATTGGAGTTTATCACAGCGATTAAAGAAAAATTCCCGGAAATTGGCATTATCGTGATGAGCGGCGGGACAGTGAAAATGGAGAATGGACTCCTGCTCTCAATGGCTCAGGATATGAAGGCGTATAAAGCGATTGCCAAGCCGATCAGTTTTAAAGAACTGAAAGCAGCGGTGAACATGGTTTTGGAAGGATAGGTACATGTATAACAATCATGTTCCATACCGTTTTTCCCACTGGCTCTTACTTTTGCTGGGCATATCGCTGTGTACACTTGGTACCGCTTCTCCCGCTTCCGCACTTGAGCATGTCACCCTTCAGCTCAAATGGATGCATCAGTTCCAGTTTGCCGGCTACTATGCCGCTGTGCAGCAGGGGTACTACCGCGATGCCGGCCTGAATGTCACCATCAAACCTGCCACATCGGGCACCGATCCGGTGCTTGAAGTTCTGAAAGGCAAAGCCGATTAAGGGAACCTTGATTTCGATTCATTTCCGCAGGAGGATTTTATGCAACATGTGGCGCTCGATAGAGAATCTTTACGTAACGCATTGACCGCATGGCTGAGCGAGTCCGCCGGGCTCAGTATCCTGGCCCTGGTGCCGGAAGCGGAAAAAGAGAAAATTCCCCTTCTGCAAGGTATCTGCAAGGAATTGGGCGTTCCCCTGTTTGGTGGGATTTTCCCGGCGCTGATTGTGCATGGCGCATTCACAAACGACGGCGTAGTGCTGATTCACATTGCGCAGCGCTTCCACGCAGCGGTGCTGTCCGACATTGATGCCAGGGGCTCCATCGACGCCGAGAGAATCAGTCAGTCGGTTCTCGGCATGCTCGATGCGGATGCCGCCAGCACGGGTGCGCCTACCTTGTTCCTCATTTTCGACGGCAAGCTGCCTAATATCGGATCGTTGCTCGAAGGTCTGTATGCTCGCCTCGCAGATCGCGTTCACTATGCCGGGGTCAATGCCGGCAGCGAAACATTTCAGTCGGTACCATGCGTATTCAATGAAAGCGAAGTAGTCCACCAGGGTCTGCTGGTCTTCTTGCTACCCTGTCATTCCACGACCGTGCTGGCGCATGGGTATCGACAGCCAACGCACATGTTGAGCGCGACGGCCACGGAAGGCAACCGGATTTCGATGATTGATTGGCAGCCAGCCTTCGCGGTGTATCAGCGGCTCATCAGGGACCAGTTCGACATCGAACTGACCCGCGAAAATTTCTACGAATATGGTGTTCATTTCCCGTTCGGCGTTTTGCGTGCCAATTCGGAAGTGATCGTGCGAACCCCGGTGATTCTTGAAGAGGACGGCTCTCTGGTGTGCGCCGGCGAGGTGCCGGAAAACTCGATTCTGGTACTGCTGCGGGCACCGACCGCCGACGAGCATGGGTGCATCCGCAGCCTGGCGCAAACAGTGGAAAACGAAAACGGTTCGCTGCACGGGCGACGCCTGATGACCTTTTATTGTGCCGGACGGCGCAAGCATCTCGGAAATGGCGCGCAGGCCGAGTTGGACATACTTGCAGGGAGTCTCGGCGTCACAGAAATGTTTGGTGCCGTTTCGCAGGGTGAAATCGGTTCAACGCAGATCGATGATTATCCGATGTTCCACAATGCTGCCCAGGTCTGTACGCCGTGGGATCTGTCATGAATCGGGAACTGATTCTCGCCGTCCTCTACGATCTGGCGCTGACCACCGGCAGCGAAGTTGAGTCGCGGCCATTGCTTGAAAAGACCTTGAGCCGCCTGATGTTTCACACAGGCTTTCCGGTCGGCGTGGTAATCGAGATTGCGAAGCGATCAGGCGATGAATTCGAGGTGCGCCTGTTGGCAGCTCATGGCAACTTTCTGCTGGGTCAGCAGACCGGCAGCATGCTGCGACTTCCTTCGGCCTTGCTTACCGGTCCGGCTGAACTTCTGGAAGCCGCCGATTTGAGCGCCTTGAGCCAGGCGGCACACTATTCACACTGTCTGAGATTACCGGTCAATGAGGCCATTTTTTTTCTGCTGCTCTCGTCGCGGACGCCGAAAAATGTACTGCCACTAGTAGACATTTTTCAGCCGGTCATGGCCAATCTGGCCAAGGCGGTATCGCTCTGTCGGGAGAGCGAGGAGCGATTCCGCAGTGTTGTGGAGGCGATTCCGTATGCGATTGTTCTGCATCGCGGCGGCAGACTGGTATTTGTCAACCCGGCTGCCGTGTCAATGTTTGGCGCATCATCAGTACATGAACTCATGGACAGGCCGCTCATGGAGCTGGTTCATCCGGATTCTCAGCACATCGTCACAAAGCGGTCCAGGAACTGCACTGAGCAGGGCATTGCCGCAGCACTGGTTGAAGATCGCTATGTCAAGCTTGATGGAACCGTTTTTGATGTAGAAGTGGAAGATCGACCGATTGTCATGGAAGGGTCGCCGACGGTGATTTCGACGCTACGCGACATCACCGAGCGCAAACAGAACATCGAACTGAGCGCGGCCTTGATTGCTACAGAAAAGTCCAACGCTGCCAAGAGCCAGTTTCTGTCCAACATGAGCCATGAAATTCGTACACCTCTGAACGCCATCATCGGCTTTTCTACGCTTCTGCTGGAGTCGGAGCTGCTGCCCCGTCAGCGCGACCATGTCCAGAAAGTCAACGACGCCGGCGAAATACTGCTGAACACTATCAACGACATCCTTGATCTTTCAAAGATTGAAGCCGGGCAACTGCGCATAGAACTGATCCCTTTCATCGTGGCAACCACCCTAGCTACCAGCACTGAAATGGTACGGCAGAAAGCTGCGGACAAGGGGTTGCAACTCCGGGCAAGTATAGCTGCAGACATCGCTCCGTGCCTGACGGGCGACCCGTTCCGTCTTGGTCAGGTCATTCTCAACCTGCTGAGCAATGCCGTTAAATTTACCGAACGGGGTGAAGTTACCCTTGAGGCGGCGCTGCTGAAGGAAGAAGATTGCCGGCAGCAGCTTACCGTTACCATCCGCGATACCGGTATCGGCATCCAGTCCGAACAGATAGCCACACTCTTTCAGCCATTTACCCAGGCCGACGAAAGCATCACCCGCCGTTTTGGCGGAACCGGACTGGGGCTCTCCATCTGCAAACAGATTGTGGAGCGGATGGGAGGCGAGATCCGCTGCGAAAGCATACCGGGGCAGGGGAGTACCTTCACCTTTACCGCCTGGTTCGGCATAGGGGATCCTGCCAGCATTATTCCGACACACGCCGCTGCAACCTCGGCGGCTGCATATAATTTCAGCGACTACCATATACTGCTGGTGGAAGACAATGAAGTTAATCAGCAATTGGTGCGGGAACTGCTGAAAGACACCGGAGTTGAAGTGTCGGTGGCTTCTCACGGCTTGGAAGCGGTATCGATGATTACCGAAGGGAGCAGAGAGTACGATCTTGTATTGATGGATATTCAGATGCCGGTGATGGACGGCTATGAAGCTACCCGGCTGATCAGGGCTGACAGCCGCTTTGCCACAATGCCGATCATCGCCATGACTGCCCACGCCATGCAAGAGGAACAGCAGAAGATCCTGAAGTCGGGCATGGACGCTCACATACCCAAACCGATTGATGTCCACACCCTCCTGCGGGTTATGCGCCTTTTTCTGGGAGAGCCGACAGTGGACATGCCTCTTCTGAACACACACGCCAAGAGCGATGGCAATGCGGCGGAAATTGCTTTTATTGAGGGGTTTGACGTTGCTGCTGCACTGGATCGGCTTGACGGCAATGTTGCGCTATACAACCGGCTGCTCCGTTCGTTTGTCGATAACAAAGCGAAAACCGTGAAGATTATTGACGAGGCGCTGCAGAGCGGCGATACTGCACTGGCCGAACGTACCGCCCATACGCTTAAAAGCAGTGCCGGAACCATTGGTGCTGTAGAACTGGAGTCTCTGGCGCAGAACCTTGAAAACGCCATAGGGCGTGAAGAATCAGGGGAGATTGTCACCGCTGCACTCAGGCATTTTGCGATCGAGATGGAACGGGTGGTTACCGTTCTGGCGAACACTCTGCCACCTGCCGCACCAGTCAGCGATAATTCGCTCTCCCCTGGCCCGGTTGACGGAGCGAGCGTGACTCCGGCACTGCAGAGCCTGTTACTCTCCATTCGCGGGAATGATTGTGCCGTAGAGCAGTATCTTGACGATCATCAAAATGAGCTGAAGAGCCTGCCAAAGCAGGATATGGACATTCTCGGGAAACACCTGAAGAATTTTGATTTTGCAGCGGCACACGAGGCTCTGCTGGCACTGGCAGAAAAACACGGGATCGAACTTGAACCGGGGACACCATGACAACGCCATCATCTCCTGCGACAATTCTGATTGTTGACGACGAACCGCAGAATATCAGTCTGCTCAACGCCGCACTGACGATTGACAATTACGCAATAAAGGCTACTAACAGCGGAAAACAGGCCATCGACATCTGCCTCTCCGTGCCGGTCGATCTTATCCTGCTTGATGTGATGATGCCTGTGATGGACGGTTTTGAAACATGCCGACTCCTCAAGGAAAATCCGCTGACCAGTGCTATTCCGGTGATATTTGTAACCGCCAGGGGAGAGGTCAACGACGAGTCGGTCGGCTTTACCTGCGGCGCCGTTGACTACATCAATAAGCCGATTAATTCATCCACAGTCCGGGCACGGGTCAGGACGCATGTTGCCCTCTACAACCAGAACCGCACCCTTGAGAAGCTTGTCCGGGAACGCACCGCCGAGTTGAACGAATCCCGTTTTGAAATTCTCCATCGGCTCGGCATCGCCGGTGAATATCGGGATAACGAAACCGGGCAGCATGTTGGCAGGGTGTGCCGTTATTCCCGCATTATCGCCCAGGCAATCGGTCTCCCGGAAAGCGAGGCGGAGCTGCTCTACAATGCCGCTGCACTCCATGATACCGGGAAAATCGGCATCCCGGACAGTATTCTCTTCAAACCGGGAAAGCTTGACGACGATGAATGGAAGATCATGCAGACTCACAGTGAGATCGGCTACAATATAATCGGCACCGGCGAAAACTATCTGCTGAAGGCTGCGGCAATGATCGCCATGACCCATCACGAACGCTGGGACGGCAGCGGCTATCCTCACGGATTGAAGGGGGATATCATCCCGCTCCATGGGAGGATTGTGGCGATTGCCGATATGTTCGATGCCCTGACCAGTCTGCGCCCCTACAAGAAGCCGTGGCCGGTCGATAAGGCCGTTGCTGAGGTCGTGCGCTGCCGTGGAGGACATCTTGATCCGCAGATTGTCGATGCATTTTTGATGAAACTGCCGGAATTGAAGGCTATACAGGAACAGTTAGCCGATCAGGTATGCGGTTTATGATTTCCGGTATCGTTAAGCTCTTCCAAAAGGTTACTGTCAATATTTGTAAGCACGCCAACGCATTGACGGCAGCTTATTACCGGTGGTATACAGTCTGCACCGAAAAGGCAAATTCCTACTCCCCTTCTGATCAAGCTGCTTTACAAAAATCTCTGCATAGCAGATTTTTCGAGGAGCATCATGTTGCACGCCGATGATTTCCACAACATCATACAAACATCAATCGATGCCTTCCTGTTGGTCGACTTGACCGGTACCATCATTGAAACCAATGACACCTACTGCCGTATGGTGGGGTATTCAAGCGAGCAGCTTATTGGCAGTCACATTTCGACTGTTGATGTGCTCTCTCTTACCAAAGGGATCAAGATTATTGAACGGGAGGATTTATGAAATATCTGGCAGTATTTTTTACGGTCAGTTTGCTGGCTTCTTGCGGCTCAATGAGCGGGGCAAAATATCAGTCATATCAGGGCGAGCAAAGTAGCGGCTTTTCCTACGGTAATTCTGACAAGCCATTGTCACAACCTTCCGCTCCGAACCCGACAGATCCGGGTTATCGTATGGACAGTGGCGGCCGACCGGTGGCCATTACACCCGATAGATAGAACAACCTCACACTAAGGATTAAGCGGTTGAAGGACATTCAATCAAATATAATACTGAATTGATTCAGAGCCGATTTCCAGTCTCCGATCGACATTGTCCATTTCTTCGGATTTTACAAAGCAGTATATTCTTCGATAATTTTCTACCGATTACATTCAGAGTGTACCTTCAATGACACCCTTTAGCACCTCCCGCAACTGATCAGGGCCGTATGGTTTGCTAATAAGGCCATCAATATTATCAATGCCAATCCTTGAACCGACTTCGGCATCTCCATAGCCGCTGGAAATTATGATCGGCAGTTCGGGGTTTAGTTTTTTCAGCTCAGAGAACAACTCATAACCATCCATAATCGGCATACCCATGTCGGTCAAAACCAAGGTAATGTCTGTGGCGTTAGTTTGGTACAGTTCCAACGCATCCTTGCCATTTACCGCTTCCAGAACAGCGAATCCGAAGTTTTTCAGCAGTGCCTTTGCAATTTGCCGAACCTGATCTTCATCTTCTACCAGTAGTATTGTGCCACTCCCCTTCCAAGGTGCTGAGGGAATATGTTTTTGATCATCACTCTCGGTAGAATTCGTTTTCGGGACAGGCAGATATACTTTAAAGGTTGTACCCTGACCGAGATGGCTCTGGAGTTGTAATGATCCACCATGTGAGTTGATAATTCCGAGTACCGCAGACATCCCCAAACCTCGACCAGTGAACTTTGTAGTGTAGAAGGGTTCAAAAATTCGCCATTTTGTTTCCTCATCCATGCCGCAGCCATTGTCGGTGACTTTAAGACAGACGTACCATCCTGAAGGGATTGATTTGCCGTTGTACTCCTCTTCAGATTGTCCAGTTTTTATTGCAATTGTGGCGAGCGATACTTGAATTTCACCATGCTCTTTACCAATAGCCTCAGAAGCATTGATGATTAGATTCATGACGATCTGTCTGATCTGGCTGGCATCACCATTGATGAAAGGAATGTCAGTGGGTAGATCGAGGTTGATTTCAGCATTCTGGGGGAGGGTCGCTTTCAACATGGTGACCATTTCATCCAACAGCGTACACATATTGAGCTGAGACATAGCAAGTTGGGCTTTACCTGCGTAGGCAAGCATTTGGCGACAAAGTGCAGCAGCACGTTCAGCAGCTTTTTCAATCTCTTGGATATTGTGCTCTGCCGTTTCATAGTCCATCTTTGTCAGGGAGCAATACCCCATGATGATTGCCAGGATGTTATTAAAGTCGTGAGCAATGCCGCCCGAAAGTACACCAAGGCTTTCCAGCTTTTGAGTATGCTGGATTTGCTGTTCAAATATCAATTTATCATCTTCGGCCTTCTTGAGCTTGGTTATATCAGAAAATACAACTACGACCTGCTGTAAGAGCCCTTCAGAACTTTCAATCGGGTATGCATTACATAACACCCAGAGCGGGTCTGAGAGATCGGGGCGACAGATGCCTATAGTAAAACCGGACAAAGGTTTGCCTGATTTTAGCACCTGATTTACCGGATACTCTTCAAGATCCATTGGTGTGCCGTTTTCCAGCAAAAAACACCAGGCAGGGTCTATGGCTGTCTTTCCCATCAACTGATCCCTGCTCAGACCAAGGAGTGTAGAAGCCATTTGGTTGGCGAATATGATTGAAGAATCCGTAACGTGCACTACAACACCAGCCGAAAGATTATTCACGAGCATCCGGTACTGCGTTTCACTATCTCTAAGGGCATTCTCTTTCATCTTGAACTCAGTTATATCCTGGGCCATTCCTCGAAGGCCAACTATTACTCCTTTTGCATCAAGTACCGGTTTGCCGTATACCCACATCCACCCAAAACTTCCATCATCTCGAACTGTTTCTAATTCAAGGTCGTAAGGGATTCCATTAAATTGGCTGTTTTGAAGGGCTGATGACAACTTTTCCCAACTTTCAGTGGTAAATAGTTTCTGGTGTTCAGTGTATGGCGGCGGGGGGAGTTTTGGATCAAAGCCATACATTTTATATAGTTCTTCAGACCAGAAGACCTCGTTGCTGGCCAAGTCCATTCGCCAACTGCCCACATGTGCAATTCGCTGTGAGTCTTTTAGGTCTTCTGTGCTTGCTCGGAGTTCCTCTTCTGCTCTCTTACGCTCGGTTATATCCATCGTAAAACCTGCTAACAGTGTCTTCTCACCCTTAATGAGCGGGGACTTTACGGTGGTATAGTTGCGACCATTAAAAGTCTCATCAACTTTCATTACGACACCACTAGAAACGACAGCCCAATCGTTCTCGGTAATTTTCGCAGCAAATTCAGCCGGAAAAAGCTCTGCCATGGTCTTGCCAACCATTTGAGACCCCGGTATTCCAACCATCTCCAAAAAATTCTCACTGGCTTGCAGTACACGGCTCTCTGTGGGAGTTACCACCTTGATGTAAGTGTATATCGGTGAATTGTGCACAAAGAGGGATAATGTTTCATTGGATTCACGCAGCAACTCCTCGGTTTTTTTGCGAGATTTGAACTCTCGCCACATCCAGACAATAATGCCGACGAGAGCAACAATCGAGAGGGTCACGAGAACCAGATATTTCTTGTACAGATCCAGAACAGTGTCAGGTCTATTGATTATGATGCTTTCTGGCGGAAGTGCTTTTGCCGGAATATGGAATCGTTCCATAACCCGGTAATCGAACATATATTTGTTCGGACTATCGAGGAGTACGGGAATAGATTTCACATCAGCACCCTTGAGAATTTTCGCAACCATCTGTGCAGCGGCCTCTCCGTGATGATAGCCGCTTACAACATGCCCTCCCAGCGCACCCAGACCAATACGAATATCGGTCAATACAAATACTGGCACGGAGGAACTTTTTGTGAGCAGAGGTGTACTGTACTGGACTGTGTAGCTCGTCCCATTCTTGTCCTTAAAATGCTGGAGCAGAAGAACAATGCTGTTTTTTTCAAGCTTCGATAGGTTTCCGGCCAATTCGTCCATTGTCATATCGGCGAGGGAAATATAGGTAAAACCGAGGTTTTGAAAGAAATTGGGGCTGATTTTTTCAACTGCGGAGCGGTGCGCTTTTCCGGTTGTAGTGCCGTCAGTCACCACCACAATGTTTTTTGTGGCAGGAAGAGTAGTTGCAGGGCTGCTTTTATTGTGCCTGCGTAATCAGTGTTTTCGCTTGTTCCGGTTATATCCCTTCGTCCTTCCAGCATCCGCTCGTCAAAATCGTTGATGGATGAGAAGACTACCGGCACACCGGGAAAGAGTTCGTCCCGGTACTTTTTAGCAAACTCGAAGGCATCGTTGTCGCAGGCCAGTACAGCATCAAAGCGGACACCCTTGTAGCTATCCCGGATCAACTCCTTTAACTGCTGTAAATACTGTGGTGTAGGCGATATCCTTTTCGTATCCATGAAGGTCACATACGTCTCGACATTTACCCCCGAACTGCCGAAAACATCGTCGATTCCACGTAGCATGTTATCTGTCCAGGTATAGCCACGGTTGAACGAGTTCAAGACAAACACATGTTTTGGTTCCTGCCGGTAAGAAAGGGAATCAAGAGGAGCAGATATGATGGCGGATGGAAACAGGCATAAGAAGAGCGACAGTGAGATGGTCAACGTAAAGAGAGTTACTTTTGTCTTGAGCGAGCGGAACTGAAAAATATCAAAGTTCATACGTTTCCTCCGTCGAGTTGCCACGGTAGTTCTTCTTCGCTACAAAACGGGCCTGTAAAGTATTTTGTGTAAATGGTTTTCCGGGTTTAGAAGTTCGGTAGTCTTTCTTCAAACATAATACTGAACTGATTCAATGCCGACTTCCAGTCTCCGATCGGCATTGTCCACTTTTTTGCGATGTTTTTCAATGCCAGATATATCAGGTTATCATAGCCACGTCACCGGGAAAATCTCCCCGATTCTTCAATTTAATGACTCCCTTAGGAATTGCACACGTTACTAGCAAATCCCCAATAGATGGTGAATCCATAGTGTAAGTATCGTACTAAAATTATAACTGATTATATTGCAAAAGGGGCACTAAGGATAAAGGCGCAATCCTTTTAGGCATGGCTTCTTCGCCTTTTTGACGGTATCCACTTTGATTGGTTGGCGGTATACCGTCATGAATACCGCCAAAAACTATGGATTTGAGCATAATCATAGTGAACCATATAGGACAATAGATAATAAAAAAGCCCCTGTTCTCAAGGGGCTTATGGACTAAACCGGACGTTGCCGGACTATTTAATGGTGGCGGTGCAGAGATTTGAACTCCGGACCTAGCGAATATGAGTCGCTTGCTCTGACCAGCTGAGCTACACCGCCATTTTAAAACGCCTCTCCGGGTTTGTACCAAAGAGGCGATACGTTCTTGGGTGCGGAGGGTTCACCGTTAACACAGACTTTCAGCTTGTGAGCGTAGTTCGTTTATATAACCCCTGACAGCGTCACATCAAGGAAGTTACCGGAATGATAAAATATCCGCGCCTGATGGAGGAGAATGTTTACCGTATCAGGCCACACGTTGTCAACAAAAAAGGGCACAATCAAAACTGCTCGATTGCGTAAAAGAAACCTTGCTGCTTTACTTTTCGACGCGAAACTGATACAACCCGGACGAAATTCCATCGAAAATACGATATCTTATTTAATATCAGCAGGTTTTATTTCATTCCATGATTCCGGAAAACTCAACAGAAATTCCTCGCTGGCCCGCCGCCCGTCCGCTCGACCTTTCGGACAAAGCCCTTTTTGATGCTATCTTTGCGTTGATTCAGCCGCGCATCTCCGAGCTTACCTTCGCCGGTCTGTATCTGTTTCGCGCGGCGCACGACTACCACGTCTCGCGACTCGGCGACTCCATCGTAATACGTGGCAAGGGATATGCCGGCGACAGCTACTGCATGTTGCCGCTGGGTGGCGATGTGGCCGCTGCTTGTGCGCATCTGCTGGAAGGTGGCATCGAAATTTACGGTGCCGATGAATCATTCGTGTCGGCGAGCCTCACGGATTCGGGTTATGAGATCATCGAGGAACGGGACTCGTTCGACTATCTGTATCTGCGCGATGATCTGGCGCTGCTGCCGGGAAACCGTTTCCACAAGAAGAAAAACCGGATCAGTTATTTTGCTGCGCGACATGCCTGGGAGGCAGATGAATTTTCAGCGCGCCACCTGACCGGATGTCTGGAACTGCTGGACGGGTGGGGCAGGGCGGCCGGGCTTGAAGGGAATCGCTCGTTCGGGCTGGAGATGGGTGCAGCGGTCGAAGCGCTGACGCGGGCCGATGCGCTGGGATTGGTGGGTGTTGTTGTGGTGGTGGAGGGGAAGGTGGGCGCTTTTGCCGTTGGCGAACGTCTCAATGCTGACACGGCGGTCTGTCATTTCGAGAAGGCGAATCACTTCATGGAGGGCTTGTCGCAACTGGTCAACCGGGAGTTCTGTCGCCTCCTTTTTACCGATTGTCGCCATATCAACCGCGAACAGGATCTGGGGGAACCCGGTCTGAGAAATGCAAAGCTTTCCTACCATCCCATTGAGCTGGTGAAGAAATTCAGATTGCGCCGGAAAACAAAATGATTGCACTCAGTCTGAAACTGTAGTACAAAACTCGTTCTTTAAAAACGGCTCAGGCCGTATCTCCTTGCTCCGGGTAGGACCGGGGCTCGTAAACCGTGAGGAGGCATCACATGAGGAAGTACGAAACTATTTTCATCCTCCAGCCCGATCTTGGCGAAGACGACATCAAAGTCGTTACCGGCAAGGCACAGGACGTTATCGCGTCCTATAAAGGCGAGTTGCACCGGATGGATGACTGGGGTGTCAGGAAACTGGCCTATCCCATCAGGAAATGTGCCCGTGGGCGCTATTACTATGCCCGTTTCGACGGCGGTGCAGAGCTGATTGCCGAGTTGGAGCGCCGTCTCAGGCTGGATGAAAAGGTTCTGCGCTACCAGAGCGTCAACATTACGGATGAGCCGGAAAAGGTGGAAAAAAAGGCGCCGGTGATCGAGCCCGAACTGCCTGAAATTGCCGATGCGGATGAAGCCGTTGTTGAAACAGCTAACGAATAATTTCCTGGAGGATAGATCATTATGAGTGACGAAAGACCAGCAAGCACCTATCAGCGCCCCTCTTCCGGTCAGGGTCAGCGTCCGTCGAACGGACCTGGCGGCCCCCGCAAGAAACGTCCTTTTCAGCGTCGCAAGGTATGCCGTTTCTGTGCCGAGAAGAACCTGTCCATCGATTACAAGGAGCCACGCACACTCCGTTACTTCATTTCTGAGCGCGGCAAGATTGTCCCGCGTCGCATCTCCGGCAACTGCGCACGGCATCAGCGGGAAATTACCGAGGCGATCAAGCGTGCCCGGAATATCGCGTTGCTTCCGGTCGCTTCAAATCACGTGCTGCCCTGATAACCCGCTTGGAAAACCTGTCTGAAAAAACCGGCCACACCCCTATTTCCCGCATTCTTGCGGGGGGTCTCGGCATGGCCGGTTCGTTTGTTCTCTTTGCGGCATATCTGGTCATACCGCCCGCCGGAATATTTTCCGGACTGCTGGCCCCCTTTCCGGCGGCTTACTGCCGTTTTCGATACGGGCGCCCTACGGCGGTCATTGTTATTTTTGGCGCAACTGCGGCAATGTCGGCTCTTTTTGGTGTTGCCGCCGGGATTTTCTATCTGGTGCAGTGTGGGCTGATTGCTCTGATGATGTCAGAGCTGCTGCTGAGGGGATTCAGCGCTACCCGTTCCATCGTCTGGACGACCGCCGCCAATCTGGTGCTGCTGTCCGGTGCCATTGTTTTTTTTACCATGAGTAGCGGCCAGAGCGTGCATCTGCTGGCGGTTGCCGAGATCCAGAAAAGTGTCGCCCAGGCGATTGCCATCTACGAAAAGAGCGGCATCAAGGGTGACGAACTAGTTGCCTTGAAGCAGGCCATGTCATCGGCGGCCGATCTGGTCATAAGGCTGTATCCGGCTCTGGTGACGATTTCATTGATTGCCATGGCAGGATGTAATCTGGCGCTTCTGCGACGTTTTGCCGCAGGATTCAGCCAGACCCTCACGATCGGTTTATTCCGGGATTACAGAAACCCGGATGTACTGGTCTGGGGTCTCATCGCTGCGGGATTCGCGCAGTTGGCGGCTGATCCGGTTATCACGACACCGGCTCTCAATGTTCTGGCGATTCTGGTAGTGTTATATTTTTTACAGGGATTGGCGGTGCTGTACACGGTTATTGCACGGCAGAATATCGCTGGTGTCCTGCGGGTGGGTCTGCATATCATGCTGGTCCTGCAGCCCTATCTGGCAGCACTTATTGCAACTCTGGGAATATTTGACCTGTGGGGTGATTTTCGCACCCCCAGAAAACAGGAAAACCTGTAATAACAGGCTTGAAAGGAGAGCAACATGAAAGTAATTTTGAAGGAAAACATCGAGACCCTCGGCCACATTGGAGACATTGTCAAGGTCGCTCCCGGGTATGCCCGCAATTATCTGCTCCCCAAGGCACTGGCTGTCGAGGCCACCGAGAAGAACGCCAAGGCGCTTGAACATGTCAAACGCCAGATGGCCTACAAGAAGAACAAGGCGCTGGAATCTGCAAAAAACCTGGCTGCAAAGCTGGGAAGTTTGACGGTCGAGCTGCTACACAAGGCGGGTGAGGAGGGCAAGCTGTTTGGTTCCGTTACCAATATGGAAATCGCCGCCTATCTGCATGACAAAGGTTTCGAGATCGACCGCAAGACGATCGTCCTGACTGAGCCCATCAAGCACATCGGCGAGTTCAGCGTGCCGGTCAAGATCCATCCCGAAGTGTCCGCGACCCTTAAGGTTCTGGTTTCCGCCGCATAAGAGTTTCAATTTTCACGCAGCCAGTGCACCAAGCCTGTCGGTAATTCTCCGCCAGGCTTTTTGCGTTCCCGAAGTTCCTCATCTGCATCTGTTGGTTGACTTTCATCGCTTCCAGGGTAAAAATGCGCAACTGTCGATAGCGGAGGATTGAGTGGATACCGTTTTAATAGAAGTGCTGGTGATATGTCTGATGATTGTGCTGAACGGATTCTTTGCCTGTTCCGAATTCGCCGTCATATCGGTCCGCAAGAGCCTGATTGCGCAGCTCGTGTCCGAAGGTGATGAGCGGGCGATGCTGATTGAAGAGCTGCAGAAGGATCCTCATCGGCTGCTGGCGCTGGTCCAGATTGGTGTTACCGTGACCGGTGCAACCGCCTCGACCATGGGCGGAATAATTGCGGTTGATTACCTGCGCCCCTGGCTGCAAGGCCTCGAGATCGAGATTATCAGGCACGCCGCTGAACCGGTTGCAGTGACCGGCATGGTCATTTTCATATCCTATCTCCTGTTGGTGCTGGGTGAACTGGCCCCCAAGACCATCGGACTTCAATACGCCGACACCATTGCTCTCAAGGTGGCGCGAACGATCAGCGTACTGTCCCGAGCCGGCACCATAGTGGTCAGCATATTAACGGCTTCAAGCAAGGCGTTCATGCGTCTGCTGGGCATCCGTGGTGATCGGGAGGTGTTCGTCACCCGGGAAGAGATACAGCACATCGTGGCTGAAGGGCACGAAAGCGGTGTTTTCAGCGAATCGGAACATGAGTATATCCGCAACGTTTTTGAATTTTCCCACACCTGTGTGCGTGAAGTGATGGTGCCACGCACCCGCATGGTCGGGCTGAACCTGTCATCGACGCGCGACGAGGCGATCAGCATCGTGATCGAGAACAAGTACTCGCGCTATCCGGTCTACCGCGACACCATCGAGGACGTTGCCGGAGTTGTGCATGGCAAGGACCTGCTTGGCCGACTGGTTGCCGGTGAAACATTCGATCTGGGGCTTATCATGCTGCCGCCGGTTTTTGTCCCGGAGGGAAAGAAGGTCAGCGATCTGCTCAAGGAGATGCAGCGGTCCCGCAACCAGATGGCTCTGGTGGTGGATGAATACGGGGGCTTGAGCGGCCTGGTCACCACCGAAGACCTGATTGAGGAACTGGTGGGAGAGATCCGGGATGAGCATGATGGTTTCGAGGCCGTCCAGATCCAGTATCTGCCTGATGGAAGCCTGCTGGTGGATGGACTGCTATCCGTGTTTGATCTTGCCGATTCAATGGCTCTGAAGCTTGAGGATGATCTCCCCTACGAGACCGTAGCCGGGCTGATCCTGCATGAGTTGGGACGATTTCCGCTGCGCGGTGAGTCGGTTGTCTGGCATGACTACCGTCTTGTCTGCGACGAGGTGACCCATACGTCCATCCTCAAGGTGCGCATCGCCGGACTGTCTCCTGATCCTCCTGTTTCAATCGGCTGATGGAAATGCAGTTGACGCATCGTAAGTAACGGTCTATTTTCAGAGAACAATTCCGTGTACCAGGCAAGGCTTGCATACATCTGATGCAGAAACGAACGTACATTAAATTTTCCGGGATCCTGCTGCTGATTGCCGGTTCGATCATCATCGGCCTTGCGCTCTTTCTGCCAAAACTGCTTGATATCAATGCCTACCGCGACGAAATCATCGCTGCCCTCCAAAGCTCCCTCAATCGTAAAGTAAATTTCAAAAACGGTGAATTTGCCTGGCACTTCGGACCATCCTTCGATTTTACCGGTGTTACCGTCAAAGAACCGGACGGCAGCAGCGACTTCCTCCGCGCGGACACGCTGACCGTGCGCCTGGCGTTGCTGCCGCTGCTGGAAAAACAGGTCGTGCTGCAGGATCTGAAGGCGGATGGAGCCGTTCTCCATATTGGACGCCGGAAAGACGGCACGCTTACCATCGACGACCTCCTCAAACCATCCCGTGACGCGGTCAAGGTTCATCTCAGAAAACTGCAGCTTCGCCGCAGCACCGTGCAGTGGGATGATGCGGCGATACAGAATGATGTTTTTTCAGCGGTGGTTCGGAATGTCTCACTGGATCTTGATCACCTGACCCGCGGAAGAAAGGGAAGTATCAAGCTGTCCCTGGATCTGCCTGCCCGATCAGGCAATCCGGGGCAGGTGTCACTTGCCGGTTCGCTGAAGCTTCCTGCAGAGGGCGTTCCCCTCGGCAACACGGAGCTGAATCTTACGGGAGATATCAAGCAGGCGGATATCGGCCTGTACTGGCCCTATTACGGTCGCTTCATCCCCTTTGCCAATTCGGGCGGACGACTGGACTGGGCTACGACCTTCAAGGGCAAGATACGGGAGTTTGCCGCCAAAGGCCGGATCAGGATCAGCGGGGCCTCGGTGGTCTGGCCGTCAATATTTCACTACACGGTTGCGCCACGCGCCACACAGCTTGACTACGATCTGCGGCTTTCCAACGCTTTGATCGACATTCCCAACCTGATTCTGGATACAGACGGATTCCGCATCAAGGGGAGCTTTCAGATGCATGACTATGCCGGGAAGGATCCGCGCATCATAGCCATGGCAAGCACCCCCACGTTCCGGTACGAAGACGTCCGCCAGTACGTGCCCTACGGTATCATCCCGGCCGATACGACGGAGTACATCGAGCACAAGATAAAGTCGGGAATTTTCAAGCTTGATACCGGAATCCTTGACGGCCGCATCAGCCAGATTTCCCATATGGAGAAGGGGGATAACTGCAAGACGCTGCTGATACGGGGCCCGGTTGAAAAAGCGGTACTCAGCTACGGGCCAAAAGCCCCCGTCTTTTCAAATATCAAGGGTACAATCGAGCTCAGGGAGAAGAACTTCAACCTGCTCGGCATGACGGCTCAATTCGGGGTGTCACCGCTCAAGCTGAGCGGATCCATCACCGAATACAATACCGGTAAAGACTCTGAATACCCCGTTCGCATGGAGATTACACCTCAACCCTCAGAGGTCGCCTGGCTGGCGCGAATTGCCGGTGCAAACAAACTTGAGTTCGGAGGCCCTTCAACGCTGGTGCTCAATGGGAGTGGACATTATTCCTCCTATCACTTGGACGGCAACTGGGAACTGAAACCGGCGGTCTATTCATTTCCGGGAGTCATCCGCAAACCGGCCGGTATGAACAGTCAGCTCAGTTTCACCTCAATCATCAACGATGGTCAAACCAGGCTGACCAGCCTGACCTATACCCTGCAACCCCTGGTCATCTCCGCAACGGCTCTGCTCAAGTACCGTGATCAGCCCAGTCTCGCCTTTGAGCTCCAAAGCAATCCGTTCCTGCTCAACGAAGCACTCCCGATTCTGACCGGCTGGCAGCAGTACCGCCCTCGCGGCAGAGTGCAGGCGCACATCATAGGCAGCGGTAATCCCGAAGATTTTTCCGGCATGGACTACCATGGCAGTATTGTGCTCAACGCATTTTCCCTGCTTCCTGATGAAAAAATGAAAGCGGTGACCGGGATCAAAGGCACGGTCAACTTTCGGGGCAACAGCCTGGAAACATCCGGCATGTCCGGTCGCTACGGCGATTCACCACTCAATATCATCGGACGGATAAAGAGCTTGAAAAACGCCGAGGCGGAGATTCAGATTGAATCCCCCCAGTTGTTCCTGCGGGATATCAATCGGTCACTGCCGAAATCGGATGCGGCAATTCGCCGCCTGCGCGGCATGGTGTCGGTCAAGGATGGCAGATACACCGTCAAGGATTTTTCAGGAAACCTCAACACCTCAAACGTGAATATCAACGGCGTCTACTCGGGTGGGCGTTCACCGGAGGCAAATTTCTCGGTGAAATCATCAAATCTCGATGTGGATGACCTGATTCTGCTGGTCAAGCGGGAAGAGCAGAACGGGCAAGGCCCACCTCCCGGACCCTCAAACCCCTTGCCCCAGTCCGTGCGTCAGGCCGACCTGAAACTCAAACTGGCTGTGGACGCAGGGAGATATGGCCGACTGCCTTTTACCAGACTGAATGCCTCTGTCAGCCAGGAGTCCGGCGTCATCTACCTTCACAGTCTTGATGCCGGGCTTTTCGGCGGCAAACTGAGCGCGAAGGGGAGGGTGGCCCCCGGCGATGGAGAGGGCAACCGCTATGACCTCAATTTCAACCTTGACCGTGTCAATGCCGAGCGCTGCCTGCAGCTTATGGAGTTCAGCCGCGAGGTTACCGGCACCCTGAGTCTGCAGGGGGATGTGACGGCCCGGGGCGGAAGCATCGCCGATATCAAAAAAACCGCTCTGGGCAATGTCCGGTTGAAGCTGGAAAAAGGCTCGTTGCGCAAGTTCAACGTACTTTCCAAGATGTTCTCGATTCTCAATGTATCCCAACTGCTCAAGTTTCAAATGCCGGACATGGTTTCAAACGGCATGCCGTTCCGGGAGATCGCGGGGAGTTTCTCCGTCAGCGACGGTGTCATTGCCACCCAGGATCTCTTTATCAACAGCGATGCCATTAATATTTCCGTAATCGGCAAAACAGATATCGTCAAGGAGGATCTGGATTTCACGATTGGTGTACAGCCTTTGCAGACGGTGGACAAGATCGTCAACCGCATCCCGGTGCTCGGCTGGATCCTGACCGGCAAGGACAAGGACTTCCTCACGGTCTGCTTTGAGGCCAAGGGAACATGGTCTGATCCGAAGGTGACCGCTATTCCGGCCAAGTCCATGGCCAAGGGGGTGCTGAATGTTTTCATACGGGTATTTGAACTGCCGGTGAGGTTGTTTACGGATACGGGAGAGGTGCTGCTGGGGAAATAATTTCAATTTCAGATCAAGGATGATATCAAGGCGGCGAGGATTGAGGCGGCGAGGCGTACTTTCTCGTACGTTGAGCTGCCGAAGACGAGCCAACGAAGATAGGGCCTTGATATGGAATTGGAATCAATAAATGCCGTAATTGCCGGAGTCGGAGAAGAGCTCCTTCAAGAGCAGGTTATTGAGATGGTGGCCGGTCTTGAATGCTTCGACCCTTCCCATGATGCGGTAGCCACTGGTGTAGAGATCGCCGATCAGATCGAGGATCTTGTGATTTACCAGCTCTTTGCGGTAGCGCAGCCCATGGGGATTGACAATCTCGTCCATGCCGATTACGACGGCGTTGTCGAGCGAGCCACCCTTGGCAAGTCCGGCTTTCTTGATGGCTTCGATCTCCTCCAGCAGGGTGAAGGTGCGTGAGTTGATGATCGCGAAGGCGTTTTCCACATCGGTAACGCGTTTTTTCTGTTTACCGACCGGCGGGCGGAATTCGATGGTCATGGTGATGTCGAGTGTGTTGTGCGGCTTGATGCGGGCCCAGGCATCGTTGTGCTTGACCTCGACTGTGCGCAGTACCTTCAGGTAGACTCCGTTTTCAGGAAACTCGTACACCCCCGCCTTCCACATCCCCTGATAGAACTCCCAGGCAGAACCGTCCAGAATCGGCACCTCCGGTCCGTTGATGTAGACCAGGCAGTTGGTGATGCCGGAAAAATAGAAGGCCGCCATGAGATGTTCGATGGTGGAAATAGTCGCGCCGTCCTTCGCGATCAGGGTTGAAAGCCGTGTATCGGCGACCATGTCGTAGCGGGCCGGAATGGTGATGCCGTTGAAGACGAACGCAATGCCGAACTCGCGACGGGGTAGGAATTCCAGGGTGACCGACTGACCGGTGTGCAGGCCGATACCGGTGATCTTGAAGATGCGGTTGATGGTGGTCTGGCGTTTGATCATCGGGATTGCTCATCCAGGCGCTTTTTCAGCGTTTCATGCTCATCCGCAAGCAGGGCATACTTTCTTTCCAGTTCACGTATCTGGTCGAACAGACAGGAGATGGCCTTGGCCTCGGGATCGGGCAGCTGTCCGTGCTGCAGGTCGGCTCTCCCCTCTTCCTTTCTCTCCTGGGCCATGACGATCCGTCCCGGTATGCCGACTACCGTGGCATTTTCCGGCACCTCCCTGACGACAACGGAGTTTGAACCGATCTTGGCGCCTTTACCGACAGTGAACGGCCCCAGAATCTTGGCCCCGGAACCGATTACAACGTTGTCTCCCAGCGTCGGATGGCGCTTTACCTTATCCCAGGTCACCCCGCCCAGTGTTACCCCGTGGTACAGGGTCACATTGTCACCGATTTCTGCGGTCTCTCCGATCACAACCCCGATTCCGTGATCGATAAAGAATTTACGACCGATCTTGGCGCCGGGGTGAATCTCGACGCCGGTCAGAAAACGCCCGATATGGGAGGTTAAACGCCCCAGAAAGTAGAGCTTGCTGATCCAGAACCAGTGGGCGATGCGATAGATCCAGAGGGCGTGCAGCCCCGGATAGCAGAAGATGATCTCCAGGACATTCCGTGCCGCCGGATCACGTTCAAAGACGGAATGTATGTCCTCGCGGATGTTTTTAAACATGCCAGATTCCTCGATAGTCAGTAGCAAACATTCATGTACTTCCTAGCATAGCCCCTCTGAAACTGTCAATTTTAATCCTTTTGCCGTTCAAACTTACCTCTCGACAAAGAGTCATTATTTATCTAGTATGCCAAAACCGTATACACAATCCCGGTCCCTTGAGGCCTATTCAGAAGCAATGAAAGGAGATGCAGAACATGTCGACCAAGCCCTTCGTTTATCAGGACCCGTTCCCGCTCGGCAAAGATGCGACCACCTACCGCAAGATTGAAGGTTCCGAAAAATACATCCTTGTGGAAAAATTTGCCGGTGACGATGTGGTTCGGGTCTGCCCAGAGGCCTTGTCCATCCTGGCCAATGAAGCCATGAAAGATGTCTCTTTTCTGCTGCGTCCGGCCCACAACGAGCAGGTTGCGAAGATTCTGGGTGACCCGGAAGCATCCATGAACGACAAGGGTGTGGCGCTGGCCTTCCTGCGCAACGCCGAGATTGCTGCGCAACTGGACCTGCCGGTCTGCCAGGACACCGGTACCGCCACGGTTGCGGCAAAAAAGGGACAACAGATCTGGACCGGCGTAAAGGATGAAGAGTGGCTCTCCAAGGGGATCTACAAGACCTATACCGAAGAAAATCTGCGCTATTCGCAGACTGTGGCGCTCGATATGTACGAGGAGATCAACACCGGCACCAACCTGCCTGCCCAGATCGATATCCTGGCCACCGACGGGGACTACTACAAGTTTGTTTTCATGGCCAAAGGGGGTGGTTCCGCCAACAAGACCATGCTGTATCAGGAAACCAAGGCGCTGCTGACACCGGACAAGCTCTACAAGTTTCTGGTGGAAAAGATGAAATATCTGGGTACAGCCGCCTGCCCGCCGTATCACATCGCCTTTGTCATCGGCGGCACCAGCGCCGACCAGTGCATGAAGACCGTCAAGCTGGCTACCGCCAAGGAGCTGGACGGGCTGCCGACAGCGGGTAACGAGCATGGCCAGGCCTTCCGCGATGTCGAGCTGGAAGACAAACTGCTGGAGGCGGCTCAGAAGCTGGGTATCGGTGCCCAGTTCGGCGGCAAGTATTTTGCCCACGACGTCCGGGTTATCCGGCTGCCGCGTCATGGCGCCTCCTGCCCGGTCGGCATGGCGGTATCCTGCTCGGCCGACCGCAACATCAAGGCCAAAATCACTCGTGACGGACTTTTCGTCGAGGAGATGGATAGAAATCCGGGCCGCCTGATCCCTGATGCGTACCGCGGCAAGCATGAGCATGGCGTCAAAATCAACCTGAACATGCCGATGAAGGAGATGCTGGCCGAACTGACCAAGCACCCGGTTTCAACACCGCTGCTGCTGACCGGCACCATCGTGGTCGGTCGCGATATCGCACACGCCAAGTTCAAGGAGATCATGGACAGCGGCAAGCCGCTGCCTGAATATCTGCTCAATCACCCGATATACTATGCCGGTCCGGCCAAGACTCCCAAAGGCAAGGCCTCCGGTTCCTTCGGTCCCACCACCGCCGGCCGCATGGACAGCTATGTGGACGAGCTGCAGTCCAAAGGGGGCTCGCTGATCATGATCGCCAAGGGCAATCGCAGCCAGCAGGTGACCGATGCCTGCAAGAAGTTCGGCGGGTTCTACCTGGGATCGATCGGCGGCCCGGCCGCCGTGCTGGCTGAGGAGAACATCAAGAAGGTCGAGTGCATTGACTTCCCGGAACTGGGGATGGAAGCGGTCTGGAAAATCGAGGTGGAAAACTTCCCGGCCTTCATCCTGGTGGATGACAAGGGGAACGACTTTTTCAAACAGCTGGGACTGTAGTTCGCGCCGACGGCCATTGTAGCCTGACGGGAGCAGGAGTGCCGGTCAACGTGCCCGGGGAGCCCGCTGCGGATGGCGTGCAGCAGGCGCGGACGAAGGATGGGCGGGCTTGCTGCCGGAGGGGGGCTGAGGCCTTCCAGTGGCAGGCGATTTGGGTGCGCCCGGTCTTCCCGGGGTTGCGTGTGTCGTGTCTCTTTTTGCCGGTTTTTTATGATTCTGTGGTGGACGCGGCGGCCGGGCAAACTCCTGATCCTTATGGGGCGCCGGGACAGCGTAATCGAATCCATCGACACTCCGCCGTTCGAGTTGGGCATCCAGTTTTTTCTCAATGATGCGTACCATGGCTGCATCGTCCGGGGTCACCATGGTGAAGGCATCCCCGCTGCGTGCTGCCCGACCGGTTCTGCCGATGCGGTGGATGTAAGCCTCGGCGGTGTCAGGTATGTCGTAATTCACGACATGTGAAATCTGTGACACATCGATGCCGCGGGCAGCGATGTCGGTAGCCACCAGAATCTGGTAGCTGCCGTCGCGGAATCCGTCCAGGGCTGCCTGGCGGCGGTTCTGGGAAAGATTGCCCTGCAGTGATGCGGCTTTGTATCCGGCCTTCTCCAATTGCTCGCCGAGCCTTTTTGCCCGGTGCTTGGTGCGGGTAAAGATCAGTACCGATTCGGTATCAGTATGTTTCAGCAGCTCCAGCAGCAGAGGGGTTTTCAGATGCTGGGCAACCGGGTAGATTGCGTGGGTCACGGTGACCGGAGGGGCGGTGCTGCCGACCTGGATCGTGACCGGTTTTGTCAGGATGTCGCTGGCCAGGCGACGTATGTCATCCGGCATGGTGGCGGAGAACAGCAGAGTCTGGCGTTTCCGGGGGATATGCGTGAGGATCTTTCTGATGTCAGGCAGAAACCCCATGTCGAACATCTGGTCAGCCTCGTCCAGCACCAGGACTTCAAGGTGTGAGAGGTTGATGGTGCCCTGGCCGATGTGGTCAAGCAGCCTTCCGGGGCAGGCCACAATGATCTCGACCCCCTGTTTCAGTTTGTCGATCTGAGGGTTGACGGCCACACCGCCGTAAATCGTAATGCTCCTCAGACGAGTCAGCTTTCCCAACTGGTTGATGGCCTCGTTGATCTGTTCGGCCAGCTCGCGCGTCGGGGCAACGATCAGGGCGCGGACTTTGCCCCTCTCTCCCTGCATCAGCCGATGCAGGATCGGCAGGGCGAAGGCGGCTGTTTTTCCGGTGCCGGTCTGGGCCAGCCCCATGACGTCCAGGCCCTGCATGACGGGAGGAATACCCTGCTCCTGGATTGGGGTGGGGGTTGTGTAACCGGCCGATTGAACCCCGGCTGCGACGTGCGGATGAAAATTGAATGACCTGAATTCCATGTTAGCCTTCTCTCTGTGATGCTGAATAAAAAAAGCCCCGGAGATATTTCGGGGCTTACGTTAGACGCGATGTTCCGGGAAATGTATGCTACCTGTCGTATCTTTACCGCTTTAGTCGATGAATGTCAAGCAGTTACTCAGGCATCTCTCAAAACGGCAGTACACCGGATATGTCGTGGCGCGCTGATTTCTGAACTGATTATGGTTGACTAACGAATCTCTTGATATATACTTCTTAACCAGTTCAATCATAACGGGTTGTCAAAGGCCAGCCATGAACAGCGGTAGCGGTACCACCAATAGTTTGATCGCGTCTCAGTCGGAAGTTCACTCACTTCAGTTGTCCGCTGTGATGAATAATCTCCCCGGCATGGTGTGGCTGAAGGACGGTGAAGGCCGTTTTCTTGCGGTAAATAAAGCCTTCAGTAATGCCTTCTCACGTGGAAATCCGGATCAGGTTCTGGGCAGGACGGACGTTGATATCTTCCCGCCTGAACTTGCGAATGAGTCTATCAAAAACGATCAGACGGTGCTCAAAAGCGGCAAGCAGATATCGCAGACCGGCTATCTCCCCATTGCCGGGCGTGTGCGCCTGTTTGAAATCTTCACCTCGCCGGTCTTTGGTGCCAACGGCGAAGTTGTCGGCACAACCGGTTATGCCCGGGACATCACCGACAGCCAGGCGGCTGAAGAAACACTGATGGCTTTTTCCGAGTATATGGAAAAGAAGAACAACGAGGTTTCCAACGCACTGGTCATAGCGGAGGAGTCAACCCGCTCCAAGAGCGAGTTTCTGGCCGTTGTGAGTCATGAGATACGCACCCCGATGAATGGCGTGATCGGCATGACCAGCATGCTGCTGGACTCTGACCTTACGCCTGAGCAGCGTGAGTATGCCGAAATTGTCAGAAAGAGCGGAGAAAATCTGCTGGCGCTGATTAACGATATTCTGGACTTTTCCAAGATTGAGGCTCACAAGCTGGAACTGGAGGTGCTTGATTTTGACCTGCGGTCAACCCTTGATGACACCATAGATATTCTTAAATTGCGGGCTACGGAAAAAGGATTGGGGCTGCGTGACCGGATCGATCCTGACGTGCCGTTACTGTTGAAGGGTGATTCCGGAAGGGTTCAGCAGATTATTACCAACCTGGTCGGCAACGCCATAAAGTTTACCGACAGCGGCGACATTGTCATACATGTGGGGCTTGAGTCCGCTGAACCCGATCACGTCGTTATCCGCTTCGGTGTCTGCGATACCGGCATCGGCATACCGGCGACCCGCCGCTCCGCAATCTTCTCACCCTTTACCCAGGTGGATGGTTCCACTACCCGTAAATATGGCGGAACCGGGCTGGGACTGACCATCTGCAAACAGCTTTCAGAACTGATGGGGGGGCAGATTGGTGTCGAGAGCGAAGAGGGTAAAGGCTCGACCTTCTGGTTTACCATTCGTTTTGAAAAACAGTCTGAAGATCCTCTTGCTGATCACAGATCGGCGGTAATCCACTCCGTTGCAGAAGAGATTGTCGCACCCCCTGATTTGCGCATTCTGCTGGCCGAAGACAACATCATCAATCAGAAGGTCGCCCAGAGCCTGCTGAGCAAACTGGGGTACAAGGCCGATGTCGTTGCCAACGGTCTTGAGGCGCTGAAGGCTCTGGAACAGATAAATTATGATCTGGTACTGATGGATTGCCAGATGCCGGAGATGGACGGTTATGAAGCAACCTCCCTGATTCGTGATAAATCATCCGCCGTTCTTAACCATGATGTGCCGATCATTGCCCTGACAGCCAATGCCATGAAGGAGGATCGGGAGCGCTGCTTCCGGGCTGGAATGAATGCCTATCTGTCAAAACCGGTCAGAAAAGAGGGGTTGCTGGCGGCCATCAATGAGGTGATGACAACCAGTCATGACAACGCATGAAGCGGGCCGGAAACGGCAGTTGGCATATCCCCTGTTCATTGATTACCGCCTTGACACCCCTGAGCATTTGATGTAGCTTGGCACGTCCTGCCACAGGACACATTCCGACGTATTCCTTCAATCAAGGTTGCACTCGCATATGAAGATCACAGCAGTTATTCCAGCCCGTTACGCATCAACGCGTTTCCCGGGCAAGGCGCTGGCGGATATTGGCGGAAAGCCGATGATCCAGCATGTTTATGAGCGAACATGCAGGGCATCGCTTGTTTCGCGCGTCATCGTGGCAACCGATGACCGGCGTATCGCTGATGTTATAACCAAGGCGGGCGGTGAAGCGGTCATGACCTCCGCCAGCCATGAAACCGGCACCGATCGTCTGGCCGAGGTTGCCCGCAACCTGGATTCCGACCTGATTGTCAATGTACAGGGGGACGAACCCCTGATCGAACCGGCCATGATCGACCAAGCCGTCACTCCATTTCTCACATCTCACGATCTCAGGATGGGCACCCTCAAGACCAGGATCTGCTGCCTTCACGATTTCCTTTCCCCCAATGTTGTCAAGGTCGTTACCAATGCCATGGGCGATGCGCTCTTTTTCTCGCGGTCGCCGCTGCCGTTTTTCCGTGACAAGTGGCAGGACCTCAAGGACGAATCGTTTGTCATTGGAAAGCTGCTCTGCTACAAACATGTGGGCTTGTACGTCTATCGCCGCGATTTTCTCCTTGAATTCGCCGCTATGCCTCCGACCTTCCTGGAGATATCGGAGAAACTCGAACAGTTGCGCGCTTTGGAAAACGGTGTGCCTATCCGGGTGGTAGAGACGGAATTCGCCTCAATAGGTGTTGATACACCGGATGATCTGGGCAAGGCCCAGGAGCGTTTCCGCCAGATGATGTCCGAAAAAACTCCCCTTCAGTCATAGGAGCAGCAGCTATGAAAACAAAATTCATATTCATAACAGGCGGCGTGGTCTCGTCCATCGGCAAAGGTCTGGCCGCCGCATCGCTGGGTGCTTTGCTGGAAGCCCGCGGACTGCGCGTCACCCTGCAGAAGCTTGACCCCTACATCAATGTTGATCCCGGCACCATGTCTCCCTTTCAGCATGGAGAGGTTTTTGTGACCGACGACGGCGCCGAGACCGACCTGGATCTGGGGCACTACGAGCGCTACACCAGCGCGGTGCTCTCCAAGAAAAGCAACTTCACCACCGGTCAGGTCTATTTTTCGGTCATCAACAAGGAGCGGCACGGTGACTACCTTGGGGGAACGGTGCAGGTCATCCCCCACATCACCGATGAAATCAAGTCCAAGATCATGGAAAACGCCAAAGGGGCCGATGTGGCCATCATCGAGGTTGGTGGTACGGTGGGCGACATCGAGTCTCTCCCCTTTCTGGAGGCCATCCGCCAGTTTCGTTTCGACCGTGGACACGGCAATGCGCTCTATATCCACGTTACCCTGGTGCCGTATATCCGCACAGCCGGGGAGTTGAAAACAAAACCGACCCAGCACTCGGTCATGGAGCTTCGCAAGATCGGCATCCAGCCGGATATCCTGCTCTGCCGCTGCGATCGGGAACTGCCGCAGGAGATGAGGAAAAAAATCGGCCTGTTCTGCAACGTGGAAGAGAAAGATGTCATCCAGGTGGTCGATTCCGAGCATATCTATGCCGTGCCGATGGCGCTCAACAAGGAGAAGCTGGACGATCAGGTGGTTGAAAAACTCAACATCTGGACCAAGGCCCCTGACCTGACCCCCTGGCACAACGTGGTGGAGACCTTGCGACACCCCAGCCATGGAGAGGTGCGCATCGCTGTGGTCGGCAAATACGTCAACCTGACCGAGTCGTACAAATCTCTGGCCGAGGCTCTTACCCACGGCGGCATCGCCAACGATTGCCGGGTGTATCTCAAATATGTTGATTCGGAAAAACTGGAGCTGGACGGCATCGACGGTCATCTGGATGATGTTGACGGCATCCTGGTGCCGGGCGGTTTCGGTGAGCGGGGAACGGAGGGGAAGGTGAAGGCGATCGAATTTGCGCGCACCCATAAAATCCCCTTTTTCGGCATCTGTCTCGGGATGCAGATGGCCGCCATCGAGTTTGCCCGTAACGTCTGCGGGCTGACGGAAGCCTGTTCCAGCGAGTTCCGCAGGGATGGGGGCGATCCGGTCATCCATCTGATGGAAGAGCAGAAGTCGGTAAGCAGAAAAGGGGGCACCATGCGACTGGGCGCCTATCCATGTGCCATCACCAGAGGGACTCTGGCACACGCCGCCTACAACGTCGCAGATGTGTCCGAACGTCACCGCCACCGCTACGAGTTCAACAATCGTTACCGCGATGTGCTCACCGGCAAAGGCCTGGTGCTCTCCGGCGTGTATCCTGACAAGGATCTGGTTGAGGTTATTGAAATTCCCGATCATCCATGGTTTCTGGGGTGCCAGTTCCATCCCGAATTCAAGTCCAAGCCTCTGGTTCCCCACCCCCTGTTCAGGGCTTTCACCGGAGCCGCTCTGCTTCACCGCAACGCGAGGTAATGGATCATGACACGTGAAATCACCATCGGCAGTTTCAAGATCGGCGCAGGGCGGCCGCTTGTTCTGATCGCCGGTCCCTGTGTGATCGAGAGCGAGGCCGCGACCCTGCGGCATGCCGAGCGGCTGATGGCAATCTGCAACGGCCTGTCCATCCCGCTTGTTTTCAAGGCCTCATATGACAAGGCAAACCGCACATCGATCGGGGGGTTCCGTGGCCCCGGCTTGCGGGAAGGCCTAAAGATTCTGGCAAAGGTAAAGGAATCGCTGGGGCTTGCGGTGCTGTCGGATATCCATTCCATCGAGCAGGTCACACCGGCGGCCGAGGTGCTGGATGTGCTCCAGATTCCGGCTTTTCTCTGTCGCCAGACCGACCTGTTGATCGCAGCGGCCAGGAGCGGCAGGGTCATCAATGTCAAAAAAGGGCAGTTTCTGGCACCCTGGGACATGCAGAATGTGGCGGGCAAACTTGCTGCTTCCGGCAATGAAAATATCATCCTGACCGAGCGGGGAGCCTCTTTCGGATACAATAACCTGGTGGTGGACATGCGCAGTTTCCCCGTCATGCGCGCCTCCGGTTATCCGGTGGTCTTCGACGCCACCCACAGTGTCCAGTTGCCGGGCGGGCAGGGTGACAGCTCCGGCGGCCAGCGCGAGTTCGTTGAATATCTCTCCCGGGCCGCGGTTGCTACAGGCATTGACGGGATCTTTCTGGAGGTTCACGAAGATCCCGACAAGGCGCTCTGTGACGGACCCAACTCAATTCCTCTTGACGAACTGCCGTCGCTGCTCCGAAACCTCAAGGCGATTGACGCTCTGGTCAAGCAGGCGTCTTCATGAGCATCATTGCGGAGGCGCAGCGGGTTATCCGGGTCGAAGCCGATGCACTTTATGCCTTGGCCGGTCGTATTGACGCGTCGTTTCAGCGGGCGGTCGAACTGATTCTTGCCGGCACCGGCAGGGTGGTTGTCTGCGGCATGGGCAAATCGGGACTGGTGGGCCAGAAGATCGCCTCAACCATGGCCTCTACCGGAACCCCAGCCCTGTTTCTCCATCCGGCCGAGGGCATTCATGGTGATCTGGGCATGATCATGACCGGCGATGTGGTTATCGCCATTTCCAACAGCGGTGAGACCGACGAGATGCTTCGGATTCTGCCCTCCATCAAGCGCATCGGCGCTTATCTCGTTGCCATGAGCGGCAACGGCAATTCCACACTGGCCCGCACCAGTGACGTGTTTCTGGATGTTTCCGTCAGGGAGGAAGCCTGCCCGCTGGGTCTCGCGCCGACCGCATCCACCACTGCGGCCCTGGCCATGGGAGATGCTCTGGCGGTTGCGCTGCTGGTGCAACGGGGTTTCAGGGCCGAGGATTTCGCTATTTTTCACCCCGGCGGTTCGCTGGGCAAAAAGCTGCTGCTGCGGGTGGAAGATCTGATGCACAGCGGTGATACGGTGCCGCTCGTCTCGGAGGACACCCTGATGAAGGATGCCCTTTTTGTCATCTCCGCCAAGGGACTGGGGGTTGTCGGCGTAACGGCCACGGATGGCGGCCTGCGAGGTGTGATTACCGATGGAGATCTGCGTCGTGCACTGGAAAAGGGGTACGATATACTCGGTCAGCGAGCCGCAGAGCTGATGAAGCTGAATCCGCGACGGATCAGGCGGCACGAGCTGGCGGCTGCGGCGCTTCAGATTATGGAGCACCACAGCATCACGTCGCTGTTTGTCTTTGAGGATGAAACCGGCTGCATCCCCTGCGGCGTGATCCATCTGCATGACATCCTCAGGGCCGGGATCGCCTGATGCACGACAAACTGAAACATATCCGCCTGCTGCTCCTGGACGTTGACGGTGTCATGACCGATGGCGGAATCATCTATGATTCGAGCGGCCTTGAAACCAAACGCTTCAATGTGAGGGACGGGCATGGCATCAAGATGCTGCAGCGCCATGGCATCGAGGTCGGCATCATCACGGGCCGCACGTCGATTGTCGTTGAGAACCGTGCCCGGGAACTGGGAATCACCCTGGTGTATCAGGGATCACTTAGAAAACTGGACAGCTACGAGGATATCCTTCAAAAAACCGGACTTGCTGACCATCAAATCGCATACATGGGTGACGATGTCATTGATGTGCCGGTACTGCGACGGGTCGGCTTCTCCGCAACACCCCTGGACGCTCTTCCCGAAGTCTGTGCGGTGGTCGATTATGTCGCCGGCTGCGGTGGCGGACATGGAGCCGTTCGGGAGGTGTGCGACCACATTCTCAAAAGCTGCGGCGCGTGGCCTGAAATCGCTGCGCGGTACCAACTGTAGGTATCTTTCAATCTTTGTGCCAACTCAACTGATCCGGTCACGTTTCACTGGACAGCCCCTCCCCTCAATGCTATAGTGCCGACCAAATGGTATCGCCCCGAAACATCAGGTTATTGCTGGCTCTGCTTGTCATAACGGCGAGTATCGGCATCATGGCCGCCATATTTCTGAAAAGCTCTCACAAGGCTCAGACGCAACCGGTCGCCAGACAGCTCCCCAAGAATATTGACGTTGTCATGCACGATGCCCGTTTTTCCGAAATGCGTGACGGCGCAACAGTATGGGAGCTGATTGCCGCTTCCGCAGAATATGATAAAACAGGGGACAAGGCCTATCTGACCGGTGTCCATATGGAGTGCGTCAATAGTCGCGCCCATGGGACAATCATTGTTACATCGTCCAAAGGTGAATTTTCCAGCAAGACCCGTGATGTGAGCCTGCGCGGCAAGGTGCATGTCGTCACCGAATCGGGTATGCTGTTTGATACCGAGTCGCTTGATTATCTGGCCGCCCCCGCACAGTTCCGCTCGGCGGAACGGGTTGATTTTTATCATGATCGCCTCTCCCTGTCGGCAAGCGGAATGGAACTCAATGTACACGAAGAGCGGGTGCGTTTTATCAGGGCGATTGATGCAGTTGTTGAAGGGGCGCAGCCAAGGTGAGTCTGTCTGCGCACACTACCGGAGCGACGGGTGACAGCATGAAAAAATATTGTGTCGTTGCATGTATCATCATGATCTGCTGTGGTGCCTCCTGGTCCGCATCGGCAGCCCACAGGGGTGCTTCCGGCCTGCCCATCACCATCAAGTCCAACGAGCTGTCGGCAGACAACAAGGGCAAGGTTGCCACATTCACCGGAAAGGTAGTGGCAAAGCAGGGTGATGTGACCATCTATTGCGAACGGATGACCATTTATTACGGCGCTGTCCAGGGGGATGTGGACAAGATCGAGGCGGACGGCAATGTTCGCATCGTGCAATCAAACCGGATCGGACAGTCGGCCCACGCAGTGTACGAGAGCAAGGAAGGAAAAATCACGCTGACAGGCGGCTCCCCCAGAGTAACCCAGGGTTCCGATACGGTCTCCGGCAAGGTCATAAGCTATTATATTGATGATGACCGCAGCGAGGTCAGGGGTGACGGCGACCGTGTGGAGGCAGTCATACACCCGAAATCAAAGAAATGACGCCCAACCTGAAAAACCCGGTACATCCCGCTCCCGAAAAACTCCGTCTCTGGACCCGGGGGCTGAGGAAGACCTACGGCGACCGCCAGGTGGTCAGGGGAGTTGACCTCTCCGTTGCCGCCGGAACCGTTATCGGCCTGCTGGGGCCTAACGGAGCCGGCAAGACCACGACCTTCTACATGGTAGTCGGTCTGGCCCAGCCCGACGGCGGTCAGGTATTTCTTGGCGACGATGAAATAACGAATCTCCCGATGTATCAGCGCGCCCGGCGCGGCATCAGCTATCTGCCCCAGGAGGCCTCGGTCTTTCGCAAACTGTCGGTGTCGGATAACCTGCTGGCGATCCTGGAGACCGTGGAACCCGACCAGCGGGTGCGGCAGCAGCGGATGGAAAAGCTGCTGGAGGAGTTCGGTATTACCCATATCGCCAGAGCGAAGGGGTTTTCACTCTCCGGTGGCGAACGGCGGCGGGTCGAGATTGCCAGAGCCCTGATCACGAAGCCGGCATTTATCCTTCTGGATGAGCCCTTTGCCGGCATCGACCCCATTGCTGTGAATGATCTCCAGAGTCTGATCGTTTCTTTGAAGGAACGCAACATCGGGGTGATGATCTCCGATCACAATGTGCGTGAAACTTTGGGTGTCTGCGACCAGGCCTATATCCTCTGCAACGGGGAGGTGCTGGAGTTCGGAACCCCCGACGAGATAGCTTCAAGCGGCAAGGCCAGGGCGGTATATCTGGGCGACGACTTCCGCCTTTAATTTGAATGGGCGGATTAAGTAATCTGATGGTGGCAAGGTAGGAGTTCCATGGCTCTGGAGATGCGCCAACAACTGAAGATGACCCAGCAGCTGGTGATGACGCCGCAGTTGCAGCAGGCTATCAAGCTGCTCCAGTTGACACGCCTGGAGCTTCAGGATGTGGTGCGTCAGGAGCTGGAAGAGAATCCGTTGCTGGAAGAGGCCCAGGAGGCTGAGGAGCTGTCTGAAACGGAACTGCTGGAGCTGGTCGAGAGCGAAGAGTCACCTGAAACGTCGCTTGAGAGTTTCAATGAGGTTGAGGCAGGTGACGAAACCCTGCGTGACTGGGACAGCTATCTGGATGGCTATACCTACAGTTCGGGGGAACAGTACCGGGATGATGAGGATCGTCCGTCGTTTGAAAACCTGCTGACCCGTCGCGGCACGCTGACGGATCACCTGCTCTGGCAGCTCCATATGGGGCACTTTTCCGAAGTTGAAGTCTGCATCGGGGAAGAGATCATCGGCAACATCGATGAGGACGGCTATCTGCGCGCGTCTCTGGACGAGATCGCCGCAGCCTGCTCATCCGATGAGGATGCGGTGGCCGGGGTTTTGTCCCGTGTCCAGGAATTTGATCCCTGCGGCATTGCTGCCCGCAGCGCACAGGAGTGTCTGCTGATTCAGGCTCGCTTCATGGGAATGCAGGGCAGCCTGGTCGAGAAAATCCTTCAGGATCACCTCAAGGATCTGGAGACCCGCAAATACAAGCAGATCGCCCGCGATCTGGGGGTCGACTTCAACCAGGTTCTGATGGCGGCGAAGATTATCGGGGGGTTCGACCCCAAGCCGGGGAGCATGTACTCGAGTGAGGATGTTCACTACATATCGGCCGACATCTTTGTGTACAAGGTCGGTGACGAATACCTGGTCATGCTCAACGATGAAGGATTGCCCAATCTCAGGGTGAGCCCCTACTATGCCGAGGCCAGAAGCAGCGGAAAGGTTGATGCGGGCGCCGAGGAGTATATCAGCGACAAGGTCAGATCGGCAGTCTGGCTGATCAAGAGCATCCAGCAGCGCCAGCGCACCATTTACAAGGTTGCCAAGAGCATTACCAGGTTCCAGCGTGATTTTCTTGATCGCGGCATCGACTTTCTCCGACCGCTGGTGCTGCGTGATGTGGCCGACGACATCGGCATGCATGAATCGACCATCAGCCGCGTCACTACCAATAAATACATGCAGACGCCCCAGGGGCTGTTCGAGCTCAAGTATTTCTTCAACAGCGGTCTCTCCACCAGTGAGGGCGATTTCGTGGCCTCGGAAAGTGTCAAAAACCGCATCAGGGAGATCATCGAGAAGGAAGACACCCACAAGCCATTGTCTGACCAGAAAATTGCCGACATGCTTTCGGGAGAGACGGTCAACATCGCCCGGCGAACCGTCACCAAATATCGCGAGATTCTCAAACTGGGCTGTGCATCCGAGCGCAAACGCCATTTTTAACGCCTCGTGCTGCATGAGGCTTACTATCGCAGGCAATGAACAGGAGGTAGGTATGCAGGTAACAACAACATTCAGGCATATGGAGCAGAGCGAGGCTCTCAAATCATATGCCGAAGAAAAGCTGGACCGGGTGTCAAAATATATCGATGGACCGATCAGTGCCCAGGTTTATTTTGCCGTGGAAAAAAAGATCCGGCATATCGTCGAGATCGTTATCACCGCCAAGGGCATCAGCACCAAGGCATCCGAGGCGACCAACGACATGTATGCCGCCATCGATTCCGTCATCGACAAGATCGAACGACAGCTCAAGCGCTACAAGGAAAAGATAAAGGCCCACAAGCCGAACGGCGATGAGCGCGGCCGCCAGCTCTCCAAAAAAATATTTGAAGCCGAGAGCATCGAGGCCAACGCCGATCCGGTCATTATCAAAACCAAGACCGAAGTTGCCAAACCGATGTCGGTGGAGGAGGCGGTCATGCAGATGGATCTGCTGCACAAGGACTTCATCGTATTCACCGATTCTGTCAGCAGTGAGATAAATGTCCTCTACCGCCGCAAGGACGGGAATTTTGGCCTGATAGAACCGCAGCGAGGCTGATCCTGGTATGAACGAAACGACAGCCCCCATGGAAGGAATCAGCCTCTCCATCGAGGAAATTCTGGCGGACACGGAATACGGTCTCGGTCTGACGCTGCTTGCGGGCGAACAGGGCTTGAAGAACCGTGTATTCAGTTCGCGTATCCAGAAACCGGGTCTGGCGCTGGCCGGATATACCGAGCACCTGCATCCGAAGCGGATCCAGGTGCTCGGCAATACTGAAATTTCCTATCTGGATCAGGGGGATGAACGGGTTGCCACCGAGAGTATCCGCAAACTCTGTTCCTTCCCAATTTCCTGCTTCATCATCACCAAGGGGCTAATGCCGCCCCACTATGTGTGCGATCTGGCCGAGGCCTCCGGCATTCCGGTACTCAATACCCACCACCAGTCCTCAACGTTTATTTCGCTTATAACCAAGTTCCTCGAAGAACGCCTTCTGCCGACCACGCATCTGCATGGCGTGCTGGTTGATGTCATGGGCGTCGGTATCCTGCTGACCGGCAAGAGCGGCATCGGAAAAAGTGAGTGTGCGCTTGATCTGGTCATCCGGGGGCACCGGCTGGTGGCGGATGATATGGTGTACATCAAGAAAAAGATGCCGGCAGCTCTGGTGGGGCAGTCCGAGGAGGCCATCCAGCATCTGATGGAAATCCGTGGGCTTGGGATCATCAACATCAAGGATCTCTACGGCGTCTCATCCATTCGTGAGAAAAAGATCATTGACCTGCAACTTGAACTGGTGGAGTGGGACCCGGCTCACGAATATGACCGGCTGGGCGTTGACGATCGGAAAATGACCATACTGGGAATCGATATACCGCATATCTGCATCCCGGTGCGGCCCGGACGGAACCTGGGTTCGATCATCGAAGTGGCGGCCCGCAATTTTCTGCTCAAGGGGATGGGCTACCATTCGGCCCGTGACTTTCAGGAACGCCTGATGGCCCGGATGGAGTTCCGGCCGCTGGGTGACGAGGTGGAGTAATTTATGCGGATTATCGTGGTCACCGGCATGTCGGGTTCAGGCAAGTCCACGGCGGTCAGGGCGCTCGAAGACGATGGATTCTACTGCATCGACAACCTCCCGGTCCGTCTCTTCAAACGTTTCATCGATCTGATCGGCAAGTCGGGCGAATCATTCAAGGGTGTAGTGCTGGTGGCGGACATTCGCGGCCGCGAGTTTCTGAAGGGATATGAGAACGCCTTCAAGAAGATTCGTGCGGCCGGCCACAATGTCGAGATTCTTTTTTTTGATGCCCAGGATGAACCGTTGATGAGGCGTTTCTCCGAAACCCGCCGCAGACACCCGGCGGATGAGCACTGCTCCGTCATCGAAGGAATCCGCATTGAGCGCGAACACCTCTCCGGTCTGCGCCAGATGGCCACGCGGGTTATTGATACCTCCGAGTTCAACGTCCATCAGCTCAAAGATTACATCCTGCGCATTATCCGTGGTGACGAGGGGCTCGACCCTTTCATGATCGTTGTACAGTCTTTCGGCTTCCGCTATGGAATCCCCATGGAATCCAGCATCGTCATGGATGTCCGCTTTCTCCCCAACCCGTTCTTTGAGCCCGGGTTGAAGGAGCTTTCCGGACTTGATGATACGGTGCGCGAGTATATTGTAGACAAGCCGATGACGGCGGCTTTTATCGACTATTTTTTCCCGATGCTCGATATGCTTGTTCCCGCCTATAAGCAGGAGGGCAGGGCATATCTGACCATTTCCATCGGCTGTACCGGCGGAAGACACCGCTCCGTTGCCCTGACGGAGATCACGGCCATGCATCTGCAGACGCTCTGGCCGACAGTACGCATAACTCACCGTGATATTGAAAAGGGGAAGCAATGACGGGTCTCGTTCTTGTGACACATTCCGGACTGGCCGGGGCGCTGCGGACAGCGGCAGAGATGATTGTCGGTTCTGTGGATGTCTGTGCTGCGGTTGAGGTTTCGCCATCCGACCGGGCCGACGAGATCATGGCTCGCGTAGTGGAAGCGGTAGGCAGTGTCAGCGCTGATGGCGCAATCATCATGACCGATCTTTTCGGCGGAACACCCTCCAACATGGCCATGTCTTTTCTGAAAGAGGGTCGGGTCGAGGTTCTTACCGGTGTCAATCTGCCGATGATCATCGAGTTTTTCGCCAAACGGGAGCGGTTGCCGTTGGCAGAACTTGCCGCCCAGCTTCAAAACTGTGGACGGGAAGGAATCATCGTTGCCGGGGATCTGTTGAAATAGCTTTGAAATCGGCTCTGAAACATAGAGGCGCAGAGAACACGAGAGTAATCATTTACCTCACGAGGTATCAATTAACGTTATGCTTACAAAGGAATTTCTGATTGTCAACAAGCTTGGACTCCATGCCCGCGCGTCAGCGCTTTTCGTAAAAACGGCCAGCCGTTTTGCTTCCGAGGTCAAGCTGGCCAGGGAGGGGATCGAGGTAAATGGAAAGAGCATCATGGGAATCATGATGCTTGCCGCTTCAAAAGGCACGACCGTCCGCCTCTCGGTCGATGGCAGTGACGAAGCGGATGCCCTTCAGACCATTGGCGACCTGATTGCCAATGGCTTCGGCGAGGAGTGACATGCGTGTCTTCACGGGAATCGCGGCTTCGCCGGGGATTGTCGTGGGCAGACTCAAGGTTGTTGACCGCCACCGTCCGTCCGTCAATGAACGTCCGGTTGGCGAGGCGGGGGTCGGAGTTGAGATTGATCGTCTCAGGGATGCAATCTGTGCCACCCGCACAGAACTGGAACTCCTCAGGCAGAAACTCGAAGGGGCAACCGGTGATGAGCACCTCTTCATAATCGATGCGCACATACTGATTCTGGCTGACGAGCGCCTGTTTGCTGAAGCATCGGCCACCATTGAGGCCGATCAGATCAATGCCGAAGCCGCCTTGCAGCGCACGCTTCTGAAATACCGCGCCACCTTTGCCGCCATGGAGGACTCCTACCTCCGCGAGCGCATCGTCGATCTGGAAACAGTGATCGAGAAGATCCTCAGCTCCTTGACCGGTATGGTGCATACCGTCATTCTTCCCCCTGATACCCTGACCATCATCGCGGCCCATGATATTTCACCGGCCGATATTCTCCAGCTTGATCGTACACACATCATCGGTATTGCCACCGAAATAGGCGGCAGAACCTCGCATGCCTCCATTCTGGCGCGCGCCTTCGGACTGACAGCCGTGACCGGAGTGGACGGGATTGCCGATCTGCTGCTGGACGGTTCACCGGTTATTCTGGATGGCTTGACCGGCTGCGTCATTGTAAACCCCGACCGGGAAGCTGTGCGGGAGTGCCTCGAGCGCAAACGTCATTATGCATGTCTGGAGGATGAACTGCACAAACTGAGGGATCTGCCGCCGGTTACACCTGACGGGCACCGGGTCCGGCTCAGGGGGAATGTTGAGGCTCCCGGGGAAGCCGCATCGGTTCTCATTCATGGTGGCGAGGGGATCGGCCTGTATCGTACCGAAGTGCTCTTCATGAACCGTCGGCAGATGCCCGACGAAGAGGAACAGTTCCGGGAATACGCAGCCATGCAGCGGGCTGTTGCACCTCATCCGCTCACCATTCGCACCCTGGATGCCGGTGGCGACAAACTCCTGGAGGGAGTACCCCTGATTACGGAGCAGAATCCGGCCCTGGGGGTGCGCGCCATCCGCCTGGCGATGAGAATGCCGGAAGAGTTCAAAAAACAGTTGCGTGCCATTCTGCGGATCAGTGCGCTGGGCAGGGTGCGCGTGATGTTCCCCATGATTTCGGGACTTGAGGAGCTGCGCCGGGCAAAAAGCCTGCTGGAGGAGTGTGCGTCCGAACTGGAAGCAGGGGGCATTCCCTTCGACCGGGACATTCAGATCGGAGTCATGATCGAGATACCCGCTGCCGTCACGATGGCGGACATGCTGGCCCGGGAGGCGGATTTTTTCAGTGTCGGCACAAACGACCTGATACAGTACACCCTGGCAATTGACCGCTCCAACGAGCATCTGACGGATCTGTACCAGCCGCTGCATCCGGCTGTGCTGCGCTCATTACAGCGAATTGTCGATGTGGCCCACGCGGCCGGTATTGATGCCTCCATCTGCGGCGAGATGGCCGGAGACCCTCTCTATCTGCCGATACTGCTCGGGCTCGGATTTGACGAACTCTCCATGGGGGCATCCTCCATTCCGCGCGTCAAACAGGTTCTAAGGAACTGCACCCGTTCACAGGCCGCTCATATAGCCGAAACCTGCATGACCTTTGCCACGGCAGCCGATGTGGAGGAGTATCTCACGAGCGAAGTCACCGACCATTTTTCAGAAAGTTTCGACTGACAGGATTATTCATGACTCCCCATCTCTATTTCTCCATAGTCTCCTTTCTTTTCGGTGCGGTTGTCGGGTCGTTTCTGAATGTCTGCATCTGTCGCATGCCTCGCGAAGAATCTGTCGTATCACCGCCATCCCACTGTCCGCTCTGCAACTATCAGATCCGCTGGTTTGACAACATCCCGCTGCTAAGTTATCTGCTGCTGCGGGGAAAATGCCGTGGCTGCGGCGCGCATATCTCGCTGCAATACCCGATGGTCGAACTCCTGAACGGCCTGCTGACCCTCTCACTCTTTGTGAAATTCGGTATTTCTCTCACATTTTCAGCCATGTTCCTGTTCTGTTCGGCGCTGGTGGTGATTACCTTCATCGATCTGGAGCATCAGATCATACCGGATGAAATATCGCTGTCGGGCATTGTGGTCGGCTTCCTGTTTTCGTTGGTTCTTCCCGGACAGAACTGGCTCGACTCGCTGCTCGGCATCCTGCTGGGGGGGGGCAGCCTGCTGCTGGTGGCCTCCGGTTATCAGTGGCTGACCGGCAAGGAGGGGATGGGCGGCGGTGATATCAAGCTCCTGGCCATGATGGGAGCTTTTCTGGGATGGAAGTCGGTGCTGTTCATCGTATTTGCCAGCTCTCTCATAGGATCTGTTTTCGGCGTAACCATGATGCTGATCCAGAAGAAAGATTCCAAGCTGGCCATACCTTTCGGACCTTATCTGGCCGCCGCGGCAGTTCTGTACATCTTCTACGGCCAGGAGCTGATCCACTGGTACCTCAATCTGGGGACTTCCATCAGGGGATAGCCCATGCGCAAACTCCGCTTCAGCCTGACTGTCTCGATCCTGGCCTTTATCAGTTGTCTGCTTCTGCTGACCTGGCTGCTCTTCAGCGTACTGGCTTTCAAAACCGCCGCAAATGACCTGTATGCCCAGAAAGGGGAGCATGCCCGCGTACTGCTGGCAACCTTCGTAAACCAGCTCCCGGAGGTTATCCCTGCCTTTCCCGAGGGTATGATCGCCATGAATTCGCCTGCCGCGCTGTTTGCCCAGAAACTTTCCGAAGAGGTTTCATTCATCCGGCTGACCCTCCTGGATGTGAACGGCAAACCGGTATTCACCCTCGGCAGGGACGAAAGTGACATCTATCGCCCCTTTTCAGTCGCAGCCAGACAAAAGGAAGGCAGTTTTGTCACCCCCGACGGCGGGGCGGTCATCCACATCATCCCGATTCTGCGCAACAATTCTTCTGTCGGAAGCGCGGGGCTGATCGTTTCGCTGTCCGCCGAAAAAGACCGACTGACCCGCTCACGTCAGGTGCTGATGGCCTATTTTGCCATCGACTTCATCCTGCTGCTCGCTCTTGGATCGTTCATCCTCTCCCGCATCATGGTCAGGCCGATCGACCGCCTGCTTGCCGCCACCGAGAAAATAACCGGGGGGCAGTACGGTCACCAGGTCAGGGTCACGGGGAGCTCCGAGCTTGCCCGGCTGGCGGAATCCTTTAATGGAATGTCGGTCACCCTGCAGCAGAAGGAACAGGAGGTTATCAAACACGTTGCCGCCTTGGAGAGAGCCAATCACGACCTGCAGCAGGCCCGGGAAGAGGCTATCCGCACGGAGAAAATGGCCTCCATCGGATTGCTGGCCGCCGGTATGGCTCATGAAATCGGCACGCCCCTGGCCTCCATCATGGGGTATGCCGAAATGGCCTCCGGCGAGCAGATTGACAGTGATACCATCAAGGATTATGCCCGGCGCATCTCGGACGACTGCACCCGTATCGACCGTATTGTGCGGGGCTTGCTGGACTACTCCCGCCCCCAGGGGAGCACGCTTCAACCCTGCAATATCGGTCGGCTGGTCACGGAAACCATCGATCTGATTACGCGACAGGGCGCCTGCAAGGGCGTCGTAATTTCAATGAGGCTGGATGAAAAACCGTCGACCGCCCCGGTTGATCCGCATCAGCTCCAGCAGGTACTTATCAACCTTATTCTCAACAGTCGGGATGCGCTGCCGCCGGGCGGTAAAATCCTGGTCAGGGTAAAAGCAGCGGGCGCGGTCAGCGGTTCCGGCGAGTCCGATGGCATTCGCATCGAAGTTTTGGATAACGGCAACGGAATTCCCGAAGAACATCTGAAAAAGATATTTGATCCATTCTTCACCACCAAGTCACCCGGCAAGGGCACCGGGCTTGGGCTGGCCATATCAGCCCGGATTATTGAGAGTTTTGGAGGAAAGATCGCCGTGCAGAGCACGCAGGGAACAGGCACCTGCTTTTCCATCTGGCTGCCGCTGTCTGCCGAGCAGGAGGAAGGGATATGATTGAAAGCGGTTCACCCATCCTGATTATCGATGATGAAGAGAACCTCCGGCACATGCTCTCCGCTATGCTTTCGCGCCAGGGCTACCGTGCCGACACGGCAAAAAACGGTGCGGAAGGACTTCGACTTCTGAGTGAGAAGGTCTACGACTTCATTCTCTGCGATATTCGCATGCCGGAGATGGATGGCAAGGAGTTCCTGGCCCGTGCGCTGGATGAAAAAGTTTCGTCTCCGATTATCATGATGTCAGCCTACGGCTCGGTCGATACCGCCGTGGACTGCATGAAAATGGGCGCTTACGACTTTATATCCAAGCCGTTCAAGAAGGATGAAATCGTCATGGTGCTCAGGAAGGCAGAAGAGCGCGAGCGGCTCAAGTCTGAAAACAGCAGGCTCAAGGCGTCTGTTTCCGGCAGTGAAAATTTCTGTGGCCTGATCAGCCGCAATGCGGCCATGCAGGAGATTTTTTCCCAGGTGCGCAAGGTGGCGAACCTCAAAACATCGGTGCTGATTCTGGGTGAATCGGGAACCGGCAAGGAGCTGGTGGCCCGTGCGGTTCACAGCAGTGGAAACAGGGCCGCCAAACCATTTGTAGCGGTCAACTGTGGCGCCATTCCTGAAAATCTTCTTGAAAGTGAGCTGTTTGGCCATGTTCGGGGAGCATTTACCGATGCATCCGGCGACAAAACCGGACTCTTCGAGCAGGCCGACGGCGGCACCCTGTTGCTGGACGAGATCGGCGAGATGCCGCTGGCGCTGCAGGTAAAGCTGTTGCGGGTATTGCAGGAGGAGGAGATTCGCAAGGTCGGCGCGGCGGTCTCCCGCACGATCAATGTGCGGATCGTTTCCGCCACCTCGCGTGATCTGGAGGCGGATGTCCGGTCGGGACGGTTCCGCGAAGACCTGTATTTTCGTCTGAACGTTTTCTGCATCGCACTGCCCCCCCTGCGTGAACGGATCGAGGATATTCCCTATCTGGTCGAACATCTTGCCCTGAAATGTTCGTCGGACAGCGCCGCTTCAGTAATCCGTTTCGCCCCTGATGCCATGCGTCTTCTGCTGGCATATCCCTGGCCGGGCAATATCCGCGAGCTTGAAAATGTTGTTGAACGGGGCTTGATAATGAGCGACGGCATCACCATCACCGGATCCTGTCTTCCCCCCGCGCTTCATGCCGCCACTGTCTCATCTGCTCCATCTGCTGCCTCGGAAGATCTCTCCATCAAGAAGGCCGAGGATGCCATTGAGCGTGACCTGATCCGCAAGGCGCTGGACAGAACCGGCGGTAACCGCACCCAGGCGTCCAAAATTCTTGAAATCAGCCATCGTTCCCTGCTGTACAAACTCAAGGAATTCGGGATTGAGTAGGCAAAAGTTGCGGTGGAATGGATAATCAGACCCGGAAACTATGAAAATATTGCATGCTTCACGGATCATCGTCTAATAGTGCTAATTATACCAGTTAGTTGCAATTTATACATTCAAGGTATCTTTTTTGCAGGTTTGGGCATGCTTTTAAAACAGAAAGGAAACATCATGATCAAAGAGCTGATTTTCACCCTCGCAATCTCCGTTATCGTAGCGTCTCCGTCCTTCGCCATGGCCAAAGAGGGTTGCGGCGGTCTGTGCAGTATGTGCCACACGCTCACCGAAAAGGAGGCAAACACCCTTCTCAGCAAGATCGGCGGAACGGTAAAGTCTGTTAAAGAGGCGCCAGCCAAAGGACTGTTTGAGCTTTTTGTGGAAAAGGATGACAAGCAGGGCATCATCTATGTCGATTTTGGGAAAAAACATCTGTTGCAGGGCATGATTGTGAATCTGGAAACCCTCCAGCCGGTGATGGCCCACGCCATGGACTCCCAAAAGCCAAAGCAGGTGACGCGGGTCGATCTCGCCACCATACCGGTTGCCAGGGCTTTCATCATCGGTAATCCCAAGGGCACCAAAAAAATCTATGTCTTTACCGACCCGGACTGTCCGTATTGCAGAAATTCCCATACGGAGCTGAAAAAACTGGCGACCATCGCACCGGATGTGGCGATCCATATCATGCTCTTTCCACTGGCCATGCATCCGGCGGCCTTTGACAAATCGCGCGCCGTGCTGGAGACCATGAACGCAGAGGTCCTTGACAGGGTGTTTGAAGGAAAATCCGTTCCCACACCGGCCAAAGAGGAGAGCAGGAAAGCAATTGATGAGATTATCGCGTTCGGCAAGGCTAACGGCATCTCCGGCACCCCGACACTGATCATGCCCGATGGCACGGTCGAGCTTGGCATGCCGGATGCGGAAACGTTGAAAAAAATACTGGAAGGCAAGAAAATATCCCACTAGACAAGGTGAACGACCATGAGTGAACCGGAAAAAAATCTGATGGAAATTTATGATGACATCGATCTCTGTTACAAGGTTATGGGGCTGACCTTCAGTGATCCGCCGGATCGGGTTGACAAGGTCTATAACGATCTCGTGGCCAAGTATACCCGCGAGCTGCATGTGGCAGCTCCCGAATCCCGCCAGAATGCTCAGTCAAATATTGATCAGGTTCGGGATCTGTACGAACGGATAACCAATTCGTTGATCTACAAGGATTACGCCCGTGAGTACGAAAAGTACAAGCAGTTGAAGGCAGAACAGACAAAAGACAAGAAACAGAAAGATGTTGAAAAACAACCCGAATTCATCCGCTGCCCCTACTGTAGCAAGCAGATTGCTGCTGAATTGAAGGTTTGCGTCTATTGCCGAGGGAAAATCCTGACGCCGACGGAACTGCTGATGCTGAAGGTTTTTTCCACAAAGAACATGATCATCGCCGCAGTAGTTATCGTTCTCATTGCAGCCGGGGTCATACTGGCTCTGAATCCGCAACTGATAAAATTCTAAAATATCAAATGGTTCTCGTGTGAGGCCTTTTGAAAGGGCTTGATTTTGATATCAAATCAGGGTGAAGCGGCAGGGGAGATAATAAGCGCCATGGCACTACCCAAATTCAAGGCAGAGGATCGTTTTACCTACGCGGACTATCTGACCTGGGACGACGGCCAGCGATGGGAACTTATTGACGGTGTTGCCTTCTGCATGAGTCCGGGGCCGAACCGACTTCATCAGAAATGGCTTGGTGAATTGCATCGGCAAATTGCAAATTACCTTGATGACAAGCCATGCGAAGTATACCTCGCACCATGTGATGTTCGTCTGCCGGAAGTATCGGATGCCTCCGACGAAGTAACAATTACGGTTGTACAACCGGATATCATGGTTGTCTGCGATCGTGACAAGCTTGATGACCGAGGCGTCAAAGGCGCTCCTGATCTTGTGGTTGAGATTATTTCTCCTCGCACGGCAAAGCGTGACATTACAACAAAATATGAGCTTTACCAGCGTCACGGCGTAAAGGAATATTGGCTTATGTACCCCAATGACAGGACGCTGCTTGTGTATCGGCTTTCTGATGATAGCAGATATGGGACACCAGAGGTTTTTGGTGAAGGAGACAGTGTGCCGGTATCTCTTCTCGGAGATCTGACGGTTGATATGGGAAAGGTTTTCAGGGAGTAGCCCTTGCAGGAAGGGACGTTAGCAAGACGGGATGGAGTGTGATGGGGTTTTGGATTGAGGATGGTTGTGGAAAATAGGTCTGTCCCGGTTTTCGCAGGTAGTGGAGTCAATATGGTTCGTTTGATAGATATTCAGGAGCTTTCAGAGAAAATACAGCGGGAGTTTAAGCCCGATAAAATTGTTTTGTTTGGTTCACATGCATGGGGAACCCCTCGAGATGATTCTGATGTTGACCTCCTCGTGATTCTACCATATCAGGGGAAGGCATGGCGTATCGCCTCTTCAATTAAAGAACGGGTTCAACCCGGCTTTCCTTTGGATATTCTGGTGCGTAATCCAGAACAGATGAAGGCGCGACTGGCCATAAACGATACGTTTTTAACTGATATTATGACGAGGGGAAAGGTTGTGTATGAAGCCTGAAACCGCTGAATGGATTGCAAAGGCCGAAGCTGACTTGGGTACAGCCCGCCGTGAAATTAGTGTAGTCGAGTTTCCAAATTATGACGCTGTCTGTTTCCACTCCCAGCAATGTGCGGAAAAGTATTTGAAGGCAATATTGGTTGAAAATGCCGTTAAATTTTCTCGGATTCATGATCTTGAAGTATTGGTAAAAATGATTGTGACATTACATCCAACGATACATGATGTCTTGAAATTTGCCAGAATTCTTTCTGCCATGGCGGTTGAGGTTCGATATCCAGGAATGAGTGCTGATGAAGAAGATGCAAGCGAAGCGTTGCGTTCCGCAAATGAAATTTGTGAGGTTTCAAAGCGCATTTTGGCATTGAAGGGGTGATTTTTCGTTTTGAGCCTGTTGTATTTGTCTCTTTGTTGATTGAAACCCCTGACCTTTTTGCATACCACCCATCGCCGGATGCCCGGAAACTGTGACTTTTTTGCGTAACCGGGTTGGTTTTTCTGTTTATAACGCTTTGATTTAAGCAGGTTATGTGTCTGGCACTCTCTGTGCTTATGATTTCAGCAATGTGGTGGTATAATAGATGGGCCTTGCTGGCCCGCTCCGCGAGACAGGACAGAGATTGTATTATGAAGATGATATTTTTATGTACGCTCATATTGCTACTGACGATTGGACATTCACCTGCGCACGCCAAGGATGGTTGTGTTGGTGAGTGCGCCGCATGTCACAAACTCTCCCCGCAAGAGGCCGAGGGCTTGCTCAAGAAGATCGGCGGCACGGTGAAGTCGATCAGACAGGCGCCGATCAGTGGCATGTTCGAGCTTTTCATGGAGAAAGACGGCAGGCAGGGTGTTGTTTACATTGACTACGCCAAAAAAAACTTCATGCAGGGATTCATCGTCAATTTTGAAACCATGAAGAAGATCTCGGCCCACGAGGCGGAGTTGTCTCCACCGAAGCAGCCGGCGTTTTTAGGTCTGAAAGTCATACCGAAGGAAAGCGCGATTGTCATGGGGAATCCAAAGGCCCTGAAAAAAATATATGTGTTCACCGATCCAGACTGCCCCTATTGTCGGCAACTTCATGGCGAGCTGAAAAAACTGGAGAAGATAGCACCCGATGTTGCCATTCTTGTGATGCTTTATCCCCTGCCCTCACATTCTGAGGCCTACGACAAAGCCCGCGCTGTTCAGACTCATAAAGACCGGGCTACACTTGACAAGGCCTTCAATGGTGAAAAGCTGCCGGTGACGGGTAGTAAAGACGGCAGCGCAGAACTGAACGAAATAATTAATTATGCACGCCGCAATGGTATTACTGTTACACCGAGTGTGGTGCTCCCTGATGGAAGTGTCCATCCCGGATTCAAGACCGCTGAAGAACTTAAAATCATGCTTGATGGCACAAAATAGTTTTGTATCTGTTCTACCATGTTTTCCAAAAAGGATGAGGTGACTGCCATGAAGAAAATATTTCTGAGCCTGGGGTTTTTGGCGATTTATCTCGGTCTTGCTTGTGTTCAGATGGCTTCGGCTACCACGCCTGCTTCAAATTCCGGTTCCCAGAACAATCAATACGCCTGTCAGCCGCCATTTCTGTCGCAGGCCGCGAAACCGAACATTCACTTCGTTCTCGACATAACCGGCTCGATGAAGGACCATCCCTATCTCTCGGCAGATAACACATATGATACGGCAACGGGCTACTGGGGTTATTTCAAGGAAAACATGTATTACTCCTATGATGTGTCTGCCAATAATTATTGGCAGGAAAATGCCGCCTGCTCCAATTCAGACCTGATTGGATCACCAAACTGCGTCTCCGGAAAACTGCTCAATTACGTAACATCCAACAAACTTGACATCATGAGAAAGATTTTGACCGGCGGCCGTGTGTGGTCTTCGGACGCGACGGTGCTGGAGCATGACCAGGGAGTCAGCAACAACCTTGCGAACGAAGCAACTACCAACTGCGATTTTAATAACTCCACCGCGGGAAAGGTCAATATCAGTTCTCCCGATCCATCAACGGTTTCGACAACGATTTCATCTTCGTCCTCCACCGTAAAGATTACCGTGGCAAGAAATTCTTCAAAAGCAACATTCACACGTGCCTCCGGATCGTACTCTACTACCGGGATCGTTCCCGGGATGCAAATAGTAACCAGCGGTTTTTCTAATTCAGGGAACAATGGAACATGGACTATTGACTCAATAACTTCAACGGTCATCACCATCACGACCAATGCCGGTACGGTGAATGAAAGCCTTAAAAAGAGTGTAACAATCAAAACCGCCTCAACTCTTACCGGCCCTACCTGCAAAGTCCTGGTGAAATCCCTGGCGGTTCCGATCGCGATTAATAGTGGCAGCAGGACCTTTACCCGCTCAGATGGGGGCAGCTTCGTCACCGATGGGTGGCTGGTCGGGATGGTTTTTGATAGCTACGGTTTCAGCAACAGCGGAAACAACAAGAGTAATGGCTCCTGGACCATCTCCAGCGTGACTTCAAATGTAATTACAATATCAAGCGGCACCTTGACGACTGAAACCGCCGCCGCTGCGCGGCTCACGCAAAACCTGACAGCATACGTCCGCGTAAAATCCACAACGTCGGCAGCAGACTTTACCGGCCTGATTCAAACCCTGTACAAGGGGCCCGGCAATATCGACAATAAAGCCGACATAGAGTTGTCATTCTTTGATACCAATGGCGGTGTTTCATATGCCGGCGGCTCGACAACGAACAGTACCGTTAAAAATCAGGCGCAGACAAACTACATCGCTTCGGTCAACGGCTCGGCTTCGTCCGGTTCCACCAATACCGGCCCTGCACTGGCGGAGGCCGAGAAGTTTTTCCAGCAGGTCGCTGTAGCCTCAGGCACTCACGTGCCTTCGAGTGGTACAGCTCTGATAGCCAAGGCTAATGGGGACTCTGATCCCTATTATGACCCACCCGTCAGCGGGACAGCCACAAACACAAATTCCACTGCAGCCAGTTGCCGGAAGTCCTTTGTCATACTTGTTTCCGACGGGGAATGGAATAGCGGGACTGACCCGGTGGGGCCGGCCTACCACATGCATCGTCGTGATACGGGGTATGACCTGCGGCCTGATGCCACGGAACCGGCATTGCCGGGCACACAGAGCGTGACGGTCTACACTGTCTATGCGTTCGGTGACACTGCCGCCGGTCGTAATGCCCTGATCACCACGGCTATATTCGGCGGGTTCGACGACATGGATAACAACGGCTTACCCTATCCGTTCACGTCATACCCCGTACCCTCACCGTATTCATCCACTCAGGCAGCTCTTAAAACCGCATTGAACACAACCGGATATACGAGCAGCACGTCAGTTGCCGGTTCGACAACACTCTTTTTTGCTGATGACCAACCAACCTTCCCATTGGATCAGTGCAACCCCAACGGCACCTGGAACGCAAGCTGTGCGGAGTGGGACAAGTCGCCGGCAGATGCTTCCATTGGTCTTAAGCACACCGGCCTCCCCTACAACTATTTCGAGGCAACCGATGGCGCCGTGCTGGCGCAGGCCATGATCAACGCCATAAATGACATACTGGCCAGAACCTCTTCAAGTACCGCAGCATCGATTCTGGGGAACAACGACAACGCCGGTGCGACCCTTGTGCAGGCAATCTTTTATCCGGAAAAACAGTTTGACGGTAACATCAAGGCCTCATGGCTCGGCGAGGTCCAGTCGTTCTGGTATTATCTGGATCCAACCCTCAACAACATAACAATGCGGGAAGACACGGTTGAAGATCTGAAACTCAAACTGACAGAAGATAAGGCTGTGGAATTCACGTTTGACGGTACCTATACCAAGGTGAACCTGTTTTCCGACGCGAATGGCGATGGCGTCATCGATAATCATGCCAGCCCGGATGCAACGGTTGATCTTGAAGCTGTAAAAAATATCTGGCGGGCCGGAAAAACGCTCTGGGCGCGCAGTGCCAGCGATCGTACGATCTATGTCAACGACCCGACGGTGACGGCGGTTACCGGCAGCCTGATATCTTTTGATTCTTCCAATGCGTCAACACTCCGGCCGTACCTCGATGTAGCGGCATCAAGCGCGGTTCCCACGGCGACCGAGGTAATCAACTATGCCCGCGGAACAGACATCAGCGCATCATACTCTGTTCGCCCGCGTGCTATCCAGATCGGATCGACAACCAACACCTGGAAACTGGGTGATGTTATCGACTCGACTCCCAAGATGGTATCGGCTGTCCGCCTTAACACCTACAACCTGAAGGCGCCCTTTGGCTATTCCGATACAACCTACGATAAATTCGCGAAATCCAAGGATTACAGCTGGCGCGGCACCGCTTTTGTGGGCGCCAATGACGGCATGATGCATGCGTTCAAGACCGGTACGAACTTTATCGGCAACACACAGGGTATCGTTGCAGAAATAAAGAATGCCGACGGCACGACGGCGACCGATCTTGGTAAGGAATTGTGGGCCTTTGTCCCCAAAAATGTCCTGCCGTACCTGCAGTACATGATGCTACCCAACTATCAGCATATGTATTTTGTGGATTCTACCCCGCTGCTGATTGATGCCAGCATCGGTTTTACAAACATCAAGAACAGTGATGGCAGCACTATGACGAACCCCTGTAATCCTTCCTCTTCGCACACGTATCATAACTGTGCACGAAGAACTACATACGTGAGCGGTTCCAGTCAGCTTGATTACAGCACGACTGCCGATGGCAGCGGAACCAGTTGGCGCACCGTGCTGATAGGGAGTCTGGGATTGGGCGGGGCGACGAGTCAGACGAAGGCTGCAACCACAGGGGTTTCAATAGCTGTAGCATCGGCCGGTAAAACCTTTACCCGCACCAGTGGCAGCTTCCTCACCGATGGCTGGGCAGTTGGAATGCAATTCACGGCTAACGGCTTCAGTAATGCCGGAAACAACAGCACGTTTACAATATCCGGTATCAGCGCGCTGGTAATCACCTGTTCAACTGCCACCGGGCTCACGAACGAAACCGCAACGGTGAACCTGGTACAGAATAATGTAAAAACGCCCATTACTGATCCCAACGATTCGACCAGAGGCTTTGGCTACTCATCATATTTCGCGCTTGATGTCACAAACCCTATTGCTGACAGCACTTGTTCCAGTGGTACCTGCACCTCATCCACTCCCTCCAGCCCCAATCTGTTGTGGGAATTCAGCGACCCGCGGATGGGCTACTCAACGGTAACGCCAACGATCATACGCATGAAAGACAGTAACGATTCGTTATACGGTCCGACCAGAAACGGCAGGTGGTATGCGGTTCTGGCATCGGGGCCGACCGGTCCGATTACCAACAGCACGCTTTCATTCGAAGGGAAATCAGACCAGCCGCTGACGATCTTTATACTGGACCTGCGGACCGGTGATCTGGTGAAGACTTACAATAACCTGGCGTGGAATCACGCTTTCAATACGGCGTCCGGCACGTCGACCTCTACGACGGTTCATACACAGGTTGCTGCCATGCCCTCCAACGCCTTTGCCGGTTCACTGTCAAACGCCAGCATAGATGTGGACAAGACAAACTCAGCCTTGCCGGGATTTTACAGCGACGATGCCGTGTATATCGGCTACACCAAGGCAGATACCGGTACGCCGGTTTCGTGGAGCAAGGGTGGCATCCTGCGCCTGCTCACGTATAATCAGCCACAGCCACATATAACAGGCGGCTTGGCTGATTGGCAGGTCTCAACGGTCATAGATAATATCGGCCCGGTACGGACCGCCATTACGAAGCTGCAGGACGTGGCGAGTCACAACCTCTGGCTGTTCTTCGGTACGGGGCGGTACTTTACCAAAGGTGATGATCCCGTGAATGTGCAGTCTTTATACGGCATCAAGGATCCATGCTACTATGACACGAACAATCCCTACACACCGAACACCTTCAAAACCGTAACCTCTACAACGGTAACACCCTGCACCTCTTCCATATCTGCCAGCGCGACTGCCACGGGTGTTTCGGGTTCTACACTGGTAGATCAGACCTCATCCATCACAACAACAACAGTCAACGGAGTGGCTGCCCTTGCAACAGGGAAGGATGGCTGGTTCATTAACCTCCCCGGGGCTACCGGCAGCAACTATCCAAAACGGGTAATTACGAACCCGGTCGCAAGCAGTAGTGGCGCTGTCACATTCACAACGTTCACGCCATCTACCGATGTGTGCACCTACGGTGGAACCACATCGGTCTGGATGGTCAACTACAGCACCGGCGGTGTTGGATCGACAAACGTAAAGGGTCAGATACTGATACAGCTTTCAACCGGGGCTTTCCAGCAGATCAACCCTGCGTCGGCCTTTACCCAGAGTGCTGCCGGAGGGGCCAAGGGTCGCGAAACCGTTCAGTATCAAGGCGTTCCACCGGTAACAGAACCGGCCATGTTCACTAACACAAACCATACGCCATCTAAACGTATTCTGCACATACAGGAACGCTGATTATGAGAAACCGCGGATTTTCACTCGTTGAAATGCTCGTTGTTATTGCGATTATCGGCATTATTCTGTCGATAGCCATACCAAACTACAATTCGACCATGACCAAGACCAATATGGAGAAAGAGACGAAAGAACTGCATTCAACGATTGTGAATGCGCGCCTGGCTGCCATGCAGAACAAGCAGCCCGGCGCTCTGTACCTGGGGCCGAGTCAATACGTTTACAAGGTGTACACGTCGCTTGATTACTCCTCGCTCTATGCAACTACGCCAACAGGCTTCAAAACCGTCAACACCACAGCTTTTCCCTATACCCTGCAGAAAAAAAGCGGTTCCACACTTAATGTTCTGGATGTGACCAGTGACAAAATTCTCTTTGATGTCAGAGGCTTTACGCTTAACAACATGACGCTGGTTGTCACGCCTGTGAGTTACGGCGGTGGTGACAACTGCATAGTGGTGAGTACTGCACGGACGAATATCGGGAGGATGGAAAATGTTTCCACATGCAATATACGCTGATCAAAGGGGTTTCACGCTGGTTGAGGTAATGGTGGCGGTCCTTATCATGACGATAGGCCTGCTGGCGTTATTGCAGACGGTCGGTGTGTCCCTCGAGTATAACAGGAGCAACAAATTCAGAAATGATGCAATAACCTTTGCCGATGACGCGGTCGGGACAGCAAAAGCGAGCGCCTTCAACTCGGTGATTACATCGACGGTATCAAAAACCAATAAATCCGGTCTGGGGTTTGTGAACTACTCGGTTGCAAACACGGTGACAAGTTTGACGGGTAACTCTTTGGCTACCAACCAGATTTCCGGCGCAAAAAGATTGCTGGTGACGGTTTCCTGGCGTGAAAAGGGTGCAAGGAAAACCCATTCCATTTCAACAACAATTATCGAAACGGCGAATTAAGCTGGAGAACTGATGATGCGAAGACACTATCTTGGCCGGGAAGACGGATTTTCACTGATCGAAATGCTGATTGTCACGGTGATTTTTATCGTCGTGATTATTATCACAACCACCGCTTTCAACACGATATTGGTCCAATCGAAAAAGATATCAAAAAGTGAAGAGAGCAATATTGAAGGGGTTATTGGCCTGGAAATGTTTCGACACGATCTGGAACAGGCCGGTTTTGGACTCTTTACCGATACAGACAGTTCGGCATTACCGCAATATCTTGAAGCCACGGGTACCCGTGCCGCCACCTACAATGACAGCCCCAGTGGTGTGCCGCGACCGATTGTGGCGGGCAACAATATCACCGGAGACGCCGGTGTATTGGACAATACGGACTATCTTACGATCAAGGGAACAACCGTAGCACGAAATCAGACGGCGCAAAAATGGACGTATATAAATGGTGTGAGTACGTCAAAAGTATGGGGAAGCAACGATTTTGATACGACCAAGGATTATGTGATAGCCGTCCGTCAAAAATATGTAAACGGTGTATTGACGAGGAAACTGATCTATGACACTGCAAATCCGAGCTCTTTTTCTCTAAAATATAAAGGGTCGGCCGCTGCGTATGCCGATCCGTTCGGGCCTCCGTCGGATTCGGTACAGTACTTTTATTACGGCATCGATACGGTAAACCCGCGGGCCCCTTTCAACCGCACCGATTATTATGTCAAACGAACCAGCACGACTCCCGCAAGCTGCGCGCCTGGCGCGGGTGTGTTGTATAAATCAACCATGAGTCAGAGTGATGGATCGTTGGATGACATACCGATACTGGACTGCGTTGCAGACATGCAGGTTGTCTTTGGTTGGAGTACAACAGACCCGGCCGGAACAGCCCCCGACACCTATACGAACGCCGACCTGAGCACCCTGTCCACCACCCTCCCCTGGGCACCGAACCTGTCAAATGCTCTGGACGTTCGCAAGCATCTGAAGCTGATCAAGATATATATTCTTGCCCAGGACGGCGGCAGGGATACTAAATATGTTAACACCGATACCGCCATGCCGGTTGGCGTTGCAGGCGAAGCAAACACTCTCGCTCATTCGATAGACACTACGGGATCAAGCTATCAGAACTATCGTTGGAAATTATACCGGATAGTCGTAAAACCCAAAAACCTGATATGAGACTGCCCCAGAGGTTTACCATGAAACCATTGAACGATAAAGGCATTGCCCTTGTAACAGCCCTCATGCTGACACTCATAACACTGGCAATGATATTGAGCGTGCTTTTTGTCATCGCGAACAACTCCAAAGCCAGCGGCAAAAACAAGGCATATCGTAATGTCACTGAAGCCGCATACGGTGGGGCGGACCTGCTTGCTCAGGACATAATTCCCCGTTTGTTTACAGATCAAAATACGACTAACCTTTCTGGTGACTACAATGCTGGTATCGGTTTGTTATTTAAAAGTGGTAATGCCTGCCTCCAGCAAAAACTTAATAATCCCACGAGTAGCTGGACGACCGCTGTATGTGGTGCCGCTTCAACGAGCCTCGATGCCAAGGTAAATCCTGATATAACGTTCAGTTTAACAGGTGTAGCAGGAAATTATGTAGTCAATTCAAAAATAATCGATACGATTCCCGGTGTGCAATACCCTCCGACACCTCCGGGAGGTCCGCTCATCGGAGGTGGTGTTGCTCAGGGCAGTGAAGGAACAACGACAAATCTGAACCATTATGTTTACCGGATAGAAATTTCAGGTGAACGCACTACTAACGCTTCCGAAAAATCAAACATATCTGTTTTGTACGAGTATTGAAGGGTGAGTCCTCTCAATGACCGCGTCACCACCACGCCATAACCGGCAGGAACGCTTCGCGTACTCAGATTATCTCACCTGGCCGGATGATGAACGCTGGGAGCTGGTCGAAGGCGTCGCTTACAATATGAGTCCGGCGCCGGGAAGCATACATCAACGCATCTCCATGGATCTATCCCGACAGTTTTCAACATATTTAAAAGGGAAACCCTGCAAGGTCTTTGCAGCACCCTTTGACGTGAGACTTTCTGAACAGTCAGGTCTTAGCGATGATGCAATTGAAACGGTCGTGCAACCGGATTTGGTTGTCGTCTGTGACCCATCAAAGCTTGATGATCGGGGATGCAAGGGAGCACCGGAAATTGTTGTGGAAATTGTTTCACCATCAACAGGCTCATACGATTTGACCACCAAATTTGATCTCTATCAGAAATATGCGGTCAAAGAGTACTGGATAGTCATGCCTGGAGAGCAGGCAGTTATGGTTTTCAAGTTGCAGAAAAATGGCGTGTACGGTCCGCCTGACCGCTTTGGCAGTTCAGACCGGGTCGTTGTTGAAATGTTGGATGGTTTGATAATTGAACTGGCTGAAGTCTTCGCGGAATGAATTAAAAAAACGGCAGTTGAACCACGGAGACACGGAGAATACCAAAGAGTTTTTGGATTTTTAGCCAGAACCTTGTCGGTGAACACACGTTACTTTGTTTTTTCGTACAAATCTCTGCTTATGTTATCTCTGTGTCTCCGTGTCTCTGTGGTAAATGATTTTTTAGGCTAAATTATCTGTATTCTATCGTAAAAACAGATTGTTATAAGAATACTATCTCCGATAATGTGAGAGGTAGTGAGCATCAATGCCGGAGTGGAGACATTCCGGCATTTCTTTTGTGCATATTTTTTATATAACTTTATAAAAAATGCTTGACATTGAGTACATTTGTTGTAAAACATGCACAAGAAGTTAAAACGTGTGTGATAGTGTGTATAAATGAAGCCAACCAATAAAGTGAAAATTATTCGTGAACAGAAGCTGATGAGCAAGGCAGAGCTTGCCCGTAAAGCTGGTGTCTCGTCGTTGACTATCGATCGGGTTGAGCGTGGTGAACCTTGTCGGATGGAAACGATGCGGAAGATCATACTGGCATTCGGATACACACTGGAAGAGAAAGAAAAAGTATTTCAGGATTGATGGCGACAGGAATGAGATATGTTTCTTTTTAGCAAGAAAAAAGAAGTCATCGGCATAGATATCGGATCGAGTTCGGTCAAGCTGGTTCAGGTTAAGGATCTCAAGGGCTCCTTCCAGCTTCTGAATGTCGGCATTGTCCCGCTCCCGCCCGAAGCGATTGTTGACAACACCATGATGGACAGCACTGCTGTTGTCAATGCCGTGAAAAATGTTGTTTCCGGCCTCGGGATCAAAGCCAGGGATGTTGCCAGTTCCATTTCGGGCAACTCCGTCATTATCAGAAAAATTGTCCTGCCGGCAATGTCCTCTGAAGAACTGGAAGACCAGATAAGCTGGGAGGCGGAGCAGTATATTCCCTTCGATATCAACGACGTAAATATGGACTTTCAGATTCTCTCTCCCGACAGTATTGACCCGTCCAAGATGAATGTCCTGCTGGTTGCCAGTAAAAAGGACATCATCAACGATTATGTTGCAGTTTTTAACAGCGCCGGAATGCATCTTACGGTTGTGGATATTGATTCATTCGCCGTGCAGAATGCATTCGAAATGAATTATGACGTGAGTACGGAAGATGTGGTCGCCCTGATCAATATCGGCGCCAGCGTGATGAATATCAATGTGGTGAAAGCCGGAGTGACACTCTTTACCCGTGATGTCCAGATGGGCGGGAACCTCTACACCGAAGAAATACAGAAACAACTGGGCGTGAGCGGCTCCGAGGCTGAATCAATGAAACTGCTGGCTCTCGAGTCGAGAAATACGGCGCTTATCGAGGTTTTGTGCAAAGTAAACGATTCGGTGACGCAGGAGATCAGGCGCTCACTTGATTTTTACAACTCAACTGCATCAGAGGACAGGATCTCCAAGATCTACGCAAGTGGCGGAGCTTTCAAGGGATACGGCCTCGTCGATGCAGTGTGTGATAGAATCGGACTGGCAGTCGAACTCATAAATCCGTTTGCCAGACTTAAATTCAATGAGAAGGAATTTGACCCTGAATACCTTAAGGAAATCGGTCCGCTCATGACGGTGACGGTCGGGCTTGCTATCAGGAGGGCCGGGGACAAATGATCAAGATCAATTTATTACCGGTCAGAGCAGCCAAGAAAAAAGAAACTGCAGTACAGCAGATTGTGATCTTCTGCGCTTCGATCATAGTTGTACTGCTCATCGTTGGCGGTATGTATCTCTTTAAAATCGCTCAGATATCCACCACCAAAAATGACATAACAGCGGCAAATGCCAAAATTAACGAATTGAAGACCAAAATAGGCAAGCTTGAGGAACTGAAGAATCTCAAGGAGCAGGTTAAGAAAAAACTTGATGTGCTGGCCCAGCTTCGTAAAAACAAAACCGGACCTGCACAGCGCCTGGCAACCTTAAGCGATATTACGCCGGATCAGCTCTGGTTGATTGGGTATACGGAGAGCGGTAATGACATCAAGGTTTCCGGCAAGGCACTTTCCGAGGAACTGATAGCCCAGTTCATGCGCAGTATCCAGGCTTCCGGCGATTTCACGGCTGTAGAGCTGGTGGAATCTCTGCAGGTTGATGATGCGGGAACCAAAATCAAGAGCTTCCAGTTAGCATTCAAACTGAAAACAGATGCAACCGTTCAGGCAGCACAGCCGGGTACACCCAAAAAATAGCTTCTCAATATTTAGGGCGGATGGGTTATGGATCCTCAAGTAGAAAAAATACTCAAGCTTCCGACAAAACAGAAGGTTCTCATTCTTGTTCTTGTGGTGATTATCGAGGCAGCGGCTTTGGTCTGGTTCCTGTACCTGCCGAAGCATAAGGCGCTTTTGGGCCTGAGAGCCGAACTAACAAAACTGAATGCTGATATCGAAGATAAGACCAGGATTGCCTCAAATGTACCCAAGCTTCAAAAAGAGTATGACCAGTTGAATGTGGAGCTTGCCCAGGCATTGACCGAGCTGCCGAATTCCAAGGAGATACCGTCGCTGCTTACCAATATTACCTCACATGGCAAGAGCGCCGGTCTTGAGTTTCTGGTGTTTAGACCGAAGCCGGAAGTGGCAAAGGATTTTTATGCAGAAGTCCCGGTTGATATAGTCGTAGCCGGCTCCTACTTCAGCGTTGCAAACTTTTTTGCCCAGGTGTCGAGTCTTCCCCGAATCGTTAATATTACCAATGTGGCGTTTTCAGATATCAAAAATGTCAACAACAGGATGACGACAAAGGTGACGTGCCTTGCCACGACATTCCGCTTCCTTGATAAGAAAGAGATTAAGGATGATAAGAAACCTGCAAAAAAATAGTATGAGATGCGCCGCCATGTTTGCAATTGCATCCATGATTGCCGTTGCTTCGGGTTGTAAAAAAAATGAGCCGGCACCGGCTGCACCTCAGCCTGCGCCTGTTGCAAAACCTAAACCTGTTCAGAATGTTGCCAGCTCATCGGCCAGAACAGCCACCCAGAAAACGGCCAATCAATTTGATTTCAGTTCAAAAAAAGATCCTTTCAAGCCATATATTGCACCTAAACCGGTTTTACCCGTACTCAGTGCCCAGGATCAAAAATCAACTCTCAAGAATGCTCTTCCGATCCACAGCTTTGAGGTGAATCAGTTCAAACTCATTGGGGTTGTGACAAGCACCAGGGACAATCAGGCCATGGTTGTTGACCCGACAGGCAAGGGGTATGTTATAAAGGTTGGCATGACCATCGGAAAAAATAATGGACGAGTTACTGCCATCACTACGAACGGTGTTGATGTTGTTGAACAGTTCAAGGATGAGAGTGGCAGGGTGCGTAAAGAAAACCAAAAGATAACCCTTCCCAGGAAACAATAAGGAGTTTCGCATGAAGTGGATAACAAAAACATCGATGGCTCTGGTATATGCTTTTGTTGCTGCTGTAAGCCTGGTGGCAGTAAATACCGCTCTGGCAGCACCGGATCAGGCGGCGGCAAATCCATCCAAGACAAAACTCTCTACCGTTCAATCCATCACTATAGCAGGCGACGGCGCTGCAAGCCAGCTGGTTGTCTCGCTTTCATCGCCCGCAACATACACAAGTTACAAGACCACATCTCCCCTGCGTCTTGTCGTTGATATCTCGCAGACTTCACCGGGAAGCGTCGCTTCGCCGATTACCATTAACAAGGGTAACTTCAAAACAGTTTCCACAAACCGCTTCGATACTGACGCAGGAGTCCTGACCAGAATCTATATTGATCTTAACAGTGATGCAGAAGCAGTGATTACAGCATCTAAAGAGAAACCGGGAGAGTTGGTCGTCGCTTTTCCTTCTTTCACTTCTCCTGCGCCGGTCGTATCGGAGGCGAAACCTTCTGCACCTGCTGTTGAAACTACCAGCAAAACTGATTCCACCACATCGCCATCATCGGCTGCGGCTGCTGGACCACGAGCCTTGACTGACGTGACGGTGCGCAACAACACGGTCTTTATTGCAATACGAGGGGGCGCTGCCGATTTTAAATCCTTCCGCCTCAACAAACCGGAACGTTTTGTTATAGATGTGCCGGGTGCAACAAGTATCCTGTCTACACGAATTGTTCCGCTGAATGTTGCGGGAGTGGCATCAGCCAGAATTGGGCTGTATCCCGACAAGATTCGTATTGTGCTTGATTCGGTCAACGGCAGCTTCCCCGAAGCAACAGCATCTTCAACATCGGGAGGTGTCGTGGTATCCCTGGGCGGTAGACAGGGTGACAATCCTAACACAAAATATGTGGCAGCCCAGTCGGCAAAAGTGCCGGTTGTGCAAAGTAAGAATCCTGAAAAAACTGTTGTCAAGCCTTCGCTAGCGCCCGCCAGGCGTTCGGGCGCTACGCCATCAAGTGTAGAATCAGTTGATTTTCAGGTGCTTGACGGAATTACCCGCGTATCGGTAAAGATTTCAGGGGAACCGTCAATAGAACCACCGGCCAAAACTCCGGGTTATGTCACACTTACCGTGAAAAATGCTACCATTGCCAAACACCTGCAGCGGACTTTGGATGCTCACTCATTTGTTTCTCCCGTTCTTCGGGTCACACCGATCGTGGTTAAGAACAAGAAGGGGAGTGATGTAAAGATCCGTATTGCCATGCGTGTGGATGCATCTCATAATTTCAAGCAGGATGGCGATACCTTGTTTGTAGATTTCACCAATCCTCCCGACATGCCAGCAGTCAAGACTTCCCTCGATTCCCGTAGCAGCGCCAGGCGTTCACAGAAGGACGACGATATAGGAACCGAGCTGGTCACAGGAACCGATACAATCAAAGCTTCATCAAGTACGGCAAAAGTTTACAGAGGCAGGAAGGTTACCCTTGAGTTTGCAGACGCCGAAGTACGTAAGATATTCCAGCTGCTTTCAGAAGTGAGTGGAAAGAATTTTGTTCTGGGGGACGAGGTTACCGGCACGATCAGCCTCAAGCTGGTAAATGTTCCCTGGGATCAGGCTCTTGATATCATAATGGATACCAAAAACCTTGATATGAGAGATACCGGTAATGTTCTCACAATTAAAGGTAAGGGTAAATTCAAGACCCAGGCCGAAGAAGATCTGGAAATTAAAAAGATTGCAGCCAAGTCAATAGTGCTGAAGACGGAGACTTTTTCAGTTAATTACGCATCTGTTGCTGACATAACTTCTCAGTTTGATAAACTGAAAACACCTGATCGCGGCCAGATTTCACCGGATCCAAGAACCAACAAAATAATTGTCAGGGATACACCGCAGGCTATTGATGAAATGCGCAATCTTCTGAAACAGCTTGACTTACCCGAACGGCAGGTGATGATTGAGGCTCGCATAGTCCAGGCGGACTCAACCTTTACCCAAAGTCTGGGAGTCAACTGGGGTTTTCATGCCACCGATCCATCAGGCATGCTCTGGGGAATCAGGGATGCTAATATGGGGTTTGGCGGTTTGCCGTCAAAGTCGGGTTCAATGACTCCATCGGTAGGCTCCGATAAGGGCGGCAGCATGGGGATATCGTTCGGATCGATTTTCGGCAGCAGTGCCTCGATTGACATGCGACTGAATGCAGCGGCATCCGCCGGGATGGTCAAGATAATATCCTCACCGAAGGTTGCGACTCTCAACAATAAAACCGCAAAGATATCCCAGGGTCAGCAGATACCGTATCAGAACACGTCATCAACCACGGGTACAGTCACCCAATTTATTGCGGCAACACTTTCATTGGAAGTTACGCCGCATATAAACGCAAACGGCACTATCGGCATGAAAATCGAAGCGAAAAATGACGCAGCAACGGATACGGGAACTCCGCCTGCGATCAACACCAAACAGGCTTCGACAGAACTTCTCCTGCGTGATGGCGAAACGACTGTCATAGGTGGCATTTATGTGGATACGGAAAGCTCATCGGATGATGGTGTACCGTTTTTGATGGATGTGCCTCTACTCGGTAATCTGTTTAAATCTAATTCCAAGTTAAAACAAAAGTCGGAACTGCTGATATTTATCACTCCCAAAATTCTCACTTCAATCTGATTCGAGCAGGCATACGAGGATACAAAGACCTTCGGAATATACCTTCCGAAGGTCTTTGTGCGCGTAGAATCTGATGCAGCTCAAAAACGTTTACAATAACTGTCTGTTTGCTTACTATGTCCCGCATGCTTCCTTCTGGTGAACATACTCTCAGAGTCATGAGAGAGTCCGACCTTGACGCTGTCCTGGTGATCGAGCAGGCGTCATTTTCCTCACCCTGGAAACGGGATCACTTTATTCATGAGATTACGGCGCCGCATTCAACTCCTTTGGTAGCTGAATGCTCCGGGGCAATTTCAGGATATCTCTGCCTCACTGCACTGTTTGAAGAGGCACAGATACTCGATATTGCTGTCTTGCCTGAGCAGCGTGGCAGGGGGGTAGCACGTTTGCTCCTGGAATACGCCTTCTCACTGGCACGCGAGAAAGGAGCAGAATTTGTTTCACTTGAAGTTCGTGAGACGAATGAGGCGGCTCTTTATCTCTATGAACGGCTTGGCTTTCTCCGAACCGGACGGCGTACCAGATATTATGAAGCTATGAACGATGCAGTGCTGATGGAAAAAATACTTTAGGAGATACCCGTGCATGCAGTTCATATCCATGATTCTCTCAAACGTTGAGATTTCACCCGGCTACTGGCGCATGCGCCTGAGCGCTCCGCAGGGGTTTTCCGCCGCGCCCGGTCAGTTTGTGATGGTGCGTGTTAATAACGCCATCGATCCGCTGCTGCGCCGCCCTTTTGGCGTTTTTGATGTCGGAGTCAGTACGCCACCGCAGAGTGGCGCGGTATCACAACCATATTTTGAAATGCTGTATCGGGTTGTGGGTAAGGGGACTGCCATGCTTGCGACCCTGCACGAAACCGACCTGCTGGATATTCTCGGCCCATTGGGCAGGGGATTCACACTAGGCGCTGCTGGTGAGGAGAAGCTTATTGTGGGGGGTGGGGTAGGGCTGGCTCCCTTGTATCTGCTGGCCAGAGAACTGGTAAAGCAGTCTCCCGTCAGACTGTTTGCCGGGGGACGAACCCGTGACGACATCCTCTGTATTACCGAGTTCGAACGTCTGGGGGTGGAGTGCTATACCGCTACTGAAGACGGTTCACTGGGTGAATGTGGTCTGGTAACTGAGGCTCTGGTACGGCGTCTGGACACTCTGCCCGGCAGAGCGGCTATCTACGCCTGCGGGCCTCATGGCATGCTGAACGCTGTTGCAGCCATTGTCGGGAACAGACAGATCCCGTGTCAGGTTTCACTGGAGGGCTATATGGCGTGCGGAGTTGGAGCCTGTCTCGGGTGTGTGGCACCGGGGCACGGCCATTCGGTTGAAAAACCCGATTTTCGTTGCGTCTGCACCGAAGGCCCGGTCTTTGAGGCTGGTTTACTTCAGTGGGGGCCTGCGATATGAAACCGGATATGAATGTCAGGATTGCAGGAATCAATTTGCGCAACCCGGTTATGGCCGCCTCAGGCACCTTTGGCTATGGTGAGGAGTTTGCCGAATATGTTGATCTGGCGAAGATCGGCGCTTTTGTCACTAAAGGCCTATCCCTTCGTCCCCGTGCCGGAAACCCGACGCCGCGCATTGTCGAAACCCCCGGCGGCATGTTGAATGCCATCGGTCTTCAGAACGTCGGCATCGAGGCTTTTATTGAGAAAAAAGTGCCGTTTCTGCGTTCGGTTGACACCCCGGCCATAGCCAATTTCTTTGGAAATACCATCGACGAATATGCAGAACTGGCTCGCCGGCTGGATGAGATTCCCGAAATTGCCGCTCTGGAAGTAAATATCTCCTGTCCCACTGTCAAGCAGGGGGGGATCGTCTTTGGAACCGACCCGAAAAGCGCCGCTGATGTGGTGTCGGCCTGTCGGGCGGCCACTACCAAGACCCTGATCGTCAAACTATCCCCAAATGTAACCGATGTGGTCGTCATGGCCCGTGCCTGTGCCGATGCGGGCGCTGATTCCCTCTCCCTGATCAATACCCTGACCGGCCTGGCCATCGATCTGAACCGCCGTCAACCGGTGCTGGCCAACATCACCGGCGGTCTGTCCGGGCCGGCCATCAAGCCGATCGCCCTGCGGATGGTCTGGCAGGTGGCTCAGGCAGTGAAGCTCCCGATCATAGGCATCGGCGGGATCATGAATGCCACAGACGCACTCGAGTTTATCGTTGCAGGGGCGACTGCCGTCCAGGTTGGAACCGCAAGCTTCATCAACCCGTCGGCTGTTCAGTCCATTGCAGAAGGTATGGAATTCTGGATGAGGGAAAACGGTATCGCCAGTGTGAACAGCCTGATCGGCACTCTGGATGTCAGCCGGTGACGCTTCTGATGCTGTCATTCATGGCCGGGCTGTCCGGCAGCGGCCATTGTCTTGGGATGTGCGGCGGCATCGTAGCTGCTCTGGCCGTGGCTGCTCCACAGGACAAATTCCTCCGTCGCCTGATCTGCAACCTGTCGTATCACGCGGGGCGAATCATCACCTATACCCTGCTGGGCATGGTTGCCGGAGCGGCCTCACAGGCGGCCATGGTATCATCGCTCAAACCGTATCTGATCTGGCTGTTTGTCGCTGCCAACGGTATGGTGATCATCATCGGTCTGGCCACCGCTTTCGGCCAGCACCGTCTGGGTCTGGCGGCTCTGGACGGGGCAGGATGGGGATTCATGGGGCGGGCGTTGCGGCAGGCTTCGCAGCGATCTTCCGCTTCAGCTTTTCTGGGCACGGGTCTGGTGATGGGGCTGATACCCTGCGGGATGGTGTATGGAGTACTGATCACGACAGCAACCACGGGATCCTGGATTGAGGGGGGTGGCATGATGCTGGCCTTCGGTCTGGGAACACTGCCGTCGCTTCTGGTATACGGGCAGCTGGCATCAACACTTTCGGCTGCAACCAGCGCTATTTTCCTGCGTATTCTGGGATTCTCCGTTGCCATCCTTGGTATGATGGGGCTTATGAAAACTCTGGTGCGCCTGGGCGTGATTTCACCGCTGAACCTGTGGTGATGATAGAAAAAGGAGAATAATCGGAAATGTCGCAACTCTCATCACTCTTCACTGACGGCAATTTTACCCTGATAAACCGCATTGTAGCACTGCTGGTTACGCTGCTGTTTTTTCTGACGGTGTTTCTGATCCGGCGCATCCGTCGGAAGGAAATCCTTTCCCGTGTTACTACCCCGATAGCGCTGTCCCTGTTTGGTTTTCTCCTGCTGTACATTGAGACCATTATGTCGGGCATGCCCAGCTACCTTAACCTGCTGGAGGGATTTCAGACGATCATCGTCCTGCTCTGCCTTGCAAAACTGGTCATATATCTGGTAGTAGATGTCTACATCTATCTCCATACACAGCGTGAGGCCCCTTCCTTTCTGCGTGACACAGTGCGACTGGCAGTCTACCTGTCAGTCGGCATTATCTCGCTAAGACTGGTATTCAAGATCGATCTGACCGCTATTGCGGTGACAACAACCGTCATAACAGCCGCAATAGCTTTTGCCCTTCAGAGCACAATAGCAAACGCCCTGTCCGGTTTTTCCATCCAGACGGATTCACTGCTTTCTCCCCATACCTGGATCAGCATCAAGGAAAAGAATATCTTTGGAGAGATCGTCAATGTGGGATTTCGTTACACCACCCTGAGGACCCCCGAAAACAGCCTGGTGATGGTGCCCAACAGCATTATCATGCAGAATATCGTCACGTATCACGGCAATCAGGCCACCGATGACCGCCCTGCCGTCCTGGTTGATGTCATGCTTGGCTACGACATGCCGCCGGAACAGGCCAAAGATCTGCTGATGCAGGTTGTGCAGGATGAACAGGAGGTGCTTCCAACTCCCGATCCGCTTGTGCGCCTGTTTGCGCTCAACGACAGCGGCATTACCTATCAGATAAAGTTCTGGATTGCTGATCCGTCACGCAGGCTGCCGGTTCAGGATCTGATCTATACCCGTGTCTGGTATGCCGTCAACCGGCAGGGTTTCAGTTTCCCCTTCCCCCATCGTCAGATCATCACCGCAGATGCGCGCGCTCCGTTTGAATTTTCCCGTGAGCAGGTTGCGGCGGATCTCAAGGATTCAGAACTCTTCGGCATGCTGGACGACGCAGATATACGCAAACTTGCAGAACTAGCGCCGGTCAAGGTCTACGGGCCAGGTGAACTCGTTGTCCATCAGGGGGACAGTGGCAGTTCGCTGTTTGTCGTGCTGAGAGGGGAGCTTGAGGCTTTTGTGGATGGAACGTCTGTTGGACGTATCGTCCACAATTCGTTCTTCGGCGAGATGTCCCTGTTGACCGGTGCCCCGCGCATGGCCACGGTTCGTGTGAACCGGGAAGTCTGGCTGGCGGAGGTTACCAAGGATCAGATGGATACGCTGTTACGGGCTCATCCGACAATTATGGAAACACTCAGTTCAGTCCTGGCGGATCGTGAGCGCAGAACGAGAGAGAGTATTTCAGATGGCTCGCCGGTGTCGGGGATAACGTCACGCCAGGAATATTATCTGTTGCATCGCCCAT
>CAIPTY010000052.1 GCA_903868145.1 uncultured Desulfuromonadales bacterium | reverse complement strand
TCCGGATACTGGCCGTGAAAGCCGGGTGATACCAGGTGAGCTGCGCACACAACCTGTCAAGGTCGGACAGCACCAACCACCAGGGCATGACAGCCTGGAGGCATTCATGGTAAGGTTCGGCGAATCGTATGCTCCCGAAAAGCATCACGGCGCTGCCAAGCTGGTGGCGGCAGCTGCTGCCCATCACCGGCTGATGTGGATTCATCCGTTCCTGGACGGCAACGGCAGGGTGGCGCGCCTGTTCACTGAAGCCTACCTGCACCGGATTCCTGTCCATGGCTTTGGCCTCTGGTCGGTCAGCCGCGGCCTGGCCCGGAGGAATACCGATTACAAGTCGGCACTGACTTGGGCCGATGCACCGCGGCGGAATGATCTGGACGGCAGGGGAAATCTGTCCAACGAAGGGCTGGTAAAGTTCTGCCGGTTTTTCCTGGAGGTCTGCCTCGATCAGGTGGAGTACATGAATACCCTGTTGCAACTGGACGGCCTGGTGGAGCGGGTCAGAAGCTATGTGCAGTTGCGCGGCACCGCCATAATCCCCAATCCGCCTGGCATGGACAATCTCCGCCCGGAAGCTGGCAGAATGCTGCAAGAGGTTCTTCTACGGGGCGAAGCGCCACGGGGATCAGTCATCGAAGAATCCGGACTGAAAGAGCGGACCGGCAGAAACCTGCTGGCCCAACTGGTGGCCGAGGGGTTGCTGGTATCCGACACCCCCAAGGGTGAAGTCAGGATTGGCTTTCCGATTCATGCTGCCGGCTGGTTTTTTCCGGAGCTGTATCCGGTGCTGTCGCGTTAGAAGTAATCTGGAGGTCTGTCGTAAAAACCGTTTATACGACAGATAGAACCACCAATCTGTCCGATAAAAATTTATCGCTTCATACATCAGGTGCCTGTAGTAACAGCCATTACAGTAACAATCGTTACATTAAAAATACGACGGCTGTTACTGGGAGCGTGGTAACAGGAACAAGATCAACCTGGTGGCAGTGAATGACCTGCGCAAAGCACTGGTAATAGCCGAGATCAAACGGAACAAGTCCAGGATCAGCCTGTCGGCCCTGCAGCATAAGGCAGAGCGACTACTACTGGAATATCAGGGGTACCAGGTGGAGTATCGTGCCCTGGGGCTGGAAGATGCGATGGAGTTTCTACCGTCGAAACAGAACATCTTACGTTGAAATGACGTAGTCTGTCAGGTATGTGCAGTATTTTATTAATCTATCTGCCGGTAGTTTACTGGGAACCGATATCCAGAAAAGTTCACAGAAAACCCTTGATATGATAAATTGCTACGCACTCAAATCATGAAAATTACACACAGAACTGTCAACCCTGATAAAAGCGGACATTGGAAAATAGAGGCAAACCACACATGACATCAGCAATCAAAGACAACCGCTCACGCGGCAAGGTTGGGGACTTCCTTAAGGAGTGCATCAAGGACAACTCCAGCCTCTCGATTGTTTCGGCATATTTCACCATCTACGCCTACGAAAAACTGAAAGACCACCTCCACAAAATAGATCACCTAAATTTCCTCTTTGGTGAACCACGGTTTGTAAAAAGTCTTGATCCTGACCGGACAGACAAGAAGGCGTTCAAGATTGAGGATGAGAAACTGGCTCTCAGTAACCGTCTTCAACAGAAGTGCCTGGCCAAAGAATGTGCTGACTGGATTTCAAACAAAGTGGACATCAAGTCCATTAAACAGGCTAACCTGCTCCACGGTAAGATGTACCATATAGACGACGATGGCAGAAAAAAGGCCCTAGTTGGCAGTTCCAATTTTACCGTCAGTGGCTTGGGATATGGGGCAAATCCAAATATCGAACTGAATCTCGAAGTTGCCGATGACCGCGACCGGGATGAATTGAAGCAGTGGTTTGATGAAATCTGGACTAACGAAGAGTTGGTGGAGGACGTTAAACATGACGTCCTCACGTACCTTGAACAGCTGTATGCTGAGAATTCACCACAGTTCATCTACTACAAGACGCTTTTTCATGTTTTCGAGAAGTTCCTAATCGACCAACGTAGCGGCGGGTTGCTGGACGAGCGAACCAACTTCTATGACACCAAAGTTTGGAATGCTCTCTTCGACTTTCAGAAGGATGGTGTCAAAGGGGCCATTAACAAGGTTCTGACCCACAATGGCTGCATTATTGCTGATAGCGTCGGTCTCGGTAAAACATTCGAGGCGTTGGCCGTCATCAAATACTTCGAGCTGCTGAACCAGAACGTGCTGGTGCTCTGCCCCAAGAAGCTTCGTGAGAACTGGACCATCTATCAGGCATCAAATCCAACTGACCTCAACCTGTTCCGGGAAGACCGCTTTTTCTATACGGTGCTTTCCCACACCGATCTCTCACGGGATGGTGGAAAATCCGGCGACATCGACCTGTCCAGTATCAACTGGGGTAATTTCGGCCTTGTGGTGATTGACGAGTCCCATAACTTCCGTAACAACACCAAGGGTAAAAAGGATGAGGATGGCAACCTGATTCGTATCAGCCGTTACGACAGACTTATGCAGGATATCATCAAGAGCGGTATGAAGACCAAGGTATTGATGCTAACAGCAACACCGGTCAACAATAATCTGAAAGACATCAGGAACCAGATATACTTCATCACCGAAGGCCATGACACTGCATTTCAGGACACTCTCCACATTCGTAGTATTGGAGATACCCTAAAAAATGCCCAGACTGTTTTTACCCACTGGTCAAAGTTGCAGAATCGTGATGTGCGTCATCTTCTGGAAAAGCTGGATTCCTCGTTTTTCAAACTTCTTGATGAGTTGACAATCGCCCGTTCACGGCGACATATTCAGCGGTTCTACAAAGAGAGCATTCACAAAGTTGGCGATTTCCCTGTACGTGAGAAGCCAATTTCTATTTACCCGATGATTGACCTGGAAAACCAGTTTATTTCCTACGACCAGCTCAATCGTGAAATTCACAACTACAAACTGTCGCTCTTTAATCCTTCTGAGTATGTGCTTCCTGAGTTCATGGGGATCTACGAAGACAAAGCAGTCAGGAATTTTTCGCAGAAAGGGCGTGAGCATTTCCTGATCGGCATGATGAAGGTCAACTTCCTGAAGCGCCTGGAAAGCTCGGTTTCCTCATTTGCTTCTTCCATGCAGCGTACCGTTCAAAAGATCCAGGACCTTGAAAAGAAAATCTCCGACTTTCAGGCTAATCAAGGGAAAGTCCGCAGTTTGGATTTCGACGATCTTCACTTCCAGGATGATGACGACGTTGAATTGGAAGATGCCTGGGAGGTGGGCGGCAAGATCAAATTCGAGATGCAACACCTGGATCTGGAGCGCTGGCTTGAAGACTTGTCCAACGATCGAGCACAATTGAAGGCACTCTATGAGGAAGCCAGTAAAGTAACCGTTCCACGGGATGCAAAACTGGCTGATTTAAAGGAACTGATCAAAGCGAAAATATCAAATCCGACAGTTAACAAGGATGGCAAGCCCAACAAAAAGGTTCTTATCTTTACCGCCTTCGCTGATACCGCCCTGTATCTTTACGAAGCAATTAAAGACTGGGCCAGAAAAGAGTACAAGGTTCATATTTCCATGGTGTCCGGTGGGGCTGTACCCAACAGGACAACCTTTGGAACCAATGAATATAACAACATCCTGACAAATTTTTCGCCGCTTTCCAAAAGCAGAGTAAAAATGAAGTCCATGCCGCAGGATGAAGAAATTGACATTCTGATAGCCACGGACTGCATATCTGAAGGTCAGAACCTCCAGGACTGTGACACCCTGATCAATTATGACATCCACTGGAACCCGGTGCGGATCATACAACGCTTTGGCCGTATCGATCGTATCGGTAGCAGAAACAAAACCGTCCGACTGGTCAACTTCTGGCCAACGAAGGACCTGGATAACTACATAGCCCTCAAGGATCGGGTTGAGGCCCGCATGGCGCTGGTAGATATCGCAGCGACCAGCGACGACAACCTGTTACAGGAAGAGATCAAGGATCTAATCGAAGGGGATCTCAAATACCGGGACAAGCAGCTGAAGCGCCTTAAGGACGAAGTGCTTGACCTGGAGGATGTCAACGATGGCGTCTCGTTGTCCGAGTTCACTCTTGATGATTTCCGCATTGAACTGGCCAACTATATTGAAGCCAACCGTAAGACACTTGAAGATGCGCCACTTGGTCTCTATGCAGTCGTACCGCCACCGACAGAAGGCAATGCAGCACAGATTGGTCGCCCCGGCGTCATTTTCTGCCTCAAGCAGATTGGTGATACATCCGGCAATGAACAAGTGAACCCGCTTCAGCCATATTATCTTGTGTATGTACGGGATGATGGTGAGGTTCGCTTCAACTTCACCCATGCCAAGCATGTACTGGAACTATTTCGTGCTGCGGCATCTGGTCATGCAACAGCCTTTGAATCTCTGTGTGATCTGTTCAATGGTGAAACGTGCAACGGCGGCGACATGAGTGCCTATGATGGGCTGCTGGAAAAAGCGGTTCAGGCTATCAAGCTGACCTTCCGCAAACGGAATATCAGTGGTCTGCTATCGGGACGGGACGGCAAGTTGGTGGGCAGGGCAAAGCAAGTCGAGGGTGCCGAGGATTTTGAGTTGATCACCTGGCTGGTGATCAAGGGGGGAGACAGGCCATGAATGCTGTAAAACTATTTGAATCAAGGCAGATCGCCTGTATGGAACCATTAGGATAACAAGTGATATTTTGTGCCGATGTTGTCGAGGCGCTGACACATGGAGATTCCGGAAGTGAAAAAGCAAAAGAACGAATACGGCAGGAAAGGGAAGCAGAACTATGGCAAACAACACTACAGAGCTCCGCTCCGACATCCAGACCGCACTTGCAGCGTTTCAGAAAAAAACTCTGCCTGAGGCGGCCACCGGGCTGTTGGCCATGCTTGGTTACCGGAGCGATCGCACGGTAAATCTCGGCGACTCCAAGCCGCAAACGTTCCTCGATTTCGTCCACGACAACTCCAGAAGCGGCAACTTCAACGAAGCAAAAGCACTTGCTGCCGACTGGCAATCCGCCGATCTCCTGTTCCAGCTTACCGATGAGGAGCTTTCTGGTCACGCGAGTCTGTTCAAGGAAACTGGCGTCAACGCCGGTTTGCTTCAGTCCTACGTTTTCTTCGCAATCGAACTGAAAGACGGAGACTATGCCCGTGGCAAGCTCACGGACATTGCGCGTCAGATTAACCGAGTCTTCCCCATGCCAGTCATGGTGCTCATCAAACACTTCACGGACAAGACGCCCGTCATCTCGATCGCTGTCATTAACCGCCGCCAGAACAAGCGCGACGCCGAGAAGGATGTCCTCGGCAAGGTCACTATCATCCGTGACATCTCACTTACTGATCCGCACCGCGGCCATCTTGATATCCTGGCGTCCTTCGCCGTCCCAAACCTCACCCACCCGCAGCGCCTTCCGATCAACAGCTTCGACACCCTCCATGCTGCGTGGGAGGAAATCTTCAACGTCGAGCTGCTCAATAAGCGTTTCTACCGTGAGCTGGCCAACTGGTACTTCTGGGCACTACCGCAGGTTGAATTCCCCGCCGACATTGAGAAGGAAGACGAGAAACGCCGCGCTACCGGTCTTATCCGGCTGCTCACGCGCCTCACCTTCTGCTGGTTCCTCAAGGAAAAGGGCCTCATCCCCGAGAATCTCTTTGTCGAAGCTGAACTGAAGAACATTCTCAAGGATCTTTCGCCGGATGCCTCCACCTACAATGAGGCCATCTTGCAGAATCTTTTCTTTGCAACGCTCAACCAGCGCATGGGCAAGGACACCAAGGGGCAGCCATTTCGCGCCTTTGCCAAGGATGAAGGCTTTCAGAAAAACCGTGTCACCTACGGGGTGGACACACTTTACCGCTACGAAGAGCACTTCCACGAACCCGCCACCGCGCTCGATCACTTTGCCGATGTCCCCTTTCTCAACGGAGGCCTCTTCGAGTGCCTCGATCGCACTGAGGAGGGCTCGGACAGGAAGCTCTACCTCGACGGTTTCTCGCGAAACAAGAAAAAACGCCCTACCATCCCGAACCGCCTCTTCTTCGGCGGCGAGCACGAAGAGGATCTCTCGGTTGCATACGGCGACACCAAACGCAAGAAAGAGAAGGTGCGAGGTCTCCTCCCTATCCTGCATGCCTACAAGTTCACCATTGTTGAGAACACGCCGGTTGACCAGGAAATCGCCCTTGATCCGGAGCTACTCGGTAAGGTCTTTGAAAACCTACTTGCTTCCTACAACGAGGAGACCAAAACCACCGCCCGCAAACAGACCGGCTCTTTCTATACCCCGCGCCCCATCGTCGAATACATGGTGGACGAGTCGCTCAAAGCGCACCTCACGGGCGTACTGACCAAAACTGGAATGAGCGAAGCAGACGCGCAGGCTGGGCTCGAAATCCTCTTCACCTACACTGAGCGGGCGCACCCCTTCTCTGAGAGAGAAATCGGCACACTGCTCGATGCCATCCATACCTGCAAGATTCTTGACCCCGCATGCGGCTCCGGCGCCTTCCCGATGGGGATGCTGCACAAACTCGTCTACATCATCCACAAGCTCGACCCCGACAACGCACGTTGGATGCAACTCCAGATTGATGCCGCCACGAAGATTCCTGATCTTTCTTCTCGCTCCGCCGCCATCGATGCAATCGAACGGGATTTCTCTGACAACGAGGACGACTACGGGCGCAAGCTCTACCTGATCGAGAACTGTCTTTACGGCGTGGACATCCAGCCCATCGCGCTCCAGATCTCGAAACTCCGCTTCTTTATTTCCCTCGTTTGCGACCAGCGCGCCAACCGCAACAAACGGGACAACCACGGTATTCGACCGCTACCCAACCTCGAAACGAAGTTCGTTGCTGCCGACACCCTTATCAGTTTGCCGGAGATGGATCAATTGGCGCTGCTTCCTCCCCGGGTTTATCAAATCGAAGCCGAAATCGAGACCCTTTACCATAGCCATTTCGCCATCCAGCGACGTGACCAGAAACTCGCTCTTCAGAAAAAAATCAAAGGGCTGCGGGAGGAACTCAGCAAAACCTTGGCAGAGAGCCTTGGCTCATCAAAGAAAGCAGAGCATATTGCCGACTGGGATCCATTTAATCCTCAGGCAATTGCAGACTTCTTCGATCCACATTGGATGTTCGGGCGTTCACTTGCTGATAACTTCGATATAGTGATAGGGAACCCTCCATATCGGGTTATCAAAGATAAAGCGGAAAAAGCAAAGTATGACAAAGTATACGTGCATCAAGACTACCAGAGAGACCTTTACTTATTGTTCTGTGAAAGGGCGTCATCACTTTTAAAGGCAAATGGTATTGTCTCGTTTATTACCCCAAACACCTGGCTTTACTCGCTGACTTTTAAAAAAATTCGGCGCCATTTACGAAACTCCTACGTTTGGCGAAAAGCATTCATTCCGAAAAGCCGCGTGTTTGATGCGATTGTTGATAATGTCGTATTCGTCTTCCAACGAGGCACTATGTTGAGTGGTTACAAGATACCTATTGAAATCCTAGAAGACGAAGCACGCGCAATCCAAGTTGACGAGAAATATATTTCTAAAGATGGAGACGTAATTAACCTCTCAGTTACGGAGTCAGTTCACGAAATTTACAGGCTTATCGCAGGACGATCCGTCAGGCTGGGTGATGTCTTCGATGTCTTCAACGGCGTGAAGCCTTTTGAGAAGGGCAAAGGCTCCCCGCCTCAATCTGCTGAGATAATGAAGACCCAACCATATGTGGTCGAAGGTCCTAAGCCAAATGGCAAGGACTGGTTGCCACTTCTCCGCGGCAGCTTGATTGAAAGGTATAAGATACGCTGGAATCAGGATTATTGGATTCAATACGGGCAGTGGCTGGCGGCACCAAGAGATAGAAAAATCTTTGAGAACGGACATAAGATTTATGTTCGGCAGACAGCTGATTGCATAATTGCAGCCTTTGTCTCCAACCTTTTCGTGGCACGGAACAACCTACATGTGATTTGGCCTAAAGATAAGTCCGCTGATGTCCATTGGTCCTTGGGCATCCTAAACTCAGCAGTCACCGGATTCGTTTATTCTTACATGAATCCTGAGCAGGGAGAAGCATTGGCCGAAGTAAAAAAGGAACACGTGGAAAATCTGTTACTGCCACGGTTGGCCGGCCAGAAGGGAGTTATCTCAGGTCTCGTTAGTTTGTTACTTTTTAACAAATCTCGCGATGATGAGAATGTAAGTGCGTCTGCGTTCTTGATCGATCTAATCGATGCCTGCGTGATGGAGTGCTATTTCCGCGAGCATATGGCGGAGCGTGATCTCCTGTTTCTCGACGAACTGGCACCATATCTCGCTGACTACAACCCAGATGCCCCTGAATTGCAGCAACATGAATTCATTGTGATGCTTCACAGTAAGTTGAATGAACCGTCGTCAAAAATCCGCAACCGCCTGCTTCGCATCTCCGCAGACAGCCCTGATCTGCTCGCCGTCATCAAGATGGAGGGTAGAGCATGAAACCCCGTCTGCATCACATCAACATCACAAACTTTAAGGCATTCCGTGAGTTCTCACTCAAACTCGAAGGCCGACATCTGCTGGTATATGGGGCCAATGGTGCGGGCAAGTCATCGCTGTTCTGGGCGCTCTATACCTTTCTGCAGAGTGCTCGCAAGCCCAAGAAAAATGTCGAAAAATATTTTGACCCTGATAGTCCACAGCATTTGCTTAACATCTATGAGCAAGGCGAAACCACACCAAAACCGGGTGAGATTGCGCTGACGTTGCGTGACACCACAACCCGTAACGACATCACTTACCGCATCAGCCAAACAGGTCACGACACCTTCAAGCAGCCCGCTATCCTAAAAGGTGAGCTGGCCAGCGATTTCATCACCTACCGGTTCTTCTTCGGCTTCTCCGATTTCCGAAACTCACAAAAGTTCAATGTCTGGCCGCTGTTCGAAAAGGAGATTTTACCCTTTTGTGTCTCGACAGCCGGAGCGAAACAGACGCCTTTGGAAATGTGGAACGCCATTAAATCTGGCAATCCGAATCCGTTGGGCAGCCGAGGCATTGGAGGGGCAAACGCCTATTCACGATTCCATAAGCGGACCGAACGCTTCGCGAATACATTGCCGGGCATCGTGGACGCGATCAGCACCGAGGCGCAGACCTTTTACGATGAACACTTTTCCATTGATGACCCGAAGAAGGTGACGCTAAAACTTGGCTTGACGACACATCCATCGTCCTCCGGTGATCGGCAGCAAGACTTCCAGTTCACCAAACCAGTTGTCGAATTCGGAATTCAAATCGATGGCGAAACCATCACTCGCCCTCAGAGCTTCCTCAATGAAGCCAAAATGACGCAACTTGCCCTGTCTGTGCGATTCGCCGCCTCGATGGTGAATCTACACGATTCCGACCTCAAGCTGCTCGTGCTCGACGACCTGCTGGTGAGCCTGGACATGAGCAACCGGATGAAGGTTGTGGATATTCTTCTTACAGACAGCTTCTCTAACTACCAGAAGATCATCCTTACGCACGATCTCGGATTCTTTCGCGAGTTTCGTCGCCGCTTAGGAAGCAACCACGCCGACTGGCGTTTTGTGCGTTTGCAGGGCAGCGCGGCACAAAACATTGAAGTCAAGTGCGAGAAGAGTGATCTGGAGAAAGCCGAAGACTATCTCAAGGGCCATGACATTGAAGAAGCGGCGATGTTTCTGCGCAAGGCGGCGGAGGACACCGCCAAACGCTACCGTGAGTGGGCTGAAGGCAAGACTCTGCCACCAGGGCAGTTTTTCTCGTTGACCGATAATCTGCGAGCAGCACGAAACAAGCTGCTGGAAGACATTCCGGCAAGACTCTACAAGAAAGTGCTGAAGAGCACCCCCACGACACATCGTACGCTTTTACTTTCTTCCGACGATAGCGATCTTGACAACAATGCGAGCCTTCAGCATCAAGATAAGGCCATTCTCAAATCAAAACGCCGCGATCTGAGAAATGCGCTGACAAATGACGGCTGGGCCAAGATGGAAGCGGTTGATGCTGTTGATCGGGTGCTTGAGATGACTGAGCGTGTCCTGAATCCGGCATCCCACGGCAATACGTTGCCGCTTTACGAAGAGGAGGTTCGTCGCGCCAAGCGACTCATAGACAGCCTCGAAAATGTGCTGAAATCACAATAGTGTACCCGTATCTCTGTTGTCAGGCATGATCTGGGCAGGTGATTGCTATTGGTTGATCCATATCCCGAGCAAGTGCCACCAAATCTGGAAAGCCACTCATTGGACCATCAAATCAGACGGTAAACCAGAAAGTGTGCTGTTCCTTGCGATCAAAGATCACGCCGGGTAGATTTGGGATTACTCGTTTTTTTCGCCCAGTTGGAACACGAGCTTCAGGAAGCCATTGATGCCGTTGAAGCGCTAGTCAAGGAGCTTTGACAAGAAATAGTTATCTTAATTCCACTGTATGGAGTTCTAATGTCCACGTTTGATTCAACCAAGTGCCGTCTTGAAGACTTACTGAAAAATATTATGGCTGGTACGATCCAGCTTCCTGATTTCCAACGCGGTTGGGTTTGGGATGATGAGCATATCAGGTCACTGTTGGTCAGTATTGCCCGTGCATTTCCGGTTGGGGCGGTGATGTTGCTTGAAAACGGTGGAGAGACCAAATTCAAAATTCGCCCGGTTGAGGGGATAGACCCGTCAAAGATCACACCGGATAAAGCTGAAAAACTGATACTTGATGGTCAGCAGCGGCTGACATCACTTACCCAGGTACTGATGTTCACATCGCCTGTTGCCACTAGGGACAACAAAAAACGGGAGATCAAGAAATTCTATTACATCGATATCGAAAAAGCGCTGCAAGGGCCTTTGAGCTATGAAGAGGCGATTTTTGGCATTGAAGCAGACAAGATGCTCCGTGAGAATTTTGGTCGCGACATCAAGCTCGATTTAAGCTCTGCGGAGAAAGAATACAGTAACTTTTGCTTTCCCTGTAACCAGATTCTCAATTCCGACACTTGGGAAGAAGGCCTGAATGCCTATGATCCGGCAAAGTTTTCCCGCTACATGGAATTTCGCAGGATCGTGTTGGGCGAGTTCCGTAAATACGATGTGCCGCTCATTGAGCTGAAGAAGGAAAACAAGAAGGAAGCGGTCTGTCTCGTTTTTGAAAAGGTGAATACCGGGGGGGTGCCGCTTTCCGTCTTTGAGCTGATTACCGCAAGCTACGCCGCCGATGGGGTCAACCTGCGAGACGAATGGTATGGAAACAAGATTGATGGAACGGAGGGAATCCATCATTATCTGTACCGGCAAAGGTTGCTTCGTGCTATTGAACCGACGGACTTTTTCCAGGCACTGTCACTGCTATACACGTACTATCTTCGTCAGGATGATATCCGCAACGGTAAGACAGGCAAACAGATTACCGGCGTGAGTGCAAAGAGAGAAACGGTACTTTCACTTCCGTTGTCCGCATATCAGGATTGGAAACTGAAGTTGCGAGACGGCTTTTGGAAGGTTGCAAAGTTTCTCCGCAAAGAATCATTTTTTTCCACGTCCGACTTGCCATACAGAACCCAGATCGTTCCTCTTGCTGCCGTGCTTACCGTGCTAGGCGAACGATGGCTTGAGCAAAAAGTGTATGACAAGCTGTCACAGTGGTATTGGTGCGGCGTATTAGGCGAGTTATACGGTGGTGCCGTTGAGACCAGGTTTGCGAATGATCTGCAAGAACTGTTGGATTGGATCGATAACAATGGTCCGGAACCATCTACCGTTCGCGACGCAAACTTCCAGCCGGGGCGGCTTGATACACTTCGGTCCAGAACCAGTGCAGCTTATAAAGGCATCCATGTTCTGATCCAGCGCAATGGAGCACAGGACTTTTTCTGGAAAACAACGATTCGTGATCTTGATGAGACTGACTGGGAAGATTGCAAGCTCGACATTCATCATATATTCCCCAAGGCGTGGTGCGAAACGAACAAAATCGGACCAGCTCTGTACAACTCCATTCTCAACAAGACCCCGATTTCCTACAAAGCGAACCGCATGATTGGCGGGAAGGCACCATCCGATTACCTCCTACAGATTCAGAAACATCCAACCGTGCAACTCAGCGATGTCGAAATGGATGCGATTCTTATTACCCATTACCTCGATACGGTGTCTCTCCGTAATAATGACTACTTTGCCTTTATAGAAGAGCGACGATTTCAGTTACTTGCCAGAATTACCCGTGCAATGGGTAAATCGATGGTTGATTCCACTGAAACCATTGCTGATGACGAATCTGATGAGGATGATGACATTGATAACCCTTGACCAACTGACAAACATAATCGCAAAAGGCGAACAGCTTGACGTGGAGTTCAAGTCAGATCGGCGCACAATGCCAGACCGCGAGATTTACGAAGAGGTCGTTTCCCTGGCCAACAGTAAAGGCGGTGTTCTCCTGATCGGCGTCGAGGACGACGGCGCAATAACCGGTGCCCATCCCCGCCATGGCGACGTTACTGATCCGCCAAAACTCCAGTCGGCAATCTTCAATAATACCGTTCCGAGCATTAACACCCGCATTTCTGTTGTCAGACATGACCTAGGCCAGGTGATTGCTATTGAGGTTGATCCATATCCCGAGCCGTGCGCTACGAAATCGGGTAAGGCGCTGCACCGAACCATCAAGTCAGACGGTAAACCGGAGAGTGTGCCGTTCTACCCCAGAGACCAGCGTTCTCGCAGGGTTGACCTGGGACTGTTGGATTTCTCGGCACAGGTGCTCGAACAGCTGACCTTTGCTGATCTTGACCCACTGGAATTTGAACGGTTGCGCCAGGAGATCGTTCGTCTTCGTGGCGATAGAAGCCTGCTGGACCTTTCAAATGAAGAAGTTGCCAAAGCACTCCGCCTTGTGGAGACACGCCACGACAAGCTTGTTCCCAACGTTGCGGGACTACTGCTCCTCGGCAGAGAAGATGTTATCGCCGACGTCATTCCCACTCATCAGGTTCATTTTCAGGTTCTTGACTCACAGGCCAATGTGAAGGTTAACGATGCTTTCAGGGCACCGTTGCTCAAAACACTTCAGGAAATCGGCTCTCGCTTCGCTGCTCGCAACGAAGAAAAGGAAATTACCATCGGCATGCTCCGCTTGCCGATACCGGATTATTCTCCAAGCGGCTTTCGTGAGGCTGTCAATAATGCCGTTCTGCACCGTGACTTCACACGGCTTGATGATGTGTATATTCAGATGCACCATGACCACATGCTTATTGCTAGCCCCGGCGGGTTCCCGGAGGGAGTAACCATTGACAATCTTCTTGTCCATGAACCAAAACCGAGAAATCCACGATTGGCAGCCGCGTTCAAGCGCATCGGGCTGGTTGAGCAGACTGGCCGGGGTGTTGACAGAATATTTGAAGGGCAACTTCGCTATGGTCGCCCGGCTCCTGATTATGTGCGTAGCGATTCCAGTGGAGTTCGTGTCATCCTGAATGGTGGCGAGCCGTCACTTAAATTTGCGTCATTTGTTTACGAAGAAGATAAGGCGGGAAGCCCGTTTACATTGGACGACCTGATCATCCTAAACACTGTTTTCTCAGAGCGAAGAATGGATGCCGATACAGCGGGATGCCTTATACAGAAAGGTACTGCCAGGGGGAGAGGTGTTCTTGAAAAGCTTGTAGAACGGGGGCTCCTTGAATCAAAAGGCGAAAAACCTCGTGGATACCATTTAAGTGCCAACCTCTATAGAAAACTCGGCAAATCTGAAGGCTATGTGCGGGCACATGGGGTATCGCCTTTACGGTATGAAGCCCTTGCCATGGAATATGTCGAAGCCCATGGCCGGATTGCACGTAAAAATGTAATAGAATTGTGCGGAATTACCGAAAATCAAGCCAAAGGCTTGCTGAAAAAAATGTGCGAAAAAGGGAAGTTACAGCAAATGGGGAAACCAAGAAGAGGCACGTATTATATTGCAGCAGAATAGCGCTATGGGATGTTTTGGTTCCTTATGGGTTGTGTATGGGTTTTGGTTGTCGAATTTGGGCATGCCCAAATTAACGCCCAAATGAACGGTTCTTATTACAAAGTTGTTTCCAGATATTCATGTTTGTATGCTGTGGAAATTCACCTTCAGATCATAATTCGACGGAGTAACTTCTAAATGACTGACACTCAAGTCGAGACAATTACTATTGGCTCTGATGCACCGCAGACTGACCCTGCGCATGACGCATTTGGTTATGCACCCTTTGCACAGCGAATAGCCGATGCCGTAAGTAAAACACCAAGCCCCCAAGGCTTAGTAATGGCAATTCACGGCCCATGGGGTTCCGGCAAATCTTCTCTGTTAAACTTCGTAAAACACAACCTTGCTCTTATTCCGCATAGCGACAAACCCATCGTCATTGATTTCAACCCTTGGTGGTTTACCAATAAAGAACAACTAGCCTCTCAATTTCTCAACCAATTCCGCTCAAAGCTACCACATGAATCCGAGATGCTGAGAAAACTCGGGGACACGATGGCCGATTATGCGGCTATAATTGGAACTACAATTGCAAAAACGTATGGCATCCCATGGATTGACAAGCCAATTGGTTTCCTCCTGAAAATCCTGAAACAAAAACCTAAGGATGTACCGGCATTAAAAAATGAAATTTCGACGGCATTAAGAAATGCAGGTACACGCTTTGTGTTTATCATCGATGACATTGATCGCCTGGCCCCGGAAGAAATCCGGGAACTGTTCAAAGTCATCAAAGCGTTGGCTGATTTTCCGAATGTCATTTACCTGTTATCTTTCGATCGTAAAGTCGTGTCCGAAGCACTTTTTACATCACTTGGAGTTGATGGCGAGGCTTACCTCGAAAAAATAGTACAGGCACCTTTTTCCTTGCCAGCTGTAGATCGATTACGTTTACGACAAAAACTGTTTACCGATCTTGACCGTATCTTATCGACCACTCAGATTCAGTTTGACCAAACCTATTGGGGCAACGTCTATTTTGAGGGTCTCGATCAGTACATCCGTATGCCACGTGACATCGTTCGTGTAATCAATACACTTTGCGTCACATACCCTACTGTTGCTGGAGAAGCTAATCCGATTGACTTCATAGCGCTCGAATTTCTGAGATTATTTGAACCTGAAGTCTACGGAGAGATTAGAGATAATCGTGACATGTTTACGGGGTACTCTGACCGTGGATATAGTCGCAACCTGGAACCCGAAAAAACTTTTCATAATGCCTGGTTGGATAATGTGCCGGCACCCAGAAGATCTGGCGTTAAAGAGCTCTCGCAACGGCTATTTCCAAAACTCGAATCTGTCTGGAGCAACATGTCATATGGCTCAGACAGGCTTGCTGACTGGCGAAGGGAATTAAGAGTTTGTAGTCCTGAAATTTTCGATGTTTTTTTTCAGTTTGGCGTTTCAGAAGATTCATTACGCCGTTCTGAACTGAATGAATTTATAGCAGCTGCAGTTGACTCAGAAAAGGCACTAAATATCCTCAAGTTAGCGTCTACACTCAAGCGTCCGGATGGGTCATCAAAGGCGCGAGAGTACCTTGATAGACTTCGGGACCTAAAAGATGAAATCTCATCAGAAGTCGCATCAGGTATATTAAATGCGCTTTTTGAGGTAGGGGATGATTTGCTGTCACCAGGAGATGAAGGTGGCGGGATGGTATCGGTTCGGAATAGTTGGAGGTTGCTATGGGTGGTTCAACATCTTTTCAGATGCGTTCCAGAACCTTCTCGAACAGAACTTCTTATTGAACTTCTGTCGAATGGCAAAGCAATGGGGCTGGTTGTACAAACCGTGGCCAAAATTGAGCGCTCCAGAGAGAAACCAGAGGCAGATTTTCCATTGGCTCATATCGAAGATCCAGCCCTGCTTCAACTCAAAAATATTGTTGTTACCCGACTAAACCTGCTCAGGGAACAAGAGGTCTTGGCAATTCCTGAATTAATCTATGTCGTTCATCGGTGGGTAACATGGGGTGGGAATGAAACAGTTGCTGCGCAAATAGCTCCAATATTATCATCAGAAGCGCTTTTCCCAGTGTTTCTAGAAAAATATCTTACTTGGGGAACGCAGCAATATGATGGAGATAGTGTCTCAAGACGAGTACCCCATCTGAACCCAAAGTACCTTGAACCAATAACGGATATTAATGCACTCGAACCAATAGTGACGAAGATGCTCAGTAGACAAGACTTGACCGGCAATCAACGAATTGCAGGAGAGCAATATCTTAAGAACCTAGAGCGCATAAGACAAGGCAAGGATCCAGACGGATTTTTCTCTGATGACTAAATTCTGAATGATCCACTATTTCAGGAAACAGATTGTGATGCCATTCTGCGTAAAATGGGAATTAAGTGGGTTCCAGCATGAATCTGAAGAGCTAAATTGTTTTTGTGAACTATGAACTATGGCTATTAACCCACAATCATTCTTCAACTTCG
>CAIPTY010000051.1 GCA_903868145.1 uncultured Desulfuromonadales bacterium | reverse complement strand
TTTTCCATTTCATAAAAATACGCGCCGGGGTTGACCCCCAGCAGCTTGACCCCAACCAGCCAGCCGCCGTAGATTCCGACGACGTCAAAGATTGCGCATAAAAGCGGCAGGGTGAGCATGGCAGCGATAAACTTGGGAGTAATCAGGTACTTGAACGGATCAAGCGCCATGGTCTCAAGTGCGTCTATCTGCTCAGTAATGCGCATGATCCCGATTTCAGCGGTGATGGCGCTGCCAGCTCGCCCGGTTACCATCAGAGCCGTCAGTACAGGCCCCAGTTCGCGTACCAGAGAGAGCGCAACCGCCGTGCCCAGCATCCCCTCAGAGCCAAACTTGGCAAGCGTGTAATAACCCTGAAGCCCGAGCACCATACCGGTAAAAGCGGCGGTCAGGCAGATGACGAACAGCGACTTCGCACCGATGAAACTGACCTGTTTGAGAATATGGAGTGGACTACCGGGTTTCCGCACGATCATGTAGAGAGAGTAGACCAGAAACCATCCGAGCCTTCCCAGTTCCCGCACGTGGCCGATTGTCGATCTTCCTATTGCCTGAATAACCACTGACACGCAACTACCTCGTAAAAAATAGAAAAAAACTTATACAACAAGTGGTTTAAAAATGTAAAGGAAGAATAGAATGGTCGTTTCAGTGACGGGAAAAAAAGTTTTGACGGACGTGGGGTCAGATGATTTCTTCCAGCTTTCCTCCACTCGTGAGCCGGAAGCGGTTGCCGCGCCACGCCACCTGATTGCCCAGAAAGGATGCCGCCCAGGTGAAGAAGGCCAGCATGTCGCGGAGCGGTATCAGCCAGAGCCAGTGGGGCAGGAGACCGTCGCGTACGAAGCAGCGGCTGAACAGAGTTGATACCGTCAGTCTAACGATGTAGAGAAGTGTTATTGCCGCAAAGGCTATGATCGCTGAAGGCGCAATGAAGGCTGCCGCAAGTGCCGCCGGAAAGGGAAGGATTATGCCGGAGGCCAGGTAGCCCCCAGGTCGGCTGACCCGCATGGTGCGGGCCCAGCGCAGTTGTCGCGATAGGACTGACATCAGGTCCTCGGGCTTCATGATGCTTTCCACGCAACAGGCGTCAAGGACGATCTGCCAGCCGGCATGATGGATTTTATTGCCGAGCTGATAGTCGTCAGCCAGATAGTCGGCCAACGCCTCAAAGCCGCCAATCGATGCCAGTGCCTTGCGTCTGACGGCCATTGAGGCTCCCAGCGCGAATGAGAGCCCCTCCACCTGTCTGGCCACCATGACGTTGGGGATCATTTCGGCGGTGAAGCCGGTTGCTTCGAGGGCGGTGGCTATGTTGTGAACCTCCGAACTGCGGTAGAGCGAGGTTACCAGTCCGACCTGAGGATTGCGGAAGTTACTTACGACAGAGTTGAGGTAGTGTGGCGAAACCCGGATGTCACTGTCGCAGACGATGATAATATCGTATTTTGCCTGCGGGAAGGCGTTGATCAGATTGGACACTTTATGGTTCGGGCCATGGGTGGCCGGATTGATTACCAGCGAGATATCGGTACCGGGAGAGTCCGTTATCAGGATCCGAATGACCGTAATAACCGCATCATCCGCCGAGGCTGCGGCGAAGATTATCTGGAGGGGGCCGCCAAACTCCTGGTGGCAGAAGGAGGCGAAGTTATCGTAGCTCCCGGCATCCATCCCCTTGACCGGTTTGAGGATGGTGACTCCGAGGGACATGGGGATGCTGGTATCGGTTGTCTCCCCCCTGAAGAATCTGTAAGCGGACCACAGAGAAATGAGGCAGTAAAGGGTTGCAGGCAGGACAATGATGAACGGCAGCAAGGCGGGGAGCATCAGGAAGCTTTCTGGATGAGTATGAGATACGGGGCCGAGCCGGGAGCATTCGTCTGAGCCATGCGCCAGACGTGGAAACCGGCGGGGGAAAGTTGAGCCAGTCGGGCCTCAAGGAGATTGCTTTCCTGCCCCCCCCCGGCATGACCGGGGTACAGGGTGATTGCCGTGATGCCTCCCGGTTCAAGGATTGACAGGGATTGATCAACTCCGGTCAGGGTTGAATCGGGTCGGGTTATGACGGTTCGATCACTGCCCGGCAGATAGCCGAGGTTGAAGACGACCGCCCTGACCGGCCCGGGACAATGCTCCGTCATCGATTCATGCCCAGCCTGAACGAGGTCAACACGCTCCCGATACCCTGCGGCATCCAGTCTGGCGGCAGTTGCTTCAATCGCTCCCGGCTGGATATCAAAGGCCCACACCCTGCCGGTCGGGCCTGCACGTTCGGCAAGCAGCAGGGTGTCGTGCCCGTTGCCGCAGGTGGCGTCGACGACATGGGCTCCCGTTGTGACAAACTGCCTGATAATCAGGTGCGAAAGCGGAACCGGGCCGCGCAACAACGGTTTATCGTGTGGTGTGCCGTAGCTCATGGGAACGAACAGTAGCAGAAATACCCCGCCTTCGCCACAGTGAATTTGTTTGCATAGGAGAGCGGAAACAGGATAGTAACCACTGTTATGATACTCAGGGGCACGGCCATAGTCGATCCGGGCGGTCGTCGGCTGGATGAGGCGATCTCGGCGCAGTTTGATACGATCAGCAAAACCGAGGCTCGGCGGATCATTGATCGGGGTGGTTGCGCACTCAACGGCAGCATGGTGCGGGTGGCATCCCGAAGCGTCAAGTCCGGAGATGTGATTGAAATCGGCGTGATGGAGGCAGGACGTTTCCGGGAACTGGTGCTGCCGCCGGAGGCCGTTCTGTACGAAGATAGCGAGCTGGTGGCCGTGAACAAGCCTGCCGGGGTGAATACCCAGCGGACACCCTATCAGCTCAAGGGAACCATGGAATATTGGATTGCGGAATATTTTCGGCAGCAGGGGAGCAGCGAACCGGCGCGGGTGATTCATCGCCTCGATCGCGGTACTTCGGGAGTCATGCTGTTTCCCAGACACAAACGTGCTGCGGCCCGCCTGTCGCTGCGCTTCCACGATGGCTTTGTGGACAAGTGCTATCTGGCTTTGGCTGGTGGAAAACCGTTGCAGACTGACTGGATTATGGATGCCCCCATCGGCAAGGTCGGATCGGCGCGCCATGGCATCATGGCGGGTGGACGGAGTGCCCGGACGGCGTTCCGGGTTGTGACGGAAGGGAACGGATGTTCGCTGATCGAGGCCCGGCCGCTGACTGGCCGCACGCATCAGATTCGTGTTCACCTTGAAGCGGCGGGGATGCCGATCATCGGCGATACAACCTACGGTGGGTCGCCTGCGCCACGGATGATGCTCCACTGCGCCGGACTTTCCTTTGAGAGTGAGCAGGGGGCGCACATATCTGTTCAGGCTCCGCTGGATCAGGCATTTCATGAGCTCATGCGGGAACGGGGAATCGTTGTACCGGTTTATCCCCTAAACGCTTATTCTGTCTGCTGCACGTGACATCCGGCAAAAAACCATTTCCAATAATCTGCAGCTTGTGCTAGTTTTCCTGCTCCCCGGCGCACATCACGCACCAAAATCACAAATTTGATACCAGGATTCTCACATCATGTCCCGAATCATCTGCATAGCCAACCAGAAGGGTGGAGTTGGCAAGACAACCACTGCCGTCAACCTTGCTGCCGCCCTGGCTGCGGCTGAAAGGCCGACACTGCTGGTCGATATTGATCCCCAGGCCAACGCCACCAGTGGTGTAGGTATCGATAAAGCCGGGCTTAAACACACGGTGTATGACGCCCTGATAAACGAATACGACCCGCAGGCCCTGGTTGTGGATACGGGGCACCCGTTTCTGCATGCCATTCCCGCCAACTCCGATCTGGCCGGTGCAGAGCTGGAGCTGGCGCCCGAGATCGGCCGTGAACAGAAGCTCAAGTTCGCCCTCGCCCCTCTGGCTCCCAAGTATCGCTATATTATTGTAGATTGCCCGCCATCGCTCAATCTACTGACCGTCAATGCAATGACCGCGGCGGATTCAGTTCTGATACCTCTGCAGTGCGAATACTACGCCATGGAAGGGCTGTCCCAGATTCTGCATACCATCAGCCTGGTTCAGAAGCGAATCAATCCACTCCTGAAGATAGAAGGGATACTTCTGACGATGTTCGATGCCCGTGGAAACCTGAGCAAAGAGGTGGCCGAGGAGATCCGCTCCCATTTTCCGGGACAGGTATTCGAGACGGTTGTGCCGCGCAATGTACGCCTTGCCGAGGCTCCCAGCCACGGTCTGCCGATCATCTATTACGACATTGCATCCCGAGGAGCTGCCAGTTACCTGCAGCTTGCCCGCGAGATCATTCAGAGGGAGGCGAGCAATGGTTAAAAAAGGCGGCCTTGGCAAGGGTATGGCGGCGCTGCTCCAGGTGCCGGAGATGTCCGTGGCGGCGCGGGATTATTTCATCTGCCCGATTGAACAGATCCGACCCAACAAGAACCAGCCCCGCAAGCATTTTGCTCCTGAGAAACTGGAGGAACTGGCCGCTTCCATCCGTGAACAGGGGATCATCCAGCCACTGGTCGTGACCAAAAAAGACGGGCACTATGAGATCATAGCCGGAGAACGCCGCTGGCGGGCCGCACAGAAGGCCGGTCTGCACGAGGTGCCGGTTGTCATCCGCGAGGCATCCGATGCCACGGTGATGGAGCTGGCCCTGATCGAGAATATCCAACGTCAGGATCTCAACGCCATTGAGGAGGCCCAGGCGTACCGCTCGCTGGTCGAGCAGTATGGCATCTCGCAGGATGATGTTGGCCGCCGGGTCGGTAAAAACCGCACCACGGTCACCAACTCTCTGCGTCTGCTCAAGCTGCCCGAGGCCATCCAGCACGATATCATTGAAGAGCGGCTATCCATGGGACACGCCCGGACATTGCTGGCTCTGGAGAATCCTGAACTGGTCGAGAAGGCTCGCCACGAGATTCTGCACCGTCAGTTAAGTGTGCGTTCCACCGAGGAAATGGTGCGGCGGTTGAAGATCAATCCGCACACCGGTTCCGCCAAACGCCCCCAACAGCCCGATCTTCTGATGAGCGCGCTGGAGGAACAGCTGCAGAAGCGCTTTCAGTCGCGGGTGGCCATCCGTCGGGTCGGAACACGGGGCGGCAAACTCGAAATTCATTTCAATGATTCGGACGAGCTGACGCGAATCATCGATCTGCTGGATATCTGAACCACACCTCATCACCAGTTCTTCACTGGCTCGCCACTGCGTGTCCCTACCTTGTCCCTGCGAAGGTGGAAAATTCCAGTATGCACTCTTTGACTTTGGGGTCTTTTATGGCTCGGAACGACTCTATCAGAGTCCGTTCCTGGTCGGAAAGCGGGAGCGCTTCAATGGGCTGGTCTTCAAAGAAGGATGCTACCGGTACGGCAAGGGAGTGGGCTATTGCCTGAAGTTTATCGGTATTCAAACGATTGATGCCACTTTCGTATTTTTGTACCTGCTGGAAAGAAACGCTGATAAGCTCCGCAAGTTTCTCCTGTGAAAGCCCCTTGTGTTTACGAATCTTCTTGATTCTCCTGCCTATTTCAAAGCTGTCCAGTCTCTTGCCCATGGCCGTATCCTTTCAGGGCAGGATAACAACCATAGGTAGAAATACTCCATACCGCTCAGGTAGAATTTTATTGTAAATACCAATTAAGGGTTGTATAAAAAGATATCCAAAAACCTTAGGAGGGACGTATGAAAGCACTGGTTGTGATGCTGATGTTGCTGGTGATGGCTGGCTGTGGAGTAGCAGTACAAGCGCCAGTCCAGGCACAGGAACCGGTGATGTGACCGTAACCGGTACGGTTGCGGGTACCGCCTTTGTTGCTGTTGATTCAGCCAGCGGTAGCGTGGTTGCTCGGCAAGTCGCAGTTGTGCAGACCAATGGCAGCAAGGTTTTTACCATCAAGGTACAGAGCGGCAAGAAGTACAAATTCTATCTGGTTGAGAATGAGGGGACATCTGACGAGCGCGTCTTCCCGCTGTATATCGGGAGCGGAAATAAAGTAAGCGTGGCCTCCGGAACCTGTGACCTGGGCTTTGTAACAACCACGGGCGACGGCATTGCTACCCCGGCAACCACCCCGGCACAGTTCACCGGTGCGGTTGAAGACACGGCCATTCCCGACGGTGTTGCGACAAACCGTTCATACCTGTACACCCAGGCCGACCTGACCGGAACCTGGTATGGATTCCAGCTTTATGGTGGATCGAATCCCTATTATGCACGAGGCACAATGCCTATTGACGCGAATGGCGCCGGGGCCGCCATCAACGTCTATTATTCCGATGGTCACTTGTCGACAAACACCATCACTGCTGCATTGGTTATGACGCCGTCAGGTGTCGTCAAAGACACTTTGTCGTCTGGTGGTGACAGATTTGTCATGTCACGTGACAAGTCGCTGATGGTTGGAGTGGGGAACGCCGGTTTGTACGGTGCCGCAAACATCTTTATCCTGGTCAAGGCTGGCGGCACGTTCCAGCAGAGTGACCTGGCGGGGAAATGGAAGATGCACGGTCTGCTGGCCAGTTCGACATTTCGTGAATGGCAGCGGGGTGATGTCTCCATTGATGCCAACGGTGTGATGACAATATCCAATTCCCAGCGTGCGTCCGGTGGTTCCAGCCTGGACGGAACAAAATCGTTCGGTCTGTCCGTGAACAGCAGCGGTATCGTGACGGCCACGGCCCAGGGCGGCTCGGTTTACGGTGCCTTGACTGCGGACAAAAATGTTGCGGTCTTTGTTGTTTCCAATGCTGATGGAACCATCGCACTTCATCTACTTGTCAGAACCGGCGGCACGTTCTCCAGCAGTGACCTGGTCGGCAGCCACCGGAGCAATTCACTCACGATCAACGCGACCCAGGATTACTGGCAACGGTCGCTGACCGTGGTTAACAGCAATGGCATTGCGAGCAAATATGCAACGGTTGAAAATGGTGTGAGTAAACCGGACAGCGTATCAACCGTCTCCGGCTCAATGAGCACAACCGGCATATATACCGGGAAGAACAAAGCCGAGGGGATTATGTCACTCAACAAGAAGCTGTTTGTTGAAACCTTCTCAGATGGCACATCTTTAGATTATTACGGGCTGGGAATTGCGTTGAGGTAATGCCGGTAACCCTGAAGGATCGCTGTGTCTTCCGTAGCATCATATCCATTGCCCCGCCGGTGCCTGCCGGCGGGGATTTTCTTTGTCCTTGCCATCTTGATAGCATATATGCTATCGTCCCCACATGAAAAGCGACATACTTGACAACCCCAGCAACGTGATGTTTCAGAAACTTCTGGCGCTGTGCCGCGAAAAATTTGGAGAACCGAGAATTGCCGGAAGCCACCATATCTTCAAAACCCCATGGCCGGGAGATCCGCGCATCAATCTCCAGCGGGACGGAAAGATGGCGAAGCCCTACCAGGTGCTTCAGGTAAAAAAGGCAATAGAAAAACTGGAGAGAACACATGAAACATGATCAGAATAAATATACCTATCGTATCGAGTGGTCGGTCGAAGATCAACTTCATATCGCCCGTTGCATTGAGTTTCCGTCCCTGGCGGCCCATGGCGCAACACCGGAAAAGGCGCTCAGGGAGATCGAAGACGTGGTCGCAGAGTCCATCCGGTGGATTGAAGAAGAGGGAGGGGTGGTACCGGAACCCCTGGGTGCCAGACATTATCGGGGAAATATCACGCTGCGGGTGCCGCCGGATGTACATCGAGGCCTTGCAATTCTTTCCGCGGAACAGGGTGTTTCGATCAATCAACTGGTCTTGTCGCGTTTGTAGAGAACTTACGCGAGTAGAACACAATATAATTATTGTCTTCGAATCTCAATTGTGCTTGACACCGCACCGGTAATCATGATATCCAGCCATAGTTTTACGCACTAATCTTTGGATACAGTATACAACTCAGCATACCTGCAAGGGGTAGGTCGTGATTGAATTAAATTTGGCTTTTATCTTTCAATTGGTCAATTTCGGGATTCTGGTACTTGTCCTCAATATCTTTCTCTACAAGCCCATTCGCAAGGTGCTGGCTGATCGCCGCCAGGTGATCGACGGGGCTCGCGACAAGGCTGTTTCGGTTGATGGCGAGGTGCAGGCGAAGATGGCACAGTACGAGGCTCGTCTTCGTGATGCCAGAAATGAAGCTGCCGGTCGCAGGGCTGAGGCTCTCAAGCAGGCTCAGGCTGAGGAAACCTCGCTTTTGGAAAATGCTCGCAGGGAAGCAGCCGAGTCGCTCGGAACCATCCGCGATAGGGTCGCCAAGGAGGCGGCAGATGCACGGGCACTGCTGAAACAGCAGGCTGAGATTCTGTCCGGCGATATCTGCGAGAAAATCCTGGGGAGGAACACGTAGAATGTTTATTGTTTCCGATCGCAGCAAAAAAACAGCGTTCTCCCTGATATACATCGTTGCGGTCGTTTTGGCTGCCTCAGCCGGTTTTGCCAGTGAAGGCGGCGGTGCGCACCACGTTGACAGCGGCGCCCAGATGAAGGACTTCGGCTGGCGTGTACTCAATTTTGCCCTGCTGATCGCCATACTCGTATTCGCAGTCAAGAAGGCGGATGTGAAAGGCTCTCTGGCAGCCCGGAAGTCACAGATAGAGAAAGATCTCAAGGAAGCACAGGATGGCAGGGCGGCAGCCGAAGCCAAACTGGCCGAGTACAGCGGGAAACTCTCCCAGGCCACCAAAGAGATTGATGAATTACAGGCGTCCATTATCCGTGAAGCTGAGCTGGAGAAAGAGCGCATCATCGCGGAAGCCCGGGCCGCGGCCCTGAAGATTGCCGCCCAGGCTGCACAGTCTGCGGAGCAGGAGACAGTCAAGGCCCGTGCGGAGTTGCAGGCCGAGGCTGCACGCCTGGCGGTCGAGATCGCTACCGGTAAACTGAAAGGCGCCATCCAGAAGGCCGACCACGACAGATTTGTCGGTGAATACCTTGACAAGGTGGTACAGATCCAGTGATCAACAATACACTCGCACGCCGCTACGCCAAGGCCCTGGTACAGATTGGTTCAGAGGACGGACTGATTGACCGTTTTCGCGATGAACTGACGGAAATTGATCATGTTTTCTCTGCCAACCCCGGCCTCAAGGCGGCTTTTGCCAATCCCGCCTACACTGCGGAGCAGAAAAAAGGGATCATGACCGATCTGATAGCCAGGGTGAAAATCTCGGAACTGGTCGGCAACTTCCTGATGCTCTTGGTGGACAAGAACCGCGTGGCTTTTCTGGATCAGATTGTCCATACTTATCAGACGCTGGCCGATGAGCAGTCCGGAGTAATCCGCCCGGTTATCAAGACAGCCTTTGCGCTGGACGAAAGCCAGGTATCCGCCATCCGGAGCGCACTCGAAAAGAAAACCGGCAAGAAAGTCATACCGCAGGTTTCCATCGACCAGAGCCTTCTGGGGGGCGTGATCACCCAAATTGGCGACACCGCATTCGACAGCAGCGTAAAAACTCAGCTTAAACGGATCCAAGATATATTACAGAAGGGGTAAATTCTTCCATGGAAATCAGAGCCGAAGAGATCAGCGAGATCATCAGGAAACAGATCAAGGAGTATGGCAAAGAGGTTGAGGTGTCGGAAACCGGTACGATCATCTCCATCGGTGACGGTATTGCCCGTATTCACGGCCTGGCTGGGGCGATGGCGGGCGAACTGCTGGAATTTCCCGGCGGCGTCTCCGGCATGGTTCTCAACCTGGAGGAAGATAACGTTGGCGCTGCCATTCTCGGTGAGTTTGCCGAGATCAAGGAAGGCGACACCGTCAAGCGCACCGGTCGCATTACCGAGGTTCCGGTAGGCGATGCCCTGATCGGCCGCGTTGTCAACGCTATCGGGCAACCCATCGACGGCAAGGGCGCTATCAATACCAGCAGCTTCAGCAAGGTGGAGATCAAGGCCCCGGGAATTGTTGCCCGTAAATCGGTTCACCAGCCGATGGCCACCGGCCTCAAGGCGATTGATTCCATGGTTCCTATCGGACGTGGCCAGCGCGAACTGATCATCGGAGACCGCCAGACCGGCAAGACCGCGGTCGCCATCGATACAATCATCAACCAGAAGGGTGGGGATGTTGTCTGTATCTATGTCGCCATAGGTCAGAAGCGATCCACGGTTGCCCAGGTTGTTTCAAAACTGACCGAACACGGCGCCATGGATTATACCATCGTCGTCGCTGCAACCGCTTCCGAGTCGGCGCCTCTGCAGTTTATCGCTCCCTACACTGGCGTCACCATGGGCGAATTTTTCCGCGACAGCGGCAAACACGCCCTGATCATCTATGACGATCTTTCCAAGCAGGCAGTTGCCTACCGTCAGCTCTCACTGTTGCTTCGCCGCCCGCCCGGTCGCGAAGCCTATCCGGGCGACGTTTTCTATCTTCATAGCCGCCTGCTGGAGCGTGCCTGCAAGCTTTCCGACGCCTGCGGCGCCGGGTCACTGACTGCACTGCCGATCATCGAAACCCAGGCCGGCGACGTATCCGCCTATATTCCGACCAACGTTATCTCCATCACTGATGGACAGATTTATCTGGAGTCAGACCTTTTCTTCTCCGGCGTGCGTCCGGCCATTAACGTCGGCCTCTCGGTATCGCGCGTCGGCGGTTCCGCCCAGACCAAGTCCATGAAGCAGGTTGCCGGCACACTTCGTCTCGACCTGGCTCAATATCGCGAAATGGCTGCTTTTGCCCAGTTCGGTTCCGATCTGGACAAGGCTACCCAGATGCAGTTGGAGCGTGGTGTCCGTCTGGTCGAGATTCTCAAGCAGCCGCAGTATCGTCCGATTCCCAACGAGAAGCAGGTTCTGGTCATTTTTGCGGCCAACAACGGCTTTCTGGATGACTACCCGGTATCCGCCCTCAAGAAGTACGAGATCGAGCTGTACGCATTCTTCGATAACCGTCAGGCCGAGCTGGTTGCTGAACTGCGTGACAAAAAGGCCATTGACGATGATCTGAAGGGCAGAATCATTGCAGCGATGGGACAGTTCAAGAAGGAATTCACCGCGTAAACAAGGATGGTTTGAGTTATGGCAAGCCTTAAAAGCATCAAGAAGCGGATTGTATCCGTAAAAAATACGCGACAAATTACCAAGGCCATGAAAATGGTCTCGGCGGCAAAGTTGCGCCGGGCTCAGGAAAATGTAGTTGCCGCTCGCCCCTATGCGAAAAAGCTGGGAGAGGTGCTGCAATCACTGTCCTTGAATCAGGAAGGGGATCTTCATCCGCTGCTTGAAAAGCGTGATGCCAGGAAGCTGCTTCTGGTTGTGGTTACGTCAGACCGTGGATTGTGCGGTGGATTCAACAGCAATCTGTGCAAGGCCGGTGACCGCTATATCAAGGAAAATGCCGGTTCATACGAACAGATCAGCGTCATGACGGTTGGCCGAAAAGGCAATGAATTCTTCAGGAGTCGCTATTCGATTTACAGGAACTACGCCAATGTTCTGGCCAAACCAAACTACCAGACTGCGGCGGTGATTGCTCAGGAAATCATTGATGGTTTTGTGGCTGGTGAGTATGATCAGGTTGAACTGCTCTACAACTCATTCCGCACGGTCATGTCACAGGACATAACCTTTCAGCCGCTGTTGCCGGTGGTGCCGGAAGGAAAGGGTGTGGAAGACGAGACGCCGGTCGAGTTCATTTACGAGCCATCGGTTGATGAGCTTCTGGCGGAGATCCTGCCTAAGAATATCGAGGTTCAGATTTTCAAGTCAATGCTGGAATCGGTTGCCGGTGAACATGGCGCCCGTATGACGGCCATGGACAGTGCTTCCAAGAATGCCTCCGAGATGATCGGCAAGCTGACCCTTCAGTATAACCGTGCGCGCCAGGCTGCCATTACAACGGAGCTGATGGAGATCATCTCCGGTTCTGAATCGATCAAAGGTTAAATACTACGTCACGAACACTATATGAGGCCTGACGGCCGCAGGAGGACAGAGTTCCATGAGTCAGAACACAGGTAAAATATCCCAGGTCATCGGCGCCGTTATCGACGTCGAATTCGAGCCCGGCAAGTTGCCGGAGATCTACCATGCATTGCGCGTGACAAATCCGGCCATTGATGACCGCGAAAACAACCTGGTGCTGGAGGTAGCCCAGCATCTGGGTGAAAACTCCGTCCGCACCATCGCCATGGACTCCACGGATGGTCTCAAGCGCGGCCAGGTTGTCATCGATACCGGCAAGCAGATATGTGCTCCGGTTGGTGCCAAAACCCTTGGACGCATCATGAACGTTATCGGTGAGCCGGTTGACGAGATGGGGCCGATTGGTAATGAGAAAGAGTACGCAATCCATCGGGAGGCACCCTCTTTTGAGAATCAATCCACCAAGGTTGAAGCGTTCACCACGGGCATCAAGGTTGTTGACCTGCTCGCGCCATACGCACGAGGCGGCAAAATCGGCCTGTTCGGGGGCGCCGGCGTCGGTAAGACCGTTCTGATCATGGAACTGATCAATAACATCGCCAAGCAGCATGGCGGTTACTCCGTTTTTGCCGGTGTCGGCGAGCGTACCCGTGAGGGGAATGACCTCTGGATGGAGATGAAAGAGTCCGGTGTTCTCGACAAGGCGGCCCTGGTCTACGGCCAGATGAACGAGCCTCCGGGAGCACGTGCCCGCGTTGCCCTGACTGCACTGTCTGTTGCCGAGTACTTCCGTGATGAAGAAGGTCAGGACGTTCTGCTTTTTATCGACAACATCTTCCGTTTCACCCAGGCTGGTTCCGAGGTTTCAGCTCTGCTTGGCCGTATCCCCTCGGCCGTTGGTTACCAGCCGACCTTGGCAACTGAAATGGGTGAACTTCAGGAGCGTATTACCTCCACCAAGAAGGGTTCCATTACATCGGTTCAGGCTATCTACGTGCCTGCCGATGACTTGACCGACCCGGCTCCAGCCACGGCGTTTGCCCACCTTGACGCAACGACGGTTCTTTCCCGTCAGATCGCCGAGCTGGGTATCTACCCGGCTGTTGATCCGCTTGACTCCACGTCACGCATTCTCGACCCCCAGGTTATCGGTGAAGAGCACTACGCCGTTGCCCGTTCGGTTCAGTATGTTCTTCAGAAGTATAAGGATCTTCAGGATATTATCGCTATTCTCGGTATGGACGAACTTTCCGAAGAGGATAAGCTGGTCGTGGCACGCGCGCGCAAGATTCAGCGTTTCCTGTCCCAGCCGTTCCACGTTGCCGAGGCCTTTACCGGTTCTCCCGGCAAGTATGTAGAACTGAAAGACACCATCAAGGGTTTCCAGGAGATCGTTGCCGGCAAGCATGACGGCATGCCGGAACAGGCCTTCTATATGGTCGGCTCCATCGAAGAGGCCATTGAAAAGGCCGCCAAGCTGGCTGCGGTATAAATTTACCTTTCAGAGCGTACCTGAAGCTCTTCCAAGGAATGATATATGGCTGAAAAGATGAAGCTTGAAATACTCACTCCCTACAACAAAGTGGTAGACACCGAAATCGATGAGGTCACTGCGACCGGCAAGCTGGGCGAATTTGGCGTTCTTCCGGGACATGCACCTTTCCTTACGTCACTGAGGATTGGCGAACTGTCGTATAAAAACAATGGTGCCTCTGCGAGTCTGGCTCTTAATTGGGGCTATTTCGAAATCAAGGACGACAGGATTGTAGTTCTGGTTGAGACAGCAGAAGTCTCTGATGCGATTGATATCGAACGTGCCCGGGCGGCTCTCGGCCGGGCAGAAGAGGCTCTCAAAAAGCTGACTCCCGAGGACAAGCAGCATAAGATTTACGAAGCGGCTCTCCAACGGGCCATCATTCGGATGCAGGTAGCCGGCAAGTCGGCGCGGAAATAGTCTCGTAAACAGATCTTTTGCAAAGAGCGGCAGCGATGCCGCTCTTTTTTTGTAACTCACAAAAATTCAGGCTGTCTGTCTGCATCCCCATTTGCTCCTCAGTATAATCCCACCGCATGTCGATGAAAAATTCAGCGTATCTATTAGCAGGAGATCTCAAATACTATTTCAATTGAACGGGATTTGTCGTATCGTTGGCATCATGCGGGATTTATTTTTGAATAATTGCAATTATTCTATTCAGGTCAAAAAAAAAGTTTGGCTGGAGATCAATGGTCAGAGGTTTTTTGGCGAGGGGCGGGCTCAACTGTTTCGTCTTATCCAGGAGACCAACTCGATTAACGCTTCTGCAAAGGCAATGGGAATATCATTTCGTCGTGCCTGGGCTATGGTGAAAGATATGGAGGACGCCCTCAATATATTGCTGGTGGAGAAAAAACGTGGCGGCGTTGGTGGTGGTTCAACAATATTGACCCCGACAGGTATGGAATTATTGGAGCACTACGAGAAGATACTGAAGGATTTTAACACGCTGGTAGACACGTAATTTTTTTCTTGACCGTTATGCGATTTTTGCATAATGATAGCGTTGGATGCAATTTCTGTGCATCTGTTTTTCCTGCCTTGAAGCATTTATAGTTCCAATTTTATGTTGTTAAGCTGAGATGGTCACACGTTGATATTGTTGAGCAGCGCCCCGCAGTCTGCAGTAGTCTACTGCGAGTATATCATTTGAGGGAGGTCAGCCATGCAAAAGTTAATTCGCATAGAACCGTCCAAGTGCATTGGATGCAAGAGCTGTGAGCTTGCCTGTTCTTTCAGGCACCGCGGTGAGTTTGCGCCCAGCAAATCCCGCATCATCAACGAGGTATTCATGGACGATGCCCAGTTTATTACGGTGACCTGCATGCAGTGCGACGATCCGTGGTGTCTGAAAGCCTGTCCGAAGGGGGCTATCGACAAGGATGTAAAGTCCGGAATCGTAACGGTTGACGAGTTGAAATGTGTCGGCTGCCGTACCTGTGTCAGCGCCTGTCCCTTCGGTATGATCAAATACCTTCCGGAAACGGGGAAAGCTGACAAGTGCAATCTCTGCGGCTCTGATTTTCCGGAATGCGTGGCGTTCTGCCCGACCCATTGCCTCAAGTTCTCTGAAGAAGATCTGCCATTGCGCGAGAAGGTGCTGAAGTTTGCCAGAACGATGAAAGACGGACAGGGGGAGGTGTGAAATGGGAAACGGATGGCATGGAAAACTGCTGAGAGTCAATCTCAACGAGAAGAGCTGCACCACTGAAGCACTTAACATGGACTGGGCCGCCGCCTATATCGGTGGCCGCGGCCTCGCAACGAAATACCTGACCGAAGAGGTCGACCCCGCTACCGATGCTCTGGGTATCGACAATAAACTTATCTTCGCCACCGGTCCGCTGACCGGTACCTACGGCGCTGCCAACGGCCGCTACATGGTGGTGACCAAGTCCCCCCTGACCGGCACGGTTGCCTGCTCCAACTCGGGGGGGTATTTCCCCTGCGAACTGAAATACTCCGGCTTTGATATGATCATCGTGGAAGGGAAAGCAGCAACACCTCTCTACCTGAAGATCCATAATCAGCAGGCCGAACTGGTTGACGCCGGGCATTTGTGGGGCAAAACCACTGATGAGACCGAAGACCTGATTCGTGCCGAGTTCCACGGTGACGCCAAGGTGGCCTGTATTGGACCTGCTGGAGAAAACCAGGTACGCTTTGCCTGCATTATCAACGACAAACATCGCGCAGCCGGGCGAAGTGGTGTCGGCACCGTCATGGGGAGCAAAAACCTTAAGGCGATTGCCGTACGCGGTACCGGAGGCGTTACTGCGGCCAGCCCGACCGGGTTCCGTGAAGCGGCACGCGAGACTTTGAAAATGCTGCGGCAGCACCCGGTTACCGGGGAAGGACTGCCGGCTCTGGGAACGGCAATACTGGTGAACATCATCAATCAGAGCGGCGCGTTGCCGACCAACAACTCACAGTTCGGAACCTTTGACAAGGCCGAGGACATTTCCGGAGAGCGGTTGGTACAGACCTATCTCAAGCGCAACAAGGGTTGCATGGGGTGCGTCATTGCCTGTGGACGTGTGACCAAACTTACTGATGCACGTTTTACCGGCAAAGGCGAAGGCCCGGAGTATGAAACCCTCTGGTCTCTCGGCGCGACCTGCGGCATTTCCGATATGGCGGCTATTGTTAAAGCAAACTATCTCTGCGACGAATACGGCATGGACACCATAACAATCGGCTCAACCGTGGCATGCGCCATGGAGTTGTTCCAGCGGGGCCTGATCACTGAAGCCGAAGTCGGAATGCCGCTCAATTTCGGCGATAGTGATGCCATGGTCAAGCTGGTGGAGATGACCGGCAAAGGCGAAGGGTTTGGCAAGAAAATTGGCCTCGGCTCGTACCGGCTGGCAGACAGTTACGGCGTGCCGGAACTGTCCATGTCGGTTAAAAAGCAGGAGTTCCCGGCGTATGACGGACGTGCGATCCAGGGGATGGGTCTGGAGTATGCAACGAGCAACCGCGGTGCCTGCCACGTGCGTGGTTATCTGGTATCACCGGAGATTCTTGGACTGCCGGAAAAACTTGATCCGCAGGCGATAGAGGGCAAAGCCGCCTGGGCCAAGGCATTTCAGGATGTCACGGCGCTGGTTGATTCTGCCGGTGTCTGCCTGTTCACCACATTCAGCATCGGGGTGCCGCAAGTCACCAAGCTGCTCAATGCGATAACCGGCTCCACCTGTTCCGACGACCAGATGATGGTGGCGGGAGACCGAATCTGGAACATGGAGCGGCTCTTCAACCTGAAGGCGGGCATTTCTCCGGCACAGGACACCCTTCCGAAACGTATCCTCAGCGAACCACTCCCTGACGGACCGATGAAGGGTGTTGTTTCCCGACTCCCCGAGATGCTGCCGGATTACTACAGCGTTAGAGGCTGGGATGTCCAGGGGATTCCGACAACGGAAAAGTTACAGACACTGGGGCTGGCGTAACCGCCGCCGACAGCAACAAGGAGAAGCCCGCATGCGGGCTTCTCCCGTTTTGGAGGGAATCGTCATGCCGCAACGTTTTGACATAGTCATCATTGGCAACAGTGCCGCCGGCTTGCAGGCCATCCGCACCATTCGCCGCAACTCCAGCCAGACAACCATCGCGTTGATTGATCGCGAAGGGTGCCCGGCCTATTCCCGGGTCTTGACCCCCCACTATATCGGTGGCAAGACCGGGAAAGACCATCTCTACCTGGTTGACCATACGTTTTACAGCGATTCGGCTGTGACCCCTTTTTTCGGTCAGGCTGCGACCAGGCTTGACGTCACCGGGCATGAAGTTCAGCTTGCCGATGGAACGACACTCGGCTTCGGCAAACTGCTGCTGGCGCTCGGGAGTGAAGCACGCCCGTTCAAGGAGGGGATGGGACGGGTAAGTACGCTGCGCCATATGGCAGATGCCGAAAAACTTGAGTCGCTGCTGAAATCGGCCCGAAGCGTGACCGCCCTCGGTGCCGGACTGGTGAGTGTTCCGGTGCTGTCCCACCTGCCCCCCGGAGTGGAGCGGCACCTTGTGGTAGGTTCAGACCGGATTTTCAGCCGTTTGCTCGATGGGGAGTCAGCCGCACTGCTGGAAGAACACTTTGTCGCTGCCGGTGTTGTGCTGCACAAAAGGGATGACATTACCGAAGTGACCGAAGGTGAGCGGGTTGAACTGGCTCTCGCTTCCGGCAAGCGCCTCACCACGGATGCCCTGCTGGTCGGCAAAGGGGTCACTCCGAACACAAAACTGGCTCGAGATGCCGGACTGGCGGTGGGGGACGGCATACTGATTGACGACTTCTGCCGGACCGATCACCCTGATATCTTTGCCGCCGGCGACGCGGCTGAAGGAAAAGACTACGTTACCGGTGCAAAAAACGTGCAGGGGAACTGGATTACTGCCGTGGAACAGGGGGAACATGCCGCCCTGAACATGCTAGGCCTTGAATGCGCATACGGCGGCAGCATGAAGAACAATATCACTGAAGTATTCGGACTCGATGTGGCGGTAATCGGTTACTGTTTCGATGATGCAGCGCAGACCGTGACAGCAGGAAATCGTTCTATCGGCCGTTTCCGGAAAGTATTCCTCGATGAAAAGCAGCGGATTATCGGTGCCTCCCTGATCGGGGAAACCAACGATTCCGGAGTCTACTACCAGATGATTCGTGCCAGAGCACTGTTTCCCGGCATGAAGATGCTGCAGGCGACAAACAGCCACGCCGCTTTCATGCGCCAGATTGCTTAGGCAGGCTCACTATGCTTCGACTCCAGTTCTACGGTTTGTTGCGACTCATGCTATCCGGCAAAGAAGCCCTTGACCTGCCGTGGCAGGAAGGGGACACGGTTGGCCGGATTCTGGAAAAGTTCCAGGCGGTTGAAACGATTCCGCTTACTCACAAGCTGATCAGCGAACAGGGCATCCTGCATGCCGGAACCATCATTCTGCTGAACCGGCGCAACATCCTGCATCTGGACAAACTGGACACTCCGGTCCGAGACGGCGATGTCCTCGCGTTATTCCCCCCGGGAGCCGGAGGTTAAGTCATGTCGGTGCCAGATTCCGAACGCTTTTCCCGGCAGCTACTTGTCTGGGGTGAAGAAAAACAGCGGCAGATTGCCGGGAGCACGTTGCTTATCGCAGGTTTGGGGGGGCTGGGAGCCACGGTAAGCCAGATTATGGCACGGGCAGGAGTAGCCACGTTGCATCTGGTTGACGATGGTGCTGTGGCGTGGAGTGACCTGCATCGCCAGAGCCTTTACGGAGAGTGCGATGTGGGGCGGAAAAAGTTGCAGGTTGCTGAAGAACGCCTTAAGGCCATCAATTCCGGTATTGATATTATTGCTCACGAAAGCAGAATCGACCGGGGCTTTTGCATACCACCGGAAGTCAATAGCGTGGTTGATTGCCTGGATAATTTTGTCAGCCGCTTTGACTTACACGAGGCTACACCTACGGGGCGTTTTTTCGTGCATGGTGGTATCGAGGGCGAACAGGGGCAGGTCCTGACCCTTATGAAAGGCACTTCTCAACCGCTTGATGAAATATTTGGCGGCTATCTGCAACCGAAAGGTCCAATTCCGGTTTCGGCAGACAACGTGATTATAATTGCGGGTCTTATGTGTAATGAACTTTTTCATATCATGTGCGGTGCTCCCAAACTCCTCGATCGCTTTCTGGTTGTTGACCTGTCCAGTTTTACCTTTTCATTCCTCGAAGTATAGCCTTCCAGCGATGGATTGAACTTCTCCATCCTTCTGACCATAGTACGTTCCACATTATCCCATTCTGCATGTGTAATAAAGTTTCGTACCTCGTCGCGTAATGTGATAGTTTCGAACAGACAGTTCAGGCTCCATCTGATTCAAAGAATCTGCACAAATTTAACAACATGTAGAACGGGAGATACTCATGTATACAATTTGCCCTCTGCCTGCTGAGATCAGAATGATCCTCACGGCCGGTTGTTTTGTGTTTCTTCTTTTTTCGATGCCCCAGCGTACTCAGGCAGCATCCTCCGCGCCGCCACTGCCAACCGTATCGAGTGTCGATCTGGCGCGTTATATGGGAACATGGTACGAGATAGCACGGTTTGAACAATTTTTTCAGGAGGGATGCGTGGGAAGCACGGCGACCTACAGCATGCGTTCCGATGGTGACGTGAAGGTTGTCAACAGCTGCACCAATGAGGCGGATGGAAAAAAACGCGAGGCCGTTGGACGAGCCTGGGTGGTTGACGCGAGCACCAATGCCAAGCTGAAGGTCTCATTTTTCTGGCCTTTCAGGGGAGATTACTGGATTATCGACCTGGGTCGGGAATATGAGTATGTGGCTATCGGATCACCCAACCGGAAATATCTCTGGATCCTGGCTCGTCAACGGGTGCTTGATGAAGCAGTATACGCGGGTGTCCGTGAGCGGGTCGCCCGAATGGGTTTTGCAGTGGAGAACCTGATACAGCGACCATATTCGGCGAAAGGGGAGAAATGACATGGAAGAACGGATACGTGCTGAAATTTCCGTATTCATTCTCAACCATCCCGGCAATCGATTGCCGGGAAGCGACGCACCGTATTTTGACGAGCCGCTGCTGGGGATTTCTTCAGCGTCAGATGAGATATTCACCGACTACAAGCGGATTATCGGTCCGTTTCATCTGACACCGGGCGAGTTGTTGCAGGGCGCGACGTCCGTTATTACCTGGATAGTGCCCATCAACCGTACGGTGCGCGAGAGCAACCGGAAAGAGAATGAGCTGCCGTCCCGGGAATGGGCTCTGACCCGCACCAATGGAGAAAACATCAACCGTGATCTGCGCCGCCATCTGGTCGCATGGCTGGAAGAACAGGGGCATCAAGCCGTGGCTCCCCAGTACTCGCCGCTCTGGAAAGAATTCGGCGATACGCCGGTCGGCATCGCATCAAGCTGGTCCGAACGTCATGCCGCGTATGCCGCAGGGCTCGGCACATTCAGCCTGAGCGACGGATTCATTACCTCCCGCGGGATCGCCCACCGCTGCGGCAGTGTCGTCACAACACTGCCACTCTCTCCGACGCCACGGACATTCAGCGACCATCATGCCAACTGCCTCCATTATCATGACGGAAGCTGCGGCGCCTGCATAACACGCTGTCCGGTAGACGCCATAACGCGAAATGGCCATGACAAGTATCGCTGCCGTGAACTGGTCTATGGAACCGCACCTGAAAAGCTCTCCGAATTGTACGGTGTCCCCCAAACCGGCTGTGGCCTGTGCCAGACGAAAGTCCCCTGTGAAGCGTCTATTCCAGCGGCTTGCAGATAATCGGTTGGCCTCACTTAAGCCCTACAACGCCTTCTCCGACGAGCTGAAACGTATTTTTGGCTGTAAAGTTCAGCGTATTTCGGTCGATGCCGGCTTCACCTGTCCGAACCGTGACGGCTGGCTGGACACGGAAGGGTGTATCTTCTGCGGCAGCCACGGGTCCGGCTCCCATGGCATCTCCCGAAATCTCTCAGTAGCCGGGCAGATCGAAGACGGCAAAGAGGTCATGCGCCGCAAATACCGGGCTTCCAGGTTCATTGCCTATTTTCAGGCATATTCAAATACATATTCGTCGGTAGAACACCTTGCCGAGCTGTACACAGAGGCGCTTGGCGTGCCCGATGTTGTCGGTCTGATTGTTGCGACCCGTCCCGATTGTATCCCCGATCCCATCCTTGACTGTCTTTCAAGATTCAATCAGAAAACATACCTCTGGCTGGAGTTGGGTATCCAGTCCATCCATGACAAGAGCCTGAGGTTCATCAACCGCCGCCACGACCATGCCTGTTCGGTGGATGCCGTATTGCGCGCTGCTTCACATGGTTTGCGGGTGTGCGCCCATGTCATTTTGGGGCTGCCCGGAGAAACGCGTGATGAGATGCTGGCCATGGCCGGAGAGCTGAACCGCCTTGGCGTGGCTGGTGTCAAACTGCACCTGTTGCATGTCATGAAGAGTACAGGGCTGGCGGAGATGTACGGGCGGGGCGAGCTGCAGGTTCTGGATAGAGATGAATACGCCGGTCTGGTGTGTGATTTTCTGGAACGGCTGGACCCGCGCATCCTGATTCATCGCCTGACCGGAGACGGTGGTCATGACAATCTGGTGGCGCCGTTATGGTCGCTCAAAAAGTTCGAGGTGCTCAATCTGATCGACTCCGAGATGGAGCGGCGCGGGACGCGGCAGGGGAGTTCAATAAAAAACCAAACATCTACCACGGAGGCACAGAGACACGGAGAAAAGCAACGTCTGGAGTCTATGGTAAAAACTTTCAAGGTGGGTCTAAAATAAAAAAGAATAAGGTTCAGGTTTGAAACTACGAAAGGGTTTCTTGCCTTTCTCTGTGTCTCCGTGTCTCTGTGTCTCTGTGTCTCTGTGGTGAAAGTCTTTGACTATATTTTCCCCATAAAGATCAGCACCAGAAAGATGAAGTAGAACGCCCCGCCAACCAGAAGGGTTCCCGGTGTCAGGTGTTTTTTCCAACGAATCTGCACATAAGCCAGGCCGACCGAGCCAAAAGTCAGGGCTACGGTCAGCAGGGCCGCTGCGTTGAGGTGCCAGTCGGTCATCATGATGCCGATGGCGGTGATGATCGATCCCTGGAAGACCATGGCACCGGTTACATTGCCGATTGCCAGGGTATCCTTGCCCTTGTTGATCCAGATTACACTGTTGAATTTCTCAGGCAATTCAGTTGCGATCGGCGCGATGATCATGGCCAGAATAAAGGGCGAGATGCCCATCTGAACCGAAATAATCTGCACCTTTTCAACGAAGATGTAGGAACCCCACACGATCAGGAGCAGGGAGCTGAGCACCTGAAAGCCGATGATGGACATCTGCGGATCGTGGGATTTGGGGGCAAAGAAGCAGGGGTCGATCTCCGACTCCTCGATCTCGTGTGCCTCCGGCTCTCCGCCGCCCCGAAGCGTCTTGAGCACGTAGCCGCCGTAGACCAGAACAAGTGACAGGGCGATGAAGGTTTTGATGACCGGATGGCCGCTCAGAAAGGAGGCGGCGATCGCAATGGCGTAGAGTATCATGAAATACTCCATGTCGCGTCGCATGACGATCGTATCAACCCGCATAACCGGATAATCGTCCCGTTTTTTCCGATTCCAGATCACCGCCAGACCGCTGATAAAAAATGCCAGCGTGCCGAGCATGAACGGGGCCCCGATGATCGCCCCGACTCCGATTTTATGTCCCGCCTCGGCCGTACCGAACATGATGGCCACGATCGGCACGAGGGTCTCGGGAAGGGCTGTCCCGATGGCGGCAAAGATGCTGCCCACCGCGCCGTCAGACAGTTTCATCTTCTTGCCGAACCACTCCAGGCCGTTGGTAAAGACGGTCGCACCCAGCAGGATGATTCCCAGGGCTATCAGCAGCAAAATCCAATTGAACACTACATCTCCACCCGAGTCACAACCCCCTGCAGCTTGGCTGCCGGGAGTTTGTTGAACTGCACGAAGTTTGGCGTCAGTTTCTTGAGGGCTGAGAATACTTTCCAGAATGGATTGCCGGTGGCGATGTCTTCGATGCCGTAGAAAATGACCTTCTCCACAATGCCGTTGTCCTTGAGCAACTGTTCTATATCGAACATTTCCATGTAGCCGGCGTGGATCTCGAATGCATCCAGACCGGTTCCCAGGGCCGTTGTGAGGCTGCTCTCCAGGCCGTATGGCTCGTCGGTGCGGATGATGGAGATCAGCACGTTGCGCTCGTAGATGATATTGCTGCGGATGGTGCAGTGCACCAGATAGGGTGGGATGGTGTTCCACTCCTTGACGAAAAACAGGCCGGTACCGGCGATGTGCCCCTTTTTGTAGATCTGCTCATAGCTCATCAGATAAGTTTCCATATCAAGCGGGCGAAGCGCCTTGTAGAGCGCGCGCTGTCCCTTGGTCCAGATCAGGATCGCTGCCAGGGGGATGGAGGCGAGGATCAGCGACCAGTAGCCGCCATGGGGAAGTTTGTACAGATTTGAGAACAGGAAAACGAAGTCGACGACCGTCACGAGCAGTGCGACCGGGACCTTCCATTTTTTCTGTGTCCGGGAAAATATCATGACCATCATGATGCCGGTGATCGTCATGGTTCCGGTGACTGCCAGGCCGTAGGCAGCAGCCAGATTCTCCGACTTCCTGAATACCAGCATAATCATGATCACCAGAGCCAGCAGAATCCAGTTGACCGCGTTGATATAAATCTGCGATTTGAGCTGCCGGGAGGTGTAGTCAACCTTCAGGAGCGGCAGGATGCGGGTGGTTATGCCCTGGTAGACTATTGAAAAAACCCCGCTGATCAGTGCCTGCGAGGCTATGACCGTGGCCATGACCGTCAGGATCAGAAACGGAATGTAGAGCAGTGTTGACTGGGACTGCACCATGCTGAACAGGATATTCTTCGCGTCCGGGTGAGTCAGGATGAATGCCCCCTGGCCGAGGTAATTTATAATCAGCGCTACGAATACAAAGTTCCAGGCCCGTTTGACCGGCTTTCGACCGAGATGCCCCATGTCGGCATACAGGGCTTCACCGCCGGTGGCACACAGGATGACCTCGGAGAGGATAAAGAAGCCTGCCATGCCGTTCTTCGCCAGGAATCCGATGGCATAGTGGGGGCTGACGGCGGCAAGAATGCCGGGAAATGTGAACAGGGCGATTATGCCCGAAAGCGTCAGGGCGGCAAACCAGACCACCATGATCGGTCCGAAGGCGTTGGCGACCTTGTCCGTACCCTTGAACTGAAAGATGAACAGAAATACGGCGATAATGGCGGCGATCAGGATGAGGATATTCTGCGAGGTATGCTCAAGCCCCGGAATCAGTTCAATGCCCTCCACCGCTGACAGGATTGAAATAGCCGGGGTGATGACGCCGTCGCCCAGCAGCAGAGCAACCCCCAGATAGGAGAGGAAGGTAATAAAGACCATCTGACGCCCCGGTTTGATCATGCGCACCAGGATCTCGCGCAGCACAATGGTGCCGCCTTCGCCTTTGCGGGACAGGCTCATGGCCAGCAGGGCGTACTCGATGTTGACCAGGATCATCAGGGTCCAGACGATCAGGGAGATGATCCCGAAGACGTTTTCCTGGGTCGGTTTTGTCAGGGCAATGATAACAGTCAGGGTGTATATCGGGCTGGTACCTATGTCGCCAAATACCAGGCCCATGGATTTGATGATGCCACCCCAGTAGGAGTCGGCTTCGTCATGTTTCATTGAATGCCTCCGATGGTAAAGAAACTACTTATACACCGGCAGGCTGAGGTTCTCAATGACTTTCTAGGTTGGCTGTTTGAGGCGATAACCAACTCCGGGCTCGGTAACAATATGTTGAGGGCGGGAGGGGTCTTTTTCCAGTTTGCGCCGCAGATTACTGACATTTACTCGCAGCACATGTGGTTGTTCCTGGTAGGCCAATCCCCAAACCTGTTTCAGGATCTGCCCGTGGGTCATGACTTTACCGGCATGAGCGACCAATAGCCGGAGAATATCGTATTCGGTTGGTGTCAGCGAGATGTCTGTACCGCTTATCGTCACCCGCCGGCTGCCCAGATCCACCTGCAGATCGTTACTGATAAATATCGGTTCGGAGATCTCCTGCAGCGAGCGGCGCAACGCGGCCCTGATACGTGCCAGCAGTTCGCCGACACCAAAGGGCTTGGTGAGGTAGTCGTCGGCACCGGCATCCAGCGCTGCCACCTTGTCATTTTCGCGGTCGCGCACCGAGAGGACAATGATCGGTACTGATGACCATTCGCGGATCCGCTTGATCACCTCGATGCCGTCCAGATCAGGCAGACCCAGGTCGAGCAGGATGACATCCGGTCGGCATGCGGCGGCAGCCGCCAGGCCGGCATGACCGTTTTCAGCCTCATGAAGGGAAAAATCCTCTTTGGACAGCACCGTATTCAGAAACCGCCTGATGGCCAGTTCGTCATCCACTACCAGTATGCGAGGCAGATTGTCTGGGCTGTATTCAGTCGTCATATTGTCCCCTTCAGCTCTCTTCTTCAGCATTCTCATGTCGCAGCCGAATGATGATGCTCAGTCCTCCACCGGTTCGGTTCTCTGCCTGAATGCTGCCGCCGTGCGCTTCGACGATCCCCTTGCAGATGGACAGACCCAGGCCGGTCCCTCCCGCCCCTTCGGGGATCGGGATACGGTAGAACTTGTCAAAGACCCGCTTAAGGTCGTGCTCGGCAACGCCCGGGCCTCTATCGTTCACTTCAAGCAGCACCCATGACGACTCCGTGGAAGCGACAATCTCGATGGGGCTTCCCGGTGGTGAATATTTAAGACTATTTTCCAGCAGGTTGACCAGTACCTGGGTCATCAGCACCAGGTCCATGGGTACCGGCGGCATGACCGGCAGCATCTTGAACGACACCTTCCGGGTATCGCTGCGTGACTCCAGAACGGCCAGGGCACAGCCCACCAGCTCCTGCACATCGCATGGTTCCAGGTTGAGTTTGACGGCTCCGGCCTCAATGCGGGTCATGTCCAGCAGATTGCCGACGAAGCGGTTCAGGCGATCTGCCTCGTTGCAGGCGGTCTCCAGAAGCTCCCGGCGCGCATGGTCATCGAGACGTTCCCCTTCATCCTTCAGACTGGTGAGGACTCCGGTGACCGTGGACAGGGGTGACCGCAGGTCGTGTGATATGGAGTTGAGTAACGCCCTTTCCAGGTTTTCCCGTGCCTGGAGGATCAGAGACTGCTCGGCCTGGCGCGAGAACTGGATCCGCTCCATGGCCATGGCGGCCTGGGTGGCGAAGGCATCTAACAGACGGCGGTTCTCCTGGGTGTGGTATTCATGCTCACTCTCCAGTCTGACTCCCATCACGCCAAGGACACTGGCGGGGGTCTGCAGGGGAAGATAGATCAGGGTTGCAGATACGAGTGTATCCGTGGCACGACCGGCCGGGTGGTTGTTACGGAAGGCCCAGTCCGCCACGGCCTCTTCCTTGGTGTCCAGCGCCAGTCCCTCGCTGGTGGCCAGGATGTCAAGCCGTTCGCCCTCCGGCAGCAGAATCACCACCTGGGCATTAAGCGCCTCCTCAATGTTTCTGAGCACCGCCTTCAACACTGCGTCGATATTCACCGAGGCTGCCAGATCCCGGCTCAGGTAGTAGAGGCTGGCGGTTTGCACCTCGCGGGCACGCATGACATCAGCCCGTTCACGCGAACGTGCCACCAGGGTGCTTATGACGACACCCACCACGAACAGTCCCAGGAAAGTCAGCAGGTACTGGGTGTCGGCCACCACAAAGGTCATCCGCGGCGGTACGAAGAAAAAGTCGAATGCCAGCACCCCGAGAAAAGCGGTGGCAATGGCCGGTTTGCGGCCGAGCCGAACCGAAGCAACGACCACAGCCAACAGGTAGAACATGACCATATTGGTAGGCGCAAGGAAGGGGCGCAGCAACTCGCACACAAGGGTAGCCGCGGCAATCAGAGTCAGACTGGCTGCGTAGCCGCGTAGTTCGAACGGGTGACGGCGCTTCGGCACGGTAGCAGCTTTAGCGGAATCCTCCTGTTCGAAGCTGACGATAACAACATCCACGGCCCCGCTCCTGCGGATGATCTGATCGACGAGAGGTGGCTGAAGGATTTCACGCCAGCGGGGCCGGTTGGGTTTGCCCATCACAATCTTGGTAATGTTGTGGCTGCTGGTGTACTCCATGACCGCATCAGTGACATCGTTGGCGGTGATGGTCGAGATCTGCGCTCCCAGGCCTTCTGCCAGTCTCAGGTTCTGCCAGATGCGCTCCCGGTTCTCCCGAACATAGCGACCTCCTGCAGGCGTCTCGATATAGACCGTGAACCACTGGGCCTTCAATTCTTCTGCCAGGCGGCAGGTGGCGCGGATCAATTTTTCGCTGTAAGGGCTGCCGCTGACGCAGACCAGCAGGCGTTCGGCCGTCGGCCAGGGCCCGGCGATGGACTGGGTCTCCATGTAGGCTCGCATCTGGTCGTCCACCCGGGCGGCAGTGCGACGCAGTGACAGCTCCCGCAGGGCCATCAGGTTTCCGGGGCGGAAGAACTTCTCGATGGCCTTGGCAGCCTGATCGGGGATGTAAATCTTCCCCTCGTTCAAACGCTGAATCAGGTCTTCCGGGGGGATATCAATCAGTTTGATCTCGAAGGCGATGTCCAGCAGCCGGTCAGGTATTGTCTCACGCACGGTTATGCCGGTGATCTGAGTCACCACATCGTTCAGGCTTTCAAAGTGCTGGATGTTGACCGTGGTATAAACATCGATTCCCGTTTCCAGGATCTCCTCCACATCCTGCCAGCGCTTCTCGTGTCTCGAACCAGGGGCGTTGCTATGGGCAAGTTCATCCACCAGAACAATCTGTGGCCTGCGAGCCAGTATGGCATCAAGGTCCATCTCCGGCAACGCGACTCCCAGATAGTGGACTTCCTTACGCAGCAATGCTTCCATTCCCTCCAGCAGTGCATCGGTCTCACTGCGGCCATGGGATTCGACATAGCCGACTACCACGTCGCGGCCATCCTTCTTTCTCTGACGTGCCGCCTCCAGCATTGCGTAGGTTTTGCCGACGCCGGCGGCATAGCCGAGGAAGATCTTCAGCTTACCCAGCTCAGCCGTCACTTCCTCAGCCTGGGCCAGTTTGAGCATTGCCTCGGGGGAAGGGCGTATGTCGTCGTTATCGGTCATATTGTTCTCGTTTAACGGGGTGCCCACTGACCCACTCGCCCAGATTCTCGGGCGGACGGCGTCCATGGGGCTGGTTGCGTGTAAATCATTGATTTTGATATTTGGAGACTTGACCCCTTTATTGAGTTACATTCGCACCCTGACTGACTACACTAAATTCGATTGCATCGCAGACGCGAGTGAAAGTCGCTTTGTTTTCTTCCTGCTTTGTGACATTGAATCCCCCCTTGAATGCGTAATATACCTGCCCTAATTCATCGCGATAATGCGCGAATACGTAGTAGATTGTGTTTGGGGAAAGTTTGCCATCTGAATTGAACCTTCCACCAGTTACCTTTTCCATCTCAATTAGCTTGCCATCGGATGTAAGTTGGTTATTCCAGTCTCCATTCTCATAGAGTTTTGGAAACCAAACGGATTTGCTGTCATCTAGCTTGATTAATGCTCGCTGATGACCTTTAAGGCTCTTTCCAAATATTTTGGCCACATCCACATGTGTCCGAAATCGAGCGTCATCAGAGACTGAAAGCGTACCTTTTGACAACCAAAATTTTGTTTCGTATTTTTGTCCGTAAACGAATGGAACGATTTTTTTGGCTATCATCAACTCCTCTTTCATCTGCCGTATGATGCAAACCACATCTTCAATTCTAGAGCTTACGTCTTCAAATGATTTGCCAGAGATTATTATTCGCTCGGTTTTCACATTCGCTTTTTCTACAACAGCCCTGTCTCGCTCTTTGTCTTTATCAACCTGGCGATCGTGATGATCTTCATCTACCTCGATTGCAAACTTCAGTTGAGGAAAATAAAGATCCAGAAGAAATCGGTTGTTTTCCGTCCTGATAAGTTGCTGTGTGGTGAACTCAAGTTCACGGTCGTTGAGAAGATGGATAATCCTACTAATGACAAAGAATTCGTATTTTTTATTTCGAATTTTCTTAAATATTGTCGCGTAGTAATCGAGTTCTTCAGTTGATCGGCGTGTCATTATAAATCTCCATTCGTTGCTTTCGTAAAACGTCACTCACTCAACTCTTATTTATCCCAAATTCTGCTCCCCACTCAACAAAAAATCTTCCATTGTCTCCGGAGTGACATAACCGGTGACGCAGCCGGGATAGGCATCAAGGAAGCTTTTTGGCACCCGTGGTGGTCTGGATGCTTTCCATTTAAACTCCCAGGCGGAAAGGACGCCACCCTGCTCCTCGATATAATCGATTTCCTGCTGCGAGTGGGTGCGCCAGAACCAGTAATTCGCCGGTTGCCCCCCATAATGATTGGCTTTCAATCGTTCGGCCAGCAGGAAATTTTCCCACAAACCGCCGATGTCCTGGCGGAGATGTGGTGGATTGAAATTCCTGATGATCGCGTTGCGCACGCCGATGTCCCAGAAATAGATCTTTCTGCTCTTCTTCAGCTCGTTACGCAGGTTCCGGCTGAACGAGGTCAGCCGGAACACCACGTAGCACTTTTCCAGCATCTGGATGTAGCGCTCAACCGTTTCCTTGTCCGCTCCCACCAGTTGCCCCAGCTCGTTATATGAAACTTCAGAGCCGATTTGCAGTGCCAGCGCCTGAACGATCCGCTCCAGAAGCGCTGGCTTCTTGGTCAATCCCAGGCTGAAAACATCCTTGTACAGATAGCTGTCGACTAGCAGGGAAAGCAGTTCCCGCTCTTCTCCGGGGGATGTCACGACTTCGGGATAACAGCCGTAAATCAGCCTATGTTCCAGCAGTCGCTTTTCAACCATTACGCCATGATGTGTCACCATCTCGCCAAACGATAACGGAAACAGGTGGTACTCGTATTTTCTGCCGGTCAATGGTTCACTGGTCGCATCGGCCAGTTCAAAGGCCGATGAACCGGTGGCGACGACCTGGATGTCCGGAATCATGTCGGCACACAGCTTGAGGGTAAGGCCGATGTTGGCGATCCGCTGGGCCTCGTCGATGATCACTAGCTTTTTCGAGCCAAACAGGGCTTTCAGGCGCGTGGAGGTCGTATTGGAAAGCAGGGCGCGGGTATCGGCTTCGTCTCCGCTCAGCCAGAGCGTGTCGAGTCCGGAATCCTCAGCAATCCCCCTGACCAGCGTGGTCTTGCCCGATTGGCGCGGGCCGAACAGCAGGATAATCTTGCCTTTGCCGATCCTGGCGCTTATCTGGCCCGCAATGATTCTGTTGATTGAATTTGTCGTATTCATACGAATAATTTATATTAAATTTTCGGTTTTTACCACATAATTTATCAAACAGTGCCAACTATTTCACCCTATCAAGCATCAGGTTCAACGCTAGCACATTTACCCTGGGCTCTCCCAAAAAGCCCAACTGGCGACCTACAGTAGCCTCTGCAACGGCTTTTATCAGTATGTCTTCCGATACGCCGCGCACTTTGGCAACACGCGGTACTTGTAATAATGCCGACTCAGGCGAAATATGCGGATCAAGCCCGCTGGCTGATGCCTGCACCAGATCAGCCGGAACAGTGCCGGTCACACCGGTATCTTTGAGCGCCTTGACCCGGTCGCCCACTGTCTTGAGGTAATCCGGGTTGGTGGGGCCGGAATTGGAGCCGCCGGAGGCCATGGAGTTGTAACCAAAATCACCGGAAGCAGAAGGGCGCGGCCAGAAGTATTTTGGATCGGAGAAGGGTTGGCCAATCAGGGTCGAAGCGATCTCCTTGCCGCTCTTGTCGGCGATGAAACTTCCCGCAGACTGTTTGGGAAAGAGGGCATAGGCTACGCCGGTGACGATGGCCGGATAGATACCGCCGCAGATAATGGTGAAAATGATGAAGAGCAGTATTGCCGGTCTAATGTCTTTCATGGTTTGTTCTCCTTTTTTGTAAAATGCCACATTTCCCCCCTCACCCGACCTGACGGCCACCCTCTCCCCCAGGGAGAGGGGCGGGGTGAGGGGCGCTTTACACGATTAAACCAATAACCATATCGATGACCTTGATCCCGACAAACGGCGCGACGATACCGCCGACACCGTAGATCAGCAGATTATGGATCAATAGTTTCTCAGCTGGCATGGGACGGAACTTGGTTCCCTTGAGGGCCAGCGGCACCAGTATCGGAATAATGATTGCGTTGAAAATAACCGCCGACAGGATAGCGCTGAAAGGACTGGCCAGTCCCATCACGTTCAGTACGCCCAACTGGGGGTAGATTGAAAGCAGGGCTGCCGGTATGATGGCGAAGTACTTGGCGATGTCATTGGAGATGCTGAAGGTAGTCAGGTTGCCACGGGTCATCAGGATCTGCTTGCCCACCTCGACGATATCCAGCAGTTTGGTGGGGTTGCTGTCCAGATCTATGATATTGGCCGCCTCGCGTGCCGGCTGGGTACCGGTGTTCATGGCTACCGCCACATCTGCCTGGGCCAGAGCCGGGGCATCGTTGGTTCCGTCGCCGGTCATAGCGACCATAAAGCCCTGTTCCTGGTACTCACGGATCAGGCGCAGCTTTTCTTCGGGCTTGGCCTGGGCCAGAAAGTCGTCTACCTGAGCCTCGGCAGCAATGGCCGCCGCGGTCAGCGGGTTATCTCCGGTAATCATCACCGTTTTGATCCCCATGCTCCGTAGTTGCAGAAAGCGCTCCTGGATTCCTGCCTTAACAATGTCCTTCAGGTTAATAACCCCTAGAATCTCGCACCCTTTGCAGACCACCAGTGGCGTTGCACCGGCACGGGCAACACGGTCGACAACTTCGGCAAGGTCAGCGGGAATAGCGGTACAACCCAGTTTTTTGACAAACGCGATAGTCGAGTCCGAAGCTCCCTTACGATACTGATTGCCAGCCAGGTTTATGCCGGAGAGACGCGTGTCGGCGCTGAACTCCACCACCTCGGCATCCTTGGGCGTTTCCTTGGTCAAGTTGTATTTCTCTTTTGCCAACAGCACTACGCTGCGCCCTTCCGGGGTTTCATCGGCCAGCGACGCCATCAGGGCCGCCTCGGCCAGCTCCCGTTCGTTATGCCCGCCAACCGGTACAAATGCCACCGCCTGGCGATTACCATGGGTGATTGTGCCGGTCTTGTCCAACAGTAGCACGTTGACATCACCTGCCGCTTCAATGGCCCGTCCTGAAAGAGCGATCACGTTCTTCTGGAACAGTCTGTCCATTCCGGCGATGCCGATAGCAGGCAGGAGTGCAGCGATGGTCGTCGGTGCCAGGCAGACGAAGAGCGCCACCAGGATAGTCAACGATACCGGCGTACCGTGACCGGCTACTTTGACGCTGTAGATCGAGAGCGGGCTGATGTTGGCGCAGACCAGCAGGAAAACCAGAGTCAGGGCGATCAGCAGCACTTCCAGGGCAATCTCGTTGGGGGTCTTACGCCGTTTGGCACCCTCAATCAGACCGATCATCCTGTCAAGGAAGGTCTCGCCCGGATTGGCGGTAATCCTGACGATAATGGAGCTGGAAATTACTGTGGTACCACCGGTGACGGCACTGCGATCTCCACCCGATTCGCGAATCACCGGGGCTGACTCACCGGTAACTGCCGACTCGTTGATCAGGGCTGCTCCGGCCACTACGTCGCCATCACCGGCGATCATTTCATTCGCTTCTACCAGGATCAGATCACCTTTGCGGAGCTGGCTGGCACCAACGGTGGTGAAGTTACCTCCAAATTCCGGCTTTTCCACCTTTTTGGCGGTTACATCGGTGCGGCTTTTGCGCAAACTGGCGGCACGGGCTTTACCGCGTCCCTCGGCCAGCGCCTCGGCAAAGGTAGAGAAAATAACGGTCAGCCAGAGCCAGATGGAGACACTGCCGGTAAACCAGGCCGGTTCTTTGTTGGCGCCAGTCAGTGACATGACGAAGGTCACCAGGGTAATAAGGCTGGCAATCTCGACACAGAGCATGACCGGATTGCGCCAGAGTGTACGGGGATCAAGCTTTTTGAGTGAATCAAGCAAAGCACCCTTCATGAGTTCAGCATCAAAGGCCGATTTTGGCTGTTGTATAGGTTTTGACATGACTTAGTTACCTCCCAGCATGGTCAGATGTTCAACTATCGGTCCCAAAGCTAGAGCAGGAAAGAAAGTCAGTGCTCCAACAATCAGAATCACCAGCGTCAGCCAGATTGCAAAGGGTGCCTTGTCGGTCGGCAGGGTGCCGAGGCTGGGCGGGACATACTTCTTTTCGGCCAAAGAGCCAGCCATTGCCAGTACTGCAACGGCCGGAACGTAACGACCAATGGTCATGGCCAGAGAACCGAACAGGTTGTAGAAATTGACGTTGGCGTTCAAACCGGCAAAGGCACTGCCGTTATTATTAGCCATCGAAGCCAGTGCATAGAGCACTTCCGACAGGCCGTGGGCACCGGGGTTGGACATGGAAGCTACTGCTTGGGGCGTTATCATGGCAATGCCTGACAGGATCAGTACCGTAACCCCGGCGGTCAGGATGACGAGAATCGACATCCACATCTCGCGCACCTCGATCTTTTTGCCCAGGTATTCCGGCGTGCGACCGATCATCAGCCCGGAGACAAACACCGCGATGATGGCAAAGGCCAGCATGGTGTAGAGCCCGGAGCCGACTCCACCGAATATAATCTCGCCCAGCAGGATCAGGGAGAGCGGCATCATGCCACCGATTGGCGTCAGCGAATCATGCATGCTGTTGACCGCGCCGCAGGAGGTTCCGGTTGTGGCGACGGTGAAGAGGTTGCTGCCGGCCATGCCGAAACGCACATCCTTACCTTCAATGTTGATACTCTGCACGCCCAGCTTGGCAACCAGCGGATTGCCGCTGCTCTCGGCCCATTGCAAAACACCAAACGTGGTAATCAGGATGAAGAGCATTACTCCCAATAGCATCCAGCCCTGGCGGGTGTTGCCCACCATGACCCCGAAGGTGTAGGTCAGGGCGCCGGGGATCAGCAGGATCAGCAGTATCTCCAGCATATTGGAAAGTGGTGTGGGATTCTCAAAAGGATGGGCTGAGTTGGCATTAAAGAAGCCGCCGCCATTGGTGCCCAGTTCCTTGATCGCTTCCTGGGAGGCCACCGGCCCCATGGGGATGGTTACGTCTTTGACGATCACGTTCTCGACCACCGGCTTGTCGGCGGCATCCTTGAGAGGAGCGCCTTTATCATCCAGCTTGGGCTTGTCGTAGTTGGTGGACTGAACCAACGGCACGGTCTTGTACTCGCTGAAGTTCTGGATCACCCCCTGGGAAACCAGCATGGTAGCAGCGATGATGGATATCGGCAGGAGAATGTAGAGGGTACAGCGGGTCATATCGACCCAGAAATTGCCCAGTAAGGAGGTCTTGCGGCGGACAAACCCGCGAATCACGGCAACAGCGATCGCTATGCCGGTGGCAGCCGAGACAAAGTTATGCACCGCCAGCCCCACCATCTGGGTGAAATAGCTGGCCGCCTGCTCTCCGACATAGGCCTGCCAGTTGGTGTTGGTCGCAAAGCTGATCGCAGTGTTGAGCGCCAACTGCCACGTGAATGCCGGAACCTTCTGAGGATTGAGCGGCAGCAGGTGTTGGGTCAAGAGCATTAAGAAGAGTCCAACGAACAACACCAGGTTGAAGAGTATAACGGAGCCTGCGTAGCGCTGCCACCCCATTTCATCTTCCGGCCTTACCGCGCTCATACGATAGATCACCTTTTCACAGGGGCACAGGAGTGGTGATAGAAAGGTTCTCTCACCCTGGAAGACCTTGGCCATGAAGCTGCCCAGCGGCTTCACCAAGGCCAGTAATACGACAAAAAAGATCACTGTTTGCAGCCATTCGTAGGGATTCATAATGTACTCTCCGTTGTCTTTGTCGTACTGATATTGAGCAGCTGCTTGGCAATATTGATTGGAATCACGCTCCAGTTATCATTTTGGCGATCAAACACCGGTACTTGACCCTGTTCATATTCCGGAGGGGGAACAGGTGTGATGCCCTCTTCATACTCAAGCATCTCTGGATCTTCAAAAGCTTCGCCCTCGTAGAGTCCGTTTTCGGCATTGAACAGATAGGCTTTCATGAGCTTTTCTCCGTACCTTGGTATAACTTCCATGATTTGAGGTTATCAAAAGACATGTAAATCAGGTGTCAAAATAGGGGGTGCTAAGGTAAAGAAAACATAAAGATGTAATGACTGTATCAGGATGAAATGTGCCAATGTCAGTTGGTAATACGCCAAAACTCTTGATTAATCGCAACAATAGTGTAAATACATCGCTATCTGTTTTTTACAGATCATTCAATATCGGAGGATCCCATGAAGAAGCTGATTCTTTTGGCTGTGATGTGTCTGGCGACGGTGGCCTGTTCGAAAAAAACGGGACAGGAGACCGGTGTCATCAAGATCGGTGCGGCTGGTCAGTTGACCGGACCGGAGGCGGTATTCGGTGCCGACATGCTCAACGGTGTCAAGCTGGCTGTAGAGGAATGGAACGCCAAGGGGGGCGTACTGGGCAAAAAGATTGAACTGGTTCCCGGCGATGACCAGGCCGAGCCCCGTCAGGCTGTTGCCGTGGCAAACAAATTTACGGCCGAAGGTGTCGTCGGTGTGGTCGGCCACTTTAACAGCAGCTGTTCCATCCCGGCTTCCGAGGTCTATCACAAAGCTGGAATTCCCCAGATATCCCACGCGTCTACCAATCCGAAACTGACGGATCAGAACTTCGACAACGTATTCCGGGTCTGCGGCAGGGACGACCAGCAGGGCAAGGCTGCGGGCAACTTTGCCGTTCAGAAGCTGAAGGTCAAGCGGGTTGCCGTTATTCATGACAAGACCACCTACGGTCAGGGCTTTGCCGAGGAATTCAAGAAGAATCTCGGTGCAGGTGTTGAGGTGGTTGCCTTCGAAGGGATAACCAAGGGTGAAAAGGACTACTCCCCGGTGGTTACCAAGGTCAAGTCGGCTAATCCGGATCTGATATTCTTCGGCGGCATCTTCACTGAGGGGGGGCTGCTCATCAAACAGTACAAGGCCATGGGAGGCACCGCTCCCTTTATCGGCGGTGACGGCATCATGAGCGAAGAGTTGCTGAAGATCGGCGGTCCGGCCACCGAGGGAACCTACGCAACCTTCGGGCCGGATACCAAGGAAGTTCCTTCAGCGAAGGGGTTCAACGAAAACTATCGTAAAAAGTACGGCGAGCCGGGGGTTTACTCGGTCTATGCCTACGATGCCACCAACATTCTGCTGCAGTCGATCAAAAATGCCGGGGCTACCGACGGCAAGAAACTGATCGCTGCCATCCGCGCGATCGACTACAGCGGTGCGCTCGGCCATATCCAATTCGATGCCAAGGGTGATGTGAAAGAGTCGCCGTATGTGGTGTGGAAGGTAGAGAGCAACAAATTCAAGCAGGTTAAGTAGAGGGAGCGCGGCTTTTTCACACTGGCTGCGTAAGTCTTCGGTGTTACTTGTGCGGCGTACCGACGGGTACGCCTCCGCGCACACCTCGACAGCCTTGCCAGTGCAAAAAATCCACGTTCCTGTAATTGATTAATCACGTATCCTTCCGGAGCACTATGTTTCTTCAACACCTGCTCAACGGCATCACCATCGGCGGCAGTTATGCACTGATTGCGCTCGGCTACACGCTGGTCTACGGGGTGCTCAAACTGATCAACTTCGCCCATGGCGAGATCTACATGATCGGTGCGTACCTGGGTTTCATCCTCATCTCGCTGATACCTGCCATGCCTCCGTTTCTGCAGGGGAACGTGATCCTGATGATGATGGTCGTCCTGATTGTCGCCGCTGCCATCTGCGCGCTGTATGGCTTCTACCTTGAAAAGATCTGCTACCGCCCGCTGCGCGGGGCCCCAAAGCTCACCCCGCTTATCAGTGCTCTGGGCGCCTCGATTTTTCTTCAGAACTTCGTCATGATCAGCATGGGCGCCAAGGATCAGATCTTCCCCCAGACGATCGGCATGAAGACCATTACGCTGGGGGGCGTCTCGTTCACGCTGCTGCAGCTGGTGATCATCTTTTCTTCAATCGCCCTGATGGCTCTGATCTACTGGTTCATTAACCGCACCCGGCTCGGCGTTGCCATCAAGGCCACCTCCACCGATCCCTACATGGCCTCGCTGGTGGGGATCAACGTCGATACGGTGATCTCGGTCACCTTCATGGCCGGCTCGTTTCTGGCTGCCTGCGCCGGGGTCATGATCGGCCTCTATTACGGCTCGATCAACTTCACTCTCGGTTACCTGGGGGGTATCAAGGCCTTTACCGCGGCGGTGCTGGGGGGGATCGGCAACGTTCCCGGGGCCATGGTGGGCGGTTTTCTGCTCGGCATCATCGAGGCGCTGGGGGCAGGCTATTTCTCCAGCGAATACAAGGATGTCTACGCCTTCTTCATCCTGATTGCGGTGCTCGTCTTCCGTCCCGCCGGACTGCTCGGGAAGGGTGTCAATGAACGGGCGTAATCTGAGGAACGATCTTTTCTATTACCTGGGGATACTGCTGATCTGTGCCCCGTTTCTGAAGATGCACACAGTCTATGTACCGCTGGTGCTTCTGGTGGCCTGGGGAGTGCGGAGCTGCGCCGCCTTTGCCGGAGAAAGCCGGACATTCTCAGATATCAGGCTAAAAACAGTGAATACCCTGGTGGCGCATCAAACCCTGGCGGTGGGTGTGATCCTTTCCGCTGCCCTGCTGCTCCCTTTCGCATCCTCCAATTACCTGATCGACGTACTCACCTCCGCCATCCTCTACGCCATTTTGGCAACTGCACTCAATATCACCGTAGGGCTGACCGGGGTGCTGGTGCTCGGTTTTATTGGGTTTTACGGGGTGGGTGCCTACACAACCGGCATCCTGACCGCCAAGTTTGCCCTGTGCGGATTCTGGATCGCTCTGCCGCTTTCTGGTTTAGCCGCCATGCTCTGCGGTGTTCTGCTGGGCATACCGGCTCTGCGCCTCAAGGGGGATTACCTGGCGGTCGTAACACTGGGCTTCGGCGAGATTATCCGGATCTTCCTCACCAATCTTAACGGTCTGACCGGCGGACCGAACGGCATTCTGGGCATCAAACGCCCATCCTTCGGTCTCTTTACGCTTGATCACCCCCGCGACTTCTACTGGTTTTCTCTGGCCATGCTGGCTCTGATTGTCCTGATCGTTTCGCGACTGGCCAATTCACGTTACGGCCGTTCGTGGGTCGCGATCCGCGAGAACGAGATGGCTGCCGGGGCGTTGGGTATCAACGTATTCAGGAAACACCTGCTATCGTTTTCGCTCTCCGCCTTCTTCGGCGGTATCGCCGGGTCGCTCTTTGCCGTCAAGCAGGGTTTTATCTCTCCGGATTCATTTACTTTTTATGAATCAGTGTTGGTGCTCTGCATGGTTGTGCTGGGGGGGATCGGCAATGTAATCGGTTCGGTAACCGGAGCGCTACTGCTGATTGTTGTGCCGGAGTTTCTGCGTGAATTCTCGTTGTACCGGATGCTTGTTTTCGGAGCGGTCATGATCGCCTTCATGGTATTCCGCCCCAACGGACTGCTTGGCAGCCGCATGATAACGCAGGAAATACAGGATCGTGAAGATGACGGCCAGTGACATCCTGACAACTGACTCGCTCTCGGTCACCTTCGGCGGAGTCAAAGCGCTGGCAGGTGTCTCCATCTCCGTCAGGCAGGGAGAAATCCTCTCGATAATCGGTCCGAACGGTGCCGGAAAGACGACCTTCTTCAATGCCGTGACCGGGGCCTATGCGCCTACCGGCGGCAGGGTTTTTCTCTCGGGCCGCGAGATTACCGACATGGGGCCGGATCAGGTGGCACGCCTGGGATTGGCACGATCTTTTCAGAATCTGAAACCATTTGCCGAGATGACGCTCCTGGAAAATGTCCTGGTCGGCCGGGAGATCCACATGGCAAGCGGCATGCTGGCTGCAATCCTGCGATCACCGGCCTTCCACAGGGATGAGGCCGCACAGAAACAACGTGCCCGGGAACTCCTGAGTTTTGTCGGTCTGGAACAGCGCCGGGATCAACTGGCCCGCAACCTGACTTACGGCGAACGTAAAATGCTGGAAATCGCCCGGGCGCTGGCCCTGGAACCCTCCGTCCTGCTGCTGGACGAGCCGGTGGCCGGTATGAATCCGACCGAGACCGGCTTCGTTATGGAACTTGTCCAGAACATCCGCCGGCAGGGCATCACCGTCGTCATCATCGAACATGACATGAAAATGGTGATGGGCATTTCGGACCGGATTTACGTTCTGGATCATGGCGAGCTGATCGCCGAAGGGCTGCCTCACGAAGTGCGGGCCAATCCGGCGGTGATCGAAGCCTATCTGGGGGGAGGCACGCTTGCTCCGGCTCACTGATATCCAACTGCTCTACGGTCCGATCGAGGCGCTCAGGGGGGTGTCTCTCGAAGTTGCCGAAGGGGAGATCGTTACCCTGATCGGTGCCAACGGCGCGGGCAAGAGTTCTACTCTCAAGGCCATTTCGGGCATTCATGCTGTTGTCGGCGGCAGCATCGAGTTCCGCGGGCAACGTATTGATGGCCTTCCGCCCCACGAAATAGTCGGCAGGGGAATATCGCACTGCCCGGAGGGACGCCGTATTTTCGCAGATCTTTCGGTCAGGGAAAACCTGCTTATGGGGGGCTACCTGCTTCCCAAGAGTGAGACAGCCCAACAACTCGAGCAGGTTCTTGCCATGTTTCCCCGTCTCTCCGAGCGGATAAGCCAGGCGGGCGGCACACTGTCCGGCGGCGAACAGCAGATGCTTGCCATCGCCCGGGCATTGATGTGCAAACCTGCCCTGCTGATGCTTGACGAACCCTCGCTGGGGCTTGCTCCGATCATGGTGGCGAAGATTTTTGAAACGATCCTCAGCCTCAGGCAGCACGGCCTGACTGTTCTGCTGGTTGAGCAGAATGCCGGCGCTGCCCTTGAAATATCCGATCGCGGCTATGTTCTGGAAGTCGGGAGTGTGACACTCTCAGGGGACTCCCGTGCCCTGCGCAGTGACCCGCGAGTTGTACAGGCCTATCTGGGAGGATAACGACACTCGATGCAATCTGACGGGGTAAACGTAACTCATGGCGAATAAAACCGTTGCATTGAAGGTCGATATCGATACCTACGCCGGGACACGGGATGGCGTGCCGAACCTGCTTGCGGATATGGCGCGCTTTGGTGTCCAGGCAACCTTCTACTTTTCCATGGGCCCCGACAACTCCGGCAAGGCTATCCGGCGCATCTTTACCCGTCCGGGGTTCCTGAAAAAAATGCTGCGCACCAGGGCTCCGGCGGCCTATGGCATCAAGACCATGCTTTACGGAACACTCCTGCCTGCCCCCATGATCGGTTCCTCGTTTCCTGACGTACTTCGCGCCACTGAGCGGCAGGGGCATGAGGTGGGCATCCACTGCTGGGATCACGTCAAGTGGCATGACTATCTGCCCTGGTTTCCCAAGCATCTCACCGCCATGGAACTGGGGCGCGCCAGTGCCCTGTTTGAGGATATCCTTGGGCACCGGGCTACGACCACCGCAGCTCCCGGCTGGACCGTCTCGCCGGATTCGCTGGAGGTTCAGGATGCCCTGGGACTTGCCTACTCCAGTGATGGCCGCGGGACATACCCCTTCTATCCGGTCATGGAGGGCCGTCGTTTCCGTACCCTGCAGATACCGACCACCCTGCCGACCGCTGATGAAATCCTGGGAGAGAACGGTGTTAGCGCTGAAAATATCCATGAATTTTACTGCGAAAATCTGAAAGATGGCTTGAATGTTCTTACAATCCATGCCGAACTGGAAGGCAACGCCATCCGGCAGTCATTCTTGCGCCTGCTGGAGCGTTTCCGGGCCGACGGGGTTCGCTGCATCACCCTGGGAGAGGCGGTGCAGGACATCTCCAATGCTCCTGCCTGCAAACTTTTCATGGGAGAGATTCCCGGCCGGGCCGGCAATGTGGCCGTTCAAGGGGATTTAGTCCTGTGATATTCAGATATTTCAAGGTAAGGCACCATGACATGGTTTTCCTCAAATTTATCCTGGAGGCATACGAGGGGATGAACGTCATGAGTACCGTGGACAACGTGGGCGGCATCATCCGGATTGCCATCATGGAGGGATTTGAGAAGGAGATGGATGAGCTTCTGGCTGAACTCGGCAAGAAGGTGGCGATGGAACCGGCGGAGTGGAATGAAACGCCGGCATTTTAACCAGGCAAAAACATTCACCACAGAGGCACGGAGACACGGAGCCTGCAATGAGTTATTCTACATACGTGCGCCTTACGTTTGTAATCTGTAGAGGGTATAAGAACAAATTCTTTCCTTCTTCCGTGTCTCCGTGTCTCCGTGGTTCAGGGCTTCATCACATATTCTTTTTGCTGATACTCCTCTTTACCATGTTCTGCCCTTCCTACATTTGCGCCGCTGTCCTGCCCGGAATCGATGTCCTCTCACAACAGAATTTTCAGATCCTCCAGAACAAACGGGTCGGCCTGATTACCAATCACACCGGTCGATCCGCTTCCGGCGAAAGCACCATTGATCTGCTCCATCGTGCGCCGGGGGTGAGTCTGGCGGCACTTTTCAGCCCGGAACACGGCATTCGGGGTGAGTCGGACGACACAGTTTCTTCCGGTATCGATGAGCGGACCGGTCTGCCCATACATAGCCTGTACGGTGCCACCTGCCGCCCGACGCCTGAGATGCTCACAGGTATCGACGTACTGGTGTTCGATATTCAGGATATCGGAACCCGTTTCTATACCTATATCGGTACCCTCTCACTGGCCATGCGGGCGGCTAAAGGAGCCAATATTCCCTTTGTGGTTCTTGACAGACCCAACCCGATCGGCGGGGATGCGGTGCAGGGCGCCATTCCAACAACCATGATGCCCGAACGAAAGAGCGGCTGCGGCTCCATCACGTCAATCCACTCCATCCCCACCCGGCATGGTATGACCATGGGGGAACTGGCACGTCTCTTCAACGAAGAATACGGTATCGGGTGCGCCCTGACCGTGATTCCGATGCAGGGGTGGCAGCGCTCCCTGTACTACGACCAAACCGCCCTTACCTGGGTCAATCCATCCCCCAACATGAAGAGCCTCCCTGCCGCCCTGCTCTATCCCGGCTTTGGTATTCTTGAAACCACCAACCTGTCGGTGGGACGCGGAACCGCCCGCCCCTTCGAGGTCTACGGTGCTCCATGGGTGAATGCTGAAGAAGTTTTGAAGATTTTGAGGTCACGAACGATCCCCGGTGTCACCTTTGCGGCAACTGAATTTGTTCCGACTGCCGCAGGGCATCCCTATCGCGGCAAGAACTGTTCTGGGATCAGTGTGGTTATCACGGATCGGGAAAAACTCGATCCGATCCTGGCAGGGCTCCACCTGGTGCAGGCCTTCCATCAGGCGCATCCACGGCAGTTTAAACGATACGGGGGATTTGCCACCGAGGTCGGAGACAGGGATGCGTGGGAACTGCTGACGCTCAGGGGAATCAGCCCGGATGCCGTGGCAGGTCGCTGGGCAGAGGGAGTGGAGCTTTTCAGAAGGCTGCGGGAGAAATATCTGTTGTATTGAATATGGCTGAAAAGGTGCCGACATGGCGGAACAAAACACAAACGACCATCTCCACGGTGTCACGCTGGAAATGATGCTGACCCGACTGGTGGAACAGTATGGCTGGGAGAAAATGGGCAGCACCATTGATATCCGCTGTTTCACGAATAATCCGGGCATCAGATCCAGTCTGCAGTTTCTCAGAAAGACCCCTTGAGCCCGGGCAAAGGTGCAGGAAATGTATCTGAGCCACTGCATGCGGCTCATCAGGTAAAATCAATCGATCATTAACACCTGGTGACTACATTGTTAAATTGCAGGCACCGTTACGTATTACAGCCAGATTGACAGAGTAAGCAGGAGCGGGAAGAGATTAAGGCAGGCAAAGCGGAACTTCTCGGAAGGGAGGAATGCCGACAGGAATATCGGGAGCAGAAACAGTGCGTACCAGAAGGCGCGTTGCTGCGGGATGATTCCCAAAACCGGCAGCAGCATGGCTCCCGCCACCAGAGCTGTGATCCAAAGCGCAAAAAGCGGTGTCCGACTGTTACCGGTCGCGTCTTCACAGAGTGGAATCCCGGCCGCGCGGTAATCGGTGCGGTAGCGGCGCTGCAGCAGCCAGAAATGGGGAATCTGCCACAGGAACATGACCCCGGCAACGAGCAGGATGCGATGATGGGAAAGCTTTCCCCCGGCCAGTGCCCATCCGATGAGCGGCGAAAAGGCACCGCAGAGAGCGCCTATGGGAAGCGACATGCTGGTGAGGCGCTTGAGTGGAGTATAAACCGCCAGATACCAGAACAGCGCTGCTGTGCCCAGAAGTGCGGTGACAAGGCTTCCTGCGAAACCCATCCAGATCAGACCGGCGAGCAGGCAGGCGCTCCCGATGCCGGCAGCCGTGGCAACAGACATGGCACCGGTCGGCAGTGGCCGCCCTTTGGTGCGTTCCATCAGGCAATCCAGATCCCGTTCCAGCACCTGGTTGATTGCGGAACATCCTGCGGCCAGAAGCGCGGTTCCGCCAAAGGCGGCCAATACCCGCGAAAGCTCAATTGCAGCGGGAAAAAGCAGATACCCCCCGAGGGCAGATACTCCGTTCATGAGCGCAAGACGCCAGCGCAGAAGAGTTAAAACGGTCACTTCAGTTCCTTTTAAAATAGTCGATCAGGGTTTTCAGCTCGTCCTCTTTCAGTTGAAAGGGGGGCATGATCGGAGCAAATCCTTTCACAATATCGGCGTTCGGCTCGGCGATGGATCTTTTCAGATAGGCCTCGTCCACCGTGATGCTTCTTTCAGTCCCGCCGGTCAGGACCAAGGATGTTCTGCCCCAGAGTCCTTTGAATGTCGGGCCTATTTTGGGTGTTCCATCCGTGGAGTGGCAACCGAGGCAGCCAAGTTTTTCAAGCAGCACCAGGCCGAGGTGTGGCGTGCCGGGAGTTGCCTGCTCATTCAGCCATGCGGCAAAATGGGCCTCCGGCAATGCCTCAACCGTGGTGATCATCTGCGAATGCCCCGTGCCGCAGTAGGAGGACCAGAAAATATCGTATGAACCCGGCTTGTTGGCTACAAACCAGACGTGGTTTTTCATTCCCGGCACAACATCCCGTTTGACCCGGAAAGCCGGAATGTAGAAGCCGTGCAGGACATCTGCAGAGGCCAGGTTGACCTTGACCGGCTTCCCGGCCGGTACGTAGAGCTTTGCACTGCTGCGACCGCCGGGGTAGGAGAAGTTCCATGACCACATGCGGGCGGTAGCGTTGACCTCCATGGCCCCTGCCGGCACGTTGCGCAGCGACAGATACCCGGCCCAGCCGTAATAGAACATGGCAAGTACCAGAAGGGTGGGAAGGACGATCCAGACAACCTCCAGCGTAAGGTTGCCGTCAGCGGTGGAGGTGGCGTGCGGCGAACGGGAACGGTGGTAGCGGAATACAAACCAGATCATGACGGCTGTTATGCCCAGCAGCAGGATCAGGCTTACCCCGAAGATAAAGATGAATACCGGGTCTATGACTTCGTTTGTGGACATCAGAATTGTTTTCACGATAACTCCTCAGCGGTAGAGCACATCAAAGAAAGTGAGCCCGATGAATATCGCCAGGGTCACCACGGCGACGAACAGCAGAATCTGCAACAGCCGGTTCTCGTATTTCATATGCATGAAGAAGGCGATCACCAACCCTGCTTTTGTACAGGCGATCGTAAGCGCGCCTATGACCTTGAGCCCACCCAGGTCGAAACGGGTGACTGCTATTGTCGCTGCTGTCAGAACCAGCAGCGTGGCCCAGACGGCGGCCAGTTTCCTGAAGCTTATGATGTTATGTTCGTGGGGCTGTGCAGTCACGAGACTCTCCCTACAGCATGAGATAGTACAGCGGAAAAATAAAAATCCAGACCAGATCCACCAGATGCCAGTAGAGCACCCCGTTCTCCAGTATGACGTAATCGGTGCTGTTGATGGTTCCGTTTTTTACGCGCAACGCAACAACACCCAGCAGCGTGGCGCCGATCAGAACATGCAGACCGTGGATGCCGGTGCTGAGATAATAGAGGCTGAAGAACACCGATTCTCCGGGAGGGCCTTTGACAATGCTGGCAGAACCGGGATAGATGCCGTGGTGGATTTTGGAGCTCCATTCGATGTACTTGATCACCATGAAACCGGCCGCACAGAGGATCGTTCCCCCGATCAGACGCAATGTCAGGAGCCTCTTGTCCTGCTGTATAGCTGTCAGCGCCATGGCGGCGAACAGGCTGCTGGTAACCAGCAGGAAGGTGTTGGTACCCCCCAGAACGACATTCAGTTGATGACCGCCGCTGGAAAAATCCTGCGGATAGCGGGCCAGATAAACCGCATACAGAATAAACAGCCCCCCGAACAACAGAATTTCTGTAAATAAAAACAGCCACATGCCGAGCTTGGCTCCGGCGTAATCCTTGTGAACTGCGTGGCTCATTGATTCCTCCCGTCGCCAGGCATGCCGTCTGGAGAATCATCTGCCAAGGCCTTGAAATCGTATGGGCCATGAGTAACAACCGGTTCTTTGATGAAATTGAGCGTCGGCGGCGGCGTGGTGGTGCTCCATTCCAGTGTGGCGCCGCCCCAGGGATTACCGGTGAATGCCTCCCCCCGGAATAACCCCCTGAAAAGATTTACCAGCATTATTGCCAGGCCTGCGGCCAGTATCCAGCTTCCCACCGTTGCCACCAGGTTCAGTTGCGCGAATTCCGGAAGATAATCGTAATAACGGCGCGGCATTCCCCGCATCCCCAGCACCTTCATCGACATATAGAGCACGTTGAAGCCGATGAACATCAAACACCAGGCGATCACCGCCGGCCGTTTCCGGTACATCCTGCCGTAGAACTTGGGGAGCCAGTAGTGCATGGCGGCAAAGAACGCAAAGCCGGTTCCGCCAAACATGACGTAGTGGAAATGACCCACCACAAAATGGGTGTCATGGACGTGAACGTCCGTGGCCGGTGCGCCGAGTATCAGGCCGGTCAGGCCGCCGATGGAGAAGAGCAGAATGAAGGCCAGGGCGAACAGCATCGGCGGGTCGAGGGAGATGGAGCCGCGATAGAGGGTTGAGACCCAGTTGAAGACCTTGATGGCGGATGGTATAGCCACGATGAAGGTCAGGAAAGAGAAGACCAGCACAGCGGTGTCGCTCATGCCGCTGGTAAACATATGGTGTCCCCAGACCAGTGAACCGGCGGCGGCAATCGCCAGGCTCGAGAAGGCGATCATCTTGTAGCCGAAGATCGGCTTGCGGGAGAATACCGGGATGATATCCGAGATGATCCCCATTGCCGGCAGGATCATGATGTAGACCGCCGGGTGCGAATAGATCCAGAAGAGATGCTGGAACATGATCGGGTCACCTCCACGGGCGGCGTCAAACAGTCCGGTGCCCAGCATCCGCTCGGCAATAACCAGCACCAGCGTGATGCCCAGGATCGGTGTCGCCAGAATCTGCACCCAGGCGGTGGCATAGAGCGACCAGGTGAAGAGCGGGATACGGCTCCAGGTCATCCCCACGGCTCTCAGGCGGTGTATGGTGGTGACGAAGTTGAGGCCGGTCAGGATGGAGGAGAAGCCGAGCACAAAGACGCCAAACAGTGCCAGAGAGACGTTTGTGGCCGATTTTGCACTGAAGGGGACATAGAATGTCCAGCCGGTATCAGGCGCCCCGCCCCCTGTGAACAGCGATGTCAGCACCAGCACGGCTCCGATGGCGTAGAGCCACCAGGAGAAGAGATTAAGGCGGGGAAAGGAGACATCCGGCGCACCGATCTGGATCGGCATGACCATGTTGCCGAAGGCGCCTGGAATGCCCGGAATGATGAAAAGAAAAATCATCACTACGCCGTGGAGGGTAAACAGCGCGTTGTAGGTCTGGGGTCCCATGATATCCCGTCCCGGTGCCATCAGTTCGATCCTCATCAAAAGGCCGAGTATTACACCGACCAGAAAAAAGAAGAGCACCGAGTAGAAATACAGCAGCCCGATCCGTTTATGGTCGGTGGAGAAAATCCAGGCGCCGATACCGGTTTTTCCGGTGTCAGTCCAGAAACCCCGTTCCGCCATGAGGCGTCCATCTTCAGCGGTACTCATAGATCCTCCATTTTTTGAATGGTGCGTTTTTTTCCGGTCAGCAGCAGAAACAGCAGGAAGCACCCGGTTGTCAGGATTACAACGGTTGCGCTCACCCTGAGAATGTTGAACACATACGTTTTTCCTGCCGGGTCAAACGTGAAACAGAAATCCACCATCTTGCGGATGGTGGTGCCTACCTTCCCATCTCGGGCTTCAAGCAGGGCCAGACTCAGATCTTTCGCAAGGAATGACGTGCCGTACAGGTAGCGTACAATTTTGCCGTCGCCGGAAACGATCACGCTGGCAACGGGATGGATGTAATCCCGTCCCTGCTGCTTGAAACGATACCCGATGGAGTCTGTGAAACGATGGATGTTATTCCGGTCGCCGGTCAGAAAGCGCCATCCATTGGCAGGAAACGGAGAATCTATGGCGGCGAGATACATCTTTCTGGTTCTTGCTGCCTGTTCCGGCGTCTCGTCCGGATTGAAGCTGATGGAGATGACCCGGTAGTCGCTGTCCGCTTTTCCTTTCACCGTATTCATAACCCTGGCCAATCCCCCCTGCATATAATTGCAGACATTGGTGCAGCTGTAATAAACCGGCAGGATGATGGTCGGACCGGTGACCAGATCGCCCAGTCTCACACTGGTCCCGTTTTCATCTCTGAAAACGGTTTCCAGTGGAATACGGGATCCGAGATGTTCGTCCAGACCGATTTCCGTGGAACCACCTTGCGCGGCAGGCGCAGCGTGGTGCTGATGCTCGTCCGGTTTTTCAGAGGCGTCTGCAGCTGATGTCATCCAGATGATCAGAAAGAACGAAACTGCGAACATGATGGTCAGCTGCCTGGTACCTGGATTAATCACGTTGAAGCTCCTGTAATGATGTGTTCTGTGAAGAGTTGACAAAGGTTACAATTCCTGCGTCAAAGAGTCAGATAGAGTAAATATCCTCAGGGCCCTGCTACCCGGGAATTATACAACAATCACCTGTAAACCCTTTCCTTCGCCGGAAACATACACGAACGTGATCTCTGCGGAGCCCCCCTGCCGCACGGCATCCCGGTAGTCCCTCTCGAATGTATACCGGAATGACCTGACCCGGCTTCCGCCCGGCAGGCTCAGTTCGTTCGGCAACTCTGAACGGCCGGGCCAGGCACACTGCTGGTGCCGGTGTGCCATGAATGTCGGCATTTTACCCATCAGCGGCATCTCGCTGCTGCAGTAATCAAAGAAGAGCACGTCATGCAGCAGATGGCGATCCGATTCATCCAGCAACGGCACCGCCAGACGGGCGAAGAGTTCGTAACGGCGGAGCGTGGTGCGCCCGGAAAGGTTTTCTATCCCGGCCTGCCGCGCCATCCCGTCGTATATGCGTGCAACGGTGAACCTCTCACACATGAAGTCCAGCGCCGTGGTAAATCCGCCCTGATTGTAAAACAGATCCAGCAGTCGTCCGATGGTTTCGATACGGCCGATATCGTCGAAAGAAAGCCAGGAATTGCGCAGAATGGTATAGGGGGGAAATGATGAAAACCGGTAATCCCGGCGGTCGGCGATCTCCCTCATGGGTGAACCCTTGAGCACCTTGAGCGGCTCCACCTGGATCTGATGGGGATGGAGGCTGGCAACACTCTGAAGCGAGGCGAGAAAACCCTGATAATCTTCTCCCGGCAGCCCTGCCACCAGGTCGAGGTGCAGTTCGATGTGTGTTTCCGCCCGCAGGCGCCGGATGACGTAGTAAATCCTCCCCAGATCGGCTCTCCGGTTGACCTGTGCCAGGGTTTCCTGCGATGCGGACTGGATGCCGATTTCAAAGCGAAAGGTCTGTTCCGGCACTCGCCTCAGCAGCTCGATACAGGATTCAGTCAGCAGGTCGGCGGCAATCTCGAAATGGAAGTGACTCCGGCGGTTGTTGCCCAGAATGAATTGCCAGATTCTTTCGGCCCGTTTCGCGTCGTAGTTGAAGGTGCGATCCACCAACTTTACCTTCGTCACCCCCTGCTGCATCAGGGTCATCAGGTCCTGCTCGATTCGGCCCGGTGAGAAGGAGCGAACCCGCCCTTCGACCGATGAGAGGCAGAAGGCGCAGGAAAAGGGGCAGCCGCGGGATGTTTCGTAGTAGACCAGCGGTTTACTCAGGTCTGCCAGACCGGACTCGAAGGGGGACGGCATGCTGTCGAGCGGCAGAGGTTCCGTGGTATGCGGTCCGGCGATGATGTCGCTGTCGGCGCGGAAGAACAGGTTGTCGATTTTTTCAAGAACCGCTGCGGGTAAAGGGTCCGCGGGGCTGACCGACAAGGCTTCGGCCAGCCTGCGGAATACAAGTTCGCCTTCGCCTCGGATGACAAAGTCTATGGCCGGATTGGCATGCATCAGCTCGAAGATGCCGAAGGAAACCTCCGGACCGCCCAGCACGATCATGGTTTTCGGGGCGATCTTTCTTATGTCCGAGATGATGCGGAGGGTTTTCTCTATGTTCCAGATATAGCAGGAGAGGGCCAGCAGGTCGGGCTGCTCGGACATGATCTGACGGACAAGCTGATCGTGAGGCTCGTTGATGGTGTATTCGCGGATAATGACTGAAACCCCTGTCAGATCGCTGCAATAGGCTGCCAGACAGGGAAGCGCCAGGGATGAGTGGGCGAACTTTGCGTGGAGAGTTGCCAGCAGGATACGCATATCAGAAGGGCACCATGCAGCGGCCATCAAGAATCCGGATTTCTGTCTTGAACGGTTGTGACAGCTTGTTCAGGCGCGCGATGACGTCGGCCGCCGGTTTGCCTGAAAGAAGCTGTGGCTGGAATCCCACCCGGCGGTAGAGAATGTCGAGCGGAAGCAGCTCGGCTTCCTGCTTTCCGTTATTAAACCGCAGGCGGATGATCGCGCTGCTGTCGGCTGTCCTGCTCTTGCTGGCAAAGGTGAAGTTGCCCAGGCTGTAGAAGATGATGCCGTTTTTGTAGCGCTCCACACCCCGCAAAACATGGGGATGGTGGCCGATTATCACATCAGCACCGGCATCGACGGCCTTGTGGGCGATAACGCGCTGATAGGCCTGAACGGATGTTTTGCCTTCCGTTCCCCAGTGGAAGCTGACGATGACATGATCGACCAGTTTGCGGGCATTGGCGATGTCTTCGCCGAATATTTTTTCGTAACCCGGCGCTGTTCCGGGACGGGAGGTGCCGGCGAAAAACTCGGTGGGTTGGGTCAGCGAGTACCCCAGGAAGGCGAACTTCTTACCTTTTATGGTGTAAAAAGCCGCCCTGCGGGCTTCACTCAGGTTTTTTCCGGCACCGATCCACGCTATACCGGAGGCTTCCAGGTACTGGAGTGTTTCAGTCAGAGCCGTCCCGCCAAAATCCATGCTGTGGTTGTTGGCAAGTGTGACCAGATTGATGCCCGCCAGCTTGAGAGCCGGGGCTATGGCCGGTTCGGCCCGGAAACGGAACTTCTTCTCGGTGAATTCAATTCCACTGCGGGCAATGGGGGTTTCCAGATTGGCGAGGGTGATGTCACCCTTTTTCAGCTCCGCTGAAACTGCCCGGAAAGGGAAGTCGTAGCCGCTTTTCCTGATTGTGGCGGCCCAGCGGCCGGCCAGCATGACATCGCCGACGGCGTTGATGATGATTTCCTCCGCCAGCAGGGGCAATGGCAGGCTGAGGAGCGCTGAGATGAGCATGAAAGTGGTTGCAGTCAGTTTCATAATGGCTCTTTTGGATTGACGGGAGGGTATTTCCAGTGCTAGTACATACACGCTTACCCATCAAAAATAAAGGTGTTTTCAGATGCTTGATATGAAATGTCTCCGTGAAAATCCCGATCAGGCCGAAGAGCGGCTGCGCACCCGCGGCGGCGCTGCCTACCTGGATGGTTTCCGGGAGCTGGATCAAAAACGGTTGCGGCTGCTTCGCGATGGGGAATCTCTCAAGGCCCTGCGCAACTCGGTCTCCGAGGAAATTGCCGGAATCAGGGACAAGAGTCAGGCCCAGGACAGGATTCTGGAGATGCGTGAGGTCTCCCAGCGCATCAAGGGCATGGATGAAGAGCTTAAACATCTGGATGAAGAGCTGAGCAGTTTTCTGCTGACGGTGCCGAACCTGCCGGATCCCACCACTCCGCTGGGTGCATCGGAAAGCGACAACGTGGAGGTCAGAAACTGGGGCGCTCCTCGACAGTTCAGTTTTGCCGCCAGACCGCACTGGGAGATCGGAGAGGAGCTGCGTATCCTGGATTTTGAGTGCGGTGCCAAACTGACCGGCGCACGATTTACCCTCTATCGGGGTGCCGGAGCCCGGCTGGAGCGGGCGCTGATCAATTTCATGCTTGATCTGCACACCGGAGAACATGGATACGAAGAGGTTCTGCCGCCGTTCGTGGTCAACCGTGAAAGTATGACCGGCACCGGACAGCTCCCCAAATTCGAGGAGGATCTCTTCAAGCTGGTTGATACCGAGTATTACCTGATTCCGACCGCCGAGGTGCCGGTAACCAATATCCACCGTGGAGATATCCTGAAAAAGACTGACCTGCCGATCCGCTACGTCGCCTATACCCCCTGTTTTCGCCGAGAGGCAGGTTCCTACGGTAAGGACACACGTGGACTGATCCGTCAGCACCAGTTCAACAAGGTCGAGCTGGTCAAGTTTACTCATCCCTCCGAATCCGCCGCCGAGCTTGAAAAACTCACACAGAATGCGGAAAAGGTCTTGCAGCTTCTGGAACTACCCTACCGGGTGATGGCCCTTTGCAGCGGCGATATCGGTTTTTCAGCCGCCAAGACCTACGACATCGAAGTCTGGCTGCCGGGTCAGAGCTGCTACCGCGAAATATCCTCATGCAGTACGTTCGGTGATTTTCAGGCCCGGCGGGCAAGCATCCGGTTTCGTGAGGAGGAAAAATCAAAACCGGAATTTGTCCATACCATCAATGGCTCAGGTCTGGCCGTGGGGAGGACGCTGGTGGCGGTTCTGGAAAATGGGCAGCAGGAAGACGGTTCTGTTGTCATCCCTGAGGCGCTGCGCCCCTATATGGGCGGGATGGAGCGGATTATCCGCCGGTAAAACCTTTGAACTTTTATAATTGGTATGCTATAGAAGTAACCAGTTCTGGAGAGGTGGCCGAGTGGTTTAAGGCAGCGGTCTTGAAAACCGCCGAGGGTAACACCTCCGTGAGTTCGAATCTCACCTTCTCCGCCAAAACATAATCCGGCACAGTCCGGTTAAGCAAAAAAGCCCTTGAGAAATCAGGGGCTTTTTCTTTTTGCTTGTCCGTTGCCGTCCGTTCTGATACGTTTGAAATCGGTTGTTTTGGGGGTGTATATCAAGGGCACCCCCAAAACCAAAAAATGAGGCACCCCCAAAAGGAGGAAAACCCCATGCCGAAAAGGATTCTACCGCTTACTGATTTACAGGTACACAAAGCGAAACCCCAGACAAAAGACGTGAAGCTTTTTGACGGCGGCGGGTTGTTTCTGCTTGTCACTCCTACAGGCGGCAAGCTGTGGCGCTTCAAATACCGCTTTGACGGCAGGGAGAAAACGCTTTACCTGGGGGCTTATCCTGAAATCAGCTTGGCTGATGCCAGACAGCGGCGGCTTGATGCCCGCAAGCTGCTTGCGAACGGTATTGATCCGGCAGCGGCAAAGAAGGAAGAGGCAGCGGAACGGGCGCGGCAAGAAATTACCTTTGAGACGGTTGCGCGGGAATGGTACGGCAAACAGCTTGCGGCATGGTCAAAAGGGCACGCTGACACCGTAATAAGTCGCCTGGAACGTGATGTTTTCCCCGTGATCGGATCCGTTGCCATTTCCAAGATCAAGACCGGGGAGGTTTTGGCAATCCTGCGGAAAGTCGAGGCGCGGGGGGCGCTTGACACCGCTCTACGAATCAAGATCATTTTCGGGCAGGTTTTCCGCTATGCCGTTGTTACCGGACTTATTGACACCGATGTTTCCGCACCCATACGCCCGCGTGACTGCCTTGAAAAGCGACAAGTCAAGCACCATGCCGCCATTACAGACCCGAAAGAACTCCCCCCCCTTCTCCGTGCGATAGATGAATATCAAGGCTCTTTTGCCGTCAAGTGCGCCTTGCGGCTTGCACCGCTTGTTTTTGTCCGTCCTGGGGAGCTACAGAAGGCCGAATGGTCAGAGTTTGACCTTGAAGAAGCACAATGGAACATTTCGGCAGATCGGATGAAGATGAAGGAACCGCACCTTGTACCACTTTCACGGCAGGCGGTTGAAATCCTGAAATCCTTGCAGGCGCTTACCGGCGCTGGAAAATATCTGTTTCCCGGTCGAACCAGTGCCCGGCCTATGAGTGACAACACCATAAACGCGGCGCTCCGGTACATGGGATTTGACAAGGAGACCATGACCGGCCACGGATTCCGGGCAATGGCGCGAACGATTCTTGACGAAGTGCTGCAATTCCGGCCTGATTTCATTGAACACCAGCTTGCACATGCAGTCAGAGACCCGAACGGCAGGGCATACAACCGGACGTCGCACCTTATCGAACGCAAGAAGATGATGCAGACCTGGGCTGATTATCTGGACGGCTTGAAGGCAGGGGCTAAAGTCATTCCGTTCAAGAAGGCGGCGGCATGAATCGGCAAGAAAATGCGGCGGCAATTGAGACACTTTTAAACCGGTTGCGGGCTGATTTTGGGAAACCGCTTTCAGAAAAGATCATTCAGGCAATGGCTGAAACTATCGGCGGAATGCGATTGACGTTTCCCAGCATGAAAGACCTGGACAGGAACAAGCGCAATGCTCGAATCATTAGGGAATTTTCTGGATTCAACCATGTAGAGCTTGCCGAACGCCACGGGCTGAAAATCCGGCAGATACGACGAATCTTACACGGGAAATGATATGATCCGGCACATTGACAACCGGCTGACATACACAAATGAGGCTATTGCTGAATCCCTGGGGCTGTTTGACCTGCAAAAAGAACCCGTGAAGCTCCTGCTTGACCTGAAAAAACGCTTTCCCCTCCCCATTCACAAGGTACGAAACCCTTTAAAACCCCGACAAATTCAATCAGCCATGAGTAAGGATGATATTTGCCACCTTTATTCTGAAATGCTGTGGAGCGGCGAAAAGATAGCTGAATATCTTTGGATAAGTCGGCGCACCCTGGACAAGCTGCTGAAAGAGCCGGATTTCCCTGTTATCAGAAGCCTATTCAGTTCTGATTCGTATTCTCACCGCAATGTTCTTGCCCTGAAAAGTGTCGTTGCCGATTGGTACTCACGCTATCGCCTGGCAAGTTTCAACCAGACCGGCAACGTGAAACATTGGAACAGGGTAAAGAATGACCTGCAAAAAATTCTTTGCGGCACCTGCTGCAAGCCTAAATTCCTGATTCCCGGCCTTACCGTTGAAGAAGTCCCCGCCTTGAACTACCGGGTTTCATCCGACCTTTCAACCGATTCCTACACGGCACAGATACGGGACGAAAAGCCCGTGTGCCCTGTCTGCAAAGCATCTGTTCACCCCTTCACCTGCTGTCATACCTTCCTTAACGTTTAATTTTTTCACCTCCCTACAAACTTTTTTTCACCTTCGAGATGTTGCGCGATTTCGTTAATCACTTTTTCCGCTCCCGTCCGTATTGTGTCATTCAAAGGAGGCAATTGACATGATTACAGACAACACAGACAAACCAGACAGCAAACCCGCTCCCCCTGATGACGAATACCTGGACACCCTTGAACGCCTTAACCGCAAGTGCAACGGTGATGCTTTGCTGCGGCTGTGGCAGATCATCGGCAACAAGAAGATGGGTATTCCGGCGCTCTTGCCGATTGGAAAAACTGTTTTCTGGGAAAGAGTGCGAGCGGGTATTTATCCGGCTCCCGTGCGCCTGGGTAGAACTGTATGCTGGCGTTACCGTGACATTATGGAAATCATCGAAAACGCGGAACCGTGGAGGGGGAGACAATGAGTAACGATACCAATTACAAACCGCACCCCCTTGACGTAATAAGCCATGCTCACCAGAAAATTGATTTTATTGCTGAGGCAATGGCCTGTGATGATTTCGAGTTTTCTACTTCAGGGCAAAACGGGCTGTATTACCTGCTGCGACAGATCGCAACGGAACTGCATGAATCCGAAATCCGCTTAAGTGAAGCGGGTGCTATACAGGCGGGGGCACCATGCCGAACCGAATCTTGAAAGAGAGTATTTGCACGTCTGAAAATTTGAACCTGCTACCAATGGAGACAGTCGCTTTTTGGATGTTTTTGTTGACGGCAACTGATGATTTTGGGCGGGCACTCGCAAAACCGGAAATAATCAAAGGGCGCTGTTTCCCTTTGCGGCCTGAAATAACGGCAGAAATCATTGAAGTCAGACTGCGGGAATTACAGGCAGAAAAACTGTTGAACCTCTACGAAGTCGAGGGGCGGCGCTATTTTCAGATTGCAAATTGGGAACGTCATAACCGCCTACGGGCAAAGGCACCGCGTTACCCTGGCATGGATACCACCGGGGCAAGTCTGCTGACACATGACAACTCATGTCAACACGTGTTGTCAGATGACCGCCTATACGGAATAGGAATAGGAATAGGAATAGGAGACGGAATAGAAGAAAGAGATTCTAAAGAATCTCTGCCAGTTTCCGTAAAAAAACCACGGAAACCGACAGCCAAGAAATCAGTTGACCCCTTAAAGGCGGTGGAACGGCAGCTTTTCCTGAATTGGTTTTGCTATGCCTTCAGAGAAAGTCAGGGGGATCGTTACCGGGTTGAAGGGGCAAAAGACGGGAATATTCTGAAGGCGCTTCTTTCCCGTGTGCCCGTCAAGGAGCTTGTTGCAAAGGCTTGCGGCATGTTCACAGACATTAATTTTCCGAAAAGCAAACGTCCTTCCCTGGGGATGTTGTCTGCGAAGTTGAATGATTACCCCGCACACATAAACGGGAAACTTGATGATTTCCGGCAACGCGGCTTATTACCGCCTGAAGGGATCATGTTGGAAGATTGGACACCTTGGAAGGAACAGGCTGATGAAACCCCTTCCTGATGACAATGATGCTGAAAAGGCTGTGCTGGGGGCGAGGTTTATTGACGATGCCGTTATCAAAACGTGCGACCTTCCCCCAGAGGCTTTCTACAAAGAGGCGCACCGGCTGATTGATGCCGCTATGAAAGACCTGGCACACCGCAAAGAACCGATTGACCTTGTTTCAGTTTCCGGCTTGTTGAAGAACCGGGGAGAGCTTGACCAGTGTGGCGGGGCGGCGTACCTGGCTGAATTGGTTGACTACGTGCCAACGGCTGCAAACGCAAATTATTACATTGGTCGTGTCCGTGATGCATACCTGCGGCGACAACCGGGGATCATGCATTTTAGAAAAATTGTCGGCGGTTTCTGGGATATGGAAAAACCGCTTGCCGATACCTGCGATGAGTTGAGGGCGGCGGCTGTTGGCCTAGCCGGGGAAGTGATGAACACAAAGGCCGGGGAGCTGCTTACCTGGCAGGAACGACAGCGGCGTTATTCCGATTACATCAAAGACATTGACCGCCTGCGTTTCCTTACAAAATTTCCCCCTGTTGACGAACACCTGCGCGGCTGTGCGCCTGGGGAGGTTATTACCCTGGCAGCTTATAGCGGCACCTTCAAGACGGCGCTCCTGTACTGGATGCTGCTACAGAACGCAATGGAAACGGGGCTGTACTACATCTTTTTCAGTTTGGAAATGTCAGCGGCAAAACTGTTTGAACGAGAAACCATGCAGACAACCGGCTTGACCGGCAGGCAGGTAGAGCGGGCTTACCGTGACGGGCGGGCGCTCGTTGAACATGAAGCGGCAAAAAAATTGATTGTAGTTGACCGCTCCCGGCTTTCCCTAGAAAAGATCGGCGCTTTTGTGGAACAGGCACGGCTTAAATACGGGGAGATCGGCGGCATAGGAATTGATTACCTGGGGCTTGTGGCGGCTGTTGGCAGAGATCCATACGAACGGATACAGCACACCGCCATTGAGACAAAGAATCTTGCCAAGTCCCTGAATGTTCCTGTTGTCCTGCTTTCCCAGACTTCGAGGGCATACGCTCCCGGCAATAAGCGGGAAATGGAAGCCGATGCAGCAAAGGGATCGGGAGATATTGAAGCGGCGGCGGATTTCATGCTGGGGCTTTGGCAGTCAGAAGATCGGCGGCTTTTGCTGAAAATTCTGAAAAACCGCAACGGGCCTGCGGGTAACATTTTCGAGATTGCACTTGACCGCTCTTGCCTGCGGTTTGGGGAGTGCAAACCGTATGAACGCAAGGCCGGCAAAGGCGAACCGGACTTACCATTTTAAGGATTCTGTCAGGGGGAAAGAATGGCAGGCAACTTTGTTTTTAAGTTCAAAGTCCGTGATGCTTCACGCTTCGGCAGATTGAAGCGGGGTATTGATGAACGGGCAAACACCAAACCACAAGAAAGGAACAACAGCATGAAAGTTTTCAGAAAAGACAGTTTCACCGGGATATTGCCGGAAGAGGGAAAGACGCAGAAAACCCTTGAACTGCAGCGGGCTGTCAGTGACAGCGGCAAGAATCCGCTATTGCCGGAAGATGAACCTTTGATTCCGGCACTGGAGAAGGGAGCAAAAGAAAATCCATTGATTCCTTAAAAATGTTGCAACTCCCTGGGGCGCACAAACAATTTGCCCCTTGCCCTGGGGAGCCTTGAAAATCAGCTCTTTTCAAGGGAATTTTCAGCGGGGGGCTATATCGGCGGCAAGATTCCTGTGTGTTTGTGCGACGCATTCAAGGATGAAAAGACCCCTTGCGAGATGACGAATCCTGAGTTTAGGGGGCACACCTAACAATCAAAAGGAGAAAATCAGATGATGAGAAACGTTGATCCATTCGTTTTATCGGTTGGCAGCCAAGTTGAACCGGCTGGAAAGTCAGGCAGGGCAAAGAGGATTGAAAAGCTACAGGCAGAAATTCTTGAAGAGCAACGTTTGCAGGCCGAGGAAGAAAAAGCCGAGGAAACCATCAACCGTGTCCGTACTGGCTATCCACAGTACAAAAACCTGAAGAATGAAAAACTGGGGGCATTGAGCAAGTCTATCCTTGTCCGTGATTTCATCTACTACCTGGGGGCTACTCTCAAAATTCAAGTGCAGTTTGACCCGGCTGTAGCACAAAGGACAATGGCTGAAATTCTGTGGCTGATGGAAGGGAAAAACGATGAGTAAATACAAATCACCAGTGTTTGCCCGTGACAGTGACTATTTCTACGCTGAAAGGGTTTCCCTGGCTGTGCCTGATAAAATTATTCAAAGCTTGCAGAATGTCCAGAAATCCAAAAATTGCAAAGGCAAGGTGCCCGTGCTGGAAATCCAAGTTGACGGGCGCTATTACGAACTGATACCACGGGCGCGGCTTAGTGCTATTGCAACACGTTTTGCAAAGGATCAAATCCGTGAAGAGCAGGCCATGCTGCTTAGGCTATGCAGATAACCTTGCAAAGCAAGTTATGACCAAACTTGCAGAAAATTTTGAAGCACAGATAAGAACACAATCAACCTCCGGCAGTTCACTTTGGGGGAAAGGATGATTGCACATGAACAACAAAAGCCAAATTGCCGCAAAGATCATTTTCTTAACCGGCAGGGTTGACGGTATTGAAAAAATGATTGCGATGCTTCAGGAACGTCTTGAACGGGATCAGGACAAAATCAAAGAGCTGAAGGGGGAAAACGAGCTGAAAAACAAAGTGGCATAGCCTGTGCCATTGACGGTATCGAGAAAGCCCGTTAGAAACGAATTTTGGAAGCCTGGGGATGAATCCGGCAGATAATCAGGGGGAGAGATTGCGCTCCCCCCTTTTCGTTTATCGAAAGACCGTGTAAAAAAAGTATTTAGTTACCTTTTTTCAATACTCAAAAAAAGCGCCGTGGCCTCAATGATTGCAATAGTTCACGCTATGCCTGTGCTGTGTCTTGTCGCTGTTTTTGTGTAAAAGTCAAAATCTCGAACCGGATTAAGCGGAATTGACGGAATGATTTTTCTACCAAAAAGCCACCTGCTTTTATTCTGATAGTCAAACTTCAAAGCCAGCAATCAAAAACATCATATCAATAGACCATGCCTGTATGATAGATTTTCAAACTATCAAAATAATCTATCAAAAGGATTGATTTTTGTGTTTTGATAGTTTATTATCAGCTTATCTTAAAATCTATTGATAGGCAAAAGGGGGTAATTATGGCGACAATCGGATATGCAAGGGTAAGCACTTCAGGCCAGAATCTTGAATCACAATTGGAACAGTTGAAGTCGGCAGCCTGTGACAAGATATATCAGGAAACGGCAAGCGGCGTTAAGGTTGACCGTCCCGAACTTGCAGCCATGCTTGACTATTGCCGGGAAGGTGACACTGTGACTGTCTGTAAGCTGGACAGGATCGCACGGAGTACGGCGCACCTGTTGACCATCGTTGACAGCCTGGAAAAGAAGGGTGTTGCCTTCAAGGTCTTGAATATCAACCTGAACACGTCAACACCTACAGGCAAGCTCATGCTCTCCATGCTTGCGGCAATCGGTCAGTTTGAAAGAGAGATGATGCTTGAACGTCAAAAGGAAGGTGTCGAGATCGCAAAGAAGGCCGGGAAGTACACAGGCCGAAAAGCGACAGCCAAAGCACAAGCCGGGAAGGTTATGGAACTGATACAGCAGGGCTTGACCAAACAGGCGGTTGCTGATACCTTGAACATCGGAGTTGCAAGCGTCTACAGGATCGCGAAGGAAGCCAAGACAGCATGAGGCCAGACCACCCCCCCCAAAAAAAAACGGGGATTGATCGGCCTGGCTCCCCCTTAAGCCCGTCTATAATCGAGGCCATATCCTAAAACCCTTTTTATTTTTATGATTATCATTTAGGGGCGCTTTTGGGGGTGTTGAGTAACTTGACAAATTATTAAACATAATAATATTAAATGTTTAACAGCTCTGTTAGAATCTCACCTTCGCCATAATAAAAACAGGCACTTACGTTGAATTGTAGGTGCCTTTTTTATTGGTCGAGGTAAGTGGCTGGTTTTTTTGTGGGGCGGTTTAAAAAGGGAAAAGGCGGCTTTTCAGCCGCCTTTTCAGGGAGGAAACAGGTATCAGAATCACGCTCAGTTTTTGTTTGCGACCTCTTCCGCAATTGCTCTTCCCAGAGCTTCGCACTGTTCCAGCGCCTCCGCTGAAGGTTTGAAGCAGGCCCGAACCGGCGGAACCGGGAATTTGAAACCGATGCCTTTGAGGCGGTCTTCAGCCATTTTACAGGCCTCACCGCTCCAGCCGTAACTCCCGAAAACACCTGCAATATTGGTCTTGAGCTTGACGGTGTTGAGATAGGCGAATAGCTCCCAGATGGGGGGCGGGATGTCGCGGGCAATGGTCGGCACTCCAAAGATAAAGGCGCTGGCCTCCTCCATCAGGTTGCGGAGTTCCGCAGTGCTCAGGTGATTGGTATGGTAACTGATGACCTCGACCCCGTCGATGGAGGCTCCCTGTGCCACTGCATTGGCCATTGCCTCGGTATTGCCGTGGGGTGACAGGTACAGGATGAAAATCTTCTTCGCCTGCGAGGTCGGTTTGCTCCAGTTTTCAAACTGCTGGATGGCCTTCCAGGGATCCTTGCGGATGATCGGGCCGTGACTGGGACAGATCATGTCGATCACATCATGGCGGATCTTTTCCACTGCGCTCAGCACCTTGTCCTTGAACGGGCGGAAGATGGTGTCGAAATAGAACTGGCGCGCCAGGGTGACATCATCCACCTCATCGTTGAAGATGTAACCGGGGCGGCAGTAGTGGGCACCGAAGGCATCGCAGGAGAAGAGGATGTTCTCCTCTTCCAGACGGGTAAACATGGTGTCAGGCCAGTGCAGGAAGGGAGCCATGATGAACCGCAGGGTTCTGCCGCCCAGATCGATGGTGTCGCCGTCCTTGACGAGTTGGGAGGTAAACGGTTTATGGAGCTGGTTGGAGAGGAAGTTCCTGGCGGCCGGGGTCAGGAACACCGTGGCCTTCGGGCAATGTTCCAGAAGGTACGACAGGGCTCCCGAATGATCCGGCTCGGTGTGATTGATGACGACGTAGTCGATGGTGGCCGGATCAACGAGCGAACGGACTTTGTCCATGAATTCATCGGTACGTTTGGCCTTGACCGTGTCGATGATGGCGGTTTTTTCGGCCCCTTTGACCAGATAGGCGTTGTAGGTGGTGCCGTGCTCGGTGGGAAAGAGATCATCGAAGGTTCGCAGATCGGGATCTTCTGATCCGATCCAGTGGATTCCCGGCTTTATTTCAACAGTTTGTGGCATGTACATGCTCTCCTTTTCGTCGTTATACAGCACTGAGCCACGACGACGCTGTCGGCTGAATCATTTATGAGTAGTCTACTTCGGCACTATAGCAAAACGGAAAAACTCGCACAAGCCTCAAATAAATGGCACGAGCGGCCCCCTGAGTAACGCACAGAGTGCCAATACATAAATAACAGCTTGTTATTATGTGACTTATTCATTATTATCCGCATCGTTAATTCAGATTGTTTCAGTAAAGATAGATAGCCAGCGAGCCACGAACAACTGCGGCACGTTCTGAAACATGAAAGCCCTGCTGTTTCCCGTACTCTGTTTGAGGAGGCTTGTGCGATGCGCATACTCAAAGATCCCGGCCTGTTGAAGCAACTCTGCTATCTTGATGGTCAATGGCTGGCAGCCGATACCGGCGCCACTATCGATGTGACAAATCCGGCAACCGGTGCCACATTGGGGACAATCCCCCGCATGGGTACCGTTGAAACGCGTCGTGCCATTGAGGCCGCCAACAATGCGCTGCCCGCCTGGCGTGCGAGAACGGCCAGGGAGCGATCGACGGTTCTGCGCCGCTGGTTTGAATTGATCATGGCGAATCAGGAGGATCTGGCGGTCATCATGACCGCCGAGCAGGGCAAACCGCTGGCCGAATCAAAGGGTGAGATCGCTTATGCCGCCTCGTTTATCGAGTGGTTTGCCGAAGAGGGGAAGCGGATCTACGGTGACACCATCCCCGGTCACGCGGCAGACAAGCGGATCGTGGTGATCAAGGAGCCGATCGGCGTCTGCGCTGCCATCACCCCCTGGAATTTTCCGGCTGCCATGATTACCCGCAAAGCGGGTCCCGCTCTTGCCGCCGGCTGCACCATGGTGGTAAAGCCGGCCACCGCAACACCATTCTCGGCGCTGGCTCTGGCAGAACTGGGCGAGCGGGCCGGGATTCCGGCGGGTGTGTTCAATATCATTACCGGCTCGGCCGCTGCCATCGGCAATGAAATGTGCGCCAACCCGATTGTTCGCAAACTTACTTTTACCGGTTCCACCGAGATCGGCAAGCAGTTGATGGCACAGTGTGCGGCCACAGTCAAAAAGGTCTCGCTGGAGCTGGGCGGAAATGCGCCGTTTATCGTCTTCGATGATGCCAATCTGGATGCCGCCGTCGAGGGCGCCATCGCCTCCAAGTACCGCAACACCGGCCAGACCTGCGTCTGCACCAACCGCTTGATCGTCCAGGATAGCGTCCATGATGCCTTTGTGGAGAAGCTGATTGCAGCAGTGGCGAAGATGAAGGTGGGGGACGGGCTCACGGGCGATTTCCAGCAGGGGCCGCTGATCGATATGTCCGCGGTGGAAAAGGTTGAAGAGCATGTCAGCGATGCACTGAGCAAGGGGGCCAAGGTTGCCCTGGGAGGGAAGCGCCACGCGCTGGGGGGCAGTTTTTTCGAGCCGACGATTTTAACCGATGTCACCTCGCAGATGCTGGTGGCAAAGGAAGAAACCTTTGGTCCGCTGGCGCCTGTCTTCAGGTTCAACAGCGATGACGAAGCTATCAGGATGGCCAACGACACCGAATTCGGCCTGGCATCCTACTTTTACAGCAGCGACATCAGGCGGGTCTGGAAAGTCGCCGAGGCTCTGGAATACGGCATGGTGGGGATCAACACCGGACTGATTTCAACGGAGGTGGCTCCCTTTGGCGGCATGAAGGAATCCGGCATCGGCCGGGAAGGGTCGAAATACGGCATCGAGGAGTTCATCGAAGTAAAGTACCTCTGCATGGGTGGGATCTAACGCGCTCTGCAACAACACTCTGCCATCGACAGCGAAGATGGCGACCTGATTTCAGTTGCAGGGAGACAGCATGGACCTCATAGACCCGGTCGCAATAAAACTTGCACTTGCCCCATTCGTATTTTTCGCCGTCTTGATCGCGGTGTTTATGTATTTTAAAACCCGAAAGTGATGAAGTTCTGATTGTTGTTCCAATTGGCATCTGACTCACCTGCTAAGTTGCAGAGATTTATGAATCGAGGATAGCGAACATGCCGGAAACTGCCAACGAATCAAGCGAATCGAATTCACCGTCCGCCACGGGGGCAATCTTGAAAAAGCGGTTGTTCTGGATCACACTGGTCTGTCTGGTTGTGGTCACAGCCTTTTTCGTCTGGAAAAAACAACAGGCCCCCTCATCACCCGCAGTCGGCAAGGGGGGCGCCAAAGCTTCATCCCTCCCCACGCCGGTATTTGTGGCGGCGGCACGCAAGGGTGATATGAATCTCTACCTGACCGGTCTGGGTTCGGTGACCCCCCTGAACAACGTTACGGTGCGAAGCCGTGTTGACGGCCAGCTTATGGAGGTTCGCTTCCGCGAGGGTCAGAATGTTACCAGGGGGAGCCTGCTGGCGGTTATTGATCCGCGGCCCTTTCAGGTTCAGTTGACCCAGGCACAGGGACAGATGGCCCGCGACCGGGAACAGTTGAATAACGCCCGGCTGGATCTGGAGCGTTACCGCACGCTCTGGAAGCAGGATTCGATTCCGCGCCAGCAGTTGGATACTCAGGAGGCACTGGTACGGCAGAATGAAGGCGCCGTCAAGGTGGACCAGGGACAGATCGACGGCGCTCGACTTCAGCTTACCTACAGCCGCATCACGGCTCCCATCAGCGGTCGAATCGGTCTGCGCCTGGTGGATCCGGGCAACATGGTACGAGCTGCCGATACCGGGGGGTTGCTGACAATCACCCAGATGCAGCCGATTGCGGTGGTATTCCCGATCCCTGAAGACAGCCTGCCCCAGGTTCTGGGAAAAATGAAAGAGGGAAAGTTGTCCGTCGAGGCCTTTGACCGCGAGATGAAGCTGAAACTGGCATCAGGGGAACTGGCCACTGTGGACAACCAGATCGATCCCGCCACCGGCACGGTGAAACTCAAGGCGGCGTTTGCCAACAGCGAGAGTGAGTTGTTCCCAAACCAGTTTGTCAATGCCCGACTGCTGCTGGATGTGAAGAAAGACGCCATCATCGTGCCATCCGCGGCTATTCAAAGAAATCCCCAGGGCGCATACGTATATGTTTTGAAGCCGGATAAAACGGTGGCCATGCGACCGGTAAAAACCGGCATCTCTCAAGGTGGCGAGACATCGGTCGTAGAGGGGTTGGAGGTTGGCGAACAGGTGGTGGTGGATGGTGCGGAACGACTCAGGGATGGCAGTAAAGTCGAAGTGAAGGAAAAGGAGCAGACCGATAAAAAGGGAGGCAAGCGGGGCGGCGGAGGTGGGAAGCAGACCGGTGAAGCGGGCAAGCAGCCGCCCGGACGTCCCTGATGAACTTTTCCCGCCTCTTCATCCTGCGACCGGTGGCCACAACGCTGCTGATGATCGCCATCATCCTGGCCGGTGCCGTGGCCTACAAGCAGTTGCCGGTTTCCGCACTGCCGCAGGTTGACTATCCCACCATCCAGGTTCGAACCTTTTATCCCGGCGCCAGCTCCGATGTCATGGCCTCTTCGATCACCGCCCCGCTGGAGCGTCAATTCGGTCAAATGCCGGGGTTGACCCAGATGACTTCAACCAGTTCCCACGGCAGCTCGGTGATTACCCTCCAGTTTTCGCTGGAACTGGCCCTGGATGTGGCCGAACAGCAGGTGCAGGCAGCCATCAACGCCGGTTTCAACTTCCTTCCCAAGGATCTTCCCAACCCGCCGGTTTACAGCAAGGTTAATCCGGCTGATGCGCCGATCCTGACGCTGGCGCTCTCCTCCGACAGCTTGCCGCTGCCGAAGGTGGAGGATCTGGCCGATACCCGTTTTGCCCAGAAGATATCCCAGCTCCCCGGTGTTGGCATGGTCAGTATAAGCGGCGGGCAGCGCCCGGCGGTTCGGATCCACGCCAATCCGACTGCCCTGGCGTCCTACGGCCTGACCCTGGAGGACCTGCGCGCCGCACTGGTCACGGCTAACGTGAATCAGGCCAAGGGGAGTTTTGACGGCCCCCGCCAGTCCTACATCATCGGCGCCAATGACCAGCTCTTCTCCAGCAAGGAATACCGCTCGCTGGTCATTGCGTACAAGAACGGCGCCCCGATCCTGCTCAAAGATGTGGCTGACGCCGTCGACGATGCGGAAAACGTGAATCAGGCGGCCTGGATGAACACGACCCCGGCGGTTATTGTCAATATCCAGCGCCAGCCGGGAGCCAACGTCATAGAGGTGGTTAACCGGGTCAAAAAGCTCCTCCCGCAGTTGCAGGCAGCGCTGCCTGCCTCGGTGAAGGTGACACCACTGACCGATCGGACGGTCACCATCCGGGAGTCGGTGAAAGACGTCCAGTTTGAGCTGCTGCTAGCCGTAGCACTGGTAATTCTGGTCATATTCATCTTCCTGCGCAATCTGCCGGCCACCACCATACCAAGCGTGGCCGTACCGTTGTCGCTGGTGGGCACCTTCGGCGTCATGTATCTGCTGGACTACAGTCTGAACAATCTTACCCTGATGGCCCTGACCATCTCCACCGGTTTCGTGGTGGACGATGCCATCGTCATGATCGAAAATATCTCCCGGTATGTGGAACAGGGCGAAACTCCCCTGGAGGCTGCTCTCAAGGGTGCCAGGCAGATCGGTTTCACCATTCTGTCACTGACGGTATCGCTGATTGCGGTATTGATCCCGCTGCTCTTCATGGGGGATGTGGTGGGGCGGCTGTTCCGGGAGTTTGCCGTTACCCTGGGGGTGACGATCCTGATTTCGGCGGTGGTCTCCCTGACGCTTACTCCGATGATGTGTGCACGAATTCTCAAACATGTGCCCGAAGAGCGCCAGGGGCGTTTCTATCACGCATCGGGGCAGTTTTTTGACCGCATGATCGCTTCATATGGCCGATCGCTGCAATGGGTGCTGCGGCACCAGAGCGCCACACTGGTCGTGGCGGTGGGGACGCTTCTTTTGACCGTAATCCTCTACCTGCTGATCCCCAAAGGTTTCTTCCCGGTGCAGGATACCGGGGCGATTCAGGGCATATCCGAGGCATCACAGACCATCTCGTTTCCCGCAATGGCGGAGCGGCAGCAGGCCCTTGCCAGAGTCATCCTCGAAGACCCGGCGGTGGAGAGCATCTCTTCATTCATCGGAGTTGACGGCACCAATACCACCCTCAACAGCGGCAGAATCCTGATCAACCTGAAACCGCTGCATCTGCGGGATGCCAATGCCACCGGCATCATCCGCCGCCTGCAGCCGAAGCTTGCCGGGGTAAACGGTATCACCCTCTTCATGCAGCCGATTCAGGATCTGAGCGTTGATGCCAGGGTGAGCCGCACCCAGTACCAGTTTACTCTGGAGACCCCCAACACCGATGATCTGGCAATCTGGGCACCCAGGGTCGTGGAGGGTCTGCAGCAGCGCAGCGAGCTGCGGGATGTGAGCAGCGACCAGCAGAATCAGGGGTTGCAGGTATTTCTTAACATTGATCGAGCCAGCGCTGCCCGCTTCGGCATCACTCCGCAGAATATCGATGATGCCCTCTACGATGCCTACGGCCAGCGCCAGGTTTCCACCATCTTTACCGAACTGAACCAGTACAGGGTTATCCTGACCGTCAAGCCGCAGTTCCGGCAGGATCCGGGCGGGCTGCAGGCGTTGTATATCCGCTCCAGCGGGGGCGGACAGGTGCCGCTCTCGTCCATCGCCTCGCCAACCGAGACCAAGGGACCGCTGGTCATCAATCGCCAGGGGCAGTTTCCGGCGGTGACCACCTCGTTCAACCTGGCGCCGGGGGTCTCACTGGGTGATGCGGTAGAGTCCATCGAAACCGCCATGAAACAGATGGGTCTGCCGGCCAGTATCAAGGGGAGCTTCCAGGGTACTGCCCAGGCCTTCAAGGCCTCGCTTTCCAACCAGCCGATCCTGATTCTGGCCGCGCTGATCACGGTTTACATCGTTTTGGGCGTGCTGTACGAGAGCTATATCCACCCGATCACCATTCTCTCCACCCTGCCGTCTGCGGGTGTCGGGGCGGTGCTCTCGTTGATGCTGTTCCGGCAGGAACTCACCGTTATCGCCATCATCGGTATCATCCTCCTGATAGGCATCGTCAAGAAGAACGGCATCATGATGGTTGATTTCGCACTGGATGCGGAACGCAACGAAGGCAAGCCGCCCGATGAGGCTATCTACCAGGCCTGTCTGCTCCGTTTCCGGCCGATCATGATGACCACCATGGCCGCGCTCCTGGGCGCGCTACCGCTGGCTATCGGCACCGGAGTCGGCTCCGAACTCCGCCGACCGCTTGGCATCTCGATCATCGGCGGTCTTGTCATCAGCCAGATTCTGACGCTGTATACCACCCCGGTGATCTATCTGGCGTTTGACCGGCTGGCACGGAGAAGAGGAAAGAAGAGGGAGTGAGAAAGGCCCCCCCATTATATGAGATTCCTGTTGACTGCTCTCTTCCGGGAAGATCGCGGGGATTACGTTGAGCCCCTTTACCATTGACGTCAGTGTAGTGGAGATCAAGCGTGAACGGGACAAGTCCCGCGAACTGCGCCGCAGTCGCTGGTGGCAGAACCGTCTGGCGCTGGGGCACTGCCACTGGTGTGGCGGACAATTTCAGCCGGACGACCTGACCATGGACCATGTCATCCCGGTTGCACGGGGGGGCAAGGGCTCCCGTAACAATGTGGTTCCCAGTTGCAAGGAGTGTAACACCCGGAAGAAATATCTGCTCCCCATGGAGTGGGACGAATACCTCGCCAAACCTGCACAACCGGAGTAGCCCCAGCGTGAAAAATATCAACAGCCGTTACAAACTGGTTATCTACGACTGCGATGGCGTCCTTCTCGACACGATTGATTCCAATTACATCTTCTACAACCGTATCATGGAGTTTCTGGGGCGACCGCTTCTTGACCGCTCCGACCTGATCGCCAGAAACGTCCTGCATACATATTCCTTCGCCAACGTCATGGAGTATTTTTTTGCCGGAGACGAGCGCAGGGAGGATGCCTGGAATTTTGCCAAAACCATACATTACAAGGATCTGGCCCGATTCATGCGGGTAGAAGATGGTCTGGTGGAGACACTCGACCGGCTCAAGGGGGGCGTCTCGCTGGCGGTCTGCACCAATCGGGCTTCTTCCATGGAGATGATAATCGAGGACTTCGGCCTGACCGGATACTTCTCCTTCGTCATGACCGCCGCGCTGGTGGTTAATCCCAAACCGCACCCTGAACCGCTGCTGAAGGTACTCGATCACTTCGGTCTGCAGCCCTCTGAAGCCCTGTTCGTGGGTGACGGTGAAGTCGATATGCTGTCGGCGCAGGCTGCCGGAGTTCCGTTTATAGCCTACAAGTCGCTGCTGCCTGACTCGATCCGTATCGGACACCATACCGATATCTTCAAATATCTGGTTTGACCCACGAAGGTTGTATCAATTGCAGGAAGCGACGGGGAAGTTGTTTATCCTTGAAACGGCATTTGAACCGCCGAACACGCCGATGAACGCAGATAAAACCAAGCCACAGACTGAAAAAACGAATAACCTTTTTGGTTTAACCAAGATTTGTTCCAAGCCTTTGATTTCTCTGCGTGTATCGGCGTTCATCGGCGGTTAACTGTTTTTTTCAGGTTTATTATGTGCGGTAATAGACAAACAACGTCTCTGTTGCCCTCTGAATAACCCCTGGCCACATTTTCAGGGACCCCCCTCGCTTTGCGGGTGGTCATGACTACGCGGTATGTTGCATGGCAAGGTAATACGGGTTATTACGATCAACATGAGCAAAACCGATGGTCGTTTCGGCAGCGACTGCGCAATGTGCCAGGGATAGCAGCAACAGTATAAGCGAGCGTATCAGATTGCTGATCTTAGTTCCCGATTTCACAGAATGTTTCCCTTTTATTAAACAATTTTTTGAAATAATTATAGCATCACATTCAGTCAGTTCGTCATCCTGTAAGAGTCGTTGTGGCAATCAACTCATCTTCCGGGCTGTCCAAAAACAGCATAATCGCGGTGAACATGGATGTCAGCATGTCCTGATCCTCTTTTTTGCTGGAAAAGGATCTTTCCCAACCATAGCCAATCATATCTACGGAGGATATCGTGCCAGTCCTGCGCAGGTCAATGCGGGGTGTGATGCTCTTCACAATACGCTGGCCAGGGTGACGATTGAAGAAGTTGTGCTCCTCCTCAATGTGTCTGATGAGTTCCGTCAGTTGCGCAAAGGTCATTGTTATTGCCCTGCCGTTATTAATGCTCATACGCCCTCACTCGATACCAGCCCGTGCGCAACAAGAGCCCCATGGATTTCGTCCCTTTTGTACGGCTTGCCAATATGATCGTCGGCATCGAGAACTCCCATGGTTTTAAGGACGGTTTCATGGGAATCGTCATGGGTAGCCATAATGATCATCGCCCGATAGTCGGCTTCATCCTCTATGAGCCGAATTTGTTTCAGAGTCTCAAGTCCATCCATAACCGGCATCTCGATATCCAGAAAGACCACATCATACGGGCGGTGACACAGGGCGTCTTCATAGAATTCTAGGGCATCCATGCCATTATGCGCCATATCGATCTGCCTGATTCCTTCATTCCTGAGTATCATTTCCAGGATAGCCAGGCTGAGAAGATCATCATCAGCAATAAGTACTTTCACTTTTTCCATAGTGTTTGGAGTGGGAACTAGCGTGTCGTGAGGGGGGCAGAGAAACAATAACCTATGCCGTGCAAGGTTTTGATAGGGACGGTGTTGCAGCAGGCCACTATCTTCGTGCGTAGCCGGTGAATCAGCGATTCAAGTGATCTCTTGCTGGATTCATCATCTTGATACAGAAGCGATTTCAGGATGACCTGGTGTCTTACGGCCTCGTTTCCATTTGATGCCAGACAGGAAATGAAATCAAATTCCCTGCCGGTCAGTTCAATTACATTACCCTCCGGAGTATGCAGGGTTCTCGCTCTCTGATCAAGTGCCCATGGCAAATATTTCACGTTCGCCAGTGCCGACAACTCCGGAGCTGTTTTTTCCGGATCTATACTTTTATGAGGGAACGCATCCAAACGACCCAGAATGTTGGTGATTGAGGCTGATAATTCCTGAAAGTCAACCGGCTTGACCATGTACACATCGGCGCCGGAGTTGTAGCCGGCCAGCTTGTCATCCAGTGAAGTCCTGGCGGTCAGCATGATGATCCGCATTTCAGTGTTGCTGCGCAGATATTCGGCAAGCACGAGGCCATTCTGATCAGGCAGGCCGATGTCCAGTACTGCCAATGCGTAGTTTTCTTTAGCGATATTCTGGTAAAGCTGAAGCGCCGACCCGACTCCGTCAATATCATGACCGGCCAGGGTCAGATATTTAATGATGCTCTCGCGGAGATCCTGATCATCTTCAACGATAATAACCCGGCGGTTGAGTGCGGTCTTTTTTGTCTCTGGCTGTTTCATCTGGGCAGTATCGAGCGAAGTTTGTGAAATTTCAACCTACAATTTCTTATAATCTCTGATTATATATCATAATTATTGTCTATTCCCCGCGCCAGCGGCAGACGCACTGTTGCAATTACCTCGGATTTCAGACCTTTCAGCGTAATGCTGCCGCCATGCTGTGTAATAATATCCCGAACCAGCCACAATCCAAGACCGGCTCCGCTGGTGTTTCTGCTCCCGCTCCCGCGCCGGTATTTTTCAAAAAGCCACTCCTCTTCACCCGGAGTGAGACCAAATCCATGGTTGTGGACGCAGATAAGAAGCTCGCCCGACTCTACCCGGCAGTTAATTGTAATCGGAGTATCCGGTATCGAGTATTTTGTGGCATTGTCCAGAAGATTTAGCAGAGCTGTTTTAAGATATTCCGCTTCACCGTTGAAGGTTATGGAAGAATCAGGTTCTTCTGCGTAGATATACTTGTATTCCGTATGGAGATTACGGGTATATTCCAGCAATGAATCCATAAATGGGGCAGCCTGAATGGCCTGCGCTACTACTGATCTGTGATAGTCGGTAATGCGGCTCCGTGCCAGAGAAATATCCATGAGCTCCACCAGGCGATTGACCGCACGCTTCATTTTGCCTAGTTCAGAGTCATAGCCGCCTGTTTTGCGGCTCTCGGTCAACTCGATGAGATCAAGATTGCCCCGGATTATTGCCAGAGGCGTGCGATATTCGTGGGAGAGCATGGCGATAAAGCGCTCCTGTTCGGTGCGGGCATTCTGCTCGGCAGCGAGTGATTGCTCCAGTTTGTGCAGCAGCGTGCTAAGTTCGATGTCGGCCTGTTTGCGCTCGGTGATATCACGGGTTACTCCAACCAATTGCACGAAGGCACCGTCACGGTCATACATTCCGTTTAAGTTTACTTCAGTCCAGACGGTTGAGCCGCCTCTGCACAGCAATTCAAGTTCCAGCCGAACATTTTCGATGGGAAGCCCGAGCCTGACATTGGTACTGATTTGTCCGAGCGCTTCGAACGCAGTGGCGAGAGAATCGGGAGCTACTACCTCTTCCATAGGTTGAGCTAACGCTTCAGCCGAGGTGAAACCCCTTATTTTGTAAATGGATTGGCTGACAAACGTTAATCTGCCATCAAGATCCATGGTCCATATATTGTCGTTGGTATTTTCGGCAAGCAGGCGGAATTTGGCTTCGCTCTCCCGTAGCGCGTCCACCAGATTCTTTTGATCAAGCATCCTTAGCTGCTCTTTGGTTTCGTTCAATAACTCGGTGAGTTCACCCTGCGTGCGGAGCAACTCCTCGTTCTGCATCTCCAGCTCAATCTGATGCACCTGCAGTTCGTGAAAATGTCGTGCTGCCGCCTCAGGCGAGTACTGCTCTGAAGTCGGCGCCCCGGTCTGACGAAGCCTTTCCTCTGCTCGCTTGCGGAGTTTTCGGTCTGATCTGGTCTTCATGTTTATTGGCATGCTCTTCCACCTGGCCGCAATAACCCGTACAATCTACGATTCGCATTTATAGTGTCGTTTTTTTAAGGGACTTCAAACACATAACAAGGATTACAAAAACTGTCATTACAAATATTGGCCGAAAGAGTTCGGTTGATAGAAGTAGAGTTAAGCCAACTTGGCATCTTGAAAGCACTATGGGTTCTCCAGCACCAGTTCTAAAACAGAATGAGCCATCAAGTTTACGAAACCTGCCCATATTTTTTGACTTTTCCACCCTGTCTGTGCTATAAAAATCCACTTTTTTACTCTATTACACTCCCTGCTTAGGAGGCTGCAGATGAACCACTTTCAGTACAAGGGCAATGAACTCTTTGCCGAGGACGTCGCCCTGAAGGATATTGCTGCACAGGTCGGCACCCCTTTTTACGCCTACTCCCACGCCACTCTTACACGCCATTTTACTGCCTTTGACGGGGCTTTTGCCGATGTGCCCCACACCATCTGTTACTCGGTCAAGGCCAACTCGACCCAGTCGGTACTCAAGACCTTCATCAATCTGGGGGGCGGTGTGGACATTGTCTCCGGCGGTGAGCTGTACCGCGCCCTGAAGGCCGGTGTTGATCCCGGGAAGGTGGTCTACTCCGGTGTCGGCAAGAAGGACGACGAAATCGAATACGCCCTCACTACCGGTATCCTGATGTTCAACGTGGAGTCGGAGCAGGAGCTGACCCGAATCTCCGAGATTGCCAGGCGTACAGGGAAAAAGGCAGGCATCGCCATCCGTGTCAATCCGGACGTTGATCCCGGCACCCACCCCTATATCACTACCGGTCTGAAAAACGCCAAGTTCGGCATCACCATTGACCGTGCCATGGAAGAATACACCCGTGCCGCGACCCTGCCCGGCATCGATGTGGTCGGAATCGACATGCACATCGGCAGCCAGTTGACCAAGGTAAACCCTTTTGTAGACTCAATCGAGAAGCTCAAGATCATGATCGCCAGACTTCGTGGCCAGGGTATCGATCTGAAATACTTCGACTGCGGTGGCGGTCTGGGGATCCAGTACAATGAGGAAGAACCTCCCGTGCCCGCTGATTACGGCAAGGAGATTGTGAACGCGACGAAAGATCTGGGTATGCACCTGGTGTTTGAACCGGGTCGCAATCTTGTGGGCAACGCGGGAATCCTGGTGTCCAAGTGCCTCTTCACCAAGGCTCGCGACGACAAGAATTTCATTATGATTGACGCCGGGATGAACGACCTGGCCCGTCCGGCTCTCTACGATTCATTCCATGGAGTCCAGGCGGTTAAGAAGGACCAGGACGGCATGATTGTCGCCGACATTGTCGGACCGATCTGCGAATCGGGTGATTTTCTGGTCAAGGGGCGCGAGGTGCCCATGTTCAGACAGGGCGATCTGGTGGCATTCATGTCTGCCGGGGCTTACGGTTTCGCCATGAGCAGCAGTTACAACAGCCGTCCCCGCGTGGCCGAGGTTATGGTGAAGGGTGATCGGTTCGAAGTGGTTCGTGAACGGGAAACCATCGAGGATTTGATCAAGGGCGAGAAGATGGCAACATTCCTGTAAATTTATGATACGGAGGTATCAGTCATGTTCAAAGGAAGCATCGTCGCCATCGTAACACCGTTCAGCAATGGAGCGGTTGATGAAAAAAAGCTGCGTGAACTGGTGGATTTCCAGATCGTGAACGGTACCGACGCCATCGTTGCCTGCGGCACCACCGGTGAATCGTCCACCCTGGATAACGAAGAGCATCTGGATGTGATCCGAATTGTCTTCGAGCAGGCCAAAGGGCGGGTTCCGGTCATTGCCGGCACGGGTTCCAACTCCACTGCCGAGGCCATCCACCTGACCCGCGAGGCCAAAGAGCTTGGCGTGGCCGGGGTTTTGCTGGTGACCCCCTACTACAACAAACCGACCCAGGAAGGGCTCTATCGCCATTACACCGCCATCGCCGATGCCGTCGAGATCCCGCAGATTCTGTACAATGTGCCGGGCCGCACCGGCGTTAACCTGCTACCTGAGACCGTGGCCCGCCTGGCACCTCACAAAAATATCGTCGCCATCAAGGAGGCCACCGGTTCCCTGCAGCAGGCCTCTGAGATCATCGCGCTGTGCGGCGACAACATCGACGTATTCTCCGGCGACGATTTCATCACCTTCCCGATGATGGCCTGCGGCGCCGTAGGGATCATTTCTGTGCTCGCGAATATCATGCCCAAAGAGGTCGGCGACCTGACTGACGCCTTCTTTGCCGGTGATCTGGAGAAAGCGCGCCAACTTCACCTCAAGACCCTCAAGATCGGAAATGCCATGTTTATCGAGAGCAACCCGATTCCGGTCAAGACCGCTCTGGGGCTGATGGGTAAGTGCTCCGAAGAGGTCCGGCTGCCGCTGTGTGAAATGAGCGCACCCAACAAGGCCAGGCTGGAAGCGATCATGAAAGAGTATAAGTTGATATAGATTTTAAAAATCCACCACGGAGACACAGAGACACGGAGAACGTCAAAAGGTACATCAAGGGTTAATACAAAAGCCTGTCTGCTATAATCCATAAGATTTTCTCCTTGTATTCCCATAACGATTTTAACTTTTGGTTTTTCTCTGTGTCTCCGTGTCTCCGTGGTGAAAAAAGAGGTTTTACCATGATAAAAATAGCCGTCTGTGGCGCTGCCGGACGCATGGGACAGCGCATCATCAACTCCGTGATTGAGGCCGAGGGGGTGCATCTCTCCGGTGCACTCGAACGTCCAGGGCATCCGCAAACCGGGCAGGATGTCGGTCTGGTAGCTGGCTGCGGTGCCCTGGGGGTGAATATCTCCGACGACCTGAACGCCGTGGTGGCTGGCTGCGACGTGCTGATTGACTTCACCTCCCCCAAGGTCTCTCTGAAGAACCTGGAGGTCTGTGGTTTACAGAAAAAATCAATCGTTATCGGTTCAACCGGCTTTACTCCCGAAGAGCGGCTCTTTGCTGCCGAATTGGCAAAAGACATTCCCGTTGTGCTGGCCCCCAACATGTCGGTAGGTGTCAACGTCTGTTTCAAAATCCTGAAGGATGTGGCTAAAACCCTGGGCGATGACTTCGATGTGGAGATCGTCGAGCTGCATCACAACAAGAAAAAGGATGCGCCATCCGGCACTGCCGTGCGGATGGGTGAGGTTGTAGCCGGAGCGCTTGGTCGCGATTACAATAAAGTTGCCCGCTGCAGCCGAGAAGGGATTATCGGTGAACGAACCCGGGAAGAGATCGGCATGCAGACGGTTCGTGGCGGCGACATCATCGGCGAACATACGGTCTACTTCATCGGCCAGGGCGAGAGGATCGAAATCTCCCACCGCGCCATGACCCGTGATATGTTCTCGCGCGGATCAGTGCGGGCGGCCAGATGGGTCGTGGGCAAGGTTCCCGGGCTGTACGACATGCAGGATGTTTTAGGACTTAAATAACAACTTCACTCTCACCACAGAGACACGGAGTCACTGAGAAAAACGAAAGAATGTTTGGGTGTAACCCACAGAAAACCGATTCAGGATTTACAACCTGAGAACGTTACGTTTAAACCCCAAATCTTTTTTATTTAGATTTCTCTGTGTCTCCGTGTCTCTGTGGTAAATACTTTCGGAGGATTTACAACTGATGGCAAAGATCAACGACAACTACCTGAAACTCAAAGCCGGCTACCTGTTCCCCGAGATCGGCCGCCGCGTGCGCGAATTTTCCGCCGCCAACCCTGACGCCAAGGTCATCCGCCTGGGGATCGGCGATGTGACCCGTCCGCTGGCACCGGCCGTATTGAAAGCATTCCACGACGCAGTAGACGACCTGGCCACCACCGACAAATTCGCCGGCTACGGCCCGGAGCAGGGGTACGACTGGCTGATCAACGCCATCATCGAAAAATCCTACCAGCCGCTGGGCGTGTCCCTGAAAACAGAAGAGATGTTCATCTCCGATGGCTCGAAGTGTGACTGCGCCAACATCCTGGACATCTTCGCACTGGATAACGTGGTGGCTATCGGCGATCCGGTCTACCCGGTCTACAACGACACCAACGTCATGATCGGTCGTACCGGCGAGGCCGACGAAAAGGGATACTACCAGAACATCGTCTACCTGCCCTGCAACGAGGCCAACAACTTCATTCCGTCCCTTCCAACCCAGAAAGTGGACATCATCTACCTCTGCTTCCCCAACAACCCGACCGGCACCGTGGCCTCAAAGGCCGAGCTGAAAAAGTGGGTCGATTACGCCAACGCCAATGATGCGGTGATTTTCTTCGACGCAGCCTACGAGGCCTTCATCACCAATCCGGAGATCCCGCACTCCATCTACGAGATCGAAGGTGCCAAAAAGTGCGCCATCGAGTTCCGCTCCTTCTCCAAGACTGCCGGTTTCACCGGCGTCCGCTGCGGCCTGGTGGTCGTACCGGAAGAGGTCATGGGAACCACCAGCACCGGCGAGAAGTACAGTTTTAACAAACTCTGGCTGCGCCGCACCACCACCAAGTTCAACGGTGCCTCCTACCCGGTGCAGCGTGCCGCGGCTGCGGTTTATTCCGACGAAGGGTGGGCACAGACCAGGGAGATTATCGACTACTACATGGAGAACGCCCGCATCATCCGTGAGGGTCTGAAGGAGGTCGGCGTCACCTGCTTCGGCGGCGTGGATGCCCCCTACATCTGGCTCAAGACGCCAGGCGGCATGACCAGTTGGGAGTTTTTCGACAAGCTTCTGACCGAATGCAACGTGGTCGGCACCCCCGGCAGTGGCTTCGGCCCGAGCGGGGAAGGGTATTTCCGCCTGTCGGCCTTCGGCCATCGCGAGAATGTGATTGAGGCGGTGGAGAGGATCAAGAAGAATTTGAAGTAGGCTTGGGGCGGGGCGGCTGTTTGGCTGTCCTTCTCTTTTTCAAGCTGAAGGAGTAAATACCCATTGCATTTCAAAGTGTTCCTGCTTCAAAAAAGAATACACCGCTCTTTTCTGGTAAGCCTTCTTCTCCTACTGAACACGGTGTCAATAGTCGTGGCTCAGGACAATTTCGCCACATATCCATCTCTTCCGTCCGGATATTCCTCCATCAAGGTTTTTGACAATCAGCGGCGCTTCGTTGGCCGGATCCTGCCGGAAAAACGCTACTGGGTCACAATCGAGCGTATTCCCGCATTTCTGCAAAAGGCCGTGGTGGCTGTGGAAGACGCCCGTTTTTACGAGCATGGCGGGATCGATGTGCGCGGGATCGCCCGTGCCATGGTCAAGAACGTGGTCAAGGGGCGACTGGCAGAAGGGGGGTCTACCATCACCCAGCAATTGATCAAGAACCGGTATCTTACCGGTGCGAAAACTCTGGAGCGGAAACTCGATGAAGCCCGCATGGCAGTTGAGTTCGAAGAGAAATATACCAAAAAGCAGATTCTGGAGATGTATTTTAACGAAATCTATTATGGGAACGGAGCCTGGGGAATCGCCCAGGCAGCCCGACTCTATTTCGATAAGAGCCCCGAGGAGTTGAACGACGCCGAATGCGCCCAGTTGGCCGGTGTGCAGAAAAACCCTTCCCGCTACAATCCGCTGGGTAAACCGCTGGATATCACGGGGCGGCGGGACGTGGTTCTCAAGCGTATGGTTGAGTTGAACATGATCTCCGCCAGACAGCAACAGGTACTGCGAACCCATCCGGCATCGTTTGTCAAACCGGGACAGGCCCCGCAGTATGTCGCCTATCTCAGGAGCAGGCTGATTGAGCGCTACGGAGCGGAGATAATTGAACAGGGTGGGCTGGAAGTGACTGCAGCCCTGGATCTGAAGCTGCAGAAGCAGGCAGAGCTGGCACTGCGCGAAGGGGTCAAACGGGTTTCTCCCGATTTGCAGGGCGCATTGATCTGCGTGGATAGTGCCACGGGTGATGTGCTGGCGGCCGTCGGGGGTGTCGATGTTCTTGCGAGTGGATTTAACCGGGCTTTTTCTGCCAAGCGGCAACCCGGCTCGGCTATCAAACCACTGATCTATGCGGCAGCCCTGGAAAAAGGGATCACGGCGGGGAGCATTTGGGATGATACGCCGGTAACCTATGACCGGGGCAATAACGAGGTCTGGAAGCCGCATAACTACGGAAAGGTACGGTATGGCGAGCTTTCTCTCAGGCAGGCACTGGCCCATTCAAACAATATCATCACGGTGAAGCTGCTTGAGGCGGTCGGCGTGCCCGGTTTTGTCGATTTTGCCGGCAGGATGGGGCTGCCGTTACGTTCAGAGAATGGCCTCTCCCTTGCCCTGGGAACGGATGAAGTCACCCTGAAGGATCTGGTGCTGGCCTACACCCCGCTGGCTACCGGCGGCACACGCAGCGAAGCGAGAACCATTGTCCGCGTGTATGACACCAGACATCGCAGCTGGATGGAAAATCCGCCGGTAACCGCCCCGGTACTTTCCCCGGCCACCGCCTTTGTCACCACCCAGATGCTGAAGGATGTACTGAATTATGGTACGGCCAAGAGCCTGAAGAAATTCAGCCAGACACATCCATCCGCCGGAAAGACCGGCACCACCGATGACTATCGGGACGCCTGGTTTGTCGGCTATACCCCGCAGATCATAACCGGGGTCTGGGTGGGATATGACAAGCCCCGGCCCGGCGGCAAAGGTTTCACCGGCGGAGCTGTCGCTACGCCGATCTGGGAACACTTCATGCGCACGGCTGTGGCATCGAAACCGGTTGCCGATTTCACCAGACCGGATACGGTAGTCTCTGTTTCCATCGACCCTGCCACAGGTTTTCTGGCGGCACCGGACTGTCCGGCACGACAGGATGAATACTATATTGCCGGGACAGAACCGACTGAATACTGTCCCAAACATGGAGGAGCCGCCGTCAAGCCGTTGCCTTTACCCCAGCAGCCGCTGCAGACAGGCGGGCAGCTCCCTGAGACAGGTGTCCTCCCCTCCGGGAATACTCCGAAAGAGAAACCGGATGACCAATAACGATCTGCTCCGCAGGCTGCGGTATGCGCTGAAGCTGAATGGTGAGAGCATTGCCGGGATATGCGCGCTGGGCGGCGGTGATATCGGCCCGCTCGATGTGCTGAAGCTGCTGAAGAAAGAGGAAGAGCCCGGCTTTGTCGTTTGCGATGACAGGGTGATGGCGGCGTTTCTGGATGGCCTGATCATTTACCGGCGGGGCGCCCGCGAGCAGAGGTCTGATATGCTCACATCGCCGCCTGCGGTTCTGGACAATAACCTTATTCTCAGAAAGATCAGGATAGCTCTGGAGTTGAATGAGGAAGCGATGCGTGCGATACTGGCAAAGGCCGGTATCCAGCTCTCAAAGTCCGAACTGTCCGCCATGTTTCGAGGGCAGGGGCACAGAAACTATAAACCCTGCGGCGACCAGTTCCTCCGTAACTTCATCCGGGGCTTGACGCTTGGGTAGCTGATGTGCGCAGAAAGCTGCCAATTAGAACTATCACTCTCCCATGAGTTTTGCGATACGCATCAGTAACCGTTTATCCCGCTCATCGACCCGCCCGAAATATCTGTCCATACCTCCAATAGAGACTTCCTCCGGCTCCAGATGTACAAAATCAAACAGACCTTTAAGTTCCACACCAAGAGCGCGGGCAACATTTTCCATAGTCTCCAGCGATGGCGACGTTCTCCCTACTTCGATAAGGCTTATATAGTTGGTCGCCAAATCAACCTGCTCGGCAAGTTTTTCCTGCGTCAGACCCCTACGTTTTCGTAATTCCTTTATCCTCGCCCCAAGCAGTTCTCTCGTTGTCTTCATAACACCCCCTTGCAGATAATCAGCTTTTAGAGAGGCTATGAACACAAAATGATATTATGAATTTATTGACAATTACACATTTATATGTATAGTTACCATGTTTTAAGATTGAAAATTTGAAAATATTCAAAACCTTATATGTAGTTTAGATCAAAATTAAAATTGGGATGGGATGAACCGATTGCTTCTGTTGATGTGTGTAGTGATGATGCTGTGCGCCGGATGCGCAACATTGGAGACAGTACCCGATTTAATTTTTCACATGCCGCAATTGCTCCACTGCCAATACGCGGCATTTTTATTATGAAAAAGGAGGGAGCTAATTGGGTTAATCAGAATTATGACGTGGCAGAAAAGATGTGGCTGGAGTTCAAAGAGAAGCTTGTGAAAAAAATCAAGGAAACGCACCCGGGAGAATTGCCGTAGAGAAGCAAGATAGTTTGGAAGGTGTTTTAGCCAGCTCTAACGCTGAAGAGATTTTAAAAAAAATTGGGAGGAGAACAGGAGATGAAAAGGAATTTAATCAATGTGTTGCTTGCATTATTCATTGCCATGGTGCTTGGTTTAACAGGTTGCAGCGGAGGTGGCGGTGGCAGTCCCGGAGGATCTGCCGGAACAACAGACACAGTATCTGGTATCGCGGCAGCTGGCGCGGTTATTACTGGTACTGTCTATCTCAAAGATTCTGCACCAACACCGAAGGAGCTTTCGCTACCAATTGGCACCGATGGTTCCTATTCTTTCAACGTAACTGGAATGACAAAACCTTTCATTCTTAAGGCAGTTGGAACGGCCAACGGGACAAGCTATACGCTGTACTCATTTTCGAATGACAAGGGGACTGCCAACATAAACCCCTTGTCCAATCTGGTTGTGAACATCGCTGCTGCTGGCAGCGATTTGGCCACTATCTACGGCAACCCTCAGCCAACGACCATGCAAGGTATAGCAAACAGAATACCTCAGGCAATATCTGATCTTCAGGCAGGCATTGGCCCGCTGCTTCAAGCTTACAATGTACCGACTGTTAATCCGATAACGGATACCTACAGAGCCGATCACACCGGCCTTGATGGAATGTTTGACAAGGTGAGTGTAAGTGTATCCGGCGGCAATGTCACAATAACCAACACGAGCACCGGCGCTACGATATTCACCTCTCAAGTGGCTAATATCAAAGGAGGAGCGGTAAACAGCTCCAATATACCACAACCCCCTCCGAGCGGCACCGGCACCGGCACTGGCACTGGTACTGGTACTGGTACTGGTACTGGTACTGGTACTGGTACTGGTACTGGTACCGGCGCTGGTACCGGCACTGTAACTGGCACTGTAACTGGCACTGACGCTGTAACTGGGATGGGAACTGTAACTGATGCAGGTGGTATAGGTATTATTGGTTCCACCGGTCCAATGAAGAAAGGTTCTTGGGTAAATGATACAATAAAAACAGTATCTAACAACGGTATCACTGAGACAAAAACATTTTCTTATACTCTGGACGCTTCTGATAGCGTGATAAACATGACTGTAAGCACAAGCAGTACAGACGGATCATCATCAACGACCAGCTATACTTTTGACTCACATGGTAATATCACACGACAGGTGTGGAAAAGGTCTGATGGTTATACCACTACCACTGACATATCATATATTTACAATAGCAATGGGACAATATCGTCAAAAACTTCAACTTCAACCTCTCCTTCTACAACGACAACCTATACGTATTCGTCATCGGGTCTGATTGTTGCGAGCCCGGTAGAAACACTCTATTACGATAACAATTACTATTTAACTAGACAAGTACAAGCGTTCTACGGGTTAGAGACGGCTTATTTAAATACCTATAATAACAGCAATAAGCTTTTAAATACTAAGAGTAGTGATGGCACGACTATGGATAGGAATTATTCTTATACGTCTGATGGCAAGGTATCGATGGTATCAACAAAATATAATAATTTTGGTAGCATTGGCAATAATCCATCATATACAGAAACATATACATATGACTCCAATGGGTATGTGAGTACAATCGTGACAACTGGGAATTTTTTTACCCCAAGCACTAAGACTTTTACCTATAAAAAATTGTAGTAGTTTAGAGGAAACAGGAGGGATAGAGCTTAACAGATGATAATTTGAACTGACCCAGAAAGCCGTGAATCCTTTTCATTGAGGTTTCGCGGCTTTTTTCAAAGACCAAAACGAACGCTGGACGTAACATTCATTATTGGGTGATAAACGTAGACAACACATACATTATCTGGACAAGATGCCCAGGGGAAAGTATCGCGCAATGGTTAAAGCCAAGGCCGAACCGATGATGTACGAGGAGATCAGCAAGGGGAACAGCTTCTTCTGCAAGAAGTATCTGGAGTTATTGCCGGATGGGGATAATGTGGGGGATGTCAGGAAACGGTGCGCGGGGTGTGTAAAAATTCTCGTGATTGTTAAATATAGTTCATGAAAATTGAAATTGTGACAGGAACTCGTTTGCTGCTATTGCAGGTACGGGAGAGTGCTGATAATCGCTTATATTGGATGTAATGATGACGTTACAATGATGTGCTGCGGCCATGGATGCTTGCAGAGCATCCTCAAAGTCGCTGAAATGAAGCTTTATCGCCTGACGCACTATGTCGGAATTCATCTGGCATATCTCGAAGGTATCTGACATGGCGGTAATGAAGTTTTTGATTCGATCCTGCTGGTGTGACTTTCTGGCAATATAGACAATGTTATTAATGGTAATCGGAGCAATAAACCCTTCGGCAAGCTGGTTTTCAACCAGCTTGAAAACTCTCTGCGAGTCTTTAAAGAGGGGCTTTCGCTGGAGCAGAATGTCCAGAAAGATATTTGTGTCAACCAGAATTTTCACGAATATTTTGCCAGGAGATGGCCAGCTCTGCTATCCCGATAATCAAGATCGGCTTCTTTGACAATGCCGACAAAGCGGTCACTTTGGGAAGGAAGAGCGTCCAGCGCAGCAATAGAAAATATCGATGACACCGAGTGTTCACTCTTTTCAGCAAATGGAATTATGAGCGCCACCTTTTTCCCCCGTTTCTCGACGACGATTTTTTCATGTTGCTGTTCGACCATCGAGATGTAATGCGAAAAATGGTTTCTGGCTTCTGCTGTGGAAATTGTCACCATCACTGTTATTCCTCCAACGCTTCAATGGTGGCATTATGTACAACAATCATAAATTATGCAAGACGACACGTAATATCCAGCCGACCCTTATATGAATACGATATCATGCCCTGATTAGCACTCCACCCAATCTTTTCGGGGAAAAATTATTCCCCGTCTACAATCGGCATTGGTTTCAGATGCCATATCTCCCTGTTATAGTCGCTGATTGTCCGGTCAGTGGAAAATTTGGCGCTGTTCGCGGTGTTGATGATGCTCATGCGGGTCCAGCGCTCGCGGTCCTGATAGGCGGTAGCCACAAGCCTCTGGGCATTGGCGAAGCTGCGGAAATCCGCTGCAACCATCCAAGGGTCGTGCGGGCTGCAGATTGCGTTGATGATCGGATCGAACAGACCTGCCTCAAACAGATTGAAGTGGCCGCAGCGCAGGAGTGTCATGACCTTCTGCAATTCGTCATCACGGCTGATGATGCCGAGCGGGTCATAGTTTCCCCGCATTTCCTCCACCTCTTCGCTGGTCAGCCCGAACATGAAGAAGTTATCCGCTCCCACCTCCTCGCGGATTTCGATATTGGCGCCGTCAAGCGTGCCGATGGTCAGGGCACCATTCATCATGAACTTCATGTTCCCGGTGCCGGACGCCTCTTTACCTGCCGTTGACAACTGCTCCGAAAGATCGGTGCCGGGGCAGATCACCTCCATGGCGGTCACGCTGTAGTTGGGCAGGAACGCCACCTTGAGCCTGTCACCGACGGCCGGGTCGGCATTGACCACGTTGGCAACGTTATTGATCAGCTTGATGATCAGTTTTGCCATGGCATACCCGGGCGCGGCCTTTCCGCCGATCAGCACGCAGCGATTGGTCCAGAGTGCCGTGTCTTCACGCTTGATCCGGTCATAGAGATGGATGACGTGCAGAATGTTCAGCAACTGGCGCTTGTACTCGTGAATGCGCTTGACCTGGACATCGAACAGTCCTTCCGGGTTGAAGGCGACGCTGCATTTAGCCTGGACAAGGGCGGACAGCCGTTCTTTGTTGGACTGCTTCACGGTATGCCAGTGTTTTCGGAATGCAGAATCATCGGCGAATTCGGCAATCCGGCTGATCTGCTGCAGATCTGCCACCCATGCGTCGCCGATCTTCTCGGTGACCAGATGACTCAGACCGGGGTTGCAGTGCGCAATCCAACGCCGCGGGGTTACCCCATTGGTCTTGTTGTTGAACTTGTGCGGCCAAAGCTCATGAAAATCGCGGAACAGCCCCTGCACCAGCAGTTGCGAGTGCAGAGCGGCTACACCGTTGACGGAAAAACTCCCCGCTATGGCAAGATAGGCCATCCGTATCTGAAGCACCGGACCTTCTTCGATGATGGACATGCGTCGCATGCGGTCATTATCACCGGGCCAGCGGCTGGAAACCTCTGCCATGAAGCGGGCGTTGATCTCCAGTATGATTTCCAGAATCCGCGGCAACAACTGGCCGAAGAGCGGTAGCGGCCATTTTTCCAGCGCTTCGGGCAATAGGGTGTGATTGGTGTAGGCCATTGTCCGGCAGGTTATCCCCCATGCCTGATCCCAGCCCATTCCCTGGTCGTCCATCAGGATGCGCATCAGTTCTGGAACGGCGCAGCTTGGATGGGTATCGTTCAACTGGAAGCAGTTATTGGCGGCAAATTCGCTGAAATCACCCTTGCGCACCATCACCCAGCGATCCATGACATCCTGGAGACTGGCCGAGGCAAGGAAATACTGCTGGCGCAGGCGGAGCACCTTGCCGTTTTCACTGGCATCGTTGGGATACAGCACCATGGTGATGTTTTCCGCTTCATTCTTGGTGGCCACAGATTCGGCATAGCCGCCGGCGTTGAACTCACCCAGGTCAAAGGCATCGGTGGCGGCTGCCTTCCAGAGTCGCAGGGTGTTGACCGTACCGTTGCGAAAACCGGGGATCGGAATATCGTAGGGGACTGCCAGCACATCCCGGCTGTCAACCCAGCGGACACGCTGCTCGCCGCCATCCGTCCGGTAATGTTCCGTGCGTCCTCCGAAGCGGACGCGCTGGATAAATTCCGGTCGCTCCTGCTCCCAGGGGTTGCCGTCGCGCAGCCAGTGATCCGGCTCCTCCATCTGACGGCCATCCACGATCCGCTGGCGGAACATGCCGTATTCATAGCGGATGCCATACCCCATGACCGGCAGCTGGAGGGTGGCGCAACTGTCCAGAAAACAGGCTGCCAGACGCCCGAGTCCGCCGTTGCCAAGTCCCGCATCTATCTCGGTTTCAGTCAGTTCCTCCAGGTTGATGCCCAACTGCTGCATGGCCTGGGAAGCGGCATCGGTAATGCCGAGGTTCAGCATGGCGTTGCCGAGGGTGCGACCCATCAGAAATTCCAGCGACAGGTAGTAGCCCCGTTTACAATTGGACTCGATGTAGGAGCAGCGGGTCCTTCTCCAGCGATCCATCAGGCGGTCCCGGACGGTCAGCGCCAGCGCCTTGTAAAAATAATTGACCGAATAGCAATACTTGTTCTGACCGAGGATGTACGCGAAATAGTGGCGGTAGTCATGTATCAGCGAGGGCGCATCCAGCGCCAGCGGCGGCAGTTCCGTCAAACCGGGCGATTTTATTTTAGTGCGTTTCCTTCTGTGAACCATTCCCGTCTCCTTGCTTACAGTGCTGTTAATCTGATCCGGCATAAAAAAACCACAGGTGGTGTCCCTGTGGTTCAGAGGTCGGGAAAATATACCACGTTCCCACCTGCGGAGCAATTGCAAATTACCGCGTAAAGAGCCGCAGAGCCTTGTGGATGATATCAAAAAGGTCCGGATCCGACTGTCGCAGCGGATCGCCGAAGCTGCCGAACGGTGATGGTTCAACCTGAATTTTAGCCAGCTTCTCCCGCTGCTCGCTTTCCCGTTTCAGCTCTTCCTTGCGGATCTGTTCCTGCCTCTCCTGGTCAAGCAACTTGCCCCCCAGCTTCATCCATTCCATCAGATGCCGCAGTTCTCCGCCGTCCAGCCAGACCCCGTGGGCCTTGCAGCGGTCGATGATCACGCCGCTTCTGGTGCCGAAGTTGACCCGGTACATGTATTGCGTGCAGACCGGGCATTTGATATAGGCGATGGGATACTGATCGGCCTGGCGACGGAGATTGATGCTGTCCAGGCCTTTTCTGTCGATCAGGAACACATTGCTGACGGTCGCCTCTAGCAGCGCTTCCAGTTCGCCCGGATCGAAGAACAGCCCCAGGCACTGAACGCAGCGCTCGATCAGGAAGGTGCCGTTCAGCTTCAGGTCCAGGGTTTTCAGGCGAATGTCACAGCGGGGGCAGATGCGGGGGGTGTCGCTTTCATGGGTGGTATAGTAGTGGATCCCCGCGAGATCGATGTCGTTACGGTCGCCGCAATAGACGCAGAGCACCGAGCCGTCAGGCAGCGGGGCGTTGCAGTGTGAGCATTTGGCCATGAGTATGTCACCTTCTGTTCGGGATGTTATGAACCACAGGTGCAGTATAACGGGAAAAATGGTCTGAGGCAAACCTCGGTGTGTGAGTGCCTCTATTACCATTGATTATGTCTTCAATAAATGGTATTTTGTAGTCACAAATACGCTGGGAGGTTTTTATATGCATGCAGTGGGAATTCGCGATCTTAAGGCTCACCTGAGCACGTACATAGGCTATGCCAGCCAGGGCGAAGAGGTTATTGTCACCGATCATGGCAGGGAAGTGGCCCTTCTGGTGCCGATCACCCCCGAACGCAGGGCTGTATTGGGGCTGGTGGCAGAAGGCGGAGCTTCCTGGAGTGGCGGTAAACCGAGCGGTCTCACGGGCGTCAGGATTGATGGAGAACTTTTGTCCGAGACCATCCTTTCGGAGCGTCAATGATTCTGTATTGCGATACCAGCAGCCTGGTAAAGCTGTATATTGACGAGACTTATTCCGTTGATGTTCGTTCATGGGTGCGTGGTGCTGATATGATTGCCACCAGCCGGGTTGCATTGCCGGAGATGGTCTCGGCCCTGACACGACGCTGCAACAACCGCGATCTGGATCGGCAGTTGTACGAACTGCTGCTTCAGTCGGTTCGTAGTGACTGGCAGCACATTTTGGCGCTGGATGTTGATGAACAGTTGGCTGCTGACCTGGCGCAGCGACATGGATTGCGCGGCTATGATTCCGTACATCTGGCCAGTGCGCTGAGGCTTTCAGGCAGGCAGCATATCAGTATGCAGTTCAGCGCTTTTGATGAACATCTTGTGAGGGCTGCCGCTACCGAAGGTCTGTCGGTGATGCAGTAGCGCCCTTTATACTTCTCGGACAAATACGCAGGTTCAGTACCATTTGCAGCATATTTTCATTGTTCATTAGAAAGCCACTCTGTATACCACTACACATACAGGATAAAACTGGAGCCGGAGGGGTAAGATGAGAGTTGTGCCGAAATGTATAATGTTTTTGTTTTTGCTTGTTATTCTCTATGGATGCCAGTATAGGCTTTTGTTTGATAAGCCAGTACATACCCAACTTAAAGATGTTATCAGGCTTAAGTTTCCCCGCCCAGATTTTATGAATGTTGTCGAAACAGTTAGTGTCGAGCGAGGCTATACCGTTCGTAAGTCTGTATCCCGCAAGGGGGTTTTAGACCCGTCAATGGATCAATCTCTCCACGTGCTTGTGTCTTCAGGTGGATTTGGTATCGGCCAGGGGATGACCGGCGTGGTACAAGCGGTGGAAATGCAATTTGACTCAAGTGATGGTGGAAAAAGCTGGAATTGTACTATCCATTTGGGGGGGAATTCTAGTTATGGGAAAGATGATGCCGCACTGGTTTTTTGGAGTGAGTTTAAGCCTAAGCTTCTCAACGGCCTGAAACAGTCTCTTTCACCTGATATTTTGGAAGAAAACGCAGCGATTACACCACCAATAAATCAGCCTCTTGGTAAATCCAGCGACCAGATGAATCCAAAAGCTGTAAAGATAGACGGAGTCACAAAGCCTGAACTAAAACCTGATACTCCGCCAAAAGCTAAGAAATCCAGTACGCCACCGGATATTATTTACATCGACAAAAACGGGAGAAAAACTGACGAGAAGGGAAATATCATTGAATAGCCTGATAGAGCGGGCACCTGATTCACTGTTACCCAAACGGTACAATGCTTCAACCGGTAACGAAAACGGTGGACAATAAAGCCTGCCCAACCTGAAAATCAACCAAGCTCTATAACCATCTCTCCGAGGTTTTTGAAGCCCCGGAGGGCTGCTTTGATCCTTCCCAGCAACTCATTTCTTTGATTTCCACCTTGCAGCAACTGCGTCAATGACGTATACTCCTCTCATGCTCATCATCGAAACTCCAATATTTACCAAGCAACTTTTAGCCACCCTGTCCGACGAGGAATATCGTCTGTTTCAGGCAACCTTACTGGAACGCCCTGATGTCGGCAAAGTGATCCCTGGCGGTGGTGGACTTCGCAAAGTGCGTTGGGGATTGGAAGGGCGAGGCAAGAGCGGTGGCGCACGAGTGATATACTACTGGTTCACCGTCCAGGGGATCATTCTGCTGCTGTTCATGTATCCGAAAAATATTCAGGAAAATCTGACCCAGGAACAACTCAAACACCTTAAAAGAATTATCGAGGAGGAATACCAATGAAAGATGAACTTTTCCAGGAACTGTTGGCAAGCGTGAAACAGGGCGCAGCGATCATGAAAGGCACCATGCAGCCCTCCAGGTCTTTTGAATTTCCGGAAACCGAAGTTCGGGCTATACGAGAAAAGTTCGACCTTTCACAGGATAAATTCGCAGCTCTTGTAGGCATCAGCGTTGGAACATTGAGAAATTGGGAGCAGGGCCGCCGCAAACCAGAGGGTCCGGCACGTGTACTATTACGGATTGCCTCTCGTCACCCTGAGGCACTTCTGGACATTGGAAGAGAAGAACCTAAAAGGGCAGCCGCATAAAAATCGCCAGAGTTCCAGGTCTCGTCAATTGCTTTTGTTGCAGCCTTGCCAAGATTTTCCGGTTCGCAGACGTACCAGATTGCAGCGTGGGTATACACAACAAGCCTTTCGGCTTTTCGAAACCCCGGAGGGCTGCTTTGATACTTCCCATCACATACCCCCAGCAGCGTTGACCATAAGCAGTTTTTCTTCTTGATAATTATCGCATAAAAGCTATAATCCCAACATGACGGTCAAGTGGCAAACAGAATTTCTGAATGATACTGTGGAGGCCGAGTTTCTTTCTCTTCCCCCTGACATGCAGGCGCGCATGTTGAGAATAACTGAGTTGATCGAGCAATTTGGTCTTGAGAATCTGGGTATGCCTTATCTCAGACATGTTCAGGGGAAGTTATGGGAGATGCGGGCAAAAGGGCGTTCGGGAATTTCTCGTGCCTTATATGTGACCGTTGCCGGAAAACGGATTGTGATTCTGCGGGTATTTATTAAGAAAACTCCGCAAACACCCGCACATGAAATTGCAATGGCATTGAACAGGATAAAGGAGATTGACAATGGGTAAGAAACTATCCGCACTGAAAAGCGAATTGATGAATGGCGAGGAGTTCAAAAAAGAGTACGAATCACTTGAACAGGAGTTTAAATTTGCTGGAAGGATGATCGAAGCCAGACTTCAGGCCCGCTTGAGTCAGGAGCAAGTGGCGAGCAGGATGGGCACCACACAGTCTGTAGTTGCCCGCATTGAGTCCGGTCGACCATTGCCAAGCATCAGAACCCTTATGCGTTATGCGGCTGCTGTCGGGCGCAAACTTGAGATTGCACTACCGAAGGCAGCATAATTTTCCCCTTTGTTCCGCAGACCTTTGCAATCAGCCTTTATCCATTCCTGCGCTCCGGACATGTATGAAAATCACCCTGTTGACCCATTCAAAAGAGTTTGCCAAACGATCCAATACCGGCCGTCTGGTAGTGGATGTTCTGGGAGACGCAGCCGAACAGATCCGCTGGGATCGGATTAATCCGCCTGAAAAGCTGATCGGGGAGATTGAAGCGGGGGGTGTGGCTCTGATCTATCCCGGTTCCCCGGGCGATGGTAATTTTGATCTGTCGGATATTCGTCATGTGATCCTGATCGATGGCACCTGGCATGAGGCGCGCAAGATCCACCAGAGAAGTCCGTATCTGCAAAATGTTCGCAGAGTCGGGCTCAATCTTCCCGGAAAATCACTCTACAACCTCAGGAAAAACCAGAAGGAATCCGGACTGTGCACGGCGGAATGCGTGATTGAGGTGCTGCGGCAATCGGGAAACAGTGCGGATGCAGAGCGGTTGCAGGAACGTTTCATCGAATTCATCAGGCCACCCGGCGTCATGCGTGGTGAGGTGCAGGGGCATTGACGGCTTGACGGGAAATCCAAAAAAACATAGTGTGATACGGCATGAAAAAACAGGTGTGGCAGATTCTCGGCTGAAGCGGGAGGGGAACAATGATCACTACGCTTTTGGATGGCAACAAGCGCTTCGTTTCAGATGTCTTTGACCGCGAGCGGGACTACTTCGAGGAACTTGCCAAGCAGCAGCGACCGACGGTGCTCTGGATCGGCTGCTCCGATTCCCGCGTTCCGGTCAACACCATTACCCAGACCCGGCCGGGCGAGATCTTCGTGCACCGTAACGTCGGCAACATTGTCGCCACCAACGACTGGAACCTGTCGGCGGTGCTGGAATTCTCCATCAACCACCTGATGATCCCGGATATCGTGGTCTGCGGCCATTACGGCTGCGGCGGCATTGCAGCACTGGATGAAAAAAGTGCGGATGACCGCTATATCCCGATCTGGCTCAATAACGCCTACAAGGCGCGGGAACGCGTCGATGACAAGCTTCTGGGGCTGCACTTCCAGATAACCGAGGATCAGCGCATGAATCTGATCGTTGAGGAGAATGTGCGACTGCAACTGGAGCACCTGCAGGAGTATCCGTTTGTTCGAAACGCGATGCAGGGGGGCGCCCTGTCGCTCCACGGCTGGGTGTATGACATGTCCAACGGCGGTATCAAGGTTGTGCAGCGCAACAATGTCGTCTGCCGGGACTATCCATAATGCCGGGAGAGAATGAAATGGATCTGAAACATACCCGCACGCCCATCCTCAACAGCGGTGATCCGGAAGAGAAACGTCTGGAAATTCTCGACTATTTCCATGCAACCTGGGAAATCGACGAAAAACTCTACGAAACCCTCAGACACGATGAGACTTTCTATCTGCGGGCCGACCGGCTGCGCCATCCTCTGATCTTCTATTTCGGCCATACCGCCACCTTCTTCATCAACAAGCTGACCATCGCCCGGGTGATCGACCGCCGCATCAATCCCCGGTACGAATCCATGTTCGCCGTGGGGGTGGACGAGATGTCCTGGGATGATCTGGATGAGCGGCACTACGACTGGCCCACCCGCCAGCAGGTCAAGGCTTACCGTGATCAGGCGCGTGAGATGGTGGACGGCCTGATCCGCACCCTGCCGTTGACCCTGCCGATTACCTGGGAGTCCCCTTTCTGGGGGATCATGATGGGGATCGAGCACGAGCGCATCCATCTGGAGACCTCCTCGGTGCTGATCCGCCAGCTCCCAATCGATCAGGTGGCGCAGCTTCACCTCTGGGATATCTGCCGCGGGGCGGGGGAACCGCCGCACAACGAACTGGTGCCGGTGAGCGGCGGTTCAGTCAAGCTGGGAAAAGCGAAAGACGACCCTCTCTACGGCTGGGACAACGAGTACGGTCTGCATGAAGCCGAAGTCACCGGTTTCAGGGCGGGCAGGTATCTGGTCTCCAACCGGGAGTTCCTGGAGTTCGTTGAATCAGGGTGCTACGCCGACCGCCAATGGTGGAACGAGGAGGGGTGGAACTGGCGTGAGTTCAGACAGGCCGTGCATCCGCTGTTCTGGATCAAGGATGGCGACGGCTGGAAACTGCGCACCATGACGGCGGAAATACCGCTCCCCTGGAACTGGCCGGTGGAGGTCAACTGCCTGGAGGCCAAGGCCTTCTGTACCTGGAAATCCGCGAGAACCGGAAAACCGATCCGTCTCCCCACCGAGGATGAATGGACACGCCTGCGGGACGTCTGCGACATCCCTGACCAGACTCACTGGGACAAGGCTCCGGGCAACATCAACCTTGAGTACTGGAGTTCCCCGTGTCCGGTGGAGACATTCCAGACCGGCGATTTCTTCGATGTGGCGGGCAATGTGTGGCAGTGGACCGAGACCCCGATCTACCCCTTTCACGGTTTCGAGATTCATCCCTGGTACGACGATTTCTCCACCCCCACTTTCGATACCCGGCACAACCTGATCATGGGGGGCTCATGGATTTCAACCGGCAACGAGGCCACCCGCCATGCGCGCTACGCCTTCCGCAGGCATTTCTTCCAGCATGCCGGATTTCGTTATGTGGAGAGCAGCGCCCCGGTGGTGATCCACGACGACCGGTATGAGAGCGATGCTCTGGCGGCCCAGTACTGTGAGGCCCACTACGGTTCGCAGTATTTCGGTGTGGAAAATTTTGCCCTAGCCTGCGCCGGGGCAGCTCTGGCGGCCATGCAGGGGCGCACCATGGGGCATGCCCTCGACCTGGGATGCGCCGTTGGCCGCGCCTCCTTCGAGCTGGCAAGGGGCGGTTTCAAAAAGGTCACGGGCCTTGATTTTTCCACCCGCTTTTTCCGCCTGGCGGCTCGCATGCAGGAAGAGGGCTATCTGCGGTACGCCTTTCCCGAAGAAGGGGAGGTGGTCTCATTCCATGAGATTGATTTGAAAAAGCTGGGACTGGACGCAGTCCGGGAGCGGGTGCAGTTTTCCCAGGCCGATGCCTGCAACCTGCCGGAGAAGTTCAGCGGGTACGACCTGGTGCTGGCGGCCAATCTGATCGACCGTCTCTACTCGCCGCGCAGGTTTCTCACCAGCATCCACGAACGCATGAATCCCGGGGGTCTGCTGGTGATTGCCTCCCCGTATACCTGGCTGGAGGAATTCACGAAAAGAGAGGAATGGCTGGGGGGGTATCGTGAGGCGGGTGAGCCGGTCTGGACGCTGGATGGTATGAAGAGAACGCTGGCTCCGCATTTCCGGCTGTTGGGCGAACCGCAGGATGTGCCGTTTGTGATCCGCGAGACACGGCGGAAGTTCCAGCATAGCTTGGCTGAATTGACGGTATGGGAGTTACAAGAGGGCTAATTCCAATTCCATATCAAGGCCCTATCTTCGTTGGCTCGTCTTCGGCAGCTCAACGTACGAGAAAGTACGCCTCGCCGCCTCAATCCTCGCCGCCTTGATATCATCCTTGATCTGAATTGGAATAAAATGTAGGGTCAGCCCCGGCGTGGCGGCTTTGGCCGCCTCTCCTTTGGAGTGCCCGCACCCGCCAGCAGTTCGCCGGCCACATCCTCACGCCCCAGTTCCCTGAGCGCCTCCATGATCTTGCCGCGCTCAGCGGGCTGATGCCAGAGCAGCAGCGCCTTCTGCAGCCCTTTTTCCCGGTCACTGCGGGGAATGTGAACCTTTCGTCCACTGGCCGGATCGATGCCCGTATGGTACATGCAAGTCGAAAGTGTTCCGGGGGTGGGTGTAAAATCCTGTACCTGCTCGACCCTGAACCCCATCCTTTTAAGCGATAGCGCCAATTCCAGCATGTCCGAAAGGCTGCATCCCGGATGTCCCGAAATCAGATACGGCACCACCTGCTGCTGCTTGCCGATACGCCTGGTCTCCTCGGCAAAACGTCTCAGAAATGACTCAAAGGCCTTTTTACCCGGTTTGTGCATCAACGTGGTGACATGTTCTGCAAAATGCTCGGGTGCAACCTTGAGCAGACCGCTGACGTGATGCCCCACCAGTTCGCGGAAATAGCCGGGCTGCCGCTCCATCAGGTCATAGCGCACGCCGGAAGAAACGGCGACATGCCTGATTCCGGGGCTGTCACGAACCTTCTTCAGCAGGGTGACGGCCTGTGCATCATCCACCGCAAGATGTCTGCAGATCTTCGGGAAGAGGCAGCTTTCCCGGCGGCATACCCTGTGAGCCACTTCATCACGGCAATATAAACCATACATATTGGCGGTCGGTCCACCGACATCACTGATGCTGCCACGGAACCAGGGCATATCAGCCAGCCGTGTTACCTCGGCTGCTACAGAGGCGACGCTGCGGGACTGGATCGTCCGCCCCTGATGCATGGCGATGGCGCAGAAGGCACAGCCGCCGAAACAGCCCCGATGGCTGGTAATCGACGTTTTGATCTGTTCCCAGGCCGGAATCTGCTCACGGTAGCACGGGTGCGGTGCTTTCTCGAACGGCAGGGCATATACCTCATCCATCTCCGGCGTGGATAACGGAAATGCCGGTGCAACGCAGACCAGCAGACGGTCTCCATGCCGCTGAACAATCGTGTGGGCACAGGATGGATTCTGTTCGTGGGTGATCAGACTGAATGCCTCACCGAACTTCCCCGTATCCGCGCAAACCTCTTCAAAGGACGGAATCTCCTGCACGGTCTGAGCGTCGCCCACAGCAGGTTCGCGGCTGATGTAGGCCGTGCCCCTCACGTCGCGAATCGTCCTGAGCGGTTGGCCGTCCCGCATTCTTTCCAGCAGTTCCAGCAGCGGGCGTTCGCCCATGCCGTAGATCAGCAGGTCGGCCTTGGCGTCAAAGAGAATCGAGCGCCGGACCTTGTTCTCCCAGAAGTCGAAGTGGGCAAAACGGCGCAACGAGGCCTCAATACCTCCGATAATCACCGGAACATCCCGATACGCTTCTTTCAGGCGGGAGGTGTAAATGATGGTTGCACGGTTGGGGCGGGCGCCATGGCGGTTGCCGGGCGTATAGGCGTCATCGTGGCGCAGCTTGCGGGCCGGTGTATAGTGGGCTACCATGGAATCCATGGCGCCGGAGGAAACGGCAAAGCAGAGGCGTGGTTGTCCAAGAGACATGAAAGCCTCTTTTGATCGCCAGTCCGGCTGGGCGATGATGCCGACGCGGAAACCGTGTGACTCCAGCCAGCGCGCCAGCAGAGGCACGCCAAAGGCCGGGTGGTCAATGTAGGCGTCACCGCTGACGAAGATAACGTCCAGCTCATCCCAGCCGCGTTTGGCCATATCGTCTCTGGTGATCGGAATGAATGACATCACGGTCTCCTGAACCTGTCTTTGTGCACTTTCAGTATTATCTCCCGAGACACACAAACCGGGAGACCCGCAGCTGCTGTTGAGTGGTCGGTGTGGCCGGATGAATTTTTAGCAAGGGGTTCGATTTTGATATTGATTAACCTGAGCATTTTGGGGTAGTATCCGTCGCTATGAAAACCTTTAACCAGAGATACTCCCGACGCACAGTATGGTTCGCAGCCATTGCAGCTCTCTGCTTCCTTTCATCAGCGGCCTGGGCGGATAACCGGCAGGATGCGGCACCTCCCGCAGCCCTGGTGCCAGCGCCAGAACCGCCGCAGACGTCATCTGTACCTTCTGCCGTGCCTGCACCTGCTTTACCTGCACCTGCCGCAGATGCTCCGCCGGTCATCTCCGCACCGGACACGAAAACAGAGTCATCCGCCAGTGAGGCTCCGCGTGTTGCCGATGATATCACCTCGGATAAGCTCGTGGGTCAATCCAGCACCTATACCGTCGTTTCAGGTGATACGATACGCCTGGTCGCCGCCAAACTTGGCGTCAGCCGCCAGCACCTGCTTGTTTCGAACCAGCTTGACGCAAAGGCCCGGCTCACGGCGGGTCAGACACTCAGTTACAACAACCGCAAGATAGTGCCCCAGCGCATGCAGGACGGCATAATCATCAATATCCCGGACCGGACACTCTATTACTTCACAAAAGGCAAGCTGACCGTCTCGGTTCCCGTTGCGCTGGGCGTCGCCGTAAAAAACAAAAAATACAACTGGACAACGCCGACCGGCAAATTCAAAGTTACGGTCAAGGCAAAGGATCCAACTTGGCACGTACCGCCATCAATCCAGGCTGAGATGGAGGAGCAGGGCAAGGAGGTCATCACCAGCGTACCTCCCGGACCTTCCAATCCTCTGGGTAAATACGCCTTCAAGACCTCGATTCCCGGCATCCTGATTCACAGCACCACAAAGCCCTGGTCGATCTACACCTACGCCAGTCATGGCTGCATCAGGGTCTATCCCGCACAGATGGAGGGCCTGTTCAAGGAGATTGCCGTCAATACGCCGGGAGAAATCATCTACAGGGCGGTTAAACTGGCCGTCACCGAGCAAGGGCGGGTTTTTCTGGAAGTCCACCATGATGTCTACGGGAAGAGCGCGGGGCTGGCCGATGAAGCCAGGCTTCAGATAGAAAAACAGAATCTGGCCGAACGGGTTGACTGGAAAAAGGTTGAAGCAGTACTGAAGCAGAAAACGGGGATTGCCGAGGATATCTCGCTCTGAACCGGAGGTTATTCCAGCAGTCCATTCAGGCGTGTCATCTGGGCGCCCCGGTGTCTCCTAACGGCTTATCAGTTTTCTCGGATTTCTCAGATTTCTCAGCCTCTTCCACGTCATAATCGCTCGGTTCGCTACCCTTGATGAAGCATTCCATGACCGCTCCCGGCGTTCCCTGATGAGCCAGCTTACCGGTACGGGGGTTGATCAGCACAAACGAGATGTTTTCCGGAGCCTGAAAATCCTCAACCGGCAGAGATGCCGCCGCCTTCTGCATGAATTCCGCCCAAATAGGAGCCGATGCCTGTCCCCCCGAACCACCGGCACCCAGCGAACGCTCCTGATCGTAGCCAACCCACACACCGGCAACCAGTTGGGGTATGAATCCCACAAACCATGCATCCTTTGATTCATTGGTGGTGCCGGTTTTGCCCGCAACAGGCCGTCCGATGATCGACGCCCGGTGGCCGGTGCCGCTCGCCACAACGCTCTGCATCAGATTGGTGATGACGTAGGCCGTCTCGGGAGGCATGACCGGAACCGGTACGGCCGGCGGGGTCTCCTGGAGAACTTTGCCGTCGCTGTCTGTTACCTTGAGGATTGACAGGGTAGGGATCAGGTTGCCCTTATTGGCAAAGACCGCGTACGCTGCTGTCAGCTCCATGGGCGATATGGATGCCGCCCCCAGTGCCAGTGCAAGATTCGCCTCGATCTTCGATGTAAAGCCGAGTTTCTTTGCATACTCTGCGGTATAGGGGGCACCGATCTGCTCCATGATCTTGACGCTGACAATATTGATGGAGCGGGTCAGCGCCTCGCGCATGGTGACAAACCCGCGGAAGGTATTATCGTAGTTTCTGGGCCGCCAGGTCTTGCCGGCGCCGTTTGGATACTCCACTTCAGCATCCTCGATGATCGTGGCAGGGGTCAGCCCCTTGTCAAGGGCGGCGGCGTATATGATCGGCTTGAAGGCTGAGCCGGCATTGCGTCTTGCCTGGACAGCACGATTAAACTGGCTTTTGCGGAAATCGTATCCGCCGACCATGGCCTTGATTCCGCCGGTGCGCGGATCAATTGCAACCAGCGCGGCCTGCACGTCAGGTGTCTGGTCGAGGGCAAACTGAGCCCCCTCGCTGTTGACATCGGGGGTCAGGACTGAAACTTCAATGACGGAGCCGAGTGTCAGGGCTTTGACCCCTTTATCAGGCTTGCCGTAGCTGTTGACCATCCCCGTCTTGCCGGCCCAGGCCATATTTTTACGGGCCAGAATACCTTTGCGGTCTCCAACCCTGACAATTGCTTCTCCCTTTTCGGGATGAAACCCGACCACGACACCCTGGTAGTTTTCCCCGGTCTTGAGGGAGGCCGAGTCGATGCCCTCTTCAATCTTGGTACAGAAACTTTCAACTTCCGCATCCTTGAGATACCTGACGGCGCCCCGGAATCCCTGACGCTTGTCAACTGCCTTGAGACCGTTGCGGATGCTCTCGTAGGCAGCCCGCTGCATGCCGGCATTCATGGAGGTATAAATCTTCAACCCGCCTTTATAGAGCTGGTCTTCACCGTATTTTTCTTCAAGCTGGATGCGCATATATTCCAGAAAATAGGCCGATTGCTCGCTGTTGACCTTCTTCATGGGGTGGATCGAGATCTCGGTCTTCCTGGCATGTTCGGCCTCAGCCGGGGTCACATACCCCTCCTTGACCATGCGATCCAGCACGTAGGCTTGGCGTTCGCGAGCCCTGTCCATATGTTTGACGGGAGAATAGGTGTTGGGAGCCTTGGGGAGTCCGGCCAGCATGGCGATCTCCGCCAGGTTGAGCTGGTCAACGTTTTTTCCGAAGTAGGTTTCCGAGGCTACCTGCACGCCGTAGGAGCCGCCACCGAGATAAATCTGGTTGAGATACAGGTAGAGGATTTCGTCCTTGGAGAGTTTTTCCTCCATACGCTTGGCAAGAATGGCCTCCTTGATCTTGCGGGAGAACTTCTTTTCCGACGTCAGCAGCATGGATTTCGTCACCTGCTGGGTGATGGTGGAAGCCCCCTCTTTCTTGCGCATGGAAATCACATTTTTGAACGCTGCACGGAGAATGCCCAGATAGTCGATCCCCTTGTGCTGGTAGAAGCTTGCATCTTCCGCGGCGACAAACGCCTGGATCAGCTTGCGCGGCATCTTGTTGACCGGCACCACGATACGCCGCTCCAGATAAAACTCACCCACCAGAGTGCCGTCATCGCCAAAAACCTGGGACACGATGGGTGGCTTGTAGTCGGTGAGGCGATCAACCCGCGGCAGTTTCGCCATCAGAAAAAATACGTAGCCCGATATGCCTAAAAGCGCCACCACTCCCAGAGTCGCCGTAAACAGGAGCAGGGTCGATAAAAACCCCTTGCTTGTGGGAGCTGGCGGTACCTTCCTGTTCATCTGATCGTTCCCCTGTCGTTTATAATGAGTCATACGCTTTTTCCTGAAAGAGCGCCTCTGCAAAATAGCCTATGTCTGTATATGAATTCAAGTACAATAACAATCTTTCTGCTTGTAATGCATCTTGACCTTCTATAGAATAAAACGCGGTATTATACCAGTCTCCGAGTTGCAGTGCCTACCAGGGAAAAATCCTCACGGTCTGCAACCTGCGGGTGTCGCCGGAAACAGCGCCGCCCTCCTTTTGAAAAGGGGAATCGAACACACGAAACGTCACCTGACGATTGTTGTGATAACCCCTTTTTGTTTCTAAAAAGGGGTTATTTTTTTTGTATTCAGGAAATCGGTTGAAACGACACTGCACCACGAAACACGCCGCACCGATGTTCGGCGAACACCATCCCAGGAGGTACTACCATGATTTACGCACTGCCAGGACAGCCCGGAGCAAAGATCCAGTACAAAGCTAGGTATGAAAACTTTATCGGTGGCACGTGGGTAGCGCCGGTTAAAGGGGTATATTTTGACGTACTTACCCCCATAACCGGTAAGCCTTACACCACGGCTGCCCGCTCAGGTGCTGAAGATATTGAATTGGCGCTGGACGCTGCGCATGCCGCAGCCGACAAATGGGGAAAGACACCCGCTGCGGATCGTTCCAACGTATTGCTGAAAATCGCTGATCGCATCGAGGCCAATCTGGAGCTTTTGGCTTATGCCGAAACCGTGGATAACGGCAAGCCGATCCGTGAAACCCTTAATGCCGATATCCCCCTGACGGTTGACCATTTCCGCTACTTTGCTGGCTGCTTGCGCGCGCAGGAAGGCGGCGTCAGTGAAATAGACGAAAACACCGTTGCCTACCACATCCACGAACCACTGGGTGTTGTCGGCCAGATCATACCCTGGAACTTTCCTATCCTGATGGCGGCCTGGAAACTGGCCCCGGCCATTGCCGCCGGTAACTGCGTCGTGCTTAAACCGGCGGAACAGACTCCCATCAGCATTCTGATTCTGGCAGAACTGATAGCCGATGTGCTGCCCCCCGGCGTACTCAACATCGTCAACGGTTTTGGCCGCGAAGCAGGTCTGCCCCTCGCCAGCAGCAAGCGTATCGCCAAGATCGCCTTTACCGGCTCAACCAGCACCGGTCGAGTTATAGCCCAGGCCGCGGCTAACAACCTGATCCCGGCAACATTGGAATTGGGTGGCAAATCGCCGAACATCTTCTTCGAGGACATTGCCCGTGCCGACGACGGTTTCTATGACAAGGCAATTGAAGGGTTTGTGCTGTTCGCCTTCAACCAGGGCGAAGTATGCACCTGCCCCTCTCGCGCACTGATTCAGGAATCCATCTACGACACCTTCATTGAGCGTTGCATCGCCCGCGTCAAGGCAATCAAACAGAGTAACCCGCTTGACACCGATACGATGCTGGGAGCGCAAGCCTCGAAAGAGCAATTGACCAAGATTACCTCGTATCTTGAACTGGGGAGGCAGGAAGGCGCCCAGGTACTGATAGGCGGCAGCCAGGAGCAGCTTGGCGGCGAGTTTGCAGGCGGCTATTACGTTCAGCCGACACTGTTCAAAGGGCACAACAAAATGCGTATCTTCCAGGAAGAAATCTTCGGTCCGGTGGTTGCTGTGACCACCTTTAAAGACGAAGCAGACGCACTTGCCATCGCCAATGACACCCTGTATGGTCTGGGTGCCGGTGTATGGAGCCGCGACGGAAACACCGCCTACCGCATGGGTCGCGCCATCAAGGCCGGTCGTGTCTGGACAAATTGTTACCACGCCTATCCGGCTCACGCTACCTTCGGTGGTTACAAGGAGTCCGGCATCGGTCGCGAAACTCACAAAGTCATGCTCGATCACTACCAGCAGACCAAGAATCTGCTGGTCAGTTACAGCGAACAGAAGCTTGGCTTTTTCTAGGCACGACGCTCTTTCCGTACCAATTTCTGATAACGTTTTGGGGCGGGTAACACCGCCCCGTTTTTTTGGGAGGCCACATCATGATTCAAAAGGTTATTGCCACCGAAGCGGCCCTTGAACTGATCGATTTTTTGAAACAGAAGCACGGGCCACTGATGTTCCACCAGTCTGGCGGCTGCTGCGATAACAGCGCAGCAAACTGCTACCTGCCCGGTGAGCTAACCATCGGAGCCGGTGACGTCTATCTCGGAGATATTGGTGATTGTCCCTTTTATATAGGAAAGTTGCAGTACGAATACTGGAAACACACCCAACTGATTATCGACGTCATTGAAGGACATGGTGGCACATTTTCACTGGAAGGTCCTGAGGGGAAGGCATTTCATACACGGTCGCGGATATTTACGGATACCGAACTGGCCGAGTTACAGGCAGAAAGTTAGTCTGAGTCATAACTAAAGGTTTAAAAACAAAACACACTTGCCGTGTCGGGCCAATCCCGCTATAGTGCCGCTCAAATTCAACGATCTCCGAGTCGTACAGCCTACCAGGGAAAAATCCTCATGGCCAGCGCCCTGCGGGTGTCGCCGGAAACAGCGCTGCCCTCCTTTTGAAAAGGGGAATCCGTGTTTGACACGCCGCAATGGTTTGTCCACGCCCCTTTTCTGATGAGAAGGGGCTTTTTTAATACGTACCGAAAGGGGGATGTGTATGAAACTATTCACCATTTTTAGACTGGCACTTGCATTTTGCATCTGCAGCATCACGACAGCAGCTTATGCCGAAAAGGGCTTTATCCTGCTGGCCAGCACGATTGGCCCTATCGACGCCGGCATTGTATCGGCACTGGAGGAGGGGTTTGAGAAAGAGACCGGTATCCGTGTGCGCCACGTGGGTGCCGGCACCGGCGAGGCACTGAAGATGGCTGAAAAGGGTAATTTCGATCTGGTGATGGTGCATGCCCGTTCCCTGGAGGAAAGGTTTATCGTGGACGGATTTGGAACCGAGCGAATCCCGTTCATGTACAACGATTTCGTCATTGTGGGGCCCCCCGGCGACCCGGCAGGGATTCGGGGCATGAAGTCGGCAACGGTGGCGCTCAGGGTGATTGCAGAAAAATCGGCTCCCTTTGTGACACGTGGCGATAAATCGGGAACCCACGTGGCGGAAACGGCTTTGTGGAGCAAGGCAGAGGTGAAAACAGCCGGAACCTGGTACAAGGTCTACGAAAAAGGTAACGAAGGCAATGTCCCCACGCTCCGCTACACCGCGAGTGTCCGCTCATACACGCTGATTGACCGCGCCACCTATCTTTCGCTGAAAAAGGAACTGCCTCTGGAAATTATGGTGGAGGGCGATGAAGCCCTTTTGAATCGAATATCCCTGATACCGGTTAATCAGCAGAAATTTCCCCGGGTGAACCGGGAAGATGTCGCCCTGTTCGTGCGCTGGCTGACCGCCGCCGACAAAGGACAGAAAATTGTCTCCGAATTTGGCAGGGATCGATTCGGAGCACCCCTCTTTTTTCCCGATTCACGGGAATGGCATCAGCAGCAGAAACATTAAAAGCCACGCAAGGAGAAAGCAATGATTACACGACAGATTCTAACCCGTATCACGACGCTCGCCGTTTCACTCACAATCCTCATCTGGAGTACGGCTGCCATGGCTGCGCCAAAAACCGTCATCCTGGCCACCACTACCAGCACCCAGGATTCGGGTCTTCTGGACGTACTGGTACCGTTGTTCGAGAAGGAGAGCGGCTACCAGGTCAAGACCATTTCAGTCGGTTCCGGGCAGGCCATGAAGATGGGGGAAAAGGGAGAGGCCGATGTGCTGCTGGTACATTCTCCCGATGCCGAAAAGAAGTTTATGGCCTATGGTTTCGGAGCTGTCCGGCGGCTGGTGATGCACAACGACTTCATCATCCTGGGCCCGGCCGCAGATCCGGCCGGGGTCAAAGGGACGAAAGCCGCCGAGGCCATGAAGCTCATCGCACAAAAAAATTCCCTGTTTGCATCGCGCGGTGACAATTCCGGAACCCATGCCAAGGAAAAAGGGCTCTGGAAAGCTGCCGGTGTCAACCCGGAAGGTCAGAAATGGTACCAGCAGACCGGCCTGGGCATGGGGCAGACGCTGAGTGTAGCGGCCGAGAAGAAGGCATATGTACTGGCCGACCGGGCTACCTATCTGGCTCTCAGAAAGAATCTGGGGCTTGAAATTCTGGCGGAGGGGGACGGCAGACTGCTGAATATCTACCATGTTTTGGAGATCAATCCGGTAAAGTGGCCAAAAGTAAACGTTCCGGGAGGCAAGGCCTTTGCCGACTTCATGGTCGCGAAAAAGAGCCAGGATATCATCGGCCGTTTCGGTGTTGAAAAATTCGGCGCACCCCTGTTCTTCCCCGATGCAGGCAAAAAGCCGGAATCACTGGGGCTCTGATGGAACTGATCTTCGAAGGTCTGCAAACGGCGCTGAAGCTGATCTTCTCGCTTGACCGGGAGGTGCTGGCGATCACGCTGCTGTCGCTCAAGGTTTCCTGCAGCGCCACCCTGGCAAGCCTCTCGATCGGCATCCCGATCGGTGTGTTCCTGGCGCTGTCGGACTTTCCGGGTCGGCGACTGGTCATCAGCCTGGTCAATACCGGGATGGGGCTGCCGCCGGTGGTGGTCGGCCTGTTCGTGACCATCTTCCTCTGGCGCAACGGCCCGCTGGGCTTTCTGGAGATCCTCTACACCCCGCTTGCCATGATCCTGGCCCAGGCCGTGATTGCCACACCCATCGTGACCGGTATCACTATCGCTTCGATCCAGCAACTGCCGGCCAATCTGAAACTGCAGGTGCGTGCGCTGGGAGCCACCCGACTCCAGACGGTCTGGATACTGGTGCGGGAATCGCGCCTGCCGCTCCTGGCAGCGGTCATGGCCGGTTTCGGCGGGGTGATTTCCGAGGTGGGAGCCTCCATCATGGTCGGGGGCAACATCAAGGGGCAGACACGGGTGCTCACGACGGCGACGGTGATGGAAACCGGCAAGGGGAATTTCGACGTGGCCATCGCCCTGTCCCTTATCCTTCTGGCGCTGGCTTTCGGCGTCAACTATCTGCTGACCGTCATCCAGCAGCGGGAACGGCCGCGATGAATGCCGTTCCGCTTCTACAGGCAGAAGGTCTGATCATCCGGCGCGGCGGCACCCAGGTGCTTGACCTGCCCCGTTTTTCGATTTTTTCTGATGAAAAGCTGGCGGTGATCGGCCCCAACGGAGCCGGAAAATCCAGCATGCTGCTGGGACTGGCATGCCTGATCGAGCGGGCCGAAGGCAGAATACTCTTCCAGGGTGCCGAGGTTAGCGCTCGTGAAGAGACCGCCTACCGGCGCAGGATCGCGATGGTTTTTCAGGAACCGCTGCTGTTTGACACAACCGTGCTGGACAACGTGGCCGAAGGTCTGCGAATTCGCGGAACAGGGAGGGGGGGAGCCAGAAAGCTGGCGCTGGAGGGGCTTGAACTCTTCAAAATCGGCCATCTGGCGCACCGCTCGGCCCACAAGCTTTCCGGCGGTGAAGCCCAGCGGGTCAGTTTGGCCCGGGCGTTTGCCGTCAGACCGCAGTTGATCCTGATGGATGAACCCTTTTCCAGCCTGGATCTGCCGACCCGTATCCTGCTGGCCGAGGATCTGGGGCGCATTCTCCACGAATCGGGGACAGCCGCGATTATTGCTACCCATGATCGCATCGAAGCGCTGCGGGTGGTTGATCGTCTGGTCGTCATGGACAGGGGTGCCATCGTTCAGGAAGGAAAACCGCACGAGGTTATGGAACAGCCGGTGAATGACTTTGTGGCGGCCTTCCGCCGGACAGGCTATTCGGCTCTCAAGTAAACGGGTGTCACCGCGTGTGATTCCAATTCCATATCAAGGCCCTATCTTCGTTGGCTCGTCTTCGGCAGCTCAACGTACGAGAAAGTACGCCTCACCGCCTCAATCCTCGCCGCCTAGATATCATCCTGGATCTGGAATTGGAATGACTTCTCCAGAAGAAGCCTGATTTTTTGCAGAAGAGCCGGCAGGTTGAAAGGTTTTTTGATGATGGTGTCGTGCAGTGAGATGTCAAAGCGACTGATGACTTCTGCGCCGTATCCGGTCATGAACATGCAGGGAACATCTGCATTCAGCTTCCGTATCTGATCTATCGCCTCTTTCCCGGTCATTTCCGGCATGACGATGTCCATCAGGATCAGGGATATTTCTCCCTGAGACTCACGGAAGATCTGAACCGCCTGTCTTCCGTTTTCCGCGATAATCGTCCGGTATCCGACGCTGGACAGAGCCAGCACCAGCAGTTCACGGACGCTCGCTTCATCTTCCACAACCAGAATGGTATATTGTGCGGGGCGTTCCGGGGCTATGTCGGAGCAAACCGGGCCTTGTTCCTTTAATTCCATCTGCTCGCGCAGGGGGAGATACATGCTGAAGGTCGTTCCGCTGCCTGGGAGGGTATCCACGACGATGAAACCCTCATGCTGGATGATGGTGCCGTGAATCATGGCGAGACCAAGTCCCGTCCCTTCACCTGACTGCTTGGTGGTGAAAAAGGGGTCGAAGATCTGCTCCATGATTTCATCGGGGATGCCCGCAGCAGTGTCCGTTACGCTGAGAACCGCGTATTTGCCCGGTGTCGGGATGGTTGGCAGGGCAAGGCTCCGGGGCGGAAACTCACCCGTGACGGTCTCGGATGATGTACGCACGGTGATGGCACCGCAGGCATTCATGGCATCGCGTGCATTGGTGATCAGGTTGAAAAACACCTGCTGGATCAGCCCGGCATCGGCCATCACCGGTAGTTTGTCAGGGCAGAGGCCGGAGGTAATGACAACACTCTCCTCCACCAGCCGCTGTCCCAGTTTCACGCTTTGCCGCATCAGATCGTTCAGATTGAGCGGGTGCATATCCAGCTTCTGTCTGCGGCTGAACGCCAACAGACCCTGGGTCATGTTGGATGCCGTCTCCACTGCTTCCAGTATCTGGTCGATTTCGGGCGATCGTTCGCCCCGTGCCAGATCCTTACTGTTCTTCAGATAGGCGTTTCCCGATATGATCTGAAGTATGTTATTGAAATCGTGGGCGATGCCGCCTGCCAGGGTGCCGATCGCCTCCATCTTCTGGGCGTGCCGGAACTGTTCTTCAAGCAGTCTGCGGCTCTCTATCTCCCGCTGAAGCGCTTCAACGGTCACTTCCAGTTCGCGGGTGCGTTCGGTGACGCACTGATCCAGCTCCTTGCTGAGTGCCACCAGAGAATCCTGAAAGTCCATGACCTTGACAAGGGATTTTACCTTGGCCACCAGCTCCTTGTTGGGTATCGGACGGGCCAGATAATCCAGCGCTCCGGCATCCAGCCCCCTGATCTTGCAGTCGCTGTCGGTCATGAGTCCCGATAACAGAACAAACATGCTGTGTGCAAACGCTGGACGCACCTTGATCTCCCGCACCAGATCAACACCATTCCAGTCGGGCAGAACCACATCCATCAGAAAAATATCCGGTTGGACTGTTTCAATCTGTTCCAGGCATTCCTTTCCGGTGGCAGCGGTGAATACCTCGAACCCCTCCTGCGCCAGAACCCTGGCATAGACACTGAGCATATCCGTATTGTCATCAACCACCATGATACTGTGCAGTGACATCAGGTGTCTCCCCTCTGTGGCGCAGTGCATGTATACGGGAAAAAATCACGGTCGGCTCCGAGCATATGCTGCATGACGAGCTCGTGAACCATAAACTGAAAGATATCGCCGACGTTAAGCGCGTCTGCAGTGAATTTCCTCGCCAGTTTGCGACCATCGACCAGCAATCGCGCATGTTCAGCGGCGTGTTTTGCCGAACCGGGAAAACCGATCTCGCCAAGGACGCATTCTTCGTCGTTAAAGTGCTGTGCAGCATCGGAAAGAAGGCGATTGACAATGGAATTCAGTTCGTCTTTCGGACGAGCCAGAATAATGGCTTCCAGCAGTTCGTTGGTGTCATGGAAAAGGAGTTGATGCTGGGAATCGATCAGGTCGTTGCGGGAACTGAAGGAGTCTTTCCAGACCAGTTGCACAAGATGTGTGTGAATCTGTTCCGGCGTGTGCATCAGTTCGTTGCACTCCACCCGGTTGCGGCCAAGGGATTTGGCCTTGTAGAGCAGTTCATCCGCCCGGTGAACGATCTCCGTCACCGAGCTGTCCGAGCCGCAGTGGCTCGTTACGACTCCCAGGCTGGCGCTTACGCATTCGGCTATATTCGACCAGGCATGGGGTATGGCCAGATCAAGAATGGCCTGCCGTATTTTTTCAGCGATCAGCAGAGCCCCGCGCTGATCCGTCTCCGGCAGGATGCAGGCGAATTCCTCGCCGCCATAGCGGGCTACCAGATCGCCCGGCCGTGCCGTGCTTTCGTCGATGACCTTGGCTATCCTGCGCAGGCAGTCGTCGCCGCAGACATGCCCGTAGTGGTCGTTGAATGATTTGAAGAGGTCGATGTCCAGCATGATCAGTGAAAGTTTGCCCTCCGAACGGGCATGCCGGGAGTGCTCCTGAGCGATTACTTCGTCAAAACAGCGTCGATTGGCGATTCCGGTCAGGCCATCCGTAATGCTGAGTGCCTCAAATTTTTTGCTGATATTCACCAGAGATTCCTGGAATTCCATGACCTTGACGAGCGATTTGACCTTGGCAACCAATTCTTTGTTGGGGATCGGACGGGCCAGATAATCCAGCGCCCCGGCGTCCAGTCCCCTGACCTTGCAGTCGCTGTCTGTCATCAGGCCGGAAAGGAGGACAATAAAGCTATTGGCGCATTCCGTCCGACCCTTGATCTCCCGCACCAGATCGATGCCGTTCCAGTCGGGCAACATCACGTCCAGCAGAAAAATGTCCGGACAGACCGTTTCAATCTGTTTCAGGCATTCGCTCCCGGTGGCGGCGGTGAACACTTCGAATCCTTCAGCCGTCAGGACACGGCCATAGACCGTGAGCATATCCACGTTGTCATCCACCACCATAATGCTGTGCAAAGGCATTTACACCCCGCCAAGGGGGAGCGTGACAACAAAGCGCGTGCCCCCTTCAGGAATGTTTTCGGCCCGGATCTCTCCGCCGTGCCCCTCCACGATACGCCTGACAATGGCCAGGCCGAGTCCGGTTCCCTTTTCGCCCTGGGTGCCGACCCTGCTGGCTTTGCTGAAGGGGATGAAGAGATGGTCGATAATCTCCGCCGGCAAACCGTCTCCCTTGTCCTCAACCTGCAGGAGGAGTCTGGTGTCATCAACGGAAAGGCGGACGGTAACGGTGTTGTGAGGGTGACTGAACTTGATGGCGTTGCCCAGAAGGTTGTTCAGTACCTGCTCGATTTTCGGCCCGTCCCAGACGACAGTTTCCGGCAGGGTGCCGTCATGCACCTCCTGGATGCCGATCCCCTTTTTAATGGCAAGCACCCGATTCACCTCAACGCTGCGGGAGATCAGATCATGCAGACTCAGCGGGAGCAGGTTCAGGTTCAGATTGCCCGATTCGATCTTGGAAATGTCCAGCAGGTCGTTGATCAATCCCAGCATGAATTCGCTGGATTTCCGGATGGTGCCGACCAGCTCCCGGTCATCCTCGGGGGTGTGCTCCCGTTCCTGGTCCAGCAGGAACTCGCTGTACGAAACGATCGTCCCCAGGGGAGAGCGCAGATCGTGAGCCGCCATGCCGAGAAAGTAGTTTTTCTGCTGGTTCAACTGGGCCAGCTCATGGTTTTTCTTCAGCAGTTCCCGCTGCATGCCCGACAACTGGTTGTTGAGATGGGTCAGCTCGTCATAGATGGATTGATCGTGCGCCTTCAGTTTTGATGAGGCATTCTGAAGCTCTTTCATCAGTATCCGCAGGTGATTGGTCTGCTCATTATTGATCTTGAGCATTTCCTCGATAACCTGGATGGTGGAATCACGGGAACCGGCGCCCACAACCAGCAGCTTGTCCTCCAGGAGCGCGGCGGCACAGTGCATTGTCGAGATGCCGGCATGAAGCGGGATTACCAGTTCCCAGTCAAACGCCGAGCCCTTGGTACGGGCTTCGTCCAGAAAGAGGAGTACCTTTTCAAGGCAGGCCTCATCGAAGATTTCGGCAATGGGAACACCTGCGGAGAACTCCCGTGTCAAGTCATACTCATTACGGATGATCTGCTCTATGGTGCCGGAGACATCGCAGATCACAACAAAGCCTTTCCCGGCAGAACGGTGTGGCATGTTTTTTCCCTTCAAGCTGTCTGGATCAGCTGCTGTGCCGCCTGTACGGCCTGTCCCGCGTCGGTTGCCCACACATCAGCCCCTACCGTGCGCCACAGATCGGGGGAGCTGTTGAACGGCAGGCCGCCAACCATGATGTGATGCGCTGCGCCGGGAAAAGCGTTTCTGATGGCTGCAATCAGCTCCTGCACTTTGGCGACATGATAGGTCATTGTGGCCGAGAGAGCAACCAGATCGGGTTTTCGCTGTTCAATGGCTGACAGCACCTGATCGTGTGGAATACCCGCGCCGACATAGTAGGTGTCCCACCCCTCCATCTCAAAAAAATCAGCGACCATACGGACGCCTATTTCGTGGAGTTCCGATCCGACACAGGCGGCGACCATCGTCCTGCCGAGACGGGTGGTGGAAATGATCTGCGGGTAGAGCTCGGACATGATGGTCTGGGTTGCAGCGGTGCAGAAGTGCTCTTCGGCCACGTTTACCTTGTTGAGGAGCCATAGCCGCCCGACTTCGTGTTGCACCGGCTGAAAGACACCCAGGTAGAGATCCTTGATGGCCAGGCCGTCACGCAGCGCTACGTTGATGATTGCATGAGCCTTTATGCGATCAGCGGCCAGCAGTGCTTCGAGGTAGGCCGTGGCTATTTCGGAAAATGGAGAGTCAACGTGGTTGACAGCGGCTGATTCAGCCATGCCCACCTCCTGTGGAATCCGATACCGGCTCAGGGATCGCAGGCAGCAGAATTTTGACGGCGGTTCCTACGCCCGGTTTGCTTATGATGTGGATGGCACCCCCGTGCCAACGTACAATACCCGAAAGCGCTGCCATTCCCATACCCCGACCGGTGAACTTGGTGCTGTAAAAGGGATCGAAAAGCTTTGCAATGGTAGTTGAATCCATTCCGCATCCGGTGTCAGAAACCTCCAGAAAGGCATAGCGCCCTTCGATTGCGCCTTCATTGAAGCAGCAGGCGGCAAGATAGCCCCGGTCACACTCCTCGCATCCGGTGGCGATGTGCAGTGTTCCGTTGTCGTCGCCCATGGCCTCCACAGCGTTCAGGATCAGAGCCATGACCACCTGGCGCAGTTGTGCCGCATCACCTTTGATCGGATAGAGCGGATCGGCATGGACACACAACGTGGTGATTTTTTTGGGAATGGTTGATTCAAAAACACTCTGCATACTCCTCAGCAGGACATTCAGATCGACCTGTTTGCCCAGGAAAAACCCCCGTCCCGAATAATCCATCATGAGCTGGGCTATATCTGCGGCACGGATAGCCGATTTCTCAATGTTATTCAGGAAGGCTGCAGCGGGAGAATCCTGCGGCAGATTCATCGTGGCAAGGGCCACATTTCCGAGGATTGCCGTGAGGATGTTGTTAAAGTTGTGGGCAACGCCTCCCGCAAGCACCCCCAGACTTTCCAGCTTCTGGGCGCTCAGCAGTTGGGCAATGGAGCGTTCCTGCTCGTCCTTGAGCCGGCGTTCGAGGTCGATGATTTCGTAGCAGCGCTGAATGGCGGTCAGCAGCCTGTCCTTCAGAATCGGCTTGGGCAGATACTGGGTGATTCCGATGTCTATGGCCTCTGCCAGGAAATCGATGCCGTTGCACGAGGTGAGCAGAATGATGGGCGCCTTGGGTTCTGTAGCCCGGATCATGCAACTCATCTCAAGTCCGTTCAGAACCGGCATTATAAGGTCTGTCAGTACAATGTCAGGGCGCTTTTCAAGATAGAGGACATGACCATCCCGCCCGTTTGAGGCAAAATAGAGGGTCTCCACATGTTTGGAGAGGATTCGTGTCAGGATGTCCAGGTTTGTCGGCTCATCATCAACACAGAGAACCGAAACCGGAAATCGTACGGTGTTGGCCTGTCCGTTCATGACGCACCGTCGCTTGAGTGCATGGAGGCAAGAACGCGCTGCGCCGCCTCTATCTGCTCTTCCGTCAGGCCGGAATCGCTTCGCAGCCAGGAGAGCAGCGAGGCCATGCATTCCGGCATTCCGGCCAGCCGGTCGACCTGTGCCGCAACCAGGATGAGCGGCAGATCAGGGATATCGGATACGCGTGTATCGGACAGGATCTCCGACAACCTGTGGCAGGCCTCGTCAAAGCGGAAATTGGAAACGAGATCGCAGCGCTGTTGCCGCAGGTAGGCAATGAGCGACTGAAGCGACTCTGTTGGTATGGCATTTTCCAGATTTCCCAACTCCTCAACCAGCAGTTCCAGTTGGCGCTCCATCAGCAGAAAGGGCATGCCCCGGGCTGATAAAACCCTGCCCAGCCAGATTACCTGATCGGTAACAATCGCTACCGGCTGGTCTGTCAGGGCCGCCAGCCATGCCGCATCGCTATCGGTGAAACGGCGCCCCCGATCACCATAGCGGCGCTCGTAGTAGGAGAATGCCTCCCGGCAGCGTCTCCCGGCTCGCAGGGCGGCCTGGAGAACTGCCGGATCCTGTGGCACGCAGTGCTCTCCGGCCTCGGGATTCAGGGCTGTGGCCGTAAAACCGCGAGCACTCATCGCTACGGGGTACAGTGCGGCATGAAACTGTTCCAGAGCGTCATATATCTCGACTGTTCCGCGCAGGGCGTCTTTGACAATGTCTTCGTCAACACCGTCCATGGCCGCGCAGAACTCGTGCCAGTGTGTATCCGTTTCAGCGCCGTATCCGCGATAAAACGAGCCACCCACATCATTATTCAGATGAAAGCAGCGTTCGATGTCGGGCAGGTGCACCTGATTTCCTTTGGTTGTTCCTTCCAGGACATACAGAAAACCAAGCAGCTTGCCGGTTGAAATGAATGAAGCAGCTCGAATCTTCCGGGCAATCTCCGACGCCTGATTGACAGCGGGGAGGATGTCGGGCACAAGCTGCGGAGAAAAGAAGGCCAGATCTGCACAGAGCATATCGAATCTGGATTTCAAGAGTGGTCTGACCCGAACAATCGCTGCAGACTGGGATTGTGCAAGGGTTTGTTCGAGGGCTGAGAAAATGATGGCCAAACCCCGCAACTGGCCGATGTAGCATTCCAGCGGGAGTGTGCCTTTCATCAGGGCTGTGATAAAGGGAAGGCGTTCAAAGGCTTCGTGCCGATGCCAGGTAAGGGATCGCAGATGATCGAGGAACCCGGTTTTGGGTGGTGTTTCCATACGCTCTTCCGTTAATGGTCTAAAATTATCCCTTGGCTACATACATGTATACGTTTCCAATATCAACCTATAAAATCTAACGAAATGTAACGAATTATTACGAAATAAGGGCAGGGAGCCCAAAAAAGGCTCCATTGCCCTCATATTTGAATGCACTCTGTTTTCAGGCTCTTGGCTGTATGTTGGTCTGGATCCATTTGACAATATCTTCTGTGGAAGTACCGGGTGTGAATACCTCGCAGATACCGGCGGACTTCAGGCCGGGTATGTCGTCTTCGGGGATGACTCCGCCGCCGAATACCTTTATGTCGTCGGCGCCTTTCTCCCTGAGAAGCTGGGTGACGCGGGGCAGCAGCGTGCAATGGGCGCCGGAGAGGATAGACAGGCCGACACAGTCCACGTCTTCCTGGATGGCAGCGGAGACGATCTGTTCCGGCGTCTGATGCAGACCGGTGTAGATGACCTCGAACCCGGCGTCACGAAAAGCGCGAGCGATGATCTTGGCTCCACGGTCGTGCCCGTCAAGTCCCGGTTTTCCAACGAGTACACGTAAAGTTCTTTCCGCCATGGTCATTTTCCTCCTGTATGATAAAGTATCGGTTGACAGTATTTTCCCGGGGCGCCCTACATTTCGATGCCGGTTCTTGCCGGCACCCCCGCCGTGTAATAATGTTTGATCTCGCGCATCTCGGTTACGAGGTCGGCCGCCTCAATCACCCGTTCATGAGCGCTACGCCCTGTCAGCACCAGCTCCACACGTTGCGGTTTACCGCTGATCAGGTTCAGCACCTGTTCCACGTCTATGAGACCAAACCAGACGGCGCCGTTGATTTCGTCGCAGATGAAAAGATCGTATGCCCCGGAATTCAGCAGATCTTGCGCGCACACCAGAGCCTCCTGCGCGACGCGGCGATCCTCGGTGATGTCTTTGGTGTTGACCCAGCCGGGACGACCGGTCTGGATGATGGTCAACAGGGGTGCAAGGGTTTGCGCGGCAAGGTGCTCACCGTAGGGGCCGCCCCCCTTTATGAACTGGAAGACACAGACCTTCAGGCCGCGACCGACAGCCCTCAATGCCAGGCCAAGGGCGGCGGTTGTCTTGCCTTTGCCGTCACCGGTATACACCTGAACGCAACCCTGATCCAGCGGCATCCGCACCCTCGAGAAGCGTAAAATAAAACAGCGGTGTGACTATAGCAATTCGTGTGTGAATGAGTCAAGTAAAGCTTTGAACTGCATTAATGGGATTGCCAGAGAAAAATTTGAAGGTATACTTTCCCGGTATTACACAACACTGACATACCTCCCTTAATGACGATGTTCAATCAATTCAGGGGTCTGTCGGACCTGGCACACGCATTGACGGGGAAAAACAGGGAGCCTTTATGATCAATCCGATAATCGTCCCACCAGATACACCTGAGAACAGGGAACTGACCGAAAACGTACATCCCTCGGAGTGGGTGAATCCCGAGCCGACCGGGCGTTACAATCTGGTGGTAATTGGCGCGGGTGCGGCAGGGTTGATCTGCGCTGCCGGTGCCGCGGGTCTGGGAGCAAAAGTTGCGCTTATCGAGCGTCACCTGATGGGGGGCGACTGCCTGAACGTCGGCTGTGTCCCGTCGAAAGGGGTGATCCGGGCATCACGGGCGCTGTTCGATGCCCGCAACGGCGCCAGGTTTGGTGTGCAGGGCGGCAACACGATCAGCTTCGATTTTTCAGCGGCAATGCAGCAGATGCGCCGATTGAGGGCCGATATCAGCCATCACGATTCGGCCCGCCGTTTCCGCGATGAGTTGGGCGTGGATGTCTTCATCGGGCAGGGAACCTTTACCGGGCCTGACGGTGTAGAGGTGGACGGAAAAAAACTCTCTTTCAAAAAAGCAGCCGTCTGCACCGGTGCCCGCGCCGCCGCACCTCCAATTCCAGGCCTTGCCGAGGTCGGCTACCTGACCAATGAAAACATATTTTCCCTGACCGAATTGCCGCCACGCCTGACGGTGATCGGGGCCGGCCCCATCGGCTGCGAACTGGCTCAATCTTTTTCCCGCTTCGGCAGCAAGGTGACTCTCATCGAACGCGGCCCGCATATCCTGGGACGGGAGGACGAAGATGCGGCGGAGGTACTGCACACTGCTTTTGTTCGTGAAGGGATTGATCTGAAACTGGGCGTCGAGATCCGCAGGGTAGAGAAACGAGGCCGCCATAAAGTCCTGCGCCTTGAGCAAAATGGACAGACCGTCGATGTCGTTGCCGATGAAATCCTGGTTGGTATCGGGCGGGCACCCAACATCGAAGGGCTTGGGCTGGAAAAAGCCCGCATTGCATACGACAAGACAGGCATTAAAGTCAGTGATACGCTGCAAACCTCAAATCCGAATATCTATGCCGCCGGCGACATCTGCTTCCCCTTCAAATTCACCCATACCGCCGACGCCCTGGCCCGCATCCTGATTGCCAATGCCCTATTCATGGGGCGGCAGAAAACATCTGCGCTCACCATCCCGTGGTGCACCTACACCGATCCGGAGATTGCCCACGTGGGTATGTATGAACAGGCCGCACAGGAAAAGGGTATCGATGTAACCACGCTCACCGTCCCTTTGTCCGACATCGATCGGGCGCTGCTTGACGGCGAAACCGAAGGATTTGCAAGAGTCCATCTGCGCAAGGGGACGGACAAGATCCTGGGCGCCACCATTGTCGCCCGCCATGCCGGTGAGATGATCAACGAGTTTTCTCTGGCCATTACCAACGGCCTGGGAATCTCGGCCATTGGGAAAACAATCCACCCCTACCCGACCCAGGCCGAGGTTATCAAACGGCTGGCCGATGCCTACAACCGGACGCGGCTGACGCCGTTTGCGAAGAAAATCCTGTCCGGCTGGCTGAAATGGCAGAGAGGCTAAACAGATGAACTCAAAAAAAATGATCCTCGCACTTGTTGGTACTGCTGTAATTGCACTTTTCTTCTCCTTCGATCTGCAGCGTTTTCTGACCTTGGCTGCACTTAAAGCCAACCGTCAGACGTTGCAGGATTACTACGCCGCACACAAACTGGTCATGGTGGCCGGCTTCATGGTGATCTACATCGTCCAGACCGCCCTGTCCCTCCCCGGCGCTGCCATTTTGTCGCTGGCGGCCGGTGCCATCTTCGGCTCGATTATGGGAACTGTTTATGCCAACATTGCCGCAACGATCGGCGCGACCCTGGCTTTTCTGGTGACCCGCTATCTGTTACGGGACACTGTGATGAACACGTTCGGCAGCAAACTGGAGGGGATGAACCGGGAGCTTGAAACCCAGGGATTCAATTACCTGCTGTTCCTGCGGCTGGTGCCGGTGTTTCCTTTCTTTCTGATCAACCTGGCGGCCGGTCTGACCCGTCTGCCATTACGCACGTTCTTTATCGGCACCATGCTGGGGATCATCCCCGGCGGATTCGTCTATGTCAATGCCGGCGCCAGTCTGGCTACCATTGACTCACTCTCCGGCATCGCATCGCCACGGGTGCTGGGCTCTTTTGCGCTTCTCGGACTCTTTGCACTGATACCGGCGTTGTACAACAAAATCAAAATAAAGAAGGAATCGAGGTAACATTATGGTGGATCTGACCGGTAAACCCGCACGGCCTTTTGCTGTTTACGACAGCAATGGAATTCTGCACAACCAGAAAGAGTACAATGGCCGATGGCTGCTACTGATCTTTCATCGGCATCTCGGCTGACTGCCGTGCCGTGCGCATCTCACGCAGTTGCGTGAACAGGAAGAAGAACTTGACAGGCTTAATGTACATGTTGCTGTGGTGACATTTGAGAATGATTTTCTTGCACGCTGTTATGTCGAAGACACCATGCTGCAATGGCCGATCCTTACCGATACGACACGTGAACTGTACAAAGGCTATGGAATGTTTACGGCATCGTTCTGGGACGTGTGGGGTCTTAAAACATGGCAGGTGTATTTCAAAGAGTTTCTGATAGGCAATAAACCAAAGAAGTCAGAGGGCGATATCTATCAACGGGGTGGCGATGTGCTCATTGATCCGGATGGGATTGTGCGATTGCATCATATTGGACAAGGGCCGGCTGACCGACCGGCCATTTCGAAAATTTTGCAGGTTATTCAAACTGATCCAGTTTCCATCACTTCAACGAGGATACAAAAAACAACAAAGTAACAACCGTATGAACAACCAGGAGCAAAGCACTTTTGAAGCAGCAATGAAGGGCCGTGTTCTCCTCAAACTGTCTCTTGTCACTGAAGTTACACCGGCTATGTCCGGTCCATATATTCCCTGCGGCGCTACATATCGGCATCGCGCAGGAACTGGGCCGCATCCTCCGGTGACGTGGGGTTGATGTAAAAACCGGTGCCCCACTCAAAACCGGCAAACTGGGTCAGGCGCGGTACCAGTTCTATATGCCAGTGATAATCGTACTCCAGTGAACTCCACTGTCCCGGCTTGCCCGGTCGGCGATGCATCGGCGGCGCCGTGTGCAGGATGAAGTTGTAGGGCGCATCGCGCAGCACGGTTTTTATCCTCATCAACATATCCTTCATGGCAACCGCCAGTTCGGCCAGTTGGGCATCGTTCATCAGTGCGAAGTCGTGGCTGTGCCGTTTTGGATACAGGCGCAATTCAAAGGGGGAACTGGAGGCGTATGGCGTCAGGGTCACGAAGTTGGAGAACTCCCGCACCACCCGCTCACCAACCTTCAATTCGAAATCGATAATGTCGCAGAAGATGCAGCGCTCTTTTTCTCCGAAATAGGTGCGGGCAACCTTCAACTGGGTCGAGGCAACGGGCGGCAGCAGGGGCACGGCGATCAACTGACTGTGCGAGTGGTGGAGCGTCGCACCGGCACGGGTGCCATGGTTCTTGAACAGCACCATGTAGCGGAAACGGAAATCCCTCCGCAAATCCTGATAGCGGACACGGTAGGCGATCAGAACATCCGTTATCTCGCCCGGCGTCAGGTCGGCCAGCGTGCGGTCATGGTCGGGAGTCTCGATGATTACTTCGTGGGCGCCAATGCCGTTCATCACATCATACAGGCCGTAACCGTGATTGTTAAGTTCTCCCTCAACCCGCAAGGCCGGATACTTGTTGGGAATCACCCGCACACGCCAGTTGGCTGCATTGGGAAGCCCGCTGGGACGGATGGCGAAGATTTCCGAGGGCGTTTTATCTTCATTGCCGTAGCAGAAAGGGCAGACGGTTATACCGTTTGACTCTTCCTCCACCAGAAAGTCGCGCGGACGCCGCCCCCGCTCGGTGGCAATAATTACCCAGTGCAGTTTTATCGGATCCCAGCGTAGTTCAGACATGCAAATCCCCCTCGATCCCCCTTCTCAAAGGGGGCGATTTTCAAATCAGCCAGTTGTCCAGTTCGATCTCCGCCCCCGCGTAGTACAGCATCAGCGGTGCATCGGACGGCCAGCGCCCGATCTCTTCGCTGTCGCGCACCAGGGTGACAGAGGCAAACAGCTTGCTGCCCGGTGTCAGTTTGAGAATATCCAGCGGAACTGCGACCTCGCAGGTTTTGGAAATGTACCAGCGGCAGTATCCCCGTGTCGGTACCCAGAGATTGTTCTCCCGCAACTGGAGCAGCCCCTCATTATGCCGCATCTGCAGCGGCAGGCGGTATTCCCGGTCATAAATCAGGTGCAGATTGAATACGTCATTTTCCCGTAAGAGGCGGGAAAAATCCTGAACGCCATCAATCCGGAAGAAGAGTTCCTTGCTGCTGTAGCCGTAGAAAAAACTCTGCAGCATCCGGTCTGATGAATGCATGGCCGACCCCTGGCGTGTCAGGTCATACAGGCCGGCTGCCAGCCACTCAAAATAATCGCTAGTCCTGCCATTGATTTCGGGGTCTATGAAGGCTGCCGGTTCACGGATAAGCCCGGCAGGGTTTCTCTTCTTGATCGGCTCAAGCAGCTCGCGTGGCGGGTTCTGGTCAATGAGACGGTAGATATTCATCAGGTGCTGGCGGAAAAGCTGGTCAAAACGGTCGCTGTGGGGTGAAAAATGGTCATCGCCATACCACCAGAACCAGTCGCTCCCTTCGGCAGCGTACAGCGACCGGCAGATCATCTCTGCGCAAGGATCAAGCGCCCTGGTTCCGCTTTCCAGTGCCGCAGCAACGGCCGGATTGGCAGAAATGGCTGCTGCGCGGGTCCCGGCAAGCAGATCCCAGGCAAGATTCTCTTCGGGGTGACCGATCCAGATTCCGTAGTTTCCGTTGATCCAGGATCCGGGGAAAATGCTGTGCAGTCTGCCGTCGAAACGTGTCTGAGCAAGCACATCCGAGCAGGTGGTCAGATTCAGTTGAGGCGATCTGGCGATACCCCGGTACATTTCCTGTAAAAAATCGTAGGCGTTGTCAGGATAATATTCCCAGGCGTTCTCACCGTCCAGAATGATCGGTACTACCCTCCCTTCGCTGCCGATGTGGGATCTTATAGCGTGCAGACGTCCGCACAAATCCGCTGCAGCCCGGCTCGCATCCCACTGGGAATAGGTAAATCCGATCAGATCAGACAACTGGTGATCGCGGAAAAAGGTGCCGAGCTCGCCTTGTGGACAGCTGAAGCGCCAGGGGCGGTAGAGGCGTTCTTTGTGATCACCCAGGCCGCCATCGAGACTTTTTGCCAGAATCTCTTCGTCCGTGGCGATCCAGTCAATACCGCAATCGGCGATGATCCCCAGCACCTCATTGCTGACCGATCCCTCCGAAGGCCACATCCCCCGGGGTGCGAAACCGAAAATATCCTTGAAATAGTCGATGCCCCGTCGTATCTGGGCGCGGGCATCCTCCGGGCAACGGAGGCTTGTCGTGGGGAGGATTACCCGTGGCATGGCCGTCTGAGCCAGACGAATATCGCACAGTAGCGGCAGGATCGGGTGATAGTAGGGTGTCACTGACAGCTCAATGCGCCCGTCTTCATGAAGGCGCTTGTAGAGGGGAATAATGTCCTGCAACAGCTCACGCTGCGTGGAAAAGAGCAGTTCCTTGTCGGCAGCAGTGTAATTTTCTCCCTTGTCGATCAGTTCAGAAAATACGGGGAATCTACGGCGGGCGGCCTGGCCGGTCCAGGCCAGGAAAAACCAGACCTGAAGATCCAGCAGATCCTGATCGGAGAAATGCTTTACCCGGTCGCGGGCACTCCCCGCCTTACCTTCGCCGGCCATATAGAGCAGTTCCAGATAGCGGCGGGACGGCTCGATCATGCGTTGCCGGTTGGCGGAGAAAAAGTTTTCCAGCAAAAATATGCGGTCATCTTCGCTCAGCTCCGTCGGGGCGGCTTTGCCCTTTATCAGAAAAGGATCAACAGCAGTACCGTTGGCATAGTCCAGCAACTGCTCGATCAATGATGGCACCAGATTGAAGACCGCCCGCGCGCCGACTGTGTCCTCGATGATGGCAGGCATGTCGAAATAGTCTTTTATCCCGTGCAGATATGTCCACGGCAAGGCATATTCGTTTTTGAGCGGGTCTTTGTAGTACGGCTGGTGCATATGCCATACGATAACCACGTCAAGGGGGGTGTTCATGGGAGCCTCGTTTGTTCTTTCTTTGAGGGTGTTCAAGTCGGGCATGATGTCGAAGTGGTGGCCATTATATGTACTGTTTATTGCATAACGTCAATACGAGATTCATCAGGCGGAGACGAAGGGATGCCGCACGGAACGGGACTGGCCTGAACGCAGACTCAGTCAGCGAATGAGAGCAGGTGGTGGCGGAGGGGTGTTTGGTGGCGGGGTGTTTGGTGGCGGTGTATTGGGTGGCGGCGTATTCGGCGGCGGATAGGGCGCAGAATAACCGGGAGGGGCATAGTCGTAACCTGACGGGCCCGGATCCCGTATGACAGTCCGACGACGATAATATCTCTGGTCAGGGGTGTAAATCTGGTTGCCATGAGAATACATGCATTGCAGATAGGCGTCGTCGTAACGTCTTTGAGCCTCCCTGCCCTCCATCCGCCCTGAATCAGAACCCGCCGCAGTGCCCAGAATCAATCCGCTTACGGCGCCAATGGCCGCTCCCGCTCCTGCATTGCCTGATGCCGCCCCTATGGCCGCACCAAGCCCCGCGCCGACGGCTGTTCCCACGACGGCTCCGGTGGCCGTATGCTGGTCTGCAATCTGCTGGGGTGCCACGCCGATTCGCCGTTCCCCAGCCTGCCTGCAGTACGAATCTTCTGACAGGAACAGGTCATATGGCTTTCCGGGCGTGGGAAACGCCCTCACGCCTGGGCCGATCGGCATGGTTGCGCAACCCGCTGTCAGGGAGACAAGCAGCAACAACAGAATTTTCACAGCGAGTTTCATGATCGGCTCACTCCTCTATCTGGGGGGTGTTGAAGGTGGTACGGGTGGAGCAGGCACAACCTTCAGCCAACCGCCCGGACACTGTCTCACATATGGATAGTAGCTCTTCGAGTCCTGACAGTAGTACCAATAACTTGGCTGTTCTGCCGGCGGAGGCGGCTGTATGTACACATCAGGCTGCCGCTCAATAATGATCGGACGTTCCGGATAGTAGTATGGCGGATAATAGTATGCCCCTCCCCACCCGGGCCCCCAGCCTGGTCCGATCCACACATCCACCCCCCCATGGGGCCCGTGATAAAAACGCCTGGCCTCCGCACTATTTATCTGCAGGCAAGCCGTCATGAGAAGTGCGACGACCATCATAATGCGCGCAACTGTTTTCATGTCAACCTCCGGAACCGGGATACTCATCAACTGCCATTATAGGAGCAATCACCCGAAACCACCAATATATTTTCCGCACTCTCTGAGACGTATGAAAAGGACAGAATGTTACACCCGTGTAACGTATGCCCGGTACGGCCACTTTGTGCTTGACACGACAGTCCTGCGAGAGTATAGGCCATGAAATATTCCTCGTTAGCAGAGGCGTTTGCACAAACACAGGCTACTGCCCAAAAATGTCGAAAGACGCCAATGGGTATACCAGGTATTGTCGGCTTAAGGCTTTACCTAATGTAGCTGGTCATTATGACCTACGTTGTGCACTGCCGAAAGTCAACCAGAGAGGAAGGTACCCCTTCAGTATTCAAGGGTCTTCCTCCGAAGACCCTTTTTCGTTCCCGGGTGTTTGCAATGACGACAGAATTCAATGAAATATACCTGAGCGCAGTGATCGGGAGAACGGTGATCAACAGCAAGGGCGAAGACCTGGGTGTTCTGCGCGATTTGATCATGGTTCCGGGCGACGTCTTTCCCGAGGTCTCGCATATCATCTTTCGCTCCCGCAAAGGGCTCAAGACCCTTCCCTGGTCAGAGGTTGCCCTCTTCACGCATGTGGTCATATCGTCAACCGGCATGCATCCTCCCGGGCTGATGCCGTATGAACCGCAGGAAGGCCACATTCTGGTCAAGCGGGATCTTCTGGACAAGCAGATTGTCGATGTTGACGGCGCCAAGGTTGTCCGGGTCAATGACATCAAACTGGGAAACCTTAACCAGAAGCTGTGTATCTTCTCTGTGGACATCGGATTTCGCGGGCTCTTGCGCCGCCTGGGCTATGAACGTTTTGGCGAGAGGATTGCACACACGCTTGGAAAGGAGATCCCGCAGGCTGAAATCAGTTGGGAATACGTTCAGCCCCTGGAGATGAACTCTTCCAGGCTGGCTTTGAATATTGCCCGCAACCAGCTCAACGAACTGCACCCGGCCGATCTGGCCGACATCATTGAAAACATCCCCATTCAGAATATCCGTACCGTTCTGGACTCGATTGACGCCGAGACGACCGGTGACACGCTCTACGAGCTGGAATCGCAGATGAGGAATGTTGTCATAAGCCAGATGGATGATGAAGAGGTTTCCGATATCCTGGAAGAAATGGAGCCGGATGAGGCCGCCGACGTACTCTCCGACCTGCCGGAGCAGAAGGCCCAGGAGCTGCTTGAGCTGATGGACCAGGAGGATGCCGAGGACATTCAGGAGCTCCTGGAGCATGAAGAGGATTCTGCGGGCGGTCTGATGAACCCTGAGTACTTCCGCCTCAGTTCTGACATTACGGTCGGTCGTGCCCTGGAACTTTTCAAGGAGAGCGCCCGGGAGATCGAAACGATTTTCTACGGCTATGTGGTGGATGCAGACGACCGTCTTGAAGGGGTAGTGAGCCTGAAAGGGCTGTTGCTGGCGGTTCCCGAAACACACATTACCGACATAATGGAAGAGAACATAAAGTCGGTTCAGATTGACTCCGAGCCGGAGGAGATGCTGGAAACCCTTGCTAAATACGACCTGATCGCGGTACCGGTACTGGACGGGCATAACCGCATGGCCGGCATCGTTACGGTAGACGATGTTCTGGCGCATTACCTTCCATTGATACTCAAGAACAAGCGCCGCTAGAAACGAGACGTAACGACCCATGTTCGAAGGCATTTCCTCACACAGATTCCTCAAGCCGGTCAAGGGCATCAACTCCCGGAACATCATGCTGTTTCTGGCGATCCTTGGCCCGGGCATCATAACGGCCAATGTGGACAACGACGCCGGAGGAATCACCACCTATTCTCTGGCTGCCGCCAACTACGGATATTCAATTCTCTGGATGATGATCCCCACCACCATTGCGCTGGTCGTTGTGCAGGAGATGTGCGCCCGCATGGGGGCCATCACCGGCAAGGGGCTGTCGGATCTGATCCGGGAGTCGTTCGGTGTCAAGGTTACCTTCTACGTCATGATCGCCCTGCTGCTGACCAACATGGGCAATTCAATCTCCGAGTTCGCGGGTATTGCCGCCAGTCTGGAGATCTTCGGCATCAGCAAGTACCTGTCGGTTCCGGTCTGTGCGCTGCTGGTCTGGCTGCTGATCGTCAAGGGTTCGTACAAGACGGTTGAGAAGGTTTTCCTGGTCGCCTGCCTGGTGTACATCGCCTATCCTGTGGCCGCTTTTATGGCCGGCCCAAAGTGGGATGTGGTTCTGAAAGCCTCCGTCACCCCCGTTTTCAAATCAGACAGCGCGTACCTGATGACTCTGATCGGCATTGTCGGCACAACCATTGCGCCCTGGATGCAGTTCTACCAGCAATCCGCCGTGGTTGAGAAGGGGATCACCGCCGAGCAGTACAATTTTTCACGGATAGATGTGATCTTTGGATGCATCATGGCGATCGTGGTGGCGTTCTTCATGATGGTGGCCTGTGCTTCCACCATCCATCTGCACGGTCTGAAGATCGAGACCGCTGCCGATGCGGCTCTGGCGCTGAAACCGCTGGTGGGAAATTATGCATCATCGCTGTTTGCCTTCGGGCTCTTCAATGCCTCACTCTTCGGCGCCTGCATCCTGCCGCTCTCCACTGCGTTCTACATCTGCGAGGGTATGGGGTGGGAATCGGGGGTCGACAAGGACTTTGAACAGGCGCCGCAGTTTTTCTGGCTCTTCACCATCATCATCGTCATCAGTGCGGTACTGATCCTGATTCCAAACGCACCGCTCATGACCATCATGTTCATCTCGCAGGTAGTCAACGGAGCCGTGCTGCCGTTCGTCCTGTTCTTCATGATCATGCTCATTAACGACAGGAAGCTGATGGGCGATTACGTGAATGGCCCGGTGTTCAACATCATTGCCTGGATGACGGTGATAATCATGATTCTGCTCACCATTGTCATGACCATCGACATGGCGGTGCCGGGGCTCACCAAACGGCTGCTGTCTTTCTAAATAACTGATATTTTACGCTTTGTGTCAGTGGGCCTGGCTTTTTCTCACGGGTCGTGGTATAAAATCCGCCGTTTTGAATATGTACTCGAATATCTGAACAGGAGTAGATCCATGAAAAGAGCGCTGGTTACCGGTATTACCGGACAGGATGGTTCCTATCTGGCAGAGCTGTTGCTGTCAAAGGGGTATGAAGTCCATGGGATAAAACGCCGTGCCTCGTCACTCAATACCCAGCGGGTTGACCATATCTACCAGGATCCGCACGTTGAAAATCAGCACTTTATCCTGCATTACGGCGATCTGACCGACGCCTCCAACCTGACCCGCATCGTGCAGCAGGTGCAACCGGATGAAATTTATAATCTGGGCGCCCAGTCCCATGTGGCGGTCAGTTTTGAAGCCCCTGAATACACTGCCGATGCCGATGGTTTGGGGACCTTGCGCCTGCTGGAGGCGATCAGGCTGCTGGGGCTGGAGAAGAAGACCCGTTTTTACCAGGCCTCCAGTTCCGAGTTGTACGGTCTGGTTCAGGAGACTCCCCAGAAGGAGAACACACCCTTCTATCCCCGATCGCCATATGCTGTGGCCAAGCTCTACGCCTACTGGATCACCGTCAACTACCGGGAGGCATACGGTCTGTACGCCTGCAACGGCATCCTCTTCAACCATGAGTCTCCACGCCGGGGCGAGACCTTTGTCACCCGCAAGATCACCCGCGGCCTGGCCAACATCGCACAGGGGCTCGAACAGTCTCTCTTCATGGGCAACATGGATTCCCTGCGCGACTGGGGACACGCCAAAGACTATGTGAGGATGCAGTGGATGATGCTCCAGCAGGAGCAGGCTGAAGATTTCGTGATTGCCACGGGACTGCAATATTCGGTGCGTCAGTTCATCCTCTGGTCGGCAGCGGAGCTGGGTATCAGCCTGCGTTTTGAAGGCCAGGGCATTGATGAACGGGGCATTGTCGAGCAGGTACGGGGAGACAAGGCTCCGGCTCTCAAGACCGGAGACATCATCGTCCGGGTTGACCCACGCTATTTCAGGCCTGCCGAGGTAGACACCCTGCTGGGCGATCCGGCCAAGGCCAAAGTCAAGCTGGGGTGGACGCCTGAAATTACGGCACAGCAGATGTGTGCCGAGATGGTGGCGCACGATCTGCATGTTGCCCAACGTCATGCCCTTCTCAAAAAGCATGGCTACGAGCTGCCGGTTGCCATGGAAAACTGAGTATTCATCCATCAAGGATCACGTACATAATGTCACACAAGCTGCCGTTACAACCGAATCCGCCCGTCATGCCTTCTGATGCGAGTATCTATGTCGCCGGACACCGGGGCATGGTTGGTTCTGCAATTGTCCGCACATTACGGGACGAAGGCTATACCAATCTGCTGACATGCAGTTCTGCAGAGCTGGACCTTCGCAACCAGGCTGCAGTTCTCCGGTTTTTTGCCGATAATCGTCCTGAATACATATTCCTCGCTGCCGCCCGGGTCGGTGGGATCATTGCCAACAGTACCCGTAAAGGCGAGTTCATCTACGACAACCTGATGATCCAGACCAACATCATTCATAGCGCCTGCACACATTGCGCCAGCCGGCTCCTGTTTCTCGGCAGCACCTGCATCTATCCCAAAAACGCCCCGCAACCCATCAGGGAAGAATATCTTTTGACCGGCTCACTGGAGCCGACCAACGACGCATATGCCATCGCCAAGATTGCAGGAATCGCCCAGTGTCGCTCATACAACGAGCAGTACGGAACCAGATTTCTATCCGCCATGCCCAATAACCTGTACGGCCCCCATGATAATTTTGATCTTACCAGCTCCCATGTCCTGCCGGCCCTGATTCGCAAATTTCATGAGGCAAAGGAGGCCGGAGCCGATACGGTTACCGTCTGGGGCAGCGGAACTCCCCTGCGCGAATTCATGCATGTCGATGACCTGGCCGCTGCAAGCCTCTTCCTGATGAACCTGCCGGATGACTCCTATTCCTCTCTTCTGGCGTATGCGCCGGCACCGGCTTTGATTAACGTCGGATCCGGACAGGAGATCAGCATCTTCGACCTGGCCGGGCTGATTAAAGACATCGTCGGTTTTGATGGTGATATCGTTTTTGATGCCTCAAAGCCCGATGGCACACCCCGAAAGCTGGCTGATTCCTCGCGGTTGCACAGCCTGGGATGGCGGCACCTCGTTGATCTTGAAGAGGGTGTGCGTAACGCCTACATCTGGTTCAAGGAAAACTGCCGGGGTATTCACTAGCAGAAGAACACCTGGAGCCCGGCAATGCCGGCCTTACCTCATTTAGGGTATGCGCTGGTCGATATCGGGTATCAAGCTGGGTGGAACATCTGTTACGGAATGAATATATTCAATATAATCAATCGGTTAAATATTTTTTGCGTGTTGGCATGCTGTCTGCAATTGGGATCACCAAGTAACCAATTTCCTCAGGAGGTAGTTCCCAATGAAAAAAATCGTCGCCAGCATCATCGCAAGTCTCGTAGCAGTTTCTTTCTCCGCAGTCGTTTTCGCCGCTGAAGTAGCCGCTCCTGCCGCTGCTCCTGCTCCCGCTGCAGACAAAGCTGAAGTGAAGAAAGACGAGAAGAAACCTGTTGCCAAAAAGAAGAAAAAGAAGAAACCTGCTGTAAAGAAAGACGACGCTGCTGCTCCTGCCGCAGAAGTGAAGAAGGATGAGCCGGCAAAAGAAGAGAAAAAAGCTCCTGCTAAAAAGAAAGCTCCCAAAAAGAAAGCCGCTGTGAAGAAAGACGATGCTGCTGCTCCTGCCGCAGCTCCTGCACCTGCTGCTGACAAGAAGTAATATCTTTCATACTGATCTGTAGAAAAAAGCCGCATCGTGAGATGCGGCTTTTTTTGTCTTAACTATCTGACATTGTACCATCCCTCTTTTTTAAGGTTCATTACCCTTTTCTGCTACTTCTCAAGCACAACACGTATTTTCTTCAGCAGTTCATATGGCAGGAGCGGTTTTTCCAATATATCAACATCAGCGCCAAACCCTCCCTCTCGCTCGATGATATCGTTGGCATGGCCGCTGACAAATATGAATTTCACTCTTTCTGACATCTGACGTATTTCATCGCTCGATGTCTTGCCGCTTTTTCGGGGCATGACGACATCGGAAATGACCAGATCAATTTCGTCCGAGTGATTGGCGAACTTTTCCACGGCATCCTGCCCATCCACGGCGGTTATAACGGTGTAGCCCGCCCGTGTCAGAAACTCTTCCACAGCGCTGCGCGTATCCGCATCATCTTCGGCAAGCAGAATGGTGCCTGCGCCCTGCTCCATCTGAGGGGTTCGTTCTGTCGTTTCAGCGGCAATCTCCACGGTATCAACCAGCGGCAGGTACAGCTCAAAGATGCTCCCTGTGCCCGGTTCGCTCTGCAGATGAACAAAACCGCCATGCTGCCCGATGATTCCCATGACCATCGACAGGCCGAGACCGGTTCCCTTGCCGACTTCCTTGGTGGTGAAGAACGGATCAAAAACCTTGAGCTTTGTCTGTGCATCCATTCCGTGACCGCTGTCGGTTACGGTTATGATGGCATACGGGCCAGTTGTCCCGTAACCATGGATTGCAATGAACTGTTCATCAATACATCCCGTTTTTGTTTCAATTCTGAAGATGCCGCCGTTGGGCATGGCATCCCGTGCGTTCGTTGCAAGATTGAGCAGCACCTGTTCAATCTGCACCGTATCAACGTACACACAAAGAGGATCAGCCTGAAGCGAAAGGGTAAACCGGATGTTGTCATGGATAATACGTTTGATGAATGAGCCGACGGTTTCAATCAGGAGATTAAGGTCCTTCCTCTGCTGACTCATCTCCTGCTTGCGGCTGTAGGCCAGCAGGCTGTGGGTAAGAGAGGCGGCCCGAGAGGATGCCCGCGTGATTTCACTGAGATAGGTAAACACCTTCTGATCCTCGTCCATTCCAATCTGCGCCAGAGTGGCATAGCCGTTTACCACGCTGAGAATGTTGTTCAGATCATGGGCAAGACCTCCGGCCAGTTCGCCGATTGATTCCATCTTTTGCGAATGAATCAACTGCGCCATGACACTTTTCTTTTCGGTGATGTCTTCCTTGACTGCCAGATAATGCGTTATGGCACCATCAGTATCCCGAAGCGCAGAAATCGTGGCGTGCTCATAGAATATGCTGCCATCTTTGCGTTTGTTGACAAATTCCCCTTCCCAGGTATTACCCGCCGTGATCGTTGTCCACATGTTTTTAATCGTTTCTGGTGGAGTCTGATCTGTTTTCAATATGCTAACCGACCCTCCAACGGTCTCTTCAGCGCTATAACCGGTAAGTTCGGTAAACTTGGGGTTGATAAATTCTATCGTCCCTTGAGTATCAGTAATAATTATGCTAACCGGACTCTGCTCGACGGCGCGTGACAGTTTACGCATCTCAGTTTCAGCGCGAATTCGCTCGATTTTTTGGCCAAGCTTCTCAGCAATGGCGTTGAGCAGGTGTCGTTCCTGTATAAAGAATGCCCCCTCATCGCTTGCCTGCCGTTCCTCAAGGTAACATAGCTTCAACTGTCCAATGGATGTGCCGTGCACCGTAATGTCACTGACCAGCATCCATGGTGTTTCCCGGAAGCGGTTCGTCTGAAAGGAGTGCCCCTCCGTTTCAATGCTGGCCTCGGTTATCTCGGGAAACTGCCACGCTGACGGGATGCGCATAACAGTCTTCGTAAACAGTTCGTCCCGTTGGATGTCCTGCAGATTACACAGGGAAATGATACTGTACAGACAACTCAGTTCCTTGGTGCGTTCATCAAGCGCCACTGCCTTCTGTTTGCGCTCGGTGACATCCTGCATGGCCAGCAGGATAATGTGTGAGCCGATATCCTTGCGGAAAATCTGGCGGGCATTGAGCAGGAAAGTCCTGTGGCCGACACTCTGAAAAACATGGTCAACCTCGTAATCGTTAAAGGCGGTATTTGTGGGGAGTATTGTCTCAAGAAGCTGCCGCAATTTGGGAATGTCCCATTGCCGATTGCCGAGATCATAGATATATTTCCCGATGGTTTCTTTGGGGGTCACTTTGAAGGTATGGTAGAAACACCCGTTAACGGAGATGATTTTAAGGTTCGAGTCGAGAACGATCAATGGCTCTCGCACGGTCTCCACAATATTCTCGGCATATTCAAGAAGATTCTGAATGTTCGTCTCCAACAGTTTGCGCTCGGTGATGTCCTCCATAGCAAGCAGGATAATGTTTGAACCGATATGTTTGCGGAAAATCTGCCGGGCATTGAGGAGAATAGTCTTGTGCCCGATACTCTTAAAAACATGGTCAACTTCGTAATCGTTGAATACACTGTTTTGGGGGAGAATATTCTCAAGAAGCAGCCGCAGTTTGGGAATGTCCCATTGTCGGTTGCCGAGATCATAGATAAAATTGCCGATGGTTTCTTCGGGCGTTACTTTGAAGGTGGCATAGAAGCTGCCGTTGGCGGAGAGAATTTTCAGGTCGGAATCAAGCACCATCAGGGGTTCTCGCACGGTCTCCACAATATTTTCGGTATACTCCAGATCTAACTTGTTTCCTGTTTCCAGCAGTTTGTGTTCAGTATCGTCGGTAAAAGTAATCCTTACATCTCCGTTGCCTGCCAGGGAAGCCTGCAACAGCACCCACAAAGGGGAGCCATCGGCACGCTTCAGACGCATCACCCCGTTCTGTAACTCACCGCTCTCAGTAAGCCGTTTGTGGCGCTGAAAATAAACATCCTGATCTTCGGGAAAGATGAATCGCGGCAGCGGCTTATGGAACAGAAAATTCCGCACCACCCCCAGCATGGTTGCGGCGCACAGGTTGGCCTTCTGGATCAGCCCCTTTTTGCTCACGGTCAGATAGCCGACCGGTGCCAGATCGTACAGGTCGAAATAGTCTGCCCGTGCGGTGTCCAGTTCAGCCTGTGAGCGACGCAGTTCATCATTCTGCATCTCCAGTTCAATCTGATGCACCTGCAGTTCGTGGAGGAGTTCTTCGGTCTCCACTGATGAGAGCGGTCGCGACATCGCTGCCGTATTCTTGAGAAACTGTGCTTCTGCCCGTTGACGGAGAGACGCTTCTGGCCCTGCACATTCGGCTGTAGTTCTTATCATGGCTGTGTCTCCGGCAATCTGGGGCGCTGTCCCGTTTATCAATTACGGCAGTGCAAGAACTTCCTTCACGGTGTTTTGCAGTTTCTTAAAATCAAGAGGTTTCGCCAATACCCGGTCGGCTCCCATGAGTCTGGCCATCTTCAGGAGGTACGGAATTTCGAGACCGGCCGCACCGCCGCTCATGACAATAATCCTGACATGCGGGCTGATCTGTTTAAGCCCCGTGACGACTTCAAGGCCATCCATTTCCGGCATGATGATGTCGCTCATCACCAGATCATATACCTTGAGCCCGGCCTGAATAAGGCCTTCTTTTCCGTCTTTCGCCTGATCCACCTCATGGCCGTCACGCACGAGGAATTCTTCTATAATAGTGCGTAAGTGCGGCTCATCATCGATTACCAGGATACGTGCCATGGGTTACTCCTATCAGGGTTAGTGGTGGAAAGTGGAAAATATAAACGCCGCTTCCCCGGGAAAAGCGGCGTTCTCATTGCGAGATCAAATTATGGCTTCCAAAAATGTCGACTGAGGCGATAAAAACTGATTGAGAGGTTACCCCCCCCCCCTCAGAATTGGAGGTGTTATGGAGGTTATGGGCGCGTCTAAAGGTTGTCTGGTTTTCATGGATTGACCCCGATCTTTTTCGCCGTCCGTTTGGCATTTCTGTTTAACAACGGTTGCTAATTATAGGAGCAATATTAAGCGCTGTCTATTGTGGTAAACCGCAAAAATGAAGATTTATCGATATTTGTTTGAAATAAAATGTCATGTGAGGATGGGGGGATGGGGAGAGTCCTGCCGTGGGGGGCACCCGAACCTTCAAAGGATACCCAAAGGATACCAGAGTCAATATTGTCAAAAGAAAAGGGACTAGCCATTAAGCTAACCCCTTTATTTAATTGGAGCGGGAAACGAGATTCGAAAATAATAAGTAATTTAAATATTTATAAATTAATTTACCATATCAAGTAGTTAGGACATATTTCCGGCGGTAGTAAGTCCAGTTTAGTCCAATCTATTTCAATCAATCACAACCTGATAAGGGGCAATGTGGGGGCAGTTCTCTACGGGCAACTTTCGATCAGACGTTAATCTCGTCCGGCTTGATTATGACCATGTGTCCGTTCTGCATGGCTACAATGGAATTACCTGCCTGTTTATGTTTCAGTAGCGCTTCATGTACCGCTGACGCCAAGGCTTGTTTTATACCTTCCTTGTCAGCAAGCGCCTCGTCAATTTTATCCCTATACTGTGCAACCATCGTTTTCCTCCACTAATTTTGACCATAATACTGAATTCTCCACCGTTTGACCAGTTTCTTTATCTTCTGACGCAATCAGCATCGGTGCAGAGGCTGCGCTATTATCAAACAGATACCAAGAGTCAGCAATTGGCCGATATATTTTGAAGAAATTCCTTAGTCCGGCGTGATATCGTCGTCGCACAGTTTCATCCGGGACGTTATTCCCACCCACACGGACACGCTCCGCAACGCAGGCGATGGCAAAGTCCGGCGTCGGCAACCAGAGATAGATAAGGTGAAATGAGTAGCCTTCGGCTTTCAGCCCTTTCAACCAATGGGCAAAAGACTTGCTGGCAAGAGTTGTTTCAAAAGCAAAGTTTTCCTTGTCGTCTGCCAACTGTTGAAGACGTTCCAGCATTACCCGTCCGGCGTGGAATGCGGCCTTTTCCGAATTGAAGGCCGAAAGACCAGGGCGATTGTGTCGGCATTGACGAATTCAGTAACGCCAAGGGCACCATTGAGGATCGCCGGTGCAGTGGTTGATTTACCGGCTCCGTTTGGCCCGGCTATGATTATTACGTGAGGCATGCGATTATCCAGGTTCATAAATTTGGAGATGCGTATTATTCCAAGGAAGAATTGGTAGCTGAAATGGGTGCCAGTTTCTTATGTGGTCATGCCGGTATTGAGAATACCACCATCGAGAATAGTGCTGCATATATCCAAGGCTGGCTCAAAGCACTCAAGAACGATAAGACACTTTTGTTCAAGCAGCAGCGGCAGCCAAAGAGCATCAGACTATATCCTCAATGTGCAACCAGATGCACAGAATTAGAATCAACCGTACTCTACATTCCAGGTCCCACCGAAAAAATCATATTCCCATTTGCGAAATAATACGTATGTGACTGCGTATGAGAAACTTGGCTTACCATCAAAGGCTTTATAGTTAACCCTGTAGAGTTGCTTTCTGGTGAGATCTGTTATCCCGAGTTCTTTGTCATCAACAGGATAACGACCATTGGTTTTATTGAAGGTGATTATGTCAGCAACAATTTTATTTGCAGCACTTCTTGCTTCCCAGTGTTGATATGTGTGTGAGGCAACCACCACCAGAAGAGAAACCACAATTACAGCAAATGCAACGAACCTATCTTTACGCTTTAAAATATCCTTCCAGAAGATGCCAAGCTTCCCAAGTTGATAGATTATTACAATGGGTAACAGCATGGCAAGCATCCAGGCCATGCATCTTAAGCTGCACCACCAGGTAATGACGATTATGTAGACTAAAAATAATTTGTTTCTGTTTGCAAATGACACAATGAAGTTCACAAGAATCCCCATATTGACTTTAGTCACTGATCTGAAACTATCAGCACTCTCTGAAGTGTTGGAACTTCGCCTTCTGTTTTTTCAAACGTTCATGCCTGAACCTCATAGGTTTCTTACCCCATTGGTTTTCCACGGATAACCTTCACAAGGGGCTATCTTTAAAGGTCTATGCGCCAAAGGTATACTTTGTTCCTGCTGTGTTCAAGGTGAAGGCGTCGGGCATTTCCTTCCTGAAAGCCACCATAGTTTCAAAACCGGAGCAGTGGGCCGGCACGATATGGGCCGGCTTCATCGCTTTGATGTCAGCTACAGTGTTTTGGATGACCTCGGGCTTCGCATTGGTCAGATGAAAACCTCCCATGACAGCGTGGAGTTTGTCCATACCTGCGACCTTCTGCGCCTGTTTGACTGTATTCACGATTCCGGCATGGGCACATCCGGATATCACCACCAGCCCTTTTCCTCTCACATTGAAGAAGAGCGCCTGCTCTCCGCGGAAATCGTCCTGTTCGAGCTTCTCGCCACGCTTTATCTGTGAACTCGCCGATATTTTCTCGTAGCTGGTAAGCCTCTCTATGTTTCCGGTGAAATACGCGCCCGGAATGATTTGGGCCGGTTTTTTCAACTCCACGACCTTCAGCCCGAGTTTTTCTATGTCCTCTTTCACGAGTTGACCCCGATCAGAGGCTTCATTCGTATTGGGACGGAGCGAGTATCTGTGATGAAACGCCTCCTCACCCACATAAAACGGCGTGCCTGCCGCGATCCTCGACTGGTTTTGCTTGAGGATGCTTAACGCTCCCAGATAGTGGTCCCAGTGCCCGTGGCTCAATCCGAATGCATTCGTCTTGCCGATGTCTAGCCCTAATAAAGCAATATTTCCCAGCACCCCAAGCGGATCAAGACCATAATCGAACATACAGGTGCTGACCTTGCCTCCAACAACTGTTTCCACGTAATAGGAAAGTCCGTGTTCCGCGTGAATTGATTTTCCTGGTTTTGAGCGGAAACGTTTTGTGATCTTTGTGTCAGCCGTGTTTGTATCATAGAAATTGTCAACCAGAACCCAGATCGTCAACTTGTCGACTTCTGACACAGTAAGCAAGTCATCCGCTAGTACGCGGTTTATCATGCCTTCACCTGCCGCGATCAGAACACCTGTTGCTACGGAGTACTTCAGAAAATCCCTACGGTTCATTCCTGTATCCATAGTGCACCTCCTTAGTGCCTCTACATCTTTTTACTAAAAAGATATGACAAAACATACTGGGGGAGGGGGTAGAAAATGTTCATCTCTCCGGTTCCAAGTTATCATTATAAGGCACCAAGCCGGAACCCGTCACTCGATGTCCTTACTCAGACAGTTTTTTTAAATTTCCCCTTTCTGAGTCAGTTTCTATAACTCGGCCGTTGACCCGTCTGCGCAGCCTTATCGCCCGGTCGGAATCCAACGGTGTTTTTGGGTGTTGCAGTTTTTGATTAGCTCATCACTTCAACAAATCATTAGCACATTCCACTAGTGTTACCTTCAGTTTTGCTCGGGAGAGAGACTTCGATTCGCGTCTCACCACTCCGAGCTCTTCAGATTGATTCAGGCCATCAGATGCCTCAACGGCCGAAAGGATAATTGCCGGGATTGTTTTATTTGAAGTGTGCACTTGCTTCAACATTTCCAGTCCATCCATTACCGGCATCATGATGTCGGTAATGATCATATCCGGATGGTGCTTATTGTAGGCTTCCAACCCCTCAGCGCCATTTTTTGCGATTATCAACTCACCTACAATACTGGACAGAAACAGACTGTACATCTCCCGCGTTACCTCGTCATCTTCAACATATAAAACCTTAAGGCGACTCAGACGATCCAAATCCTGCGTGTCGACATCGATGTTTTTTTTCTGCAACAGCTCTTTCCTGGAGAGCCATTTTTCAAGGACAGCGCCAAGCACCTCTTTTTTTACCGGTTTTGACACATAGTCATCCATACCTGCTTCAAGACATCTGTCACGATCCTCCTTCATGGCATTGGCAGTCATGGCGATGATCGGTACGCTATGATTGAGAACCGCTGAACTTTGATCGCGGATTATATGAGTTGCTTCAAAACCGCTCATATTCGGCATCATGCAATCCATGAGCACCAGATCATAGTTAATCATCGCCAGTGCATCCACCGCCTGTTGACCATCCTCAACCACGTCAGCGGTGTACCCCAGGGCTTTCAGCAGATGGAGAGCTACTTTTTGATTGATAATATTGTCTTCAGCCAGAAGGATACGTGCGGTGAGATCATCCAGGCTTCCAATAACGCGAGGTGCGTGCGTAGTACCCACTTGAGCGGCTTTTAAGACCTCAGCGCTTTGTTTTTCAAACCGGGCGGTAAACCAGAATGTAGAACCTTTCCCCTCTTCACTGGTAACACCTATCTCGCCACCCATAAGCTCTGCCAATTGCTTACAGATGGCAAGCCCCAGGCCGGTGCCTCCGTATTTACGGGTGGTAGAGGCATCCACCTGGGTGAATGGAGCAAAGATGGCGCTACGGCGGGATTCCGGTATACCAATGCCGGTATCACTGATAGCAAACCTGATCGTCGCAGAGTCATCCTGATCTGATACAAGTGATGCATTGACAGCAACAGCGCCCTGCCCGGTGAACTTCAGGGCGTTGCCGACCAGATTTGTGATAATCTGCCGGACTCTGGTGGGGTCACCTTTCAGGGCCTTCGGCACACCTGGCTCAATGGAGTAGGTCAGCACAATCCCTGCATCATCAGCCCGATAGGAAAATAACCGGTTGATATCATCCAGTATGAGGTTGAGATCGAAGTAGTCCAGCTCCAGTTCAAACTTGCCGGCCTCAATTTTGGAAAAATCCAGGATTTCATCGATCAATATCAATAGATTTTCGCCACTCCTTGAAATAATCTCAGCGTAATCCCGCTGTTCCAAGCTTAGATGGGTTTCCAATAGAAGATTGCACATGCCGATTACACCATTCATCGGAGTGCGGATTTCATGACTCATGACGGACAAAAACGCACTTTTGGCGGAGTTAGCGTATTCAGCCTTCTCCTTTGCCTCGATGTAAAAAAGATTAGCTTGACGAGTCTCCTTTTCAGACACCATAAGCTCTTCAGTTTTGATTTCCAGTCGGTTTTTTTCGTCCTTAAGCCGAGATATCATTTCCCGCAGTTTTTCAACCATCACTTTTAATGCCCAAAGGACACCTGACTGGTTGTCATCATCCGTCTGCACCGTTATGGTTAGGTCACCGTTTGCCACAGCCTCCGCTATTTTGCGTAGTTCTGAAGGCTCACTGCCCAGATCACGAAACAAACGCTTGATGACCGCTCCTGCCAAAGTTCCAATAAGCAGTAAAGAGACAACCATGATAATGACGGCATTTTGCCGACCCTTCTTGTAGACAGCCTCATACTCCAGATGTCTCCGGTCTGCTGTAACCTTCTCCAGCGTTGCCAGTGCCGATAGTTTACTGATAAGCGGATCAATGTGCTGATAAATTTTTGTCGTGCGAAAATGTATCAGATCTGCCCGATTCCTTCTGTCAAATATGGCTTTCAGTTCTGCTAAGTCATCGTCCGTATGTTTCATCAATAGCGTAATCTCTGCTATTAATTCACGCTCTTCGGGGGTAGTCTCTGTGCCGAGATAAGCCTTCCATTGTTTGGCGATTTCTTTCTGTGCCTCTACCGTTCTCTTGAGCCCTTCATCCCACGTAATTAAGTTATCAGCGGTTTTACGCACTGTAGTAATTAAGGCTGTCCTGTAATTGCCTGATATGGAGTTGATCTGTAAAATCGGCACCAAACGCTCATTGTACAACTCGTTGACCGCATCGTTACCGATCTCGGCGACATAGATTCCCAATGCAAATATGGCAATTATGGAAAAACACATCAACGCTATCAGCGAATAAAGAGCTGTTCTGATTTTCATACGATTGCCTCCAGCAGACGCACCATGGGCATCCTGGGGGCTATATATGGGTAGGTGCGGGGGGGGGGGCTGTCAGCATTTGGGGTTAATACCTCGAACTATCTAAGCGATATATTCAGAGAAATACCTAAAACCTTTAAGCAAGTATTGTCAATCTATAATACGGTTTTTCGGAGAGGTGGTTAATTTTGATTGACACCCACCTTGCGCCAAACCACCTGACCAGCGCAGTCAATGTTCTAAACTCCTCAATGTCATTTAGCACAAAATTAGCACAACAGGAACAAGAAAGGGCTGCGGCATGAGCCACAACCCCTTGTCTTTTGCTAAATATTCTAGCTATTTATCTTTGGAGCGGGAAACGAGATTCGAAAATTTGAAAGCATTTTAACAATACTCATATTACACCACTATATCAATTAGTTAGCAAGCGTTCCGTCGGTAGTTAGTCCAGTTAAGTCCAGTCTATTTCAATCAGTTTCAACCTGTTAGGGGGCAATGTGGGGGCAGCTATGACATTGATATGGGGCATGTGAATTCACTTTTTATATGATCCAGTTTTACTCGTTTATTAGCCAATTCGCACGTTCCAATGGGCTACTTTAGGAAACAGACTCTTGAATTCTTCTTTAGCTTTCAGTGCTGTTGCAATTTCAATGCATGAAAGTGATGCTTTAGCAAATGTAGGATTTGAGTAAAGACAGAGTGCGACATTGTAACCATCTGTAATAAATAATTTTATCTTGTTATGTTTGGTTCTAACAGATTCGGCGAGGGGTGAGCCATCTTTGTTTTGGCTTAGTAAATGTTGTCTCAGCCTGTTATCGTTTTCAGCTTTACCAATGTAGGCAACAGCAGACCTCCCAGCTTTTTCAACTCGGAAACCATATATCCCCCGATGGGTAAACTGACTATTAAAATCACCATATAGAAGCCCATTTTCATCGTAAGTTATTGGGAACGAGGGATTTCTATTAGATTTAAATTTTTCAAGAATAGTTGCTGCTTCTGCTGATGCCAAACGCTCGATTTTTTGCATATCCATTATTTAACTCGTCTGTGGCATTCTAAAATTACTTTTTACTCTTTTCCAGTAAACCACTGATCTGGTAACATATTTACTTCACTAACAGATGCTGCAACTAAAGCAGACCTATTACCTTTGTAGAATAAATACCCATTGACTATATTATTAACGTCAAACGAAAATGCCTTCCCACAAATCTTGATATTCATCATAGTTTGTATTACCAGTAAGACATTTTAGAATTTGTTCCGATGACACTTCAGAACGTTTACGATATGGCTCAAGCAAATCACACGTATTATTACATTCCTTGGCCAACCTGTAATCCTCAACTAATAGTTTCTTTATCTCAATTATTATGCTTGGATTTGCCATAAGCTGTTTTTCTGCTATTTTGCAAACAGGTTTTTTTAATTTTATAGATTGTTTTTCAGTTTCAGCCATGAATTCTGACATAATCTCAATCCACAGTGCATGATTTTTCTTTAACTCATTACACATAAAAACACCTGTCAATCAAAAAGCAATTGCTCTCTATGGATTTTTATTTTTTTTGCTAACTGATATTGTTCTTCATAGTTATAGATAGGTTCTTTTGACAAGCTTTGAACTTCATCATATAACACTTGAATTTTACAATGTATTTCATGTGACACTCGCATTTCAAACGCAAATAATCTAGCAGAATGGACCCCAACCAAGAAGACATCAACTGGATTTATACACCCTGTCGTAGCAAATATGCCTGCTAAACTTGAAAGCCGATTAGCTATAGCAAGTTGATATTTTCTGTAGTCTCTATTTCCTATTGTGGATTCTTTTTGTGTAACAGCTGCATAAACAGATGAAAGTGCGTCAGCTGCCAAATCACGGGCTTTAATAGTGAAGTATTGTGAAAATTGCTTAGAAGTAAAGTTCTTGACAAGTTCATCTCTAAAGTAGCTATGTCCGGGAATTGGTAAGCCTTGGCTTGAAAAACAATCCGCTACTAAGTGTTTCATATATGCAAAGCTACCACTTATTGTTCCACCCTCAGCATTAATATACTGCGCCCACCCTTCCATATTCAATGGATCATGGCCGAACATCGCTCGATGCCACTTAATAGGATTGGCGCCCATTTGCTTGGCAGCTTCAAATCCAGGACCATCAATAGGATTGTTTGAGTGATCCAGCACATCTTTTATTTTACCAAATATTTTTTTTGCGGTGCCACTGTCATCAACACTAGGACCATCGTGAAACTTTGTTAAAATATCTTTTAAAGCAAAGGCCGATGCTCCCGATATGACCCCTACCATTGCAACGTGTACTAAATCACCAGGCTGCATTTGACTGCCAGCGAAATATTCTGGAGAAAATCCAAAATGACCAACAATGCTATCTAGAGTTAGTTCTTCTGGTTTGAAGCCATATTTAGCAAGCTCTGTATCAACAGAATTCATAAGTCAGCACCTGTATCTATAGTTTCAATACCAAGAAGAATCTCAATAAGTCGTAACCGATCATCAAATGAGTCAATTTGGTTAAAATATTCTTTAAGCCAATGATTCTGATCGTTTCTAAAGTTTTTCAGCTCCTCGGCAACCTCAATTGATTTGAGTTTGCCGAGGAGAATTTCTTTCGCAATTTTATTTAACTTGTCTTCCATTTTATGCCATTAATGAATTTTCAATATTTTTTAGGCGTGCTTCTTTTCTGGCTAGCTCTAATTCTAGTTGGGCTCGTGCTTGAGCCGTTTTAGTGGTTGTATCGTTTAGAGTTGCTTTCAATTTGCTGATTTCATTTTTGAGGTCAGATGAAATAGTCTGCAGCTTTTCCAAATCCTTTGGATCAGCTGCAAGAGCATTGGTAGCCACTGCTGTCCCTGCTGCCCCAATTACACCAGCAGCAGTTGTAACAAGTGCCGCACCACCGGCCATACCAGCACCGCCAGTTGCAAGAGCACCCCCACCAATTGCAGCAAGTCCAGCAGAGGTAGCAGCAGCGCCTGAAAGTCCCATTGCGCCACCAATCAAACTACCAACAAACGGAGCTGCTGCACCACCTGTGATGACAGCAAGCGTAGTTCCTCCCACAGTAGCCGTAGTTACAAGAAGAATCTTTTTAAATGACCACATAATTTATTCCCCCTATTTATTGGTTTATAAGTTTCATACCGCGCAGTTGCCAAGCAATTCCATCCTGTACCCACAATATACATTGTTCGAGAAAATCTGCATTTGATTCAAATGCAGTAGCAACTTCTGTTAAAAACTCTTTTTCTGATTCTGAATAAATACCATCCGCAAAGGCAAGAGTTGCTAATTCACGAATTACATATAACTGACTATTGGGGTTTTTAATCATTTTCGATATTTCAGATACACACCCACCTTGATTAAGGGTCTGCTCCACGTCCTTTACTTCATTTTCTGTTAAACCGAAGGAAATTCTTGCATTGTCGATAAATTCGGTTTCAGAACCATCAACGACACCATCAGATTTTGCAAGAAGAATTGCTAGCTGCAAATACGGTGTAACTTCATGTTCAAGTAACATTTAAAACCTCCTTGAAAATAATATCCAAATTAATGGATTGGAAAACCACATAATATTGATTTAATCAGATATTTGCCTCAGCTTTATATCATTTTCGTGATTCAATATCCACGACCAAGTTCCACTCTGCCGGTAAACCTCGGCATCCATATTCCCCGCTTCATCATCCGCCAGTACCACCAATCCACGGTTATAGCCCTGTGCAATCCACTTATACAGCCGACAGGAATAACCATACACGGCGATATCGTGAATGCCATCGCTGATTTTCTTCGGCTCAACATCCACATAAACGTGCATCATTTTCTCCAAATCAACCCCGAACCGCTCACCGCCGATTTGCTGAATGAATACTTTCAACCGCCCATAAAACCAAACACCGTAGATGTCGTGAAAACCAATGTCAGGAACTATTATTCCACTGGTAGACTTTTTTTCCTTCTTGGCCTGTTCCAGAGCCTCTTCAGCAACCTTGTGTGCTTTAACTCGTATGTCGAAGTCCGCTTTGCAGATTGCCTCCATGTCACTGCTCCTTTCCAATTGTATTGAAAAGAAAGTAACACAGGGCAGCGACATCTGTTGTCGCTAAGAATCAGGCATATTTAGACATCATTCTGATAGCGTGAGCCTTCAATTCATCACGTAAACATGCCGGTTCCAGCACTTCAGTCCTGCCGCCGAATCCCAGCAGCCACCAACGCAGTTGCCGTGTATCCGCTACCGTTGCTTCTACCAGTACAGTCCCGTTTCCTAGGTCTGTCAGGTGCTGGCCTTCTGACAATGGCGTTTCTTCTAGGTGGATTGCAGCATCCTGTTCAAAGACAGCCTTCAGCCGGATTGCTTTTTCACCGGTGCAATAGCTGAATGCTCCGGCGGCAATGTACTCGTCAAGATTAAACCCTTCCTGTAACAGTGCTGGCTCGTCAAGTTGTATTGCATCTTTCATACGGTGCAACTGTAGCTGGCGAATATCCTTATGTTGATGGTAGTTACCAACCGTACAGACTAGAGTTATCAACCGGTCATGTAGCACGATCCCCAGCGGGTTAATGGTCCAGGAGACCCGTTTCTTTTCTCCCCGCTTCTGATAGCTGACTTGGAAACGCTTCCCCTCCAGCAGCGAATCAGACACCACTGCAAATACTTCTGCCGGTATGTTGGGCGGCATTAGCGGCTGGCTTCTACCGACAGTCCGCACCTTATCCGGCCATTCCTTTAAGGTATCTTTATCTGTCTGTTTCAAAAGGGTGTCGGCATAGCGGAAGTGCGGTTTTAGCTGGTCGTAGATCTCTCTGGGGAACATATCCGACATAAAATCTGCCACCATACGATAGGCCAGTGCTGCCGTGGGTGACATGGTTGGAATGTCCAGCGAAGGGGCATCTGCCGTCCATGACCAGCCGTAGGGTTTATGATTGTCGTCACAGGTTATGGCAAATGACTGGGAGAGCTTTTCTAGATCGCGCTGGATAGAACGCCGGTGAATGGTCATACCATCCCGCTCAAGCAGTGAAGCAATAGTTGCAGTATCAATCTTACGGGGGTAACGAGGAATCATCCGCATTAGCAACAAGTATCGGTAGGAAGTGCTCACGGATAACCTTTCAGAAAGATAAGAAGGATGCTTCATGAAATATACCCATTTCCTTAGTATTACAATGGTTTTAATATACAAATACGAGGTTGTGAATTTGATCCAATTCGAAGACGCCTTATAATGACGTAGATTGTAACAAACCAGTGCGACAAGTGTTGTCGCTTATTATTAGACATCTTCACTGTTTGTAAAATTCGCCACACATGTACACACTGACCGGTCTAATTATGCGTTTTTGGACTCATAAAACTTGACGTCCCTGCTCCTGCCTCTGTCATACATGACGCGGCTTAGTTGCGTGATGTATGACGCCTTTCGCTCTTGGGGAAACAATACGCCGATACTATCGACGCCAGAGCGGTCAACCGTCGCGGCCTCATCGTGCCGGTTGTGCGCGGATCATGCCGCCAGTAGCAGGCGTTTTGTTTCTTGCCTGGTTGGTATTGTCTGGAAATCCGGCATCCTTTCGCCGGTTTGTCAGACAGCCTCTCAGCCTGGGCGAATATGACGCCACCCGTAACGGAACAGAGTGGAACGCCGTGGAGTGAAGCGTGGCGTGATATGAGTTGCCGTTATCTGTTAATACTCATTGGCGGAGATTACAGCTGCCCGTATGCCGCCTGAAATCAAAACCAAGAAACTGTCTTTGGGGGTATCATGGGGGACAAAAAACTATAGACCTGCTTCAATACGCCTGTTGCTCCGGTATTCCCCCGCCTATCCCGCCAATTCTCGCTTGCTCCCCAAACCGCTCCGTAAAACCGCTCAGAACGGCATAACAACAAAAAACAAAAGCAAAAAACGAATTCAAGAAACAACACCAAAAAACAACAACAAGAAACAGCGGATGGGCAAGAAACCGGCTCCGCCGCAACGCCCACCCGCCAATAAACTTAAAAAACAGAACCCAAGAAACAACGGCAAGAAACAAAACCTTCCGCGCTCCCGTGGTAATGGTCCACGGATAGCACGGGCAAGTATCCCGCCCCCCTCCCAAGAAACTCACACTTAACGGCCTGTCTAAACCCGCTCTATGTTCTTATGTGTGAAATATGTTTTTATTTTTGGATTGAAATAAGACAGTTCAGCCAGCGATTCGCTAACATTTTTACGCTTTGCCAGATGCTATAATTCTGCACATATTTTAATATGTTACATATTGGCCGAATATCACATTAAAACGTCTTTTGTCAATATAGTATTGTTATTGCTGAGTTATTTTTTACTCAGCACGCATTTTTTTGTAGATTTATTAAAAACAATCATATATTGTTACTTCGTACTTAATTAAAAAACAGCCTGGGGCGTCCCTTCAGGTTGTGAACATTTTACTTCCACTTTCGAGACCTGACTTTTGTTAGCAACAAGCTACCGGCTTCAATTAAACTATTAGTTCCATAACAGACGTGCGTCCGCCCTATCCGTTTTATGTCCCGGTCACACGTCACCCCACCTTTTTTTAAATTCACGCACAATATCAATTTCAATACATTTCAAGGCGGCTCTGAGTCTTTGAATTATTCGTTACAAACTTGTTTGTATCGTCCAGAGACAGCCACCGCCTCCCATAACAACCCGCATAATCGCTTTCACTCCCCCCCATTCTGGTCACAGTCGGGTTCAGTCGCCTTTGATCCAGTCTTGGGACACGGAGTTGAAGCTATAGCGGAAACGTAGAGTCCCAATCAGCGGAGCGTCTGTTTGCGCGCCAAGCGCAATAGCAAACAGACGCTCCGCGCCTTCGCAATTTCCACATATTGATAAACCCCGCATATTTTCGACAAATCGAACAATCCCCACATAATTTACAATCGACGATTAGCAAGCGACAAAAATTGTAGTACCTCCCGCCTGTTTTACTTTGTGCAACGCAAAGACACCGGCTTCGTAATTTATTACGAAGTATGGCCGCGTCTGTATCCCTTCAAAGGGCTTCATCTTGATTGATGAATGGGACGTTTCAACAGGGCATCTGGAATGAGTACCCAGAAATGCTGTTGGTTAAGGCTGCATACACTCAACAGACAACTCGCCGTTCCGGTCGCGGCGGCTCTTTTTGGGATTACGCGCCTTTGCTGTTCAATAATCCCGAAATCAACCAGAAAGCAGGAGGAATTTATGAGTAAAAGTCACGAGCATAAGTTGGTCAGACAAACACTTGACAGAGTTGGTAAAAATCACAGCCTGTCATCTTTAACTATGCAAAAACGTTTAGCCAATCTCAAAACTATCGGGCGTTTTATGGCTCGGCAGGGTTTGAACGATATTTCTAACTTGAAGACGAAACATGTGGATTCCTTTATCCGCCACTTGCGGGAAGATCGGCAGCTTGCCCCTTCTACCCTGCAAGGATATGTAACAGCATTACGGGTGTTATCTGCGGCCATTGGAAAAGAACATATCGTCAAGACTAATGATGAACTGGGAGCAACCAGAAGCAACAGCGACCGTTTCAAAAATGGCGAAACACCGTCAAACTTTGAACGACTCGCTGAAATCAAGGCAGCACTCTATGCCAAAACCGATTGGCAGGGTGTCGCATTTGAGATGCAGGAACGGTTCGGCTTGCGGCTCAAAGAATCGCTTGGTTCTAACAAGATTGAACATATTGACGGTAAAGATTATCTGCGCATCCCGGCCGGTTTTACTAAAAACGCACTTGAACGTCGTGTCGAAATCACTACCGGTGAACAGCGGGCTATCCTTGATAAGGTGAATGCAATAAAAACCGTTCAAGGAACACCGGGCATTATTCCGGCGCATTTATCCCTTAAACAGGGGTACTGGAAACAACTGAATGCAATTCGTAATCTGGGCGGCACAAAGGCAAATCACGCCAACAGCCACTGTCTCAGACGTGAACACATTCGGGAGCGGTACACCGACATTAAGAATATGCCGGAAAAAACGTCTCGGGATGACGCAAAACAAAAACTGATTGAAGAAGCCGGTCACTTCGATTGTGAGAAGTTAAAGCACTATACGAAATAAATCGACCTATACGTCGCTTGTAATAATGGGGATTCTCCAACCGGAGAAGTCCCCATTTCTTTGCCTTTTTAAGGAACCGCCATTAGAGCGGTTCACCCCTAACGGCTAACTGAACAGCCGGAATATTTTCCAGCACCTCTGAGATTGGGGAGAGGTATCTGGAAAAAGGAACAGGCCAGTAGCATTTCGATAACCTGTTTTCCCCTGCTGCAATGCAGGGTTGTAGTTGCCGGAGGTAGTATGTCCCCATCACCATCATCTGTGCCTGAACTGCTTACGGTGGAACAGTTTGCCAAGCGGTTTCATGTTGGGCGCTCCACTGTATTTACATGGATCGCCAGCAATAAAATGATCCAAGGTATTCACTATTTCAAAATCGGCAAGACCGTTCGTATCCCTTGGAGCATTGAACTACTGGCGTCGCTTTCCGCTGCATGTGTTGAAACGGAAGTTTCGCCGGTGCGACCGGGAAAGAATCGGCAAATAATCAATCTGGACTATTGATAATCATCAAAATTGACGTTAGTCTCTTTGTCGGACTACTACTGACGGAAGGAGGCTGACGGAATGAGGAAATAAATGAATAAAGTAACAAGTGCAGTATCGTTGCATGCACCCCTTCATAGAGGGGGCACCATCAAAAGACGTAAAATTTCTGAAAAGCTGTATGTTGATTTTTACTACCACGGTATTCGTATCACCAAAAGTACCGGACTTGACGACAACCCGCAAAACCGCGCTCAAGTTCGCTCGCTCATTGACAAATATATGCAGAAAATCGAAGAGCGCACTTTCAGATTTGCCGAAGCGTTCCCCGGCGCGTCCCGCAAAGAAAAGAAGTTTTTCACGGAGTTGGAAGGTCAACAATTCAGCCCTGAACCTCAGCATGTGAATTTTGGGGAGTATGCCAAAGAGTGGATGAAGCGGGTCCTGCCGACCATTACGTCACAATCAAAGCTGAAACTTTATGAATCAGCAATACAGTCGAGGATTCTGCCGTACTTCAAGCGTATGAATTTTTACAATATCACCAGCTTGGAATTGCAAACTTTCATCGAAGGTATGAAAAAAGAATCAGGTCCGCGAAAGGGAGAGCCGCTTTCACGCCAGCGCATACAGAATATTTTCATACCCCTGCGCCGCATTTGGGAAGATGCCGCAGACCAGCATCGCTGGAATGTACGGAATCCGTTCGAAACTATCAAAAAACATTTTCCGGTAAAACGACGCATTCCCAATGATAAGGTGTTCCGATATTCTGAATGGATGCATTTTTTGGCATGTATCCCGGAGTTTTACCGGCCTCATGTCGAATTTCTCGTCATGACCGGACTGTCAGCCAGCGAAATGGCAGGGTTGCAAAAGAGTGATGTTTCGGAACGTAGTATCAAGGTGCAACGGTCAATAGTCTTGAAACGTGAACAAGATATGCTGAAGAATCAGTTTCGATTCCGCCGCATTCCAATGACCGAGGCAATAAAAAGAGTCTTGGCACAAATACAGAAGCAATGCCCAGATTCACTCCATCTTTTTCCTATGGATGACAAAAGCCCGTTCAACGGCAACTCGTTTAGAAAGATAGCTTGGAACAAAGCCCTGAATGATTCACAGATAGCTTATAAAACGCCCTACAGCACACGGCATACCTTCTGCGGCTGGGCACTGACTATCGGCATGAATCCAATGAAGCTGGTGAGTCTGATGGGGCATTCAAGCAAGCAGATGGTGTATCAGGTTTACGGGGATTACGTGGAAGATTTGGAAGATGATGTGGATGATATTATCCGCTATTTTGGCGTTGATTTTCTGATTAAACCCGAAAAAAAACTGTCCCCGCTCCTGACTCATGGGGTCAGTTTCGGGGGCAGTCGGGACAACATTCAGATAACATCCTGAATTTAAAGCGTAATTTTGGAGCGGGAAACGAGATTCGAACTCGCGACCTCAACCTTGGGAAGGTTGCACTCTACCACTGAGTTATTCCCGCTTGCCGTTCATACATGCCAATATAGTAACGGTTTGTCAACCATAAAGTCGTCGAAATCAAACCTGATCAGTCGTCGTCAAGCATTCGGTGTTTGGGTTTCTCCGTATCATCAAACTGGCGCTTTTTTACCGCCCAGATGAATATAAGCCAGCAACCGGCCCCCAGGGATAGCGACAGTATTATCAGTAAAATCAAGCTTTCATCCATTATGTTTGATCCTCATCAGACGCAGTGAATTCAGAGATACCAGCAGAGAGCTTACGGTCATGGCAACAGCGGCATAGATCGGGGTCAGCATTCCGCACATGGCCAGTGGAATGCCGATGATGTTGTACACAAAGGCCCATGCCAGGTTCTGCCGTATAACCACCATGGTTTTACGGGCGATACGATGTGCTGTGCCCAGACGGGCCAGATCATCACCGGTTATGATGACATCGGCATTTTCAAGCGCAATGTCACTGGAACCGGTCAGAGAACAACTTACATTGGCTGATGCCAGGGCAGGGGCGTCGTTCACGCCATCACCGACCATCAAGACTTTCCGACCAGATAATTGTGTCTCACGAACCAGCTGTAGTTTCTGATCCGGTGTCATACCACCGTGGGCAATGTTCATACCGATCTGATGTGCAACCTTTTCAGCAACCTGCTGGGTATCGCCGCTTAGCAGTCGCAGGTCGATGTCTCGTGCGGAGAGTAATGAAATAAGTGTACCCGCTCCATGTCTGACCTGGTCACGCAACAGAAACCGGCCACCATATTTGCCGGATATGGCAATAAAAACGGCAGTATCGCTGAGGTCCGTCATACCACCACTATCAGCATCAGCAACTCCCTGTTCTGCCATAAATACCGCGCTGCCGCATACCACGCGTTGGCCGTCGGCAACAATACCCGAAACACCTCTCCCCGGAAACACGGTAAAATCCCTGCATTCAGCGGGCAACACACCACTCCGGGCGGAAAATTCAACTATGGCGCGCGCAAGAGGGTGGGAGGCGGAGTGTTCAACAGAGGCTGCAAGAGTGAGTATAAACTTTTCTGAAAAGCCCTGTGAGATTGTGAGTTCCAAAACTTGTGGCCTGCCCATGGTGATCGTGCCGGTCTTGTCGAAAAAGGCGCAGTCAATACCGGCCAGCCTTTCGATAACATCACCACTGCGCAGAATGATGCCCAGTGTGGCAGAGCGGCTGCAGGCGGCCAGCACGGCAGCCGGAACAGCCAGCCCCATGGCGCAGGGGCAGGCAATCAGGACGACCGAGAGCGCCACCATCATGGCGGGACCGATCCCTTCGCCCGTCACACCAAGACGCCAGGCACAAACCAGTACCGAAAGCAGGATTACAGCAGGGACAAACCAGCCTGCAACACGGTCTGCAAGGCGCTGCAGCGATGGTTTAGCGGCTTGAGCCATCTGCACAAGGGCGGCCACACGCATCAGATAACTCTGCCCGGCAGGCCTGAGCGCCTGGGCCGTTACCGGAGATGCGATATTGACACTTCCGGCCCTGACATCCCTGCCGGGGGCGACAAAAACCGGAATACTCTCCCCGGTCACCAGCGCCTGATCGACTTCCGTTTCCCCCTCAACAATAATACAATCAACGGGAAAGCATTCTCCCTGTCTGACAAGCAGCATGTCGCCGGGGCGCACGTCGTCAACGGGAATTTCATTGCTGGTAGTGCCGTTCAGAAGATTTGCCCGCTGTGGAACTGCTGCGTAGAGGGCTTCAATCCCCGACATGGCAGTGCGGCCCACCGAGAGTTCCAGGAGACGCCCCAAAAGGACAAAGGTGATGATCATTGCAGCGCTGTCGAAATAGGTCTCGTGCCCAGAGAATACGGCCCAGGTGCTGTAGAACCAGGCCGACAAGGCCCCTACGGCGATCAGCAGATCCATACCCGGACTGCGCGAACGGAGCGACTGCCAGGCACCGGAGATGAAAGGCCAGCCACAGTAGAAGACAACCGGTGTAGCAACGAACAGGGAGGCGTACTGGAGGATATTTCTGATGCCGCCCCCCATGCCTTGAAAGTACCCGGCATACAGGCTGTAGGAATACGCCATCAACTGCATGGTGAAAAACACCGCTGTGCCAAGACGCAGCAGCAGATCATCCCGTTCGCGCCGTGCCACCTGATCAGACAGCGCAGGTGAATAGGGGCGAGGAGCAAACCCCAGACCGGCTATGGAGAGGAAAATTTCAGAAGGTCTGCAGAGAACGGGATCAAAACGAATCGAGGCGATACCTCCCGCGTAGGAAATACTGACATCACTCACCCCGTCAACCCGGCTGATCATCCTCTCAAGCAGCCAGATGCAGGATGGACACGTGATTCCGCCAATCAGAATATCCAGACGACAGAGCTCTCCCTCCGGAACCAGGTGCCTGATAAGATCGTCATCATTGAAATGTATTGCTGCGGTTTCCTTGACAGTCGGCACAGACCGGTCATCCCGCAGGTAGAAATCTTCCAGACCCGCACTACAGATCAACTGATAGGCGCTTTGACACCCACGGCAACAGAAGAGCTTGAGAGTGCCATCTGCGGAGACGTGCCTGAGAGGTTCCCAGCGAAAAACGATACCGCAGTGATGGCAGGAGTTGCAGGAAAGAGATGTCATTGCTGAACGTGGACAGTTGTCACGGGGAGACCGGATCTGTTCAGGCGCAATGCCATTTTCCGGCCGGAAACAGGCGCGGAGCTGAAACGAATGGAAAAATCAACCTGCTGATTTTCATTGGGAGCGACCCGGATTGTCGTTATCGGCCCAAGCAACTCAGTCTTTAAACCGGGCGAAGATTGAGATAGATCGATCGAATAAACTTCCGGCTTCGTCCCGCGATTTCCGATGACTGCCCGCCATGCCTGAATCTGGGATCCGTCCGGCATTGTCCTGGTTTCCGCCGTGGCATTGCGCTGCACGGTGAATGCGGTGTCGCTTCGGCTGAAGACTCCCCACGCGACAGAACCCGAGATTACGGCGAACAGAGCCAGCAGTATTACCGTCTTCAGGCCTATCCGCAGTTTGTACCCCTGCCCGAAACGATAGGCTATCAGGCCATCACTGCGATCCCGGCGTTCCATGATGGTGCGGCAGGCATCAATGCAGCGGCCACAACTGATGCATTCTATCTGGAAGCCGTTCCGAATATCAATTTCCATTGGACAGGCACTGACACAGGACGAACAGCGCAGACAGCGATTCCGGGTCTCCTCCAGAAACGCCAGATTGAGGGTGCCTTCGTCCATCAGGGCAGTCTGGAGTCTGCCGTACGGGCAGTAACTGCGACAGAAACTGCGCTGAACCAGCACGACATCAAGATAGATCAGAAAGGTCAGGATAAAAAAGGAAGAGAAAATGACCGGATGGGACCTGTAATCAATGACACCCTTGATGACTGTCGATGGAGCCTGAAACCAGAAGAGCAGGATGGCAGAGACAAGCATCGCGATCAGCAGGGCGACGATGTGCCAGCCGAATTTCAGGAGTGCAGGCGGCAGAACCCGCTTGAATCTCCTGAGAAACAGATCAGCCAGGTCGTTCAGAACCGTTTGCGGACAGAACCAACCGCACCACACCCTGCCCAGAAGGACCGTCACCAGCAGAAAACCTGCCAGCATGGCAAGGGTCAGGAGGAGCACCAGGTAAAACTGATCGATTCTAACCGGCGCACCGCCCATGAAGAAGGTGCGTAGACCAATATCTATCCTGAGAAAGGGATTCCCGTTAATTGTTACAAACGGAATCAGAATCTGACTGACCAGGAGCATAACCTGAATGAGCCAGCGCTTTGGCGCTATACGTTGTGTTGACATAGTGTGATGGCCTTAGGTACCGGACTTTTTCCTGGTTTCCAGCACTTCGTCAAGAACCACCAGATACCCGTCAGGGTCAAAGCACCACATCTCCTTGATGCCATATGGCTTTATATCAAGCGGATAGAGGATTTCGAGCCCTTCTTCCATAATGGCATCACTGATCCCTTCAATATCCTTGACCCCGAAATGCAGGGTTACACCAATTCCCTTTGGAAACATGCTGAATCGGCTGCCCAACAGGGGGTGAGCCCTGACAACATCTCCCTCCTGAACAAAAACCAGCGTAATCCCCCCCATGTCGACGAGCAGGTGGTCGTGCGCGCCGGTAGATGAGAATGAGCGACGCACCGGCAATTCAAGGATGCCTGCGTAGAACGCCTCTGTTACCACCAGTTGGGATACGGCGAGCTGGATAGAGTTATGAGTTTGAGATGATTTCATTTATTGTCCACCCAACGCAGAGACAAAGAAGCCGGACAACCTTGATAGCCAGTTGAAATATATAATAATACCGATGGATATCAGAAAAATGCCGGTGATGATCTCAAACAGACGGATATATTTTTTGAAGCGCTGAAACACTACAATGAACTGGTGCATGGCAAGCGCCGAGAAAAAAAACGGGATGCCGAGCCCGAGGGAGTAAAACAGCAGCAGCACGATGCCATGGTACACACTGTTCTCAGTCGCAGCCACCATCAGGATTGTGGCGAGTATCGGGCCGATGCATGGGGTCCATCCGGCCGCGAACGACAAGCCGACCAGAAATGCGCCGAGATAGCCGACCGGTTTCCGATGAATTACGATCCTTTTTTCCCCCATCAGCAGGTTTATGGGTATCAGGCCGGTAACATGGATTCCGAATATAACAACAAGGATGCCGCCTGCCTTCCTGATCATGTCGGAATGCTGGTTGAAAAAGGAGCCTATATAGGTGGCCGAGGCGCCCAGCAGAATAAATACAAGGGTAAAACCAAGGATGAATGCCAGTGAGTTCAGCATGGCGGTCTGGCGCACTTTGCGACCGGGGTGCTCAGACTGGAGGTCGGAAAAGGAAAGGCCTGTGATAAAAGTGATATATGACGGTATCAGGGGTAGAACACAGGGCGAGATGAATGAAAGCAGGCCGGCAATAAATGACCCGAAATATGTTACATCCTGTGAAGGCACGATTTTGAAACCCCTATTTCATCAGTCCTTCGATAAATGCTGCCACCTCAGGTGAGTCCCAGGCCAGCGGTCCTATCACTTTCTTAACGACAATACCGTTCCTGTCGATGATAAATGTTTCCGGCACGCCTGTTACACCATATATTCTGGCCGCTTTGCCATCAGGATTGGTGTAGGCGGGTAGATTGAAACCGCGCTCCTTGAGAAAAGAATCAACCGCCTGCTGTCCCCCCTCGTCAACGGAAACCGCAACCATCTGGAAAGGTTTGCCGACCATTGAACTGTTGAGTTTTACCATGGAGGGAATCTCTTCACGGCAGGGGGGGCACCACGTGGCCCAGAAATTAAGCAGCACGACCTTTCCCTTAAGTTCAGATAACGTGAGCGGGACACTATTGAGAGATATGACGGAAATATCGGGAGCCGGCCTTTTTTCTGCTGCGGACAATCCTTTTGGCTGGGAAGTCCCTTCTTTTGAACAACCCGGCACAAGCATCAAAGCGACAGCCAGCAAAAGGGACAGTACAGTAAAACGTTTCATGGCGCATCCCTCTTCGTCTGGTCCGGGTTGCCCGTCAGCCCGGGCGGGTCAATGATTGCGGGTAACAACATAACGGGACAGATCAAGCAGGGCATTCGTGAGGGGAGAATCATCAAACCTGTCGAGATGATTACGACAATCGTCTATATATCGACACGCGGCATCCACCGTATAGGTTATGCCGTCATATTTTTTCACTAATCCGGAAACGGCACGAAACTCTTCCACGGTCATTTCATCTTTTTCCACGACGGCCTCAATGATGGAGCGTTCATCACCGGTGCAGTGTCGGAGCGCATGGATCAGAGGAAGAGTAATCTTCCCCTCTTCAAGGTCGTGCCCGATACACTTGCCAAACTCCTCTTCACTGGCGACATAATCAAGTGTGTCATCCATCAACTGAAAGGCTATCCCCAGAGACATGCCGAAATCGGCCAGAGCTTTCCGTTGCTCAGGCGCGGCTCCCCCCAGGATGGCTCCCGCCTCGCAGGCAGCCGACATGAGAATGGCCGTTTTGGAGCGCACTACGCTGATGTAGCGCTCTTCACTCAGATCAATCTCTCCGGTACAGAGCAGCTGCATTACTTCGCCTTCTGCGATAACAGTTGTCGCATCGGAGAGTACCCGCAGGATATCAAGGCTGCCGACGCCAACCATCAGTGAAAACGACTTGGAAAACAGGAAATCACCGACCAGCACCGAGGCCTCGTTCCCCCAGAGGGTATTGGCCGACGCAAGCCCACGGCGCAGGGAGGCGCTGTCAACCACATCATCGTGAAGCAGCGTGGCGGTATGGATGAATTCAACGACGCTGGCCAGAGGAACGGCCTGTTCGCCCTGATAGCCGCACAGACGGGCCGAGAGCAGGAGCAGAGCCGGTCGAACACGTTTGCCGCCGCTGGAAAGAACATACTCGCCGACCTTGCGGATGAGCGGCACGTCCGATTCCAGATCCTTGCGGAACTGTAGTTCAACATTTTTTAGGTCATCGCCAATGATGTTCAGTGCGGCCTGCATCCGGTAGGTCCTTGGAGGGGTGAATTTTCAACATACTAAAGGAATGAAATCCGTTTTGTCAAAGCATTTCTGGCTGTTGTGCGCCCTGTTCCACCCAAGGTTTTCATTGCCAGACAGCACCGCACGGTATATGGTACCAACTTGATTCGACCATTGTGATCCAATAGAACAAGGATAATCCATGCGTTTTGATGAACTCATACTGCCGCAGCCGCTCATGCTGGGTATTACCGAAGCAGGATTCAGCACCTGTACCCCTATCCAGGAGCATACGCTGCCGATCACGCTGACCGGCAGGGATATTGCCGGACAGGCCCAGACCGGCACCGGCAAAACTGCGGCTTTTCTGATAACCCTGTTCACCCGTCTCATGCAGAACCCTTCTGCGCAGTCCAACCATCCGCGTTCCCTGATACTCGCCCCGACGCGGGAACTGGTGGTGCAGATAGAGCAGGACGCTCAATTATTGGGCAGGCACTGTGGCTTTACCATCCAGGCAATTTATGGTGGTGTCGATTACATGAAACAGCGTGATGCCCTCCGCGATGGCGCTGATGTGATTATCGGAACCCCCGGACGCCTTATCGACTATCTCAAACAGAAAGTTTACAGCCTCAAAGAGGTCGAAATGCTGGTGATAGACGAGGCCGATCGCATGTTCGATATGGGCTTCATCGCAGACCTTCGATTCATCCTGCGGCGCCTGCCCCCCTTCGATAAACGGCAGAACCTGATGTTTTCGGCAACGCTCAGCACCCGGGTGATGGAGCTGGCGTATGAATTCATGAACATGCCCCAGAAGGTTTCCGTCACACCCGAAAAAATGACTGCCGATAACGTTGAACAACTCCTCTACCATGTCGCCCGCAAGGAGAAGTTTCCGCTTCTGCTGGGCCTGCTTCGTCGCGACGGCATGGCGCGCACCATGATCTTCATCAACACCAAACGGGAAGGCGAATACCTGCATGACCGTCTGAACGCCAACGAATTCCCCTGCCGGCTGATATCGGGCGATGTGGAGCAGAGGAAGCGCCTGCGCATTCTGGAAGACTTCAAAGACGGTAAACTGCCGATTCTGATCGCCACCGACGTTGCCTCGCGCGGCCTGCATATCGACGGCGTCTCCCACGTCATCAACTATGACCTGCCGCAGGATTGTGAGGATTACGTCCACCGTATCGGACGAACAGCCCGGGCCGGAGCAGAAGGCAAGGCAATTTCCATGGCCGACGAAGATGGCGCTTTTTTTCTGGAAGCCATCGAGGAGTACATCAAAAGCAAGATACCCACCGAATGGGCCGAGGACGAGCTGTATGTGACGGACTATGTGCGGACTGCACGACCCAAAATGAAGCCGAAAATCGGACAGGACAACACCAGAGGAACCGGCAGCCGCAATCGGACGCAGAAGAGCAGCAAGCCGACATCTGCCGTAAAACCGGTGACAAAAGCTGCGCCACCGAATGAGGCTGCCGGGAGTGCGGATAGTATGGAAAAGAAAAAACGTCGCAGGCGTAAAAAGAAGCCGGTAGGCGCTGAACCCTTGAACGTTACAACGGTTTCAGATACCGATCATTGACCAGATTGATCGGGCTGCCATTCAGAAACGAGCTGACGTTTGCCGCAACTATTCCCATAAGCCGGCGCCGGGCGGCCAGGGATGCCCAGGCGATGTGGGGGGTAAAAATACAATTCGGCGCTGCACGCAGCGGGTTATCGGCCCGCATCGGCTCATAGGCAACCACATCCAGCCCCGCACCGGCAAGTGTTCCATCAGCAAGGGCACGTGCCAGGTCCGCCTCGTTCACCAAACCTCCCCTTGCCACATTGATAAAAAACGCTGTCGGTTTCATCACCGATAAGAGACTCAAGTTGACAAAGCCGGTGTTATCGGCCGTTTCGGGGCAATTCAGCGTCACAACATCGGCGGTGGCAAACAACTCGGGCAGCTCAACAAAACGTACCGGTGTCGGACCGGGATCCTGCGGAACACGGGGCGCAAAGGCAATCACCTGCATACCGAATGCAGCAGCCACCCGCGCAACCGCGCGACCGATTGTACCGTAACCGACTATGCCGATTGTAAGCCCGTCCAGTTCAGTGATCGAGGTCTTCCAGAAGGCGTGGTCCGGACAGCGCACCCATTCTCCGGCCTTGACCGCCGCATCATGGATTCCCACGGCAGTCGCAAGTTCAAGCAGCAGGGCGAACGTGGTCTGCACCACCGATTCGGTCGAATATGCCGGGACATTCGACACGGGAATTCCGCGTCGCCCCGCTTCCGCCACATCGACATTATTAAACCCGGTTGCCAGCATGGAAATGTATTTAAGCCGTGGCAAAGCCTCCAGGGTTGCTGCATCCAGTTTGCATTTACTTGTCAGCAGGATGTCGGCATCCCGGGCTCTTTCCACCTTCAACTCCGTCGGCGTGCGATCATGGATCGTGCATCTGCCAAGCACTTCGACCGGACTCCAGGGGTTATCCCCCGGATTTATGGTGTAGCCGTCCAGAATTACAATCGTGGTATTTTCGTTCATGATGTTCAATCTCCTCGGATGAATCCAGGATTAGCAGGGTAGGGGATACGTGAGATCCGATTTGCTCAAGAGTTCAGTATGCTGTTGAGCATCAGTCGCTATGTATGTCCTTCAACTGCGGTGTTTTTACCGTATAGATGAAATTGTTGCAAGAATATTTCTACGACAAAAAACATGTTGAATTTTGAAAGCGAACCTGCAAAGCATCGGTGGACTAAGAGTGACAAGAGATATTCGGGACAATTTCAAACAAATTGCAATTGCGACGATGTTTTAGTATAGTGCCAAAACTTTTCATTCCACATTCTATTCCGGGTTGGAACAAAACTATGCGAGAGATTCTTTCCGGCAATGAAGCCATTGCACGCGGCGCGTTTGAGGCCGGTTGCCGTGTGGCGTGTGCGTACCCTGGAACCCCTTCAACCGAGATTCTGGAAAATATCACCCGTTATCCCGAAATCGACGCTTCCTGGGCTCCGAATGAGAAGGTGGCCCTGGAGGTTTCCATAGGGGCTTCTTTTGGTGGCGGCCGGGCTCTCTGCACCATGAAGCACGTCGGCGTCAATGTGGCTGCCGATCCTCTTTTCACCCTTTCATACACCGGAGTCAATGGCGGACTGGTTCTGGTAGTCGCCGATGATCCCGAGATGCATTCTTCCCAGAATGAACAGGACAGCCGCAACTATGCGCGTTTTGCAAAGGTTCCCCTGCTGGAGCCTTCGGATTCACAGGAGTGCAAGGAGTTTACCCGCCTGGCCTTTGAAATCTCGGAGCAGTACGACACGCCGGTTATGCTGAGGAGTTGCACGCGTGTTTCACACGGGAAGTCAATTGTTGAACTCGGCGAGCGGGTAACAAATCTGCCGCAGCCCATGCTGACGAAAAATCCCGCAAAACTGGTCATGCTGCCGGGCAATGCGCGGGTTCGGCATCCACTGGTCGAAGAGCGGATGGTCAGGCTTGCCGAAAACGGCTCCACCATGGCAATCAACCGGGCGGAACTGCGGGACACGTCGATCGGTATTATCACATCCGGCGTTTCGTACCAGTACGTCCGAGAAGTCATGCCGGAAGCTTCGACCCTCAAGCTCGGTATGGTGCATCCTCTCCCCCACGCCATGATTCGAGAGTTTGCCGCCAGAGTTGACAGGCTTTACGTGGTGGAGGAGCTTGACCCCTTTATCGAGGATCAGGTTCGTGCCATGGGGATTGCCGTAACCGGCAAGGAGATCATTTCCCTCTGCGGCGAACTGACTCCGGGGCGTCTGCGTACCGCCTTCGGGCTGCCGCAGCCGATTGGGCTTGCCCCGGTGAAGATGCCGGGCAGACCTCCAAACATGTGTCCCGGATGCCCGCACCGAGGGGTGTTTTTTGCCCTCAATCAACTGAAGGCTTACGTGACGGGTGATATCGGCTGCTATACGCTCGGTTTCATGCCGCCGCTTTCCGCCATGGATACCTGTGTCTGTATGGGCGCCTCCATCGGCATGGCAACCGGCGTGACCAAAGTCGTATCCGCCGAAGAAAAGAAAAAGGTCGTTGCCGTGATCGGTGATTCCACCTTCCTGCATACCGGCATCAACGGCCTGATGGACATGGTCTACAACAATTCTCCCGCCACGGTGATCATTCTGGATAACCGCATCACCGCCATGACCGGTCGTCAGGATAATCCGGCATCCGGCTTCACCCTTATGAACAATTCCAGCCATACCATTGACTTTCCCATGCTCTGCACGGCGCTGGGCGTCAAGCATATCCGGGTTATCAATCCGCTCGATCTGGAAGAGACGAAACGGGTGATTGCCGAGGAGATGCAGCGTCCCGAGACCTCGGTGATCATTACCGACAAACCGTGTGTGTTGATCAAACGGGAGGACATTTTCCAGAAAGGGCCGCTGTACGCAGTTGATGTTGACATCTGCACCGGTTGCCGGGCCTGCCTCAAAATCGGCTGCCCGGCCATCGAGTGGCGACCTGCGGGTGATGGCAGCAGGAAAGGCAGGGCGTTTATAGATCCGCAGTTATGCACCGGATGTGATGTCTGCCGTCAATTGTGCACGTTCGATGCAATCGGGAGTACGCCATGAGCAGACAGATCACGAATATTTTGCTGGTTGGCGTTGGTGGTCAGGGTATCCTGCTGGCCTCTGAAATACTTTCTGAAGCCGCCATGCTGGCCGGTTTCGATGTAAAGAAGAGTGAAATTCACGGCATGTCCCAGCGAGGCGGAAGTGTAGTTTCACATGTCCGTTACGGAACCGAGGTTTTTTCACCAATTGTGCCCGAAGGAGAGGGGGACATCCTGTTCGGTTTCGAGCTGATGGAAACCTGTCGTTCGCTGCCGCTCATCAAGCCGGGTGGAACGGTGGTTGCCAATGATCTCCAGATTTCGCCCCCCTCCGTGCTGATGGGACAGGAGACCTATCCGGCTGATCTGGTGTTTCGGATACAGGATCATTTCCCCGATTTCCTGCTGGTGGACGGCCAGAAGGTGGCCCGTGATGCAGGCAATGTCAGGGCTGCCAACACGGTTCTGCTGGGAGCAGTATCCAGGCGGCTTGATATTGCAGAAGAATTCTGGATGAAGGCGCTTGAAAAAATGGTTCCTGCAAAAGCGGTTGACGTGAACAAGAAAGTATTTAAGGTGGGCAGGGGGCTTTGATATGAACCAACTGGATTCCATCTTAGCGGCGAACAGGAACTTTGTACGACCGAATGCGTTTCCTCCGCTGTCAAAGTCTCCCAAGAAACAGATCGCAATTTTTACCTGCATGGACACGAGATTGGTGGATTTTCTCGAACCGGCAATGGGCCTTGAGCGGGGTGAGGCCAAGGTCATCAAGAATGCCGGCAATACCATTGTCGATCCCATGTCCGGTGCGGTCATCCGCAGCCTGGTTGCCGGTATATTCATGTTGGGTGTGGATGAGATTTTTGTGATCGGCCATCGCGATTGCGGCATGGCGGAAATCGATGCCGAGTCCGTCAAGCGGGATATGGTCAGCCGCGGCATTTCACCGGATGTGATCGATATCCATGTCCCCGATCTGAAACAGTGGTTGGGCATCTTTTCGCACCCGGTTGAAAATGTTGAACGAGTAGTTAAAATACTCAGGCATAATCCATTGATTCCAAAGGATGTTCCTGTTCATGGCCTGCTGTTCTGCCCCAATGACGGTCACCTGGATATTGTCGTTAACGGGTATACCCGTGAAAGCTTTGCCGACGGTCTGGTTGCAGAGCAGCCGGATGGCACCGGCACGGGAAATTGCTGTATATGATGGGGCAACCCTGAGAGGTTTTTCAACACAGGGACACAGTTGGGCACAGAAAAACAACTTTCAATAAACTGATGGAATGATAGGTTGCTTGCCATGTATTTCAACCAGGAATTTGAAACTCTTCCCCGTCCGGCACTGGAAGCGCTGCAACTGAGTCGGCTTCGATCCGTACTGGAACGGGTATACGCCAACGTGCCGTTCTACAGAACGTCTCTCGATAGATCCGGAATCAGGCCCGCTGATGTGAAATCCCTGAACGATCTCCAGCGGCTCCCGTTTACTACCAAACAGGATATGCGGGATTCGTATCCCTACGCTCTCTTTGCAGCCCCCATGGAAGAGATCGTTCGCATCCATGCCTCGTCCGGCACTACCGGCAAGCCGACGGTGGTCGGCTATACCAGGGACGATATTGAAGTCTGGTCGGAATTGATGGCCCGCTCTTTTGTTTCGGCCGGTGCGCACAAAGGTGATATCATTCACAACGCTTACGGATACGGGCTGTTTACCGGCGGCCTCGGCGCGCACTATGGAGCCGAACGTCTGGGCGCGTCCGTCATACCGATTTCTGGTGGAAATACCCGGCGTCAGATCATGATCATGCAGGATTTCGGCTCCACGGTGCTGACCTGCACCCCTTCATATTCGCTGTTCATGGCCGAGGAGGCCAAGTCCGAAGGCGTAGACTTCAGGAATCTCAGACTTCGAGTCGGTATTTTCGGGGCCGAGCCCTGGTCAGAGGCCATGCGGGGAGAGATCGAGCAGAAGTTGAATCTGGCGGCCATCGATATCTATGGGCTGTCGGAAATAATGGGACCGGGCGTTGCCATCGAGTGCATCGAGGCTCAGAAAGGCCTGCATATCTGGGAAGATCACTTCCTCCCCGAGATCATCAATCCGGAAACCGGTCAGCGAGTGCCTGAAGGTGAAAGGGGCGAACTGGTCATAACCACCATCACCAAGCAGGGCATTCCACTGATTCGCTACCGTACCCGGGACATCACCAGCCTTACGTACGAACCCTGCATCTGTGGCCGTACCCATGCCCGCATCGCCCGCATGAGTGGTCGTTCGGACGATATGCTTATTATTCGCGGGGTCAATGTCTTTCCATCCCAGATTGAATCGATTCTGGTGGCTATCGAAGGGGTTGAACCCCATTATCTGCTGATAGTTGATCGCTCAGAAAATCTTGACACCCTTGAGGTTCAAGTGGAGGTGGATGAGAGGATTTTCTCCGACGAGGTCAAGGTGCTCCAACGGCTCACCAGGCGTATCGAAAAGGAGATCAAGGATATGCTTGGCGTCACCTGTAGCGCAAAACTTGTCGAACCAAAAACCATCCAGCGTAGCGAAGGCAAGGCCAAGCGCGTGATTGACAACCGGAAATATTAGGAGGCCGCCATGAAAGTCGAACAGCTATCCATATTTATAGAGAACAAGTCCGGGCGGCTGGCAGAGATCACCAGCATCCTGGGTGGCAGCGACATCAATATCAGGGCGCTTTCCCTGGCTGACACTTCGGATTTCGGAATTCTGCGCCTGATTGTCAATGATGTTGAGAGTGCCAAGCAGGTTCTTAAGGCGAAGGGGTTTACGGTCAGCAAGACTGAAGTGGTTGCCGTGGAAGTACCCGACCGCCCCGGTGGTCTCTCGCTTATTCTACAGGCCCTGGACGTCGAACAGATCAACGTCGAATACATGTATGCCTTTGTGGAGCGTTGTGGTGGTAATGCGGTCATAATCTTCCGTTTTGATGAGACCGACAAGGCGATTGAGGTTCTTCAGAGCCGCCATTTCAATGTTCTTGAAGGTGATCGACTGTATAGTATGTAATCTATGTAACACACAAACAGAGGAGGGTTATCTCAATGAAACGAAGTATTGCAGTTTGCGTCATGCTCCTTGTTACCCTGATGTCGTCCGCAACAGCTTTCGCCGCCGGTACGATCAAGATCGGAGGGCTGTTCGCCGTCACCGGTTCTGCCTCTTTTCTCGGGGAACCTGAAAAGAAAACCTTGGAGATGCTGGTGAAGGAAGCCAACGACAAGGGGGGGATCAACGGCATGAAGCTGGAGGCGGTCATCTATGATACCGCCGGTGATGCCACAAAAGCGGTTCAACTAGCCACCCGGCTGATAAAAGACGACAAGGTGTCGGTCATCATCGGACCCAGCACGACCGGTGAATCCATGGCAGTCATTCCCGTGGCGGAAAAAGAAAAGGTACCCCTGATCTCCTGCGCTGCCGGTATCAAGATCACTGATCCAGTCAAAAAATGGGTATTCAAGACTCCCGCCAACGACCATGTGGCCGCCGAAAAAATCCTCAACTACATGGCGAAACATAATCAGAAAAGCATCGCTCTCCTGACGGTTACCAACGGTTTCGGCTCGTCTGGACGCGAGCAGATCAAGGCACTGGCGGCCCAGAAGGGTTTCAAGATAGTGGCCGATGAGGTCTACGGTCCCAATGATAACGACATGACCGCCCAACTGACCAAGATTCGCAGCATCAAACCGGATGCCATCATCTGTTGGGATACCCATCCCGGCCCGGCCAAAATAACAAAAAATGTCAAACAGCTCGGCATCAAGACCCCGCTCTACATGAGCCATGGTGTTGCCTCGAAAAATTACATCAAACTTGCGGGAGCCGATGCCGCTGAAGGTGTCACTCTCCCGGCCGGCAAACTGGCCATTTATGATGTGATTCCCAAAAGCGACCCCCAGTATGAGCTGTTGAAGGGCTATGACCGCGCCTACAAAAAGGCGTATGGCGTTGAAGCCTCCACCTTCGGTGGATACGCATACGATGCTTTTCTGCTGATATCAAGCGCGCTAAAGAAGACCGGCAGCACGGCACCGGATAAAATTCGTGATGGTATCGAACAGACGAGCAGACTGATCAGTATTTCGGGAATCTTCAACATGTCACCTAAAGATCACAACAGCCTTGGTCTGACAGACTTCGAGATGGTCAGAATTGTCAAGGGCGACTGGCAGTTGCTGAAATAAAACGCGCAAAATATCACATACGAGGAGAAAATCCATGATACGTCGATTCTTTTCATGTTCGGCAGCGGTTTCAGTGCTGCTTGTGTGTTCCATAGCTTTTGCCGCTCCGCCGATCAAGATTGGCGGACTGTTTGCCGTATCCGGTCCGAGCGCCCCTTTAGGGGAGCCGGAACGTAATACAGCCAAGATGGTGGTTGATGAAATCAACAAGGCCGGCGGAGTGAATGGACGCAAGCTGGAACTGGTTTCCTACGATACCACCGGTGACGCAACCAAGGCGTTGCAACTGGCCAATAAGCTCATCAAGGACGACAAGGTCACCGCCATAATCGGTCCCAGCACGACGCCGGAAGCCATGGCTATTATTCCCGTGGTGGAAAAGGAACATATCCCGCTGATTGCTTTGGCGGCAGGAAGCAAAATCACCGACCCGGTGAAAAAATGGGTGTTCAAGACCGCACAGAACGATTCTCTGGCTGTGTCATGGATTTTCGAGTATCTCCAGAAACAGAAACAGTCAAAAGTTGCCATCCTGACCGTATCAACCGGATTCGGATCTTCAGGACGCGAACAGCTCAAGGCTCAAGCTGCCAGATACGGAATTTCTCTGGTGTTTGACGATACGTTTGGTCCCAATGATTCCGATATGACCGCTCAACTGACGAAGGTTCGGGCTTCCCATGCCCAGGCGCTGATTGTGTGGGGCACCAATCCCGGTCCTGCGAAGATTGCCAACAATGCCCGGCAACTTGGTCTTAAAATTCCGATTTTCATGAGCCACGGTGTCTCCTCCAAAAAATTCATCGAATTGGCAGGTGACGCAGCCGAAGGGATTAAACTGCCTTCCGGCAAGGTAATTGTCGCCGACCTCCTTCCAAAATCAGATAGCCAGCGAAAATCACTGATGGCCTTCGTTAAAGACTACCAGAATCATTACAAGACAGAGGGAGACCACTTTGGCGGTCACGCCTGGGATGCGGTCATGCTTATCAAGGCTGCCATCGAACGAGGCGGTGATACACCCGCCGGTATTCGTGATAACCTTGAAAAAATAAAAGGATTTGCTGGTATCGGCGGGACATTCTCCTATTCCGCGCAGGATCATGCCGGTCTCGGAAAAGATGCCTTTGTCCTGGTGGAAATCAAAAACAGAGACTGGGTACTCGTTAAATAGCTGTTGTTGATAAACGATACAATGCCGGGACGAAGCCTTCTTCGCCCCGGCATTGTTTGAACGGGGCACGATGCAGTTTGACCAGATCCTTCAATACAGCCTTTCGGGCCTTTCCACCGGCGCCATCTATGCCCTGATCGGGGTCGGTTTCTCGATCATCTTCAATGCCACCGGAATCATAAACTTTGCCCAGGGTGAGTTCGTCATGCTGGGAGGGATGTTTACGCTCCTGTTTCTGGAAACCCTCAAACTTCCCCTCTGGGCCGCCATTCCCTGTGCCATTGTAGCTTCGACAGTGGCCGGACTGCTGTTTGAGCGTCTTGCGATACGCCCGCTGCGCCAGGCGACCCCGATCAATCTGGTAATCATTACCATTGGCGGCAGTATCCTGATCCGCGGTCTGGCCATGCTCTCCTGGGGTAAGGATACCCACGCAATCCCTCCATTTTCAGGAGACGACCCGATCGCCATCGCAGGGGCGACCATCCTGCCGCAACATCTCTGGATCCTTGCAATCACCGTGATTATCGTGATTGTGAACCGGATCTATTTCTACCACACCATCAGTGGCAAGGCCATGCGGGCCTGTGCCTACAACCGCCGTGCCGCAGGTCTGGTAGGAATCGACGTGCATCGCATGGTGCTGTTCTCTTTCATCATCAGCTCCGCCATGGGCTCCATAGCGGGTATCATTGTGGCGCCACTGACCATGACCGCCTACGACGTGGGTATCATGCTCGGCCTGAAGGGTTTCTGCGCAGCCATAATCGGCGGTATGTCAAGCGGTATCGCAACTGTTATCGGCGGGCTGCTCCTGGGTGTGCTTGAGTCTCTTGGAGCCGGTCTCATTTCGTCGGGTTACAAGGATGCCATTGCCTTCATCATCCTGCTGCTGATCCTCTTCATCCGTCCCCAGGGGCTGTTCGGCAAGGCCGAAAGCGAGAGGGTCTGAGAACGTGAAGAGGGAACTGCTCAAGTTCGGTGTCTTTGCTATTCTGGTGCTGCTGGCACCACTGCTGTTCTCGGGCGGCTACCTTATGAACGTGCTGGTGTTCGTCGGGATCAATACCATGCTGGCCATCGGCCTTAATCTCCTGTTGGGCAATGCCGGACAGATTTCCCTCGGCCACGCCGGTTTTTTTGGTATGGGGGCCTATATTTCAGGCATTCTGACCGCAACCTATGCCTGGAACCCCTGGTTTGCCATGCCACTGGCCGCTGTGGTTGTGGGTCTTTTGGCTTTCCTGATCGGTTTTCCGATCCTGAAGCTTAAGGGTCACTATCTGGCCATGGCAACGCTGGGGCTCGGCATCATCGTCTTCATCGTCTTTAACGAGACCGTTGATCTGACCGGCGGCCCGTCGGGACTCTCCGGTATCCCCAACCTGACGATGGGGAGCGTCACCTTTGACTCGGACGTAAAGAATTACTATCTGATCTGGGGCTTTACCCTGATGATTGTGCTGTTTGCGGTGAACCTTGCCAATTCCCGGGTGGGGAGAGCGTTGCGTGCCGTGCACGACTCCGAGGTGGCAGCCAAGGTATTGGGTGTCAATACCAGCCTGCTCAAGGTTCAGATATTTACCCTCTCGGCCGTCATATCCTCACTGGCCGGCAGCCTGTACGCCCACACCATGACCTTTGTAGCCCCGGCCTCCTTCGGGTTCAATTTTTCTGTTGAGCTTTTGACAATGGTCGTCATTGGCGGATTGGGAAGCGTCTACGGTTCGTTCCTCGGAGCGGCACTCCTGACACTCCTGCCCGAGTTTCTCCGGGCGGCCCACGACTATGACATCATCATCTACGGTGGTTTATTGATGCTGATGGTAATGTTCATGCCGGGCGGTCTGGTGCGGGGCGTACCGGATCTCTTCAGGAAGCTGTTCAGGCGTGGCAAGGAGTCGGGGCATGCTTGAGATTTCACGCATAACCCAGATTTTCGGCGGTGTCACAGCACTTGAGGATGTTTCATTTGCCGTAAAAAAGGGGAACATCACCGGTGTAATCGGCCCCAACGGCGCCGGTAAAACCACTCTTTTCAACATTATTACCGGTATTTACACCCAAACATCCGGTACGGTGTTTCTTGAGGGTAAAGATATTTCTGGCCTGCCCCCCGAGAAACTTGCCCGAAAGGGACTGGTGCGTACCTTTCAGAATATCGAGCTGTTCGGCCAGATGACCGTGCGCGAAAATGTCATGGTAGGCATGCACACTAAAAGTTCCTGCGGTATGCTCTCCTGCGCCCTGAAAACGCCCTGGAGTGTTTCAGAAGAGCACCGGATCCGGGAAGGAGCAGTGAGATGGCTCGAGTTCGCCGGTATTACCGATCTTGCTGATGTCACATCGGGCAACCTTCCCTTCGGAAAGGGGCGTCTGCTTGAGATCGCCCGTGCTCTGGCCGTTGAACCGACTATCATGCTGATGGATGAACCGGCCGCCGGGCTCAATAGTCAGGAGACCCTGGCGCTTGGTCTGCTGATAAAACAGATCCGTGATATGGGTATCACTGTTGTGCTGGTGGAGCATGACATGGAGCTGGTTATGGATATCTGCGATCGTATCGTGGTGCTTAATCTCGGCCGGAAGCTTGCCGAAGGAACGCCCAGGGAGATACAGGAGAACACAGAAGTGATCGCCGCCTATCTTGGTGAGGACGACTGATGCTGCTGCGACTGAAGAATATCAATACGTTTTATGGCAAGGTGCATGCCCTGAAGAACGTCTCGCTGCATCTGGCCGAAGGTGAAATTGTCACCCTGATCGGTGCCAACGGGGCGGGAAAGACCACTATCCTCAATACCATCTCCGGTGTCACACCGGCCGGATCAGGCGACCTGCTCTACCACAAGGAGCCGGTGCAGGCTCTGGCTCCGGACCGGATCGTCAAGCTCGGCATCTCCCAGGTTCCTGAGGGTCGGCAGGTATTCAAGCCGCTTTCAGTGGAGGACAACCTTGAGCTGGGAGCCTACCTGCGCTACCGTAATCGGGAAGGTAAATCATCCATCCACGAGGATATGGAGCGGATCTTCACCCTGTTCCCCCGTCTGGAAGAACGTCGCAAGCAATTGGCCGGAACCATGTCCGGAGGAGAGCAGCAGATGCTCGCAATCGGTCGTGCTCTGATGGCCAGACCGAAACTGCTCCTGCTGGACGAACCTTCCATGGGGTTGGCTCCCCTGGTGGTTCAGGAAATCTTTTGTGTACTTGAGCAGTTGCGTAGCGAGCGTGGCATGACCATCCTGCTGGTTGAGCAGAACGCCAAGGCGGCGCTCAGACTGGCTGATCGTGGCTACGTGCTGGAAACCGGCAAAGTCATTCTGGAGGGGGATGCCGGTGAGCTGATTGAAAACGCTGAAGTTAAGAGAGCCTATCTGGGGAAAGACAAGAAGGAGATATGGGAACGGTAAACTCATGTTTTATTTGCTCTTGGAATATACGGTGCCAAGGTCTATAATGCGACCGGAAGTTCCAGATTTTGTCGTAAATCTGCCGTCTGTAGAATTTTGGATGTAACGATGAGTTATGCCTGCTAAACGTCTGAGGAAGGAGTGCTGAGCGGATGATTATCGATAACCTGCATACATGGCTTCTCCTCAGGCTGTTGATGCTCTGGCTTGTCCTTTCCCTGGTGATCGGCGGAGTGGTCTATTATCTCGGTAATGTCCGCATGGATAACCATATTGTAGATCTTGCCAAAACCGAAACGGTAAAATACACCGAGGCGATGATCTCCTACCTTAAATCCCCCTCGGAACAGGCGCTTGCCGAACTCAACCGCAAGATTCACGTCGGTATTGAACACGACAACCTTATTGCTGTCGAATTCTACGATGCCAAATCCAACAAAATAACCGAAGCGATCGAACCATCCGCAAAAGCAGTCGAAGCAAGGCTCCCCAAGCATGGCGCCGAGTTTGCCGACAAAGACGGTATAGTCTGCGTAAAGCTGGTATTGGGAAGCAACGACACCTTCATGAGGGTTTTTGTGCCCTACTATGATAAATCCGGCACCAAGATCGGGTATCTGGAGGGGATCTATCACGCACCCATTGAAATAATAAATGATATCAGGAGCCATGCCGTCTGGTCACTGATACTGGTCGTACTCGTCATTCTTGCCACCAGCATGGCACTGTACCCCCTCATTCTCCGGCTAAACCGGAAGCTGATCGATTATTCGCACAATCTGGCGCTCACCAACATCGGCATGCTGAAAGTCCTGGGAAGCGCCATTGCAAAACGGGACA
>CAIPTY010000050.1 GCA_903868145.1 uncultured Desulfuromonadales bacterium | reverse complement strand
TGGAACTTAACCCGCTTGCTGATTTTGTTTGGCTCCAGACCAACGGAACGCATTATGAGATCCAGCCACTCGTCACGGCTGAACTGGCTGCGACCTTCACCATATCGAGTATAGTCAAAGCGACTTAATTGGATTGGGCGCAGTTCTTCGACATAAAAGGCATAATCGTCATCTTCAATGTCGTTGTGGGCAATGACCACCTCCGCCCAGATGCCGCCTTCAAGGAGCCGGTCATTGTCTTTGTAATACTGCTGGCTGATAGCGATCCGCTGGGAGTTGAAATTCTCCAGCGACGCCCAATGCCGCTTCTCTTTCTCGACATAACGGACATGCACCTTATCGATGAAGCGGTGCTTCCCCTTAGTTGCGACCTTTGACTGGGCAGCGTTTGCCTCGTCTGGCCTGACATAGTTGTCCTGGAGTGTCGACAGGACGGCATCCATACCAGCGTCAATCTCGGCCTGGTCATTGCTCGCACAGTAGCGGGCAAGTAAAAATTCCAGCACGAACGTTGGGACATTTGTCCCTTTTTTAATCCGGTGCAGGAGGTCTTTGCGAACCGCCTTGCCATCAAAAGTCGCATTTATTTTCTGATCGAGAGTATTCATGTCGTCACACCGTATAGTCAGTTTCGAGTTTCAAGTCGCAGAACGACTTGAGGGTTGAGGGATCAAGTGCTTTGATGGTGAACTTCCCTTCAAAATCTTCAAGCATGCAGAGCGTAATGGACTCGCGCTTGCCCGGTTTCAGGGTAATGGTCCGAGTTGCTGGGTTCACAGCCCCACCTGGTTTTGCCTCACCCACGACATTCCCCTTGGCATCCTGTGCTTCCAGCATAATTTCAAAGTCAGCGTCCAGCGAGAAAAGGCCTTCTGCCTGGGGGATAACTTCAACTACGGGTCGAAGGGTTGTGATTCTTTTAGCCCCTGATTTATACAAGAGTTCGACGCTGAATTGACGGACATCCGGCTGCGATGAGCTTTCCAGTTTCACTACCAACACCGGCACAACAGCTTCCGGCAATGAGGCTCCGCCATGGAAGTACAATAGACCACTCCGATAGGGTGCCATACTCCGAGGTGTAGCAAAATTTGCATAATCACCCCGAATGCCAACCTTCTCGCAGGGAAGAATCGCACTATTGCTGTCACTTCCTCCTTGTCCCAGCATAGATCTGCAATTGCTTACCGGCCATGTTCCTGCCGGTTTGGCACACACATCTCCCGCTTCGGCTTGAGCATTCAGATAAAATCCATGATCCGTGGCTATGACCACCTCATGGAACCCTTTATCACGAAGCTTATGCAGAGTTGCCCTGATTCGGCTGATGGTGTCCGGGATCAGTTTCAGCGTATTCTCCGGATTTGTCTCCAGAAAATCATCAATCTCCACGCTACGGAGCACCAACAGATCGACTGTGGAGGCAATATCAACCTTCTTGCTCCGCACAAAGTCATCCAGTCTCATTTCCGCAAAGCGGTCTCCCAACCTGCTGCGGAGCAGCCCCATGCGTTGAGCAACTGTACCAACCGCTGTTCCGTCAAGTTTTGGCGTCAGGTTGTCCCCCTCCTGGCAAAGAGCAAGGCCAGCTGCTGCACCCGGAAGAAGGCTAGCCATGCCGACAATCGTCACGGTCGGAAGTTGCGCATATGCTGTGTGCAATTCAACCGGCCCATCCTCTGATAATCGCTTTTCCAAGGCAACGCCCAACTCATAGCGCAGAGCGTCCACTAGCAGATATGCTATCCTTCTCCCTCGTTCCTGCAGGCGAGGCGCAACAAAGCGGTCAAACACCTCAGCATTGCTTATGCGCCCGGCAGGCGGCCATCCTTGCGTTTCCAAGTATTTCACAAAAACTGACTGAACTTTTTCGCTCAGCTTTCTATAGCAGGACCGGGAGTACTGGATCATTTCCGCCAGCGTATCGTCAAGGTCGTGAAAAGCACTGATCGCCTGCTCAAATTCGCGCTGCTTGCGGTCCGCATCACGCAGGCTGCCGGCATAAAAATCCAACAAGTCACTCTGTGACCGAACATGCTCTCCCAATTGTCGATCATAGTCGCTGCAAACCCCGACCAGATTGAGTGCGGCATCAACCAGGCCCCATTGGCTCTGGCTCTCACCCTTTCCCAGCCAGACAGAATTCTTTCTGCGGGCAAGTATGGTACGGACGCGATCCATATCATCAGCCATCAGCGAAGCAATGGCATGTTTGAGAAATGTCCTCTCTTCAAAGGGAAAGGTATCCCGCTCCCCAAGATCATCTATGCTCGCACAGGCCGATGGCAACGCCAGATCTGCCTCAACTTGCTCCGCCCGGTCGATATACTGCGATTGTGTGCGCAGATCGCTCCGCAGTCGCTCGCAGAGATATTCCACCATCGGTTCAGCTACCACAGCAGCACGGGGTACCGGTGTAAGGGAATCCGGTAATGAACCCGGCAGATCGAAAACAAACTCGCTGAACAGCAAGAATCGCCAGACTTCATCTGCAATGGCCGACCATGCCTTGGCACGGGTCTTTAGCTCCAACCCCAGGGTCGCCCGCAGGAAATCACGTCCTTCCTGGACCCAGGTGTCGCCCGCCTTCAGTGAGCTTTCCTGCTGGCTGTTGGGGGTAAGCAGGGCAAAGAGAATATCATTGGCCGATTCCACCTTCAGAAGCGCTCGCAGGTTCGGCCAGTTGGCCCCGCCGCCGATGGCGTCTATGACCGCAAATGCAGGTGTCGGATTTTCAGCGAATACCTTCCGTATTTCAGTGGCGTGATCTGGCTTTGCCCGCAGGCAAATCTGCTCATATTCGTCACCAGCGCCATCAGGAAAAAGGCCACCACAAGCGGAATAGAG
>CAIPTY010000049.1 GCA_903868145.1 uncultured Desulfuromonadales bacterium | reverse complement strand
TGCAACAGAAACGAAAAAGGCTCCCGGTAAGGAGCCTCATTTCAAAATATGCCGTGATGTCAGGAAATGCGTCGCGTTAGATTGCCATACGGTCAGCTATTGCTGCCGAGGCCGATGGCCTTTTGCCACCGCGAGAAGTCGCCTTCCCGATTCGCCCCCTGATTGTTCAACGTGGGACTGTTCTCCGCCGCTATCCTTCGCACTATGTGCCGGTCTGGATAGAACCTGCAGATTTACCCATAAGGTCGGCTCTGCTGGCCTCCGTGTGTCTCAAGAGAGACATAACGCCACGGTGCATTGTATATGTAGATAAAATTATCCCCAGTTCTGTCAGTCGTCAATTGATTTTTCTTTTAATGTATCAATTTTCTTTTCCAGCCTCTTGATTGCCGTTTTGGCCTTGTTCAATTCATTTGAATCGGAATTCTTAACCTTATTTTCAAACAGATCTTTTTCTTTACGCATTTCTACGCGCTGCCTGACAAGAGCATCATTTTCGGCTGCAAGTTTCGCAAACCCGTCTTTCAGTTTTTGTTCCTGAGATTTACAGTACGCCAACTTCAGGGTGGCGCTCGTTTCATACTCTTTCGCGGTTTCGATGGCCTCTTTGGAGGCCGTATCAACAGCAAAAACCCGTCGTGCCCCATCACCAAGCACAAAGCCGCCTCCCAGACCGGCAAGAGCGCCGACGAGGATGCAGGGCCAGCCTGCCCATAATGCAGACCAACCGGAGTCTATACTTACAACAACCCGATGCCCGGTAATCTTCGATTGATCATAGCCAACCATGACCAGTCCGGAATTTGGCAATGGCTTCCCCTTTTCTTCCAGGTAGACAAATGCGATACTTGGCAGCACCCACCATGTCAACCAGCAAAATGTGATTGCTATTGACACATACAATATGATCCTCAGTATTTTCATCTTAAGTATGCCTCCGTAGTTTCAGATTCGAAATGCCCGACCTCCTGGGCGACTGTTCCCTTTGCATCATCGTAATTCATACCGTTTCTCTGCAATTCCTCCATCCTCTCCTGGGCATAGCTGTGGCGCAGGCCATGTGCTCCGGTGGAAAAACCCAACTCCCGCTGACTGGCCGCCGAAAAGCTCTGACTCCATGCCCGACCACCGCCGATGTCGTAGTGCTGGGTGTAGTTCACTCCCCGATCGACTACCGGTCGCGGTTCCACGAGACGGGTTGTCTCCAGACGTGCTGACAGACCCTTCGACAGCAGGACCTCTCTCACCAGTCCTCCTTTGCCCTCCACCGTGTAGCGTTCACCATCCCGGCCAGTGAAACGCTCCGTACTCCACTCCCGGTGTGATGAAGCCTTCTGTTCGCTGACCGGCCGAATCGTCAGCAGTTCATGCGCCCGCAAACCGGCACAATGGGCAATCTGTGTCGCCAGACTGTTTCGATCCGACTGGGCAGAAGCGATGCGCTCGATCTGAGCCGCCGTGTAGCTCCGAGTAGAGAGGTGGGTTTCCTTCTCGCTCTTGACGACCTCGAGCTTTATTCCCAGGTGCATCTGGAGCGCCTGCCGATCGAGGTCCAGGGTTTTCTGGGAAACTATCGCGGCCCGGTAGGTGAGATATTGCATGGCAATCTCTCGGGTCATGTTGCGGAGATCTCCCAGCCGGTTGTCTTGCATGTACCTGGCACTACCCTTGAGTGAATTCCCATAGCCCCGGGCCGTACCGACACTATGGATCTTGCCGTCGTCCCGGTGATCGTGACGTCCTGTCCCC
>CAIPTY010000048.1 GCA_903868145.1 uncultured Desulfuromonadales bacterium | reverse complement strand
TTGCATCAACGAGCCGAAATGACTTGCCCGGGTCGAGTGACTTGTCACCCTTCCAACGGAACCATATATAGAATGTCGCAGTCCAGTACGAATCCTTGATAGAGACTATTTCGATTCCGTCCAGGTAGGTACCAATATTTACTGCCGTGAAATTGGTGTTAGTCGGAAGCGGATCGGGTGGTGTCTTCCCCGATTCAACAGTACCTGGGGTCATGCGCAATAGATGATTGCGGTTAGCAGTCTGTTTTTCTCCAGCTACAATATTAACGGACAGAAATCCAAGTGCCACGAAAATAATGGCAACTACAGTTATCCATACCTTGATGAATTTCTGTTGTCGCTGGGGAAGATCAGAAAACATAATTGATTCTCTCCTTGAAAACAATTTCGCAATAAAATGCCTCACTATGGAGGGTTCAAGTTGGTAACAACTTTAACTTCTCATGTCAAGAGAAGCTTCGCTAGCTGAAGGAAGAATGAGATTAGCAGCAAGTGGATATGAAGATCAGTGATGAGTTTATATTATCAAGAATATGCTGGTACCACCACCTACAACCATCAATCATTCATACGATGGAGGGGTGATTTTCTCACTGTTACCTATTCTGCTTCAACCGATTGCAGTGGCCTGATCAACGAGCTGCTTGACAGGTCAAACAGCTCCAGTTATGACAGATCGTTGCAGGTTTCTCGCAAGCGCAGACCACGGGCGGTGGTTTATGGCAAATACTGATCCAGACATAACTAATGCTGCTTATGCAAGCCGGTACTTGATAAACCTTCTAAATATGCTATCTTTTCGGCATAAATAGGATTGAAAGGCATTGCAAATGGATACCGAAGACCGCAGACATCTGGATTCCGATGTGTTCCTCTCGATAATTGCCAATTCTGTAGATGGTTTTATGCAGGTCGATGCCAGAAGCGGCACCATCCTTGAAGTAAATGACAGCTACTGCCAGATGGTGGGTTATTCCCGAGACGAACTTCTCAGTATGCACATGTCTGATATCGATCTCATTGAAACTGCCGAGGATGTAGTCAAACGTTCAAAAGAAGTTGTGGATAGAGAAGGCTGTCGAGCGTGCCGCAGGACTCTGCCGACAGATGCTGGCCTATGCAGGAAAGACCCAATATGTGGAAGCCAAGGTCAATCTGGAAGTACAGGTATCGGAGACGGTCAACCTCTTGAAAGCATCCATACCCCAGAATGTGGCAATCAAATATGTCTGGCATGAAAACATACCCCCTATTAAAGCCGATGCCAGTCAAATATCTCAGGTCGCCATGAATCTGATCATCAACGCGTCGGAATCTATAGGTGAAGCACAGGGTGAAGTCCTTGTGTCGCTATCAAAGAAAGCTATCAGTACCGGTCAGCATGAAAAGGATTACCTTGGCAAGATTATCCCTCCCGGTTGGTATGCCTGTCTGGAGGTCACTGATAACGGCTGCGGCATGAGCGATGAGACATATAACCGCATCTTCGAGCCGTTCTATACCACCAAGTTTACCGGGCGCGGCCTCGGCATGTCTGCAGTGCTCGGCATTGTTACAGCGCATAGAGGCGCATTGCAGCTATTCAGTGAACCGGGCAAAGGAACAACCTTCAAGGTCTATCTGCCGGTACAGATCATCGACTCCAACACAATTGAATCATCCCAACAGATAGCCTCGACACCTTGGCAGGGTAGCGGAACCATACTGCTGGTAGAAGATGAAGAACAGGTCAAGATGATAGCGAGAACCATGCTGCAAACAATGGGATTCTCGGTTCTAGAGGCAAATAACGGCAAGGAAGCGCTGGAGTTGTACAAGAAGAACGCCTCAGACATTACTCTGGTAGTGACCGACATGGGTATGCCGGTCATGGACGGCTATGCACTGTTCCGTGAGCTTAAAACCCTTGCCCCCGAACTTCCAATTATAATCTCAAGCGGTTATGGAGATACGGTTGTTACATCTAGATTGGACAGCGATGACATTGCCGGGATGGTCAACAAGCCGTACAGCTTTGAAAAGTTGCAGGATATGTTGAAGAGGGTTATGGAGGGGGTAAATAGAGTAAATGGATGATTGATCACTTATTGGCTTTCAAATTTCTCTTGTGAACTGAGTTTGCAGGGTTGTGAAGGGTGAGTATGAGACAAGGAAGTAAATGTTTCGTGTATAACTTTTCGGGCTTCTGATGTTCGGGATGCAGTAAAATAATTTACAGGAGGAAGAATAATGATTCCCGAAAAATTGCTGGAAATTTTGAAACAGGACGGCGCAGTTGCCATCGCCACTTTGGGTCAGGAAGGGCCACACATGGTCAACACTTGGAATAGTTACATCCGTATATCAGCAGATGGCCGCTTGTTGATTCCTGCCGGTTACATGCATCGGACTGAGACGAATATCACTTTTAACCCTAAAGTTCTGATTACCTTGGCAAGCAGTAAAGTTCAGGGGTTGCATGGACCTGGGGCAGGGTTTCTGATAAAGGGTAAAGCCGCATTTATAGCGTCTGGGCCGGATTTCGATATACTGAAGTCAAAGTTTGATTGGCTACGTGCTACGTTGGCTGTTACGCCCGAAACTATAACTCAAACTTGGTAATTAAATCCTCAACTATAACAGGCAATTTGATTGATTTTTAAAGGATATTTCAATTTGTCCGCTAAATGGTGAACAACTTATCCTAATTGAATAATTTGCTTGATTCATTCGCTATTCGCGAATAGAATATGCGACATGACCTTGAAACCTCAAGATATAGTTGTTCTGCTCAAGCTGGTTGTAGTGAAAAACAGCGACTGGTCGTTTGCGTCTTTGGCTGCTGATCTCTTCATGAGCCCTTCCGAGGTACATGCCGGCATCAAGCGGGCGAGCGTTGCTCAATTGTTTGATGAGTCCCGCAAGAAGCCTGTCAGGAAGAACCTGGAAGAGTTTCTGGTTCATGGGGTGAAATATGCCTATCCCCCGCAGCACGGACCATTGACCAGGGGAATCCCTACCGGATATGCCGCCTATCCCCTAAACGAAATGCTGGTTCTTGGTGCAAATGATGTCCCTCCGGTATGGCCACATCCAGAAGGGGAAGTGCGGGGCTATGAGTTTTCACCACTATACAAGTCTGTGCCTTCTGCGGCTATAAAGGATAAAGAACTGTACGCCCTGCTGTCCATAATTGATGCCATTCGTGACGGACGGGCAAGAGAGCGCGAGTTGGCAAATAGGGAACTTATAAAACGTCTGGGTAAACCGGCCTTCTTTCTGCCGGGATCAGCGGGGGCAGATATGGGATCGTTTTTTTGCCCGGTTCAATATTCCAATTGATCATTAAAATGGTAAGCTGTATGTTCACTTCCACGTCCAGTCGTTTGATAAAGTGAGTTGTTTGGTACAAAATATCTAAACAGGAGGCTGTTATGAAATTCATTGTTCAAGTTGCTGTATTTGTTATGTTCTCTTGTATGTTGATGACACAAAGCCTTGCGGGAACGCCTGCAGATAAAAGTGTTGGTAATGAACAAAAAGAATTAAGTCCAACTGTGAAGCAGTTGGCTAATCATTTTGAGTTTTTAGGATACAAGGTTGAAATTTTTGATAAAAAAGACAAGCCTTATTTTATCGCACGTCATGATATTCATAACAATGTAGTGGTTCAGGAATATATCCCCAACTTTATATACCTTCGTACATATTTATTATCACCAAAAGCTTATTCACCTGATATGACTGAACTAACAAACAAATTAGCAAATAATACTGATGTTGCATCCGTATTCATTACTGAAAATAAAGAGACTAATGGAGTCACACTAAATTTTTATGCACTTTATACAGGTGGATATTCTCGGGAAATATTCGGTACATTTTTAGAACTCTATAAAAAAGATTTGGATAAAATAAGATATATGGAAAACTACACAAAATTATTTGTAAAGTAGGTAGTTATCTAACAACATATTTAAACAATAAGCGAAAATAGGCAACAATGCTGGGGGTAAATCAACTGAGAAGCTTCCGGCTCATAAGCTCAACATCGAGTCAGACTTTGCATTGAATCAAATTTGCAGAGGACGATCCAGACTTTCAAACTGATTGATTCTTACAAAACCATCCGGAAATCTGGCTACTATCTCCAAATCTCCACCCATTCCCTTAATTACATCCCGTAATGTAAGAAATGTACATATCGGTCCGTTTTTCGATTCTGGATACATTGGATTGCCTTGTATGCATACTTTTAGCTATGGTAGTAATTGTCAGTTTGAAGTCACATAGACTGGAGCCGTAATGAAGCTGACCGCCGATCAAATCAGAAAATTAATCCCTTATATCATCGAAGCAAGCAGTCTCAAGCCGTTCCAGGTAGAGCATACTGTCGAACTGCTTCAGGAAGGAGCAACTGTACCCTTCATTGCCCGATATCGTAAAGAACATACTGGTGAATTGGACGAAGTACAGATCCGCACGGTTGAAGAGCAGTTCACTTACTTCTGCGAATTGGAGGAGCGTAAGATAACGGTGCTCAAATCCATCGACGAGCAGGGAAAGCTTACTCCGGAGCTGCAGCAGCAGATCGAAGCCTCTCGCCAGAAAACTGAGGTGGAAGATCTCTACCTGCCTTACAAGCCAAAACGACGGACAAAGGCGACCATTGCCCGAGAACGGGGATTGGAACCGCTGGCCGATATCATAGCTGCTCAGGAGTTGGCGACAGGAACTGCCGAAGAAGTCGCACATCCCTTCATCGATCGTGAAAAGGAGGTCCCCGATGCAACTGCCGCATTGGAAGGTGCTGGTCATATTTTAGCCGAGCGTCTTTCCAATAACGCCGATGCCCGTGCCATGGTGCGGCGGTTGACGAAAGAGCAGGGAATCATGACCTCGCGGGTGGCTGCTGACCAAAAAGGGCAAGTCACTAAATTCGAGATGTACTATGACTATCAGGAGCTGCTCAAGGCCGTTCCATCGCATCGTATGCTGGCCATGCGGCGCGGCGAAAAGGAAGAGATACTCTGTCTGTCGATCAGCGCCCCGGTTGAGCAGATTCTGGCCGGGCTGAAGTCACGTCTTGTTGTAAGAAACAGTATCTTTTCCTCATTACTTGAGAACATAGCAGAGGATGCCTACAAACGCCTGATCGCCACATCCATTGAAGTGGAACTACGCCTGGAAAGCAAAGAACGGGCTGACGAGGCAGCTATTCAGATATTTGCACGGAATCTGCGGGAACTGTTACTGGCACCACCTGCCGGGGGAAAACGTGTTCTCGGAATTGATCCCGGTTTCCGAACAGGTTCCAAATTGGCTGCGGTTGATGCAACCGGGCGTTTCCTGGAGCATGTGGCGGTCTATCCCCACATCGGTGAAGGGCGGATTCCCCAGGCAAAGCAAGATCTATTGCGGTTGATTAAAAGCCATGCAATCGAGATGCTTGCCGTCGGTAATGGTACCGCTGGACGCGAGATGGAAATATTCGTCAAGGAGACCCTGGCGGCTGCAGTGCGACAACTACCGGTGGTCTCGGTCAGCGAGGCGGGTGCCAGCATCTACTCAGCCTCAGACATTGCCAGGGAAGAATTCCCTGAATTAGATTTGACGGTGCGTGGTGCAATATCTATCGCTCGAAGGCTTCAAGATCCGCTTGGAGAACTGGTCAAAGTCGATCCCAAAAGTATCGGTGTTGGTCAGTACCAGCAAGATGTAAATCAAGGCATGCTCAAAAAGTCACTGGATGCAGTGGTGGAGTCTTGCGTCAACTATGTAGGTGTGGATCTGAATACCGCGTCATGGGCACTGCTAGCCTATGTATCCGGCGTTGGACCAGCACTCGCAAAGGCCATAACACGTTACCGTGATGAGAACGGTACATTCAATACTCGCAAGGCGCTCCTTAAAGTACCTCGCTTTGGAGCCAAAGCATTTGAACAGGCAGCTGGATTTCTTCGTATCAGAGATGGAAAATACCCACTGGACAATACAGCGGTTCATCCAGAGCGTTATAAACTGGTGGAGGCAATGGCGACCGATCTGGGCGTCACACTGAAACAACTGGTTGCAGATTCCTCGTTAGTTGGCAGAATCGACCTGAAGCGTTACGTGACAGAAAACGTAGGTCTGCCGACGCTTACCGATATTATTGAAGAGCTGAAGAAACCGGGGCGTGATCCGCGCAGCCAGTTTCAAACTGCAACTTTCCGGGATGATGTTCGGGAGATCAAGGATCTGAAGGAAGGGATGATCCTGCAAGGAGTAGTTACAAATGTGACAGCTTTCGGAGCTTTCGTTGATATCGGTGTCCACCAGGATGGATTGGTGCATATAAGCCATCTGGCTAATCGGTATGTTAAGGATCCCAACGACGCAGTCAGGGCAGGACAGATAGTAAAAGTCAAAGTATTATCGGCGGATGCCCAACGGAATCGTATTTCGCTGTCCATCAAGGAAGCAGAGAAAAATGATGCTGATACGCTGAAATAGAGTATTGTTGAGTAATGCGGCGTCAATATCACAACCACCATCAAGCTGGGAACACGTACCGACAGAGATCAAACCATGCAAGATAAGATAGACAGCGTGACAAGCAAACTGGCTGTTCAAGCGTAAAGGATGGAGTCTTTGGGCTGGTCATTCTGGTTGGCAGCGCTGACACTTTTCTTCACTATCCTGATGGCAGTCGAACTCTATTTTGGCAGTCGCTCGGTTGAAGCGCTTCGGGATACGTCTGGAGAACTACCCGCAAACCCGAAACGTGTGTCGATCATCGTTGCTGCCCGAAACGAACAGCGCAATATCCGCGCAGCACTCCAGTCGCTTCTTGCACTCAACTATACGAACTATGAACTCATCGTGGTGGATGATCGTTCTGAGGATGCAACCGGCCAGATACTCGATGATCTTGCAGCATCATTCCCCAATCTGCAGGTGATCCATATCGACACTCTTCCCGATGGCTGGCTGGGAAAGAACCATGCGCTCTGGATCGGCAGCCGTCAGGCTACCGGAGAATACCTGTTGTTCACCGATGCTGATATTATCATGGAACCATCGGTCGTTACCCGTGCAGTGACGTATATGGAGAAGAATCACCTTGACCACCTGGCAGCTACCCCGTCCCTACAGATGCCAACTGCATTCCTCGGCATGTTTGGTGTGTCGTTTATTCTGTTATTCTCGCTCTTTTCACGCCCCTGGAAGGCACACAATCCCAAGAGCCGCTTTCATATTGGTATCGGCGCCTTCAACATGCTACGCACCGAAGCGTACCGGCAGGTCGGTGGCCATCAGACGATCCGTCTTCGTCCGGATGATGATATAAAGCTCGGCAAGATAATCAAGAAAAATGGTTTCTGCCAGAGCGCGGTATACGCACCTGAATTTCTTGCCGTTGAGTGGTATGCATCTGTTTCAGAAGTTATCAAAGGACTTGAAAAGAATACCTTCTCCGGAGCCGACTACAACATTGCACTGGTTGTCTGCGGCGCAGCAATTCATGTTGTTGGTGGTATTAAGGCGTACAGCTGCAACACGGTGGGCTGAAATGGAAGTGTCTGGCGATATGATTGACCGACTTCAGAACCATATCACCAAGCAGAAACAGGGTGTGGGACATATCTACAACCGATATTCATACAATAAAGAAAAACAGATGGTGATGGAACAGTGGGAACGTAAGCTGAACAGTATTATCATCGGTAAGGAAAGCAAAGTTATTCCTATAACTGCCGGAAAAAAGGTAGCGTAAGTTATTTAATAGATTAGATTTAGGCTCACAGGAGGCGTAATTGAAAAAAAAGAAAATTCTTCAAGGTAGTTGGGCTACTAATCAAATAGATATCGATTCTAAGCCTCCTCCTGAAAAGCAAACTGCTGCCCCTCCTTTTAATCCAGATGACAGAAAAAGAGTTTTGGCCGATAAAGTCATATTAAGTAAACGCCTCACTAGTGTCGAAAAAGTAGATATATATCGATATCTGACAGGCAAAGAGCCACCATATATCGATGCAAAAGGGAGACCTCCCACTACGGGTAGAGACATGGCAATGGCGATAGACTTTCTTTTTTTACGAAAATCTATAAATGATACAGCTGAATTGATGAATACTCTAAGAAAGTATGACAAAAGGCGAGGCGTAAAATATAAAGAAAACACAAATCATATAAAAATAACAGACAGCGCTATTTATAGTGCTGTAAACAGAGGTGTTTCGGCTATTTTAGAGAGGGATGCCCTACAATTTTCCACTGATTATGAAAATGGATACTTGTGTGACTTGACTGATAATGATGAAGAGCTAAAGCAAAAAGCTGAAGATGTCAAAGAGTTATATTCCTTGATTGATGATTATCTCAAAGAGAAGGAGCCACGAAGGAAGCATAAAAACTGAAATACGATTTATTTTCACTACAAGTTTAATTCATATTTTACTCGTGTGGAATTAAGAAATCTCCTGATTTAGAGTGATGTTTAACGGGTGCACCGGATAATATCAACTTATTCAAGGAGATTTTTTTATGTCCATAGAAACAATGGAGGAAATTGGAGTTGTGCTTGTTGCAGGAGAAGATCGGTTCGTAAGACCGAAAGAAGCTGCAATTATCACAGGGAGATCAATTGCGTCTCAGTACAGAGACAGAATCACTGGCAAATGGCCCCCTATGTATCGCTTAGGTGATAATGCTGTTGCTAATCGTCTGTCGGATTTACTTGCTCTGAACGCTTCACGAGAAATAGTCACTGCTGAGAACACCCGTCCTGTAGCTCCAGGGGCGAAGCGTGGAAGAAAACCTCGTAATCTCAGTTCGGTGGAGGGTTAAAACCATGGGAAAAGTTACTGACTCGATAAAATCGTTGGCAAAACAAAAAAGTATCTACCAGAAGTTTGCTGCCATACCGCATCCTGCAACATGTCTACATCAACTGCTGACTGCCCCTAACTAATTATAAAATTGCGAGAGGAGAGCATAGTGACAATTGAAACATTTTTCGGCCAAGAGCAGGTTCCGGCGAAGCCCAGAACGATCAGGCTCAAACAAATCAGGGCGGTATATGAAACATTGACCATCAAAGAGGAGGTAAATCAATATTTACAGCCATTCACCAGATATACCAGTCCAGAGCAAGTTTTCGATACGTTCAGCTTTTTGCGGCGCGAAACGAAGGAATATTTCTTTGCCATTCATTTGGACGGCAAAAACCGTATCTGTTGCGTTGACGAAGTTTCAGTCGGTTCCCTGAATCAAAGTGTTGTTCACCCAAGAGAAGTATTCAAAACGGCACTGTTAAGTTCGGCGGCGGCCCTCATTCTGGTACACAACCACCCCACAGGAGATACGACACCCAGCAGAGAAGATATTGAAATAACGAGGCGGTTGAAGGAAACAGGAGAGATCATCGGCGTTAAGTTGCTCGATCATATTATTATCGGTGACAGCTACCTATCGTTCGTATGCCAGGGTCTGCTTTAGCAGGCGATACGCAACAATAAAACTTATAGGAGTTTTCAATATGAAATTCAATCCAGGACAGATGGTAATAACCAGAGGCGTTAATGATTTGATAGCCAGCAACGAGGAGTTTGCCAAACACGTTATGCTGTCAATGAGGCGACATGTAGCCGGTGATTGGGGGGAAGTCTGCGATGAAGACAGAGTTACCAACGAATGTGCGCTACAGCAGGGAGATCGTTTGTTTTCGGTCTACAAGAAAGAAGGAGTGCCTACAATATGGATAATAACGGAATGGGACCGGTCAGTAACTACGGCATTGTTTCCAGATGAATATTGAGCAAGTTACCGATAGTGCCAGAAGCTCTATAAAAAGCTTGCTGTCAGTGGAAGTTGCTTCGCGCTGTATTTCACAATATTTCACCGCTAGCAGCACTTACAACGTTCACGCATACGTTCACGCTTTTCAAATTTAAAACAAAAGGGCTACAGCTCGTCGCTGTAACCCATTGTTTTTGTGGCGGAGAGGTAGGGATTCGAACCCTAGGTTCCTTTCAGAACACCTGATTTCGAGTCAGGCACCATCGACCACTCGGACACCTCTCCGTGCTGGTTAAACTCTACATTTAGCTGTTTTATTCCAATATGTTAGCTTTCTGTAGACTTGCTGCAATTTGTTGCTATCTTCGTTACGTTGTCGCTGGTTTTTGCACTTTAGTGCACCATGAGTGCACCATTTTTTCGGCGGTTTTTATCTGTTTTACGTTGTCAAGGGCGCAATAAATTCAGTCAGTCTTTATAACCTATTCTGTTCATGATTTCAACAGAGGTTTTCATGACTCGGATCTCTTGATGGCCATTTGCGGTTTTTTGCAAATGACCGGCAAGAGACCGAACAAGGCGAAGCCTTGAGTGCTGATATTGTTACGAATGGTGAAAACCATCACTTCGATACCTGATAACCATAGTCTGAACCTCCTTTGAAATGTCCTGGAAACAGCACCCAACACCCCAGTTTGTTTCAGGGCGTGGGATACTTGTACCGTAATGACCCATTTTATGGACCATGTTCGTCAATTTCTATTTGTTAGCTGCTACGATATTGCTAAAACAGCCCCCGTTCTACAAAACTGAGGTATTCGCCATCTCCGATAATTATATGGTCGAGTACCTTGATCCCCAATATTTCACCTGCTTCTTTCAATCTTCGAGTGATAGATATGTCTTCAGATGAAGCTGATGGATCACCAGTTGGATGTTGGTGGATGAGTAGTATCGCTGCCGCATTGGATAATAGTGCAGTTTTAAATACCTCTCTTGGGTGAACGATGCTCTGGTTGAGCGAACCGATACTAACAATATCCATGCATTGAATCTTATTTTTACCATCGAGATGCAGGCAGATGAACATTTCTTTCGTCTCGTGCATCAGGAAGCGGAACGTCTCGTACACCTGCTGTGGTGCTGTGTATCTGGTGCCCGGCTTCAGGTAGTTGGTAATTTCTTCTCTTACGGTCAGAGTCTCGTACACGGCCTTGATCTGTTTGAATTTGATTGCTTTGGGTTTGTGTGCAATTTCCTTTGTTCCGAATAGTGCTGTAATGGTCATGGTCATATCTCCTTTTAAATAGAAAATGCAGACCGTAATGGCCTGCCTTTCTCGTTAGTGGTATGTGGTTACTGTCAATCGAACAGATTGCCGATAGTTCTTACCAGGTATGGTTCACCGTTATTTCTGACTACCGAAAAACCATGTTCAGTCCTGATTCCGCCTCGCGGACCGACGATGATTACAAATCCGAGCAATCGCCCCTCATCCTCGAATATGTGGTGGAGCACGATATCTCCATCACTGAACTGCTTGATAACCTTTACGACGGCGTTTGCTCTCATTTCCCGCTGGCAACGTTCCTTCTGCTTCCTGCTGTAGAAATCAATCCTCTGGCCATCCTCGGTTACTATTGCGTTCGTGCCGGTTTCCTGAAGCAAGCGGTTCCAGTCAAAGCAGCTTAATTTCCGGATGACCTTCTGTGCCTTCCAGGCAATCTGTTCAATCTTCTTAAAGGTGTCCTGGCCCTGGTGGAACTTGAAGGTAGGAGAGAATCGAATTCTGCCATCAAGGAAATACTCATAGCGCCACTCGTCAAAGATCTTCACATACTGTTGCGGTGACACGTAAATGTATCTTCTGGTGTTCATAACCGGATCTCCTCCATACAGTGGTGGCAGTAGCTGTTGTCACCGTGATACTGCGCATCGTCTTCCAGAATAATGTCAAAACAGCATTCACAGAGCAGGAAGGTATATTCAGTTGGATATGTTTCTTTTTTCTGTATGGCGTGCATGGAAATTTCTCCTTGTTCAGAAATGCGAAAAGGGACTCCATTGCCGTAATCCCCTTCTCGTTTGATTGATGTATGTGGTGAGTGATTAGTTGCCGATGGTCCTCTGCGATACAGCTTCGCTAGAATCGGGCTTCAAAAATTTCCCAGGATTTGCATTCCTGGTCGTGATAACAGCGATTGTCTTCGATCATTGCATCAGGGCAACCAATACAAGGGTTATGGCCTTCCCATGCAATCTGAGTTTGATTGAGCCCAAAAGGAAGATGATTGACGGCATAAGTGACTGACTCCCGCCAGTTCAAACGGGAAAGCTGCTTTCTGACTATGAAGAATATTTCTCTCAGCTCGTGGTTGGTAACGGTCTCCAGATCAATTTCCTCAGCGATGGCTTTGAAGAGGTCGTTATTTGTGAGACTGAAAGCATTGATACCGGTATTGATGCCAATCTCGTTGGCTCGTGGATGGATGGAAAGCATGATGGCTCCCTTTCTATTGGTGGTATTGGGGTGAAGTTGGTTTGTTTAGGCGGCTGTAGATCTGTCGAAGGATCAATTCGCCGCAGGTCTGGCAGATAACGGTGTAGGCAGATTCTTTGCTGGGGAGAAACAGGTCGCTCACCGGATCGGCAGTGCCATAACGGATGCCATGGGCAATTTCCCTGCTTCCCAGTCTTCGGGTACACATTTCACAACGCATGATGACCTCCAAAAATGCAGAAAGGGCTGCCGGTGATGGCAACCCTTCTCTGTTTGATGTTATGTGATTTCAGCTTCAGGTTTCGTCTATGCAGCTCAGGCAGTACCGCATAATGACCGAGAGTCCCCTACTTCCATCCATGCCACCCAGGCTCCCCTGTATCCGACGGATAGCCATAGTGAACGCTGCCACACCCAGATAAGCTTCTGTCTTACCACCACCAGTGGGGAACCATAAGAGATCCGCGTAGGATTCGATCGGTTTCGTGCGGTCCTTGTGAGTTGGATCTGCCAATGCTGGAATCGACAGCAGAATGAATGCGAGCTGAAATGGTCGCCAAGAGCGATTCTTTGGAATATTGATAGCAGTGAGGTCTGCTTCAGATTTACGACGTCTTTCGAGCGCATAGATACTACGGATACGCTGTGTAGCCATGGCCGCATTGGCGAAGCGAAACGCCTTCAATGCTTTGTTGTCTGTATTGAGGGTATTGATCCCCTCACGAAGACGGATAAGTATCTCGTTACAATGATCCATCGACAGTTTTGCTGCGTCGTCGTAACCGATTACATCTTTTCCGACTCTATTTCGTTGTTCGGATATCCACGACTCGTAGTCGTCTGTGATGATAGACAACGCAGATATCAGTTCATGCTGGTCGAGTTCGGCCAGCGTCTGCATATCCAAGAATCCCTCGTCAACCATTCTCCTCATGGCGGGGCGATCTGCGGGATCCAGACCAGGGGTTTCGGTGACTGCCACTTCATATTGCGGAAGCACAGATGTTCGAATAGTAATGGCCTTCTCAGGATCTTCAACCGAATGTTCTGCACACACAGACACGCTGTGGCCTACAGCAAATTCGACCCGTCCCCGATAGATCATTTCAAGAGATTCTCGTTCTTGATCTATTCCATCATTCTCCATTACTGGTCGACGACGGAACACAGCCTTTCCCTCTGGATGCCTCAAAGCGATTTCGGGTTGAAACAACCATGCTTCGTCTTGGTTCTGCGGCGGCTGCTCCTGGTCGTTAACGAGAAAAATCGTGACCAATCTGTCGCCAGAGGGCAACGGCGGACGGACTGCACCCTGTATTACAACACTCGGACATTCCGAATCGGGGTTTCTCGCTCCGATCCTTCCGTCCTTGAGTGGTAATACTATCTTACCGCCAGAGGGAATACGTTTCCAGGCCCGCATGGCTTTTCCGTCTTCACTGGTCTGCTCTTCGCTGGCAGTACGTTGGTATCGTCCCCACGTCACATCAAGCTCAATCTCTTCAATAGCCCCGTCGACACAGACTGTTAGACCAATCGAGGACGGAACGAAAGACTGGTTTTTTGAAGCGTCGACCTCCAGGCTATCGTCATCGTCTGGATCACAGTGCCCCTCGGCTGCAGAGAACTCTTCTCCGGGAAGTCGTCGACGTGCTGCCTTATTCTTACCTTCCCCGGTCTCTTCGTATGGCTTTAGATCTTTGGGGGCTACTCCATTACCGGTGGTTTCTTCTTCGGCAGAGACTCCTTTCAATCCTTCCACAGCGTCGAAACCTCCCCGTGTGCGGGGCGCAAGCTTGCCGACAAGATAGCGATCACGGACGCTCATGCCTACGATCTCTTCTTCCGGACCACAAGCTGGGCCAAGTAGATCGTCCATAGTCGCCAACTGGAGCATTTCACGGAGATACGCCTGTTCAAGTGGAGAATTCGTTTTTATGATCGGCATATCTGCGAAATCAAACCCGGCAGATTGCTTCAATGCAGATGTGAATACCACCCAGTCCATTCTCGACAGGACTTCGCCGGTTACCATTACCGATACACCACAAGACGCGGGATCAACTGGTGGAGTGAGCGGCACAACGGAATCAAAATAGAAGGTGGTGTCAACTAAGGTAGAACGCGTGCGGTAGAGTCGAGCGAATGATACTATCCCGCCCTTGGATTGGTCGACAATTAGAAAACCATCGCCTTCCTCGACTACAGGGAGGCTCGAATGAGGAGCAGTAACAGTGGCGAGGTGTTTTTTGAAGGTCGCATTTTGACCGAGTTGGACGAGCCATGCGTTCGGAGTCCGAGGTCCCTTTAATATTGTGAGGTCTTGGGTGTCGCTCATATATTATTACCCCTATCCAATCGGGAACTAGTCATTCAACTATTCAAATATCAATTCGAGAAAAATGAGGAAATACTCTGTAGAACCGCTTAAATGTGTAAAATGGATCTTGATTCATATCTGATTTCGGGAGATCGTAACCAAGTTTATCTCTTGGGTTCTCGCATGATTCCATAGTAAGACGCTCCAAAGTGGACAGCGCAGGCAGATCAAGAACCAATGGGGTTTGTGGTATTGAAGTAAATTCCCAATTTTTTAATATGCTTTCAATTTGAGTGTCGTCAGGAGTTGCAACAATCAGGGTTGCTGTCACCATCGATTGCCCATCTGAATAGTTCGTAGCAAGAGCCCAAACTGCTTTTCTGTCGCGGGCATCAAGAACCGTCTTCTCGACGGCAAGGCGCAATGCTTTCAATAGGCTTTTTCCAAAATTTCTTTGCATCATATCATCTGGCGTTAAATCGGCAGGATAGTAGTCCGCCAAACGCTCTTTGAAGCGCTCCAATCTCCATTCCAATTCAGTAGGTTTTCCGCTTGGAGAAGTTATTACCCCAGGAAGATTCACCGCTAAGTCTTTAGCATCAGGTTTTCCCAAACTTGATGGATTTGCATTCAGGGTTATGCGAATAATGCTGCTAATCGGCAATTCAATAACTTGATTCGAAAATGTTTCTATCTGCTTTTGAATACTCCTTGGATCAGTGTAATCAAGCCACAATACCACTGGTTTCTCAAAATCATTGCCCGCAAGGTAATCCTCCAAGGATGAGTGAATGCAGGCTATTGATTCAATTGGCTTGTTGAATTTTTGTCTTTTATGGACATTTTCTTCTATCTCAATACAGTCCATATCCCGGATGCCTAACCTTGCATGCAACAGGCGAAAATCCTCTAATAACGGTCCACCAAGGCCAATATATTTATAGTTTTCAACCTTGAGGTGTGCACTAAGACGGCTTAGAAGGGAAAGAAACAATTCCCTATCGACTGCTTTATTCGGTCGAATTTTGTAGGCAACGGACGAGGCGGCACCCATTCATTCCACCTTCCTTTGCTGCGCACTTTCAAGAACGATATAAAAACATTTGTCACCGACAACGCCGGGGGCTTCATCGTCTCTATCAAACAGAGCACTTGAAACGGTTCTTATCTCTTCGATAGGTCTCGAAAATACAATTTTCCTTGAAGAAGGCTTTTTTGTATCTGGTACTGGAAGGACCTTTTTCTTTGTTGGATTATACTCAATTCCCCCATCCTGTTTATTGGTAACATCTCGCGATACGACAGACTCCACGGCCTTGGCCAAGGATAAAGGCCGTGCTGATTCCCAGTATTTTGATTGCTCGGAGCGAGGATGATTTTTCCATGTATTTGTATGATTAATCCAAACTCTTAATCCTTCGCGCATCTTTACCCGAGCTTCAAGCCAAACCTCAGATGAAGTGTCTAAAGCCCTTTTAGTCGTAGTTATTGGTAACTTATCAGCAGATGCGGAACGAAATTCTACAATACCAGTAATTACAGAGAACTGACCGTGGTACATTGGGACTCCATCGCCCCAGCCCGTCAAGCGACCTTTATCGCCAAATATTACAGCTCTGTCGTTACAAAAAACCGTCCAGCCAGCAATCGTTGCAGATCTATTTCGCTCAAAGTCACCGCTTTCGTCATCTTCATCATCAAAACTTCTTCCTGTGTTTAGCCCAACGGTAATTGAAACGTTAACACCATCAATCTCCTTTTGATAAATATATGGAGCTGGACCGTCGACTTGATCCGAAACCAAGACTTCCACCCGAACAGGTTTCACCAAAGTATTGTTAACCTCGATGTTGAGGCCCTTTTGCAAGAATGTTGTAAAGTGCTCACCGAGTGCTGTTTGCAGTTCATTGACAAATGATTCGCTATGAAAATGTCTGGAAACACTTGGATAAAGACTTTTAACTTCAATTAGAGTGCCAGGAGAATCAAGGCCCTCTCCAGGTGCTGAATCTATGATTGAAAGTGGTTCCCAATCTTTATTGTCAAGCCACTCGGAAGATAACCACGAAAACCCGCGACAATGATGTACAATCATATGACAAATTAAAATATATGCTTTTATAACAGATAGTTATGATGTGGTCAATGTAAAATAGTGCAATTATGGTGCACTTTTCATTTTTTATTGCCTGTAATCGCTTTAAAATCGGGCCTTCACAGGGATGCTCAATCTGTCGCCATGTTTTGTACCCATTCGAGAATATTCGCCGAGTAGTGCACCATCAGTGCACCATTGAGGCCGTTTTAAACAAAAAAATGCGCTAGCTGTATTAGCTAACGCATTGGATTGATTTGCTTATGTGAGTTTTACGCTACACGGATTTTCGGGATCATTTCGAGTCAGGCACCATCGACCACTCGGACACCTCTCCATGCTGGGGAACTCTACTATTTAAGTGCTCTTCCAATTTTCTTGTTTTCTGCGGACTGCGTACCTGTATATCCTGTTCTATTCATAAATTCAACATCGGTTTTCATTCTGACGGATCGGGGGAATGATCCGGTTTGAATCCCCGTTCTCCCTTTATCGAAATCCGCAGTTTCTTCATCATGTTCTGGAAATTCGGCCTCAATATACCGGTCTCTTCGGCCGCTCTGGTAACATTCCAGCCGTTACGTTCAAGGGCGTTGCGCACAAACACGCTTTCCAGGGATTCCATGGCGTGATCCCGAATATGGCGTTTCATCTCTTTAAGCTCTTCTGCGTTCATGGGAATGCGGTCAATCATCTTGTTTGATGCTGGCTCGTCATTGCTGTCCCAGAGTTCGAGATCCTCATTTCGGATACAATCTCCTTCCGCCAGCACTACCGCCCGTTCAATCATATTCTCCAGCTCACGTACATTGCCCGGATATAAATAGTTTTCCAGAAAGGACATGACATCTGGTGCAATCCCACGGATCTCCTTGCCAATCTCCCGTGTGTACTTTTTCAAAAAATGACGTATGAGGATCGGAATATCCTGCCTGCGATCACGAAGAGGCGGGAGTTCGATAGGAATTATATTCAGACGAAAAAACAGATCTTCCCGAAATGTTCCTTCGTGCGACATTGTTTTGAGATTCCTGTTTGTTGCGGCGACCAGGTGGATATCTATGGGCACCGGCTGCGTGCCGCCTATGGGGGTAATCTTGCGTTCCTGAAGGGTGCGCAGGAGTTTGGCCTGAGTAGAGAGAGTGATGTTTGAAACCTCATCCAGAAAGAGGGTGCCACCGTCGGCAATCTTGAATAACCCGGTTTTTGCCTGTACCGCACCGGTAAAAGAACCTTTGACATGTCCGAATAATTCGCTCTCAAGCAGTGTTTCCGCCAGGGAGGAGCAATCCACCGCCACAAAAGGCCTATCTTTTCTGAGGCTGTTGTCATGGATTGCACGGGCTGCCAGTTCCTTGCCGGTGCCGCTTTCCCCGGTGATCAGCACGGTGCTGTTGGTGGCGGCCACCTGCACGATGCGGTGATACACCTTCTGCATCTCGGCACTCTCTCCAATAAACTGATGAAATCCATGATGCTGGCTGACTTCCTCTTTGAAATCTGCCTCATCGGAAGAGCTGTGACGCTGGGAAAGGGCGTTTTTAACCTTTTCCATCAGAATGTCGGGTGCGAAGGGCTTTGATATATAATCCGACGCCCCGTTTTTCATGGCCTCCACAGCCGTGTCAATCGAAGCAAAGCCGGTAATAAGGATTACCGGGATGCCGGGCTGCAGGGTTCTGACGCCTTTTAGAACCTCGATGCCGCTCATACCCGGCATTTTCAGGTCTGTTATGATCAGATCGAACGTATGCTGCTGCATGATCTCGATGGCATGAAAACCGCTGGAGCAGGTTTCGACAACAAACGATTCGCGTTCGAGAATACGTTTCAATCCGTCCCTGATTGCTGCTTCATCATCAACAATGAGTAATCTTGTTCGTTGCATACACGATCCTTTGGGTTTACGTACCTCTAAAAGCTACCATTTTTTTAAAACAAGTCAAATGTATACGACATTATAACGGATTCAGCAGATCAGTTTCAAAGTATTCAGACTCACAAAACGCATTGACGATGGTTGAATCTAAGGGTATTGTCAGAAGCGGATGTCGTCCTGATGATCCAAATGGATGTTTCGGAGAAAGGTCGGGTTCTGTGAAAAATATGAAAACAGGAAGATTTCAAATCCTGCTGATGGTACTTCTTCTCCTGGTGGTGCTGTTTCCAGGTTCAGGAAAATCCGCGGAGACCCCTCCGGCACTGGCTGGTGGTTATTTTGACGCATCCGTGACGGATGCACAGGTGCTCTCAGCCGCCGCCTTTGCGATCAGGACACAGGAAAAAACGGCCCAGGGGAAAAATAATACACCAGCCACACAATATGTTCTGGTCAAGATTTTGAGCGTCCGGCAGCAGGTCGTAGCCGGGATGAATTATCGCCTCAAGCTGGCAGTCAGGGTTAATTCCGAAGAGAAACAGGCAGAAGCGGTCGTATATCAGAAATTGTCAAACGCCGGGTATGAACTGACATCATGGGAGTGGAAGTAGATTGCACTCATGCCTGAGGATGTTGTGGCCTTCAACGGAATATCGCAGTTGATTTCAGAGAACTGGGGACAGGGAGTTCAATAACGAGAAAGGAGAGCATTTCAGAATCTCCGGTCACGCGAGATCAAATCTGGACAGGATGGAATTTGCAGGTAATGCAGGCGTAGTAAATCTAATGGTAAAGTACATAACTACACAATTTTAGGAGGATCACCGTTATGATGAAACAGGTTAGAATCTATGTTGCAATGGCTGTGGTTGCTGTATGTTTGCTTATACCACTCGTGTCCGATGCCGCACCGCGTGCCGAGATACGTATTACGAACGATACCCGGTCGCAGGTAACTTTTTTCATTACGACCGGAAAATTTGGCAGGGTAAATTGGACGTACAGGCCCGGTAACAGCAGCTTTCCGACTTCCAATGGGGCACGTGTGAGAGTGAAAGGCGATGACACAATCGAGATCGCCGACTGGGGAAGAACCTATATTGACCGCGTCGCTGTCTTTAACGACCGGGAAGGTATCTGGGAGTTGAGCCTCCGTGATGCCCGCCGTCAAATCAGGTAGAAAGAAGCAATTATTCCGCACGACTCCCGGTGAAGCTCAAATTGCCGGGAGTCGTGCGTGAGAATTTCTCTTGAAGGGAGCGAACAGGACTGATGTTATCTGGCGCAAACTTTAAAATCTTCGCCAACCCAGCATGCCTTATCCTTATTTGACCGTTTGGCCTCACCCCACCTGGAATTTATCCCGTCGGCAGTCAAGCCGCGCACCTCGGCAACACCTTTTTCAATTATTGAAACCGAAATAACTGAAATACCGTCAAAAAACGGTTTTTGCTTGATACCGGACAGGGAAAAGGAACCACCTTCTTCCGGCATAAAAACACAGTTGGCATTGAAGACGATTTTGTTGCCGCTGGTTATCTCGCACTTTACCGTTTTTTCTGCCGCAACGGCTCCCTGCGCCATCAATACGACGCTTAAAATTGTAATTGCACATTTTCGCATACACTCTCCCGTTAATCGTTATTTAGAAGTGCCACCTTCGATATTCCCAGCGCTTATTGTCATTTTTTCCGTTTCTCTGCTGAGCATATTTTACACGCAGTACTGATTTTCTTTGTGCCGGTAATTGAAAAGTTTGAAAAGCGTGTTACAAGAAAGAGAGGGCATATAAAAAACGGCTGCCAGCATTTTGGTACGGGAACAGGGAGTTTACGTCATGCATCTGCATACACGATCGATAAGTATCTGTCTGGCGATTTTCATTGCCTTCACTGGCACTGCCCTGGCTGCCGGTCCCGAAAATGAAAAATGTATGGCCTGCCATGGCAGCGCGGAAATCAAAAGCTCATCCATCAGGAGAGTCTATATTGATCCCGCAAGGTTTGCAAGTACAACCCATGCTATTGTAGGCTGTACATCGTGTCATGACCGGGTCTCGTCGGGGCATCCCGGTGACAGCTATATACCGCCCAAAGCAACCTGCGGAGAGTGCCATGGACCTGTTCATGATGAATATGCAAAAAGTGTCCACGCCCCAAAGGCTCGATGCAACGACTGTCATAATCCGCATGATGCACGGTTGCCGGCATCCATGTCAGGAGAGGATATAAACCGTACGTGTGCCAGGTGCCACGATACCCGGAAAACCATTCAGAGTCATGCGAAATGGTTGCCTCAGGCTGATCTCCATATTGATTCGCTGCTCTGCATCACCTGCCACACCGGCTCAAAGGATTATGTCATTATCATGTCCATTGAAAGCCGCCTCCCCGGTTCGGGGACTGAATTCAAAACAGCCGGATATGAAGAACTTGCCGGTCTGACGCGCGGGGAGGATATCCGCAGACTGATAGACTTAAATGGCGACAACATTGTATCGCTTGCGGAACTGAGAGCATTCAATCACCAGCTTCGAGGAAAAAACATGCGGTTATGGGGCATGATGACACCGGAAATTGTCACTCACAGTTATCAGATACTGAATAACCGCTGGGATTGTTCTTTTTGCCATGCGTCCGGTCCGAAGGCCATGCAGAAAAGTTTTATCTCCTTTCCCGAAAAAAATGGTGGATTTACGAGACTTTCCGTGGAGAAAGGCGCCATTCTTGACATCCTGTACGGTACCCCGGACTTTTACATGCTCGGCACAACCAGAAGCACTGCTCTCAACATTATCGGCGCCCTTATCGTTGCTGCGGGTCTATCTTTTCCGGTTGCTCATGGTTTTTTCCGGTTTCTTACCAGGAAGAATCGAAAGGAGAGTAATCATGAAGCATAAAGAGATGATGTACATGACACCTCTGCCGGTCAGAATCTGGCACTGGCTGAACGCTTTTGGAATCGTTACCCTGTGTATCACCGGGATTCAGATACGGTTCCCCGACTACATAAATATTTTTGGAGCCTACAAGGCGGCGATTCGTCTGCATAATACTGCGGGCGTGGTTGTTTCCATCTCCTACATGCTCTGGCTCGTGTATTATCTGATAGTGGCGAGAAGCCTGATAAAGCTCTATGTTCCGACCGTTAAGGATCTTACCTCGGGGATTTTCCGTCAGGCGTACTTCTATTTTCTTGCATATTTTGTGGGGCAGCCCAATCCGCACCACAGCACGCCGGAGAGTAAATTCAATCCCATGCAGAAGGCCGCCTATCTGGTAATCATGTTCATCCTCCTGCCGCTGGTTATTGCAAGCGGCGTCCTGCTCATGTATGTTGCTCCCCTGCGCGAACTGCTTATGCTGCTGGGGGGGATAAAGATACTGGTGGGGACTCATTTTCTGCTGGCCTGCTGTTTTACCGCTTTTCTGTTTGTGCATATCTATCTGGCAACTCTCGGACATACCCCCCTGGCCCACTTCAAACCGATGTGGAACGGTTGGGAAGAGGAAACCGTCGAAGACGATGCACCTGAGAAAACCACCGAAATCACCAAGCCTGAAATCGGTATTTCAAGCACAGAGAAACAGGGTTAGGGTGGGGGGGAATACCATGAAATCAGCCTGTTTCAGCTTACCCCGCCCCTCATCCCACTTTTGTTTAACTCATTTTTTTGAGGTACTATGAAATCTCTGCCGGAGGACATCGTATGAAGTACCGCCTGATTTTCCTCATGACGGGATTATTCCTGATTTTCCAGAGCGCTGCGTCCGCCGTCACCGTCCGTGATGTGGTTATTACGACCAAGGGCCTGGGCAGCGTAGTTTTCAGCCATGGCAACCATATAAACAAGAAGGGTCTGGCAAATAATTGCCGGGCATGTCACGACACCATTTTTGATCTGAAAAGGAAAAAACATTTTTCCATGGCTGAGATGGAAAAAGGGAAGTCGTGCGGGGCATGCCATGAGGGGAAAAAAGCCTTTTCTCTCAAAGAGTGCGCACGTTGCCATCTGACACCGGAGATACGCTTTAAAGTCAAGGCAACGGGGCCGACCAGATTCAGCCATCTGCTTCATCGTGCCGCATCGCCCGATTGCGGTGAGTGTCACCCTTCTCTCTTTGCCGCAGGGCGGAATAAACGCGTCACCATGACGGAGATGGAGAAGGGGAAATCATGCGGTGCCTGTCACAACTCCAAAAAGGCTTTTTCCGTGAAGGATTGTTCAAAATGTCACCCGGTGAGAGAACTGGTCTTTGAGGAGAAAACCACCGGCAACGTTGTGTTCAGCCATACGTCCCATATCAGTCTGTACAGATGCACCGACTGCCACACTTCGCTTTTCCCGACAACCCGCAGCAAGGCCAAGGTGTCGATGCAGGCGATGGAAAAAGGCGGATCCTGCGGAAAGTGCCATGAGGGTAAAACCGCTTTTGGTGTGCAGGACAAGTGTGAGTTGTGTCATAAGATGTGACGTAAACTCTCTGCTTCACGCAGTTCAAGGTTTCATGGAGGGCTTGTATGTTTGCCACACTCATGGGAAAAGCGCTGGTTCCGGTCGGTCTTGCCGTTACAGGATTCATGGTCGTCTGCTGCCTGATTCTGTATTCGGTTATTCGTGAGGATCTCCATCGGGGCGAGATAGTTCATGCCACCAACCTTGCCGACACCATACTCAAATCCACCCGCTATGCCATGCACAAATCCGATCGTGAAACCCTGGCCACCATCATACGGAACGTGGGGGAACAGAAAGGGGTGGATCATGTCAGAATTTTCAACAAGAAAGGAGTCGTGATCTACTCTGCCAGGACTAATGAGATAAGCCGGCAGGTTGATAAGAATACTGAGGGGTGCGTCGTCTGCCACACAGGACCTGCACCTATATCCAATCTTGGTACCATGCAACAGGCCCGCACCTTTAAAAATCGGGACGGGCTGGACGTAATGGCAATCACCGCACCCATCTATAACGAGCCGGACTGTTCATCCGCAGCGTGTCATGTTCATCCGCCCGACCAAAAGGTTCTGGGCACTCTTGATATCGGGTTGTTGCGGATTGAGCGCGACAGGTCGCTGGGAATGCTGCGCATCCAGATGATCGTTTTTACGGTGATGACGCTGATTCTTACTATTGGCGGTGTCACCGCCCTGTTAAGGCGAAATGTTTTTCTTCCGATCCAGAGATTGAGAGACTATGTCGATTCTTCGGAAAAGACAGGTGATATCCCGCAAAAACCGCCTCATTTGCCCCATGATCTTGACATCATTGCCATACGTTACTATAACCTGAAGGTGGATACTGCCGACAAGAAACCGCGGCCTGAGAAACCTGCTTAACAGCACCGGGGACCGCATGACAGACATGTCTGAAAAACTGTCGACAGATACCGGTGCACCCATCGACGGCGCTGAAATGCTGCGACAGGATTTACTGAAAGAGATAAACCGGCTGAACCGCTTTTCACTCCGGGGAATCATGGCACTTTCTCTGTTCCTCGTCGTCTGCATCCTCGCCTGGCAAGGGTTTTTCTTTCTACCCGCTCCTGACACAGTCACCGGAGTTCTGGGTGCCCCGCCGTCGGCCCGCATTATCAGTACGGCGTTGCTGCTCTACACGTTTTCAGCCATCATTCTGAGCCTTTCCCGCATGACCGCCGGTATTGAACATCGCAGCAGCTTTGGTCATCTGGGCTTTCTGACGGGCTTTTTTCTCTTCTACTATTTTGGCAAATCCCTCGAAGAAAATTACTGGGCGGTATGCGGTTCCGGCATTACAATCCTCGGTGTTGAAAGTTACCGGATATGGACTTTCTGCGCCGAGGGGATTGCCAGAAACAAGGAAGATATGGAGTTTATAGCCAGAACCGGCAGAATGCCGCCACAGGATTGCAAGAGGACATAGGAGATATTCATGCTTACAGCAGGTGCACGGCAGGATCCAGCAGTACTGCGCCGGATCTTGTCTGTTGTTCTGTGGCTTGCCGCATCCACCGGCTTGATCGTCGCCGTATTTTCCGTGATACAGGAGATGTGTCTGGCAAGCGCCTGCCGTGACACGGTCGGTTTTACCCTCTTCGGTGTCGATATGGGGTGGTTTGGTATTGCCTACTTCAGTGCCATCCTGATACTGCTCTGGCTGCAGAGGAAGTTTGTTCTGCTGGAACAGATACTTGCTGCATCTATTTTTGCGGGAATCGGCGCCGAGTTTCGCCTGCTCTGGATACAGAAAAACGTTATCGGCAGTTGGTGTCCCCTCTGCGTGACGATCTGCTGCGCGCTGTTCATCGCAGCCGCAGCCTTGCTGATCGGGAAAGTTCTCGGGACAGGAGCGGATCAGGGGCAGGGCGGGAACCTTGCCGGGTGGATGGTCTTTATTGTTTCGATGATTGCCGCAGGGCTGGCGGTTGCCTTTGTCGGGGTAAGAGCCTGATTCCCTGAATTAAGGTCTTCGTGCTTCTGTGTTGAACCGCTTTTCCAGGTTTATTTTCCCCGCTCGAAACCATCGCGTGAAGCCAGCAGATCCAGATGGATCGTCAGCAGATCTTCCACCTCCAGAGGCACATCGGTGTCCCCCTTGCGCGAATCTCTCGTTTTGATGTAGCGGCTGCAGGCCGTGCAGGTATCAACCCTCGTTGCACCGTCTCCGGCTGTAAAATAGGATAGTTTTTCCGGGTCGCTACACCCGCAATAGGCGCATGTCAGGCGTTTGAACGGCCAGAGGTACGAGCAGGCCGAACAGGAGAGCATCCGCCGCCCTTCTTCACCGGATAATTCAGCCATGCCTGCCCGTGCACCGCAGATCGGACAGAAACTTTCCTGCCATCCGGTAAAAACATCGACACCGTATCCTGTCGAGAAGTTTTCCAGAGCCGTCCTGAGCGGGATCTCGAAGATATATTCAATAAGGGGTGCGGGTATGTTCAGGGTTTTAGATGCATCGTCAATCGGTGCCCGGTGCCGCTCCTGGATTGCCCCATATATAACCGAGGGATCGATGGCTCCGGACTGCAGCGCTGCAGCGATCTGCTGAAGATATTCGGCGTTGTCCTTCCCCGTCTCGGACAGCACGCCGATAATCCCGATCAGAAATGTGATGGTCTGCTCCCGGTCGACCCGCAGGCTTGAACTGTTCAGCAGAGGAGTGCTTTTTTCGAGAAGCTGCGCCGGATCAGCGTCAGACGGCACAATGGTAATTCCGGTCTGCTGTTCCCTGCCGAGCACATAGTGATAGATACCGGCAAACAGGGGAACAATTCCGGCGTATTCAGGGTGTGCCTGCGCTGCATGGAGCAGAGCGGTTATTTTTTGCTGTGTTCTTGACATGGTACCCTCACACGCAACGTGGAATGACGACTGAGGGCGGCCTGATACGGGCCGCCCTCATCAATGCTGGAAAAATACGCGGACGACGGAATATCTGCTACCGGTTTTCGCCTGATGCTTCTTTGTACCACTTGGGATGATGCTTTTTAGCCCAGTTCCGTTTTACATCGCCATAGAGCATTGCGCCGATGGTGCCGGGGTTGCCGATGGTTGCCAGATAGACGTGAACAACCACGAACATTATCGAGCCGACAAACATGAGACCGTGGGTAAGGAGCGAAACCTGCACCAGCCAGCGCGGGAACGACGCAGGCAGCCAGATGAATACGCCCGTCACGCCCAGAACGGCCGTTGCTGCCGCAATGTAGAGAGCAAACAGCTTCTGGCCCGGATTGTATTTGCCGATGTTGAAATGTGAGGGATCCCGCGCAAGATATCCCCCCTGTTTTATGACCCACTCTTTGTCGTCCTGATCAAAAGTGGAGATGTCTTTCTTGTGATTGAAGTACATGTACAGGGAGCTGAAAAAGAAAACCACTCCCGCAATTTTGTGGATCATGATGGCGTTCTGTCCGCCGCCGAAAAAAGTGAAATATCCGTTGAAGAGCCGGGAGTACAGGCCAAGCCCCGACAACAGCAGCGTAAAGAAGCTGGCGGTGACGATCCAGTGCAGAACCCGTTCACTGGTGCTGAAGCGTTCGATATAGTTATTCATGGCCATCCCCCTTTTCTGCTTCATCATCCTCGATCCGTTTCGGGCCGATCGTCACATAATGCAGCAGCATGGCTCCGATACTTCCCCAGAAACCGAGGATACCCAAGGGTTTGATGACATCCTTCCAGAGGAAGATGGAGAGCGGAATATGAGGTTTGGCAGGCAGGCCGTAGCTTTCCGGCGGCCCCTCCAGGGCATAGACCACGCCCAGACCGTTTAAGTCATCAACGCCGTAGAGTGTTTTCTTGGCCGAGGTTGCTGCGGCTATCAACTGTTTGCGGTTGCCATATTTAAGAGTCTCTGTTGGACACGCCTTGGCGCAGGCCGGCGTCATCCCCCCGTCAATACGGTCGAGGCAGAGATGACATTTGCTGACCTTCTCATTCGTGTCGTAACGGGGAATGTTGAAGGGACAACCTGATACGCAGTATTTACAGGAGATGCATTTTTCCTTATTGAATGCCACGATGCCGTCTTTGGTGCGGTAGAGTGCGCCTGGTGACGGACAGACCTTCATGCAGCCGGCCTCGCCGCAGTGCATGCAGCGCTCGTTGAAAAACTGCCAGGTAACCTCGCCCGATGTCTCCTTCTCCACGAATTTGATGCGGTTGTAGAGGGCCGGAGTGAGGTCGCGGGGATTTTCGAACGTACCCTGATTGACGGTTTTATCGGCTTCAAGTTTGTTCCACTGCTTACAGGCAACCTGGCAGGAGCGGCAGCCGATGCAGCGTGATGTATCCACGAGAAAACCCTTACGGGCAGCTTGGTTTATAGTATCGGCCATGACTTACCCCTTTCTCGCGATCCCGACCATGAAAGCCTTGGTTTCGGGAATCATCGTGTTGGCGTCGCCCGCGGTGGAGGTCAGCAGGTTAGCGGCGTCTCCCACGCCGGGGGTGTGCCAGCCAAAGCACCAGGGTAGACCGATCTGATGAACGATCCGATCACCGATCTTGAAAGGCTTGATGCGCATCGTGACCATTGCAACCGCCTCGATCTTGCCGCGGGCCGATGACACTTCGATCGTATCACCATTGCTGATATTCTTCTCTTTGGCCAGCTCGACGCTGATCTCACAGAACTGGCGCGGCTGAAGCTCCAGCAGCCAGGGGGTGTTGCGGGTCATGACTCCGGTCTGCCAATGCTCGGTGACACGGTAGGTGGTGGCCACCAGCGGGAAGCGTACGTCGCAGGTGGCAAGAACGTCTTCCTTGACGTTGGCGTCACTGAAGACCTTGCTGGCCGGGTTGGTCATCTGCTTGGAGAAGAAGTTCTCCGGCACCGGGCATTCCACCGGCTCGTAATGCTCGGGGAAAGGGCCGTCCCGCATTCCTGCGCCGAACAGAGCCGCCACACCGTCAGCGCGCATGATGAACGGTTTGCGTCCCTCTTTCTCGTCTGACATCGGCGGCCAGGGGCCATCGGGTACATCACCGACCCAGGCGCCCGTCTTGCCGTTGGGCAGAGGGGCATTCGGATTCCAGTAGACCACAGCTTTTTTCAGGTTGTACGGTTTGCCTTCCGGATTGCAGGAGGCGCGGTTGTAGATGATGCGGCGGTTGACCGGCCAGCACCAGGACCATTCCGGGAACATCCCGAGGCCGGTCGGGTCTTTCTTGCCCCGGCGAGCCATCATGTTACCCTTTTCGTTGTAACTCTGGCAGTAGATCCACGAACCGCAGGAGGTGCTGCCATCGGCCTGCAGCATGGCAAAACCGCCCACCAGCTCGCCTTTCTTGCCGAGCAGCTTCTTGGGTGCCCAGGCCGGGGCCGGAGGCGGCGCCTTTTCTCCCGGTTTGAGCGGTTTTGGTTTGTCCTCCACGTCATCCAGGAAGTAGCCGTTGATCTCCTTGGCCACGGCGTGAATATCAACCGCCTTGATGGTGCCGTCGGCGCGTTTGAAACCATAATTCCAGGTCAGGTTGGTCAACTGCTCCGGAAGAGCCCCGCCATCTTTGGCATACATCGCTTTTAGTTTCTGAAACAGCTCGTGGATAATCTCGGCATCCGGCTTGGACTGACCGAGCGGCTTGACAGCGGCGGTGCGCCACTGGGCCCAGCGTCCCGAGTTGGAGATACTCCCCTCTTTTTCGAAGGAAGCCGCTGCCGGTAGAAAGAAAACCTCCGTTTTCACTGTGGCCGGATCCATCCCCGGACCTTTCCAGAATGAGGCGGTCTCGTTGTCGAACAGGTTGGTCGTCACCATCCACTCCAGCTTGGCCAGGGCATTGCGCACCTTGGTCGAGTTGGAGCCGGAACAGGCAGGATTCTGCCCCCAGGCGAAGAAGCCCTTGAACTTGCCTTTGATCATGTTATCGAAGATCATCAGCCACGATGCGTTCATGCCCGGATCAAGCTTGGGGAGCCAGGCATAACCGAAATCGTTCTCCTTGGTGGCCTTGGCGCCATAGATGGCCTTCATGTAGCTGATCATGTACTTGTTGCGGTTCTGCCACCAGTTGGCGCTCTGCGGGTCTTTTGATTTTGGGGTGTATTTTTCGATATAGGCGGCAGTGTCTTTCAGATCCGCCGAAGGCACTGGCAGGTAGCCGGGGAGGATGTTGAACAGCAGACCATGATCGGTCGAACCCTGCACATTGGATTCGCCGCGCAGGGCGTTGACGCCGCCGCCGGCCATTCCCATATTGCCCAGCAGCAGCTGAATGATTGACATGGCGCGGATGTTCTGGGTGCCGACGGTATGCTGTGTCCAGCCCATGGCATACAGGGAGGTGCCTGCCTTGTCCGGCCTGCCGGTGGAGGCGTACAGTTTGTAAACTTCCAGCAGCTTTTCCCTGGGCGTGCCGGTGGTCTTGGAGACCAGTTCCGGCGTGTAGCGGGCGTAATGCTTCTTCATCAACTGGAATACGCAGTTGGGATCCTGCAGGGTCGGGTCTTTGAGGGTATTCTCGTCCTTGTCTTTCTGGAATGACCAGGCCTTGGCGTCATAGCTGCGTTTCTTTGGGTCATAGCCGGAGAACAGGCCGGCCAGTTCGCCCGGCATCTTGAAATCGCCGTTGACCAGATAGGCCGAATTGGTGTAATCCCGCACATACTGCTCAAAATAGAGCTTGTTCTGGATGATGTAGTTGATCATACCGCCCAAAAAGGCGATATCGGTGCCCGAGCGAAGGGGGGCATACAGATCGGATTTTGCCGCACTGCGGGTAAAACGTGGATCGACGGTTATTACTTTCGCACCGGCATCCTTGGCCTTCATGATCCAGCGGAAGGAAACCGGGTGGTTCTCGGCGGGGTTGGACCCCATGATGAGGATTACGTCAGCATTCTTGAAATCTATCCAGTGGTTCGTCATTGCACCGCGTCCGAACGACTCTCCCAGAGCCGCAACTGTTGCGCTGTGTCAAATGCGGGCTTGGTGTTCAATGTACACCAGGCCTAACCCCCGTAAGAATTTCTGGTACAGATAGCACTCTTCGTTGTCCAGCGCGGCGCTGCCGACCGAGGCCAGACCCATGGTCCGGTTGACGACCGCTTCAATCTCTTTATCAACCTCGACGCCGCCGACCTTCTCTTTCACCTTGATTTTACTGGTGGGAACGAAGGAGGTGTCACGGGCGGACTTTGTTTTTTTGGCGATCTCGTCCAGCGCCCATTCCCATGAGACGGTTTTCCATTCACTGGCACCGGGAGCACGGTACAGGGGGGTGGTGACACGGGCCTTGTTTTCCCGCAACTGGTAGACGGACGAGCCTTTGGGGCAGAGGGAACCTTCATTGATGGGGTGGTCGGGGTCGCCTTCCACGTTGATGATGTTCCCCCCCCGGGCGTGCACGATCATGCCGCAGCCGACCGAACAATAGGGGCAGATGGTGGTACTCTCCTTGGCGTGCTGGATAGCGAGACCATCGGCTTTTGCTTCGAGTGGATCGAAGCTGATGCCGAGGCTGGCTGCCAGTCCGGTTCCCGAGAGTTTCAGAAAATCACGTCTCGAAACGGCCATACATTTTTCTCCTTTCAACTGAAATGGTTGCAATCGTTTCCGACACCAACCATCCCCTTTCCAGAAGGAGGCCACGCCGTTTCCGGCGAAACCCGGTGGCTGCAGACCATAGAAACTCTTCCGTAGGTCATGACAGCTCGGAGATGGAAAACCGCATTGATGGGTGTATCAAGCCAGCAGTGTGAAAAAATGTTTTAGAGCAATGGTGTATCCGCTGGAATCTTGATTGCGTCTGTCGCGGACTATAGCACTGTCAGCAGTTTGCCGCAATACATAATCCTGTTTTAAATATCTGTCAGGGCCTCATCCATTTAATTCATGCGCGATGATAATCCGGCATAATCTGAAGGGTATGTTGTTGACAGAGAGCACGTGTGCGTTCATTATCAGGACATTATGACGGCTGTCACCATCCGCCTTTAATTAACAGGCATTATATCCATCCAGTCAAGACCGTGAGCGGGGAGAGAGCGTATGGTTGATGAGATAATCATACTTGCAGTTGATGATGAGGAAATGGTTCTTGAGATGATGGTGACAGTGCTCTCCGAAACGGATTGCAGGGTCATCAGGGCCGGCAACGGTCAGCAGGGCATTGAGATGCTGCAGGCGCATCCGGGAATCGACGCCATGCTGGTTGATCTGGAAATGCCGGTCATGGATGGCCGTAAATTCATCCAGTATGTCCGGCAGAGCCTGGAGTGGCGCGACATACCGATCGTGGTGGTGACCGGAAACACCAGCGAAGTAAACAGTACACTCTCCCTGGGGGCAAACGATTTTGTTTCAAAGCCGTTCAATCCCGAGGAACTGCGGCTGCGGGTGATGAATCAGGTACGCAACAAGAAACTCTCCGACCTGTCACGGGATATGAACGATATTCTGGAGTCGGAGGTGGCCAAGAGGACCTCCGCCCTGAAAGAGGCTCTCGATCTCTCCCGGAGGGCCGAATACGAGATATCCCTGCGGCTGGGTACGGCGGCCGAATTCCGTGACCAGGAAACCGGCATGCACACCCAGCGCATCAGTGAGCTTTCCAAAAGGCTGGCACTGCTTGCGGGTCTGTCGAACGAAGAGTGCGAGGTCCTTAAATTTGCCTCTCCCCTCCACGATGTCGGCAAGATCGGCATACCGGACCGGATCCTCCTGAAGCCGGGTAAACTGGACGAGACCGAGTTTGGCATTATGAAGCTGCATACCGTGATCGGCGGCAAGATCCTTTCAGAGTCGGACCAGTACCCCATGCTGGAGGCGGGGCAGATCATAGCCCTTCAGCACCACGAAAAATGGGACGGCAGCGGTTATCCCCACGGGATCGGGGGAGCGGATATCCACATATTTGCCCGGATTGTCATGATTGTGGATGTGTTTGACGCCCTTACCTCGGAGCGCCCCTACAAGAAGGCGTTTTCCTTTGAAAAGAGCATTGCCATCATGGAGGAGGGGAGGGGTGAATTCTTCGACCCCGCGCTGCTGGGGATATTCCTGAAACACATCGATGAATTCGTCGCCATCAGG
>CAIPTY010000047.1 GCA_903868145.1 uncultured Desulfuromonadales bacterium | reverse complement strand
TTGACAGAGATGGTTAGTAGGGAAAGTCTGTCTGTCTGTCTGTCTGTCTGTCTGTCTGTCTGTCTGTCTGTCTGTGCAAGATTGTTGCCACTATCGGACACTCCATAACTCAGTTTGATGGCGGCAAAATATACAGTTATTTGTGCGGAAATCAACCATAAATTCTGGGATAACATAAAGAGCGAGCCTAATTGTGTGGTATTCTCTCTTCAAACAGGATGCTGAATTGATTCAACGCTGACTTCCAATCTCTGATAGGCATTGTCCATTTTTTAGCAATGTTCCTCAGTGCAGGAGTATGAGTTTGTAAGACAGGCAGTTGGAAGTTTATTGTCACTCGAATTACGTTGAAGTGACAGATATAAACGCCTAATATTTTCAAAACGCTTGCAGGTAGGGTTGAATTCAATTCGACTTCGTTATGTTCGTCTGAACTGATACCACCCGCCTGTTGTAACGAGACCCACCAGAACAAAATAAAAATACCAACTGATAAAAAATAAATTGAAATATTGCATAAAAAATGTAAAATTCAATAAAATTTTGTATTGAGGTGCAAAATGCTTGTTGAATTCAGGGTCAAAAACTTTCGTTCTATCGGTTCCGAGCAGTGCTTAAGTTTGATAGCTGGAAAAGACTCTGCTCATGCTGAAACTCATCTGATCGGCAGCGTCACTCGATCGCTACCTAATGTGCTCAAATCGGCTGTTATCTACGGTGCAAATGCCAGTGGCAAATCAAATCTGGTAAATGCACTGCAGTTCATGCAGTTAGTGGTGGCTACGTCTGCAACGCAGATGCGGGAAGGGCAGACCTTTAATTTTCAGCCATTCAAGTTGGATGCTGAGTCGTCCAAGGAGCCGAGTGAGTTCGAGATTACCTTTATAGAAAAGGGAATTCGATACCAGTACGGATTCAGACTGTCATCGGATCGGATTGTCGAGGAATGGCTATTGGCGTACAAAACCAGCCAGCCACAGATGTGGTTCAATCGCGCATTCAATCCTGAAACAGGCAAGGATGACTACAAGTTTGGATCACACTTAACAGGCCAGCGGCGGCTCTGGCAGGAGACGACAAGATCGAACGCCCTTTTTCTTTCTAAAGCAGTCGATCTAAATAGTGAGCTACTGCGCCCTATCTTTCTCTGGATTGTCCAGAAGCTGAGGATTATAGGGGCGGGCCATCAGCCGATTCACGACTTTTCAATTAACCACGCTCGGACGGAGATCGGTAGATGTGAACTGATGAAGTTTCTGAACGCGGCAGATCTGAGTATCGCAGACGTTACGCTGGAAAATCGCAAAGTTAAGGAACTTGGCTTTAAGCTTGAGGACGGACAGCCACCGGTTCATATGGTTCAAGAGTTTGATGCGCTCATGCCGATGTTTCTACACAAATCAGAAAAGGGATCCGCTACCTTTGAGCTTCCTGATGAATCCACTGGGACTCAGCGGTTATTTGCTTTTGCCGGTCCAATAATTGAGGTTCTTAAGAGTGGGTCCATTCTGGTAGTGGATGAGTTGGATGGAAGTCTACATACTCATATGGTCAGGTTCCTGATTGATTTTTTTCATTCATCGGAAATTAACAAGACGGGGGCGCAACTCATATTTACGACTCATGATACATCCCTACTTGATACTGATATCTTCCGCCGAGATCAGATATGGTTTATGGAGAAGGATCAATCCCAGTCCACTCGCCTTTATCCGTTGACAGATTTCAGCCCCCGAAAAAATGAAGCACTTGAACGCGGTTATTTGATGGGACGTTATGGGGCTTTACCTTTCTTCTCAGAATTCAGGCTATAGGGAACGACAATGGGGCGAGATAAACATCCCAGAGAACGCCAGGCAGATAAGCTGGCAAGAAGGAAAGCGAGCAGGGACAGCTATGATCGGATCCTGATCATCTGTGAAGGGAAGAAAACTGAACCACAGTACTTCAAGGAAATTCGCAAGCACTATCGTCTTCATACAGCCAATATCAGTATTTTACCGAGTGATTATGGTACGTCACCACAACAGGTAGTCGCTTTCGCCAGGGATAAGTGTCTGGAGACCAAGAATTGGGAACAGGTCTTTTGTGTATTTGACCGGGATGACCACCTGAGCTATTACGATGCACAACAGACGGCAAAAACACTTAACAACAAATTCAAAAACGAAAACAAGCAACCGATCCGCTTTACTGTGATTCCATCAAACCCTTGCTTTGAGTTGTGGCTTCTGCTTCATTTTCAGAGTGTCACCCGAGAAATGCATCGTGACGATGTTATCCGGAGTTTGAATCAACCGGGATTATTACCAGGATACGCCAAAGGCGAAGAGGGGTATTTCCAACGCACGAAGCATCTACTGAATGAGGCGTACGCCAACACAACAAAGATGAATGAAGAGCGACAGCGAACAGGACGCGAAAATCCATTTACTGCCGTCGATGAATTGGTTATACTGCTCACGTCATTAAAGTCTGAATAGCCGCTAGATAGCTCGTTCAGGGTGTGCAGTAATTGTGCAGTGGATTTTCAGTACAGGGTGGAAATAGACAGGAATCAGCTTGACATCAATTTAGTAAAATGGTAATAAAAGCAGCAAGATTCCAATCTGTGGAAAAAGTTGTTGTGATTCTGACAACTTTGCCAAGGTTGAAGTCGCGGGTCCGAATCCCGTTTCCCGCTCCAAAGAATTCAAGGACTTAGGCTTAATTGCTTGAGTTCTTTTTCTTTTCAAATTGCTTACCGTAGCCACCATGAAAAAGCGGCTCAAGATTGAGGCCAGCCTATACACAATATTACAGATTTTGAGCGTGACTATTTTTGATAGAATGCCCTTGTTACAGGTACTTTCAAATCATGATTACGAAAACGGTAATGTAAAGAGCAGCAAACAGATGATTTTATTCAATTAAACGTTGGGACATGAGTGCCGTAAAATATTGATTTTACCGGCCTCCGAATCCTGTTTCCCGCTCCAATAATAAATAAAAGGGTTAGCTCGAAAAGCTAACCCTTCATTATAGTGGGAGATAAGTTGGGCAAATCTCAACGGCGCAGAGCCTATATCAAATTGGCAAACTCCGTTATCTCTGGTATTGCAATCTTAAATCACCGATAGTCAACATAGCGCGAAGAATAGTGGTTACGACCTCGGTCATCGTGATAATAATAATCCGCTCTACGTTCAGAATAATGCCGACTGCCGCGATAATAAGATGGCTCCTCATACACGATGGCTCGTCGGGGTTCTTCATAAACAACAGTCTGGCGAGGTTCATAATAAACTCTGCGGTCATAAACTACAGGAGATGGCAACGTAGCAACTGTAGTTGCAACCGCCAAAGTGGAAAGCACCGCAACTGGAATCCACAGTGGGTTTATTCCGCCTCCATAGCGGCCTCCATGGCCGCCTCCATGACCACCTCCGGCATAGACCGTACTCACCAGCAAACTTGAAATCAGTAGCGATACCAAAATTATTTTCTTCATTACGTCCTCCTCTTTGGTTTCTTCGAAGTTAATATGGTCTCTCTGCAAGTTGGACGTTTAGAAATAGGGACAAGTTACAAGAAAAATAAAAAAACATCGATCAAAAGGCGCAAAGCCTTATTTACTCATAAGTTCTTGCCATTTTTCTGCTATGCATTTTAGCACCTCGGTCCCCGAGGTCGCATGATTGCCTATAAAACCTTAAACCCATTGAAATACCAGCCTGCAATGCCGTCAGTAATGTTGTATACATTCTTGTAACCGCGCTTTGATAATGTGTCAGCCACCGTTTTTGAACGCGAACCGGATGCGCAGTAGACCAGAATAGTCTTGTTTTTCGGCACTTCATGAATACGATTCTCAAACTCGTTGATGGGAATCAGAACAGAGCCGGGGAGTCTGGCCTGTCTGCTTTCCCAAGGTGTACGGACATCAAGCAGGAAGATATTTTTGTTCCTGTCCAGCAGAGCCTTGGCTTCGTGTGAGGAGATATTCTGGGCTCCGGCAATGGCCAGTGACCACGTCATGCAGACCATTATTATAGCCATCAACAACTTTTTAATCATCAGCATCTCCCTGTATTGCGTTTGCGACAGTATCTGCCAAATCATACTTCCAAGACAAACCCCACATTTGCCACCTGAAACTCCTTGGGCATTTCCCTCAACAATCGTGCTGACGCGAAAAATCCGGTACAATGGCTTGTGGCAATTTTTTGTATTCCCCACCCCTTCAGGTCGGAAATGGTCTTGTCAAGCTGCTGCTGCCCGCAAAAACCGAGGTGAGTGCCGCCGATCACAGCATACACATCGCGCCTGCCACTCAAACTGGCGATGTGTTCCAGCGTGTTGATCAAACCGGCATGACAGCATCCCAGAATAACAATCAAACCCCGCTCCGTCTCCAGTACCAGTGATTGATCATCCAGCGTGCAGTCAACATCCTGAGCGATGCAGTCGCAATACAGCTCATGATCGCCAGTCTCGAAGTCGGTCACACGCGGCACCTCGCCGGTCAGGAAAATTCCGGATGCTATTTGGCGATACATTTTCGACAGATCAAATGAACCACCCGCAGCCTCAAGCTGGTCCCGACTATGTGGTATCCCGATCGGATAACATTCTCCGGTATCCTTGAAGCGAAAACGCGGTAAAAAGACAGCAGGATGGGCGTATATTCGCTTGGGTGTTTGTTCGATAAGTAACGGCAACAACCCTCCGGTGTGATCGTAATGCCCATGGGAAAGCACCACGGAACCAACTGCCGAGAGATCCTTATTCATGCGGCGGGCGTTGTGAAGCAAAGTTAATCCCTGTCCCGTGTCGAAAAGGATCGGGACCCCCTGAAACGGCTCAATGAGCGCCGAGAAGCCATGTTCGCCAAGAGTTTTGCTAATGGGGCCGACAGAATTATCACAGAGTATGGTAATCCGAAAATTCATTCACATCCGCTCATCTCAGAGTTTGAATAATTCAACTAATCTTCTTAAGGATTCACCGGTCTCAGAAAGAGTTGAGGAAGCTTGAGCAGTATCCTGCGCATCCTTTGAGGTCTCTTCGATTATTTCAGATATTCTCTGAATATTATGTGATATTTCACTTGTTGTTGCAGTCTGTTCTTCAGCAGCTGTAGCGATTTGACTTATCTGAGTAGTAACGTTAGTGACCTGCTCTAATATTTCATGTAGTGCTGATTCAAGCTGTGTGGCTTCATCGGCACCTTTTTCAGTTCCCCTAACTCCTTCCTCCATCGAAACAATTGCTTGTTTGGTCTCTGTCTGAATTGTTCGAATCATTCCGCTGATCTCTTTAGTTGCACGGGTCGTTCTCTCTGCCAATGCCCGAACCTCATCCGCAACTACAGCAAAGCCCCTGCCTTGCTCTCCGGCTCTGGCAGCCTCAATAGCCGCGTTCAGAGCCAACAGGTTGGTTTGGTCGGCAATGTCTTCAATTGTGGAAACAATAGCTCCGATCTGTTCAGAACGCTCGCCTAAGGACGAAACCGCTATTGCATTCTGCTTGGTGCGGCGACCCCGATCACAAATGCCATCAACAGTATGCTTAACTACCTCAAAACCCTTTTGCGTCGTAGTTGCTGCACGCTGCGCACTTTCAGCAGCCAAATGACAGTTGTGAGCAATGTCCATGCCTGTCGCTGCCATCTCCTCACTTGCGGTTGCAAGTGTAGTAACTTGTGCAGACACTTGTTCGGCATTACTTGCCATATGTTCTGCTGTTGCATTTAGGCGAACAGTAGAAGAAGCCAAACTCGAAGACATATCGATTATACTTGAAATTGTCTGCGATATTCTGTCTATAAACTGATTAAGCCAGTATGCAGCTTGTGCTGGTTCATCATTACCCTTGACATCAAGCCTCCTGCTTAGATCACCGTTTCCGGATGCTATATCCTTCAAACGCTCAACCAGTTCGTTGAAAGATGTCTGCATGACCCTCCAGAAGACCAGAAGCAACATGTTAACAAGGAGGATTGTGACGAACAGTGCTGTCACAGTCAAAGAAAATGTTTTGTCGGTAAAAGCCCCAAGGTCGTTGCGCTCTGTTTTCATATCCTTCTTGAGTGCAGACTGCATCTCGATGATCAGCGCCTTGATCTCCCGCCATTTTGGCGTTTCCTTTTTTACGAGTATTTCAATGGAATCTGCCTGCTTTCCTTCTCTGGCAAGTTTGATTATCTCTTCCTTGATTACACTGTTTTCCTGCCACATAGCAGGCAGCTTATTCAATTGTTTGCTGTACTCCTTTATGCCACTGGCAATTTTTGTGGATTCCTTGAGCGTTTCAAGAAACTCCTCCGAAGCCTTTTTGTAATTTGAAAGTGCCTTTTCATCAGAAGGATTAAGTATCACATTTCGAACTGCCTGCTCGGTCTGAATTCCCTGAGTATGCATCTCACTAACTGTCAAGGCAAGAGCCTGATATTTGTCACTAAAACGGTCAAAACGTTCGTTAGTCCCTTTCATGCCGCGATAAGAGATCAGCATTGCCGTCAGTAAAAGACCTGTCGTCAGCACTCCGAAGAGAAGGTATTTCCAGACAAAATTAATGTTTCTTATAAATGGCATGCAGATCTCCTCTAACGGTTTGTTTTCAAGAAACCAGATAAGATGATTGGGAATGTGATCAAAAAAACGTGTTTCGCCTTTCGGAATGATGACTGGTTTAAAAGTGGAATTAGTATCGTGGGAAGTAGATGCCAATCTACTCATGCCTACACTCTACCCAAAAATTAAGATTATTTCAAGGCGTTTCCGATCATTTTCAGCTGTGTCTCTTTTGCTGCAAGCTCCTGCTGTATGCCGGGGAGATTTCTCTGGTCTTTATCTTTGGCGCTGTTCACTCTCTTGTTCAGACTGAAGATTTCTTTTGATAACTTTGAAGCTATTGTTTGGAGTATTTGAACCTCATTAGCCTCGGTTGGCGGGGAAACCGTTGAAACTGTAGTAACACCTGTATGCCCCAAACTCCCGGCAGAGACTGTAACGGCGCTTGTGCCCCCTGACATGCTGGCGCTTCCGACCGCCATCCCGCCACCACCATGTGCAGCGAGTCCTGCAGAAGCGGCGGCGACACCTGAAAGCCCCATCGCACCCCCAAGCATGGCACCTCCGGCTACGGTACTACCAGTGCCAGTTGCACCCCCAGCGAATCCGGCAGCCAGTGCTCCACCCTTAAGAGCAGCAAGTCCGGCAAAGCCTACTGCAGCACCGGAAAGCCCCGCTGCACTGCCAAGAAGCGCACTCACAACAGGGGTTGCAGTTCCTGCTGAAATAACCGCTAAAGCACTGCCACCTACTACTATTCCAGTGAAAAGCAGAATTTTATCCCATGAGCAACGCATAAATATACCTCCAAGCCCGGCATACAGATCAATAGTATGCCGGGTTATATGTGCTGTTTCTAAAAAAATTCACGTTGGCGATTGTGCTCATATTGTTTCTAAGAAGCGTTAAGCACTTCCGAAGGCATCTGCGATGCCGGTTGCCGTGATGGTTCAGTCTTTCCTTCGGGGTACATTTTCTTGATCACAAAATACTCAATCAAGCTTGGGACCACGAATGTAGCAAGCATACCTGCAAATCGAAGAATATATTTTATTTTCATGGCCGTTCCTCCTGCTCTTTAGGGATTTTGCTGCCTACCAGAATCAGCAGCAGGCTGGCTGCAATCACCGATGCTATTCGATAAATGTATTTGAATTTCATGACCGTTCCTCCTTAGGTTTGGGTTGCGTTTTTTTGTTCGTGAGTAACAGGACAGCACTCGAAATTAAACCTGCAGCAACCAGAGTTGCAACTCGACAGACGATTCTTCTCATGACCGTTCACCTCCTTTCCTTGATAACCTTCTTACCTGCGACAATCCAACACCATGCTTCTTGTTAAGCAGCGCGCCTCGTACAACCAGGCATGGTGAATGCGACTTGTTGTTCCAAGTCACCATTAAGCCATGCTTGAATCACCTCCTGCAGGTCGCCAGCCACAAAGGAAATGACCCTGATGCCGTGAGCCGACAACATCTCGTGCAGAGATTTCGAGACTGCACCGCACACCAATGTATCTACTCCAAGTTCAGTGAGGCGAAATGTTTTTTGTACCGGCAGGTCACTTTCCATTGTTTCCAACGATTCATGCACTACCCTGCCTGACTCGCTCTCGATGATTTTAATCCGCCGTGCCGTGTCAAAAACAGGCGAGATACGTTTGTTCCAGTATGTAAATGCCGTTTTCATAATGTGAGGTTACTCCTGACTCTCACATAAAAGAGGAGCATATTCTGTTCCAAGTGTTGCTGAATTTGATATTTATTCTAACTATCTTATATAATAGAACATTATTGCGTTTCCTCTGACATATTGACATGCCTGAGGTGGCACAAATGCTACGGTATGCAGGTATTAGCAATGCATGAAGGCTACTCTAGGGGAGGGTGGAACGACCGTCCATCGTGGGAAGGGATATGTTCAGTTTTTTCATCCTGCGGAAGAGAGTCGTTTTGTGGATGCCCAACTCTTTCGCTGCTGCCAGGCGGTTGAAAGAATTGTTTTTGAGCGCTACGTAGATCGACTGGACATCGAGAGCATTGTGGGCAGACTGTATATCGGGACCGGAACCCGCTGCCTTTTTGTGGGCGTTAAAGTATTCGGGTAAATGGCTGGGGCCTATCTGTCCTGAGTTACAGAGAATGAAGGCATATTCAACCGCGTTTTCGAGTTCTCGTATGTTTCCTGGCCAGTCGTGGGCCATGAGTAGTGACAGTGCTTCCGAGGTGATCCCCTGCACACTTCTCTGTTGCAGCCGATTGAATCGCTGGATGAACTGGTCCACCAGCAGGGGAATGTCTTCCTTGCGCCTTCTGAGTGGCGGTAATTCAACACGGACAACATTGACGCGATAGTAAAGGTCTTCCCGAAAAAGGCCGTTCTGCATCTGTAGCGATAAATCCTTGTTGGTTGCGACAATGACCCGAACATCTGCAATTTCGGAGTCGGTCGCCCCCAGCGGTTCATAGGTCCGCTCCTGCAAAATACGAAGCAGCTTTATTTGAAATGCCGGACTCACCTCGCCAATTTCATCAAGAAACAGTGTACCTCCCTTAGCCAACGCGAAACGCCCCGGCTTGTTCTTGTTTGCGCCCGTAAATGCTCCAGCCTTGTAGCCGAATAACTCGGATTCAAGAAGCGTATCGGGGAGCGCCCCGCAGTTGACCGCGATGAATGGTCCCCGTTTGCGGTGGCTGAGCGTATGGATCGTCCGGGCCATCAATTCTTTGCCTGTCCCGGTTTCACCCAGGATGAGTACCGTGCTGGGACTGGAGGCGATAGCGGGTAATACCTCGAATACCCGCAGCATCAAATGGCTTCGACTGGTGAGTTCGCCAACCTGAAATTTCCCCTGTAGTTCACTGCGCAACAATTCGACTTCAGATAAGTCACGGAAGGTCTCGGCAGCGCCAACCAGGCAACCATCGGCGTTCCGTAGTTCGGCAGTTGAGATGCTTATAGGAATACGTTTGCCATCTGAACTGATAATGTATCCGGATTTACCGATCACCGGTCTGCCTGTCTTGACGGTCTGCTGAAGCGAACAGGTATCACCGCACATGCTGGAGCGGAATACTTCCGAGCATTGGCGACCTATAGCCTCTTTACGGGATACTCCGGTGATATCCTCGGCAGCACGATTGAACGAGGTTATGCACCAATTAAGATCCACGGTAAAGACCCCATCGGAGATGCTCTCCAGGATTGCTTCACTCGGTGAGAGTGACTCGCCATTTTTGTTCTTCGGCTTGCCCATAGCCCCCCTGCCTCAATTACACGCAGATAGTGTATCAGGTATTTCTTGGTTTAATGCATCCTGCGTGCTTTTTCCAGAACAATCCTGTCTGCCTGTTTCGTGTTATGCACAAAGCGCATGATTACATGCATATATTTTGTTTTTAAAATATCTACGATGCGACTATAGTTCGAAAAGACCACAACTGGCAAAATAAATAAATGTCAGTCTGAAGAGACTTCGGAATAAGCTGTTGAAAAAATAAGTTGTGGTCAATGTCCATCGGTTAATTCAGATGAAAATAAAGGAGGCTGGCTATGGGTTTGTCTTGGCAAAAAGTGTTTATTTTAAGTGGAATAACATTGGGCGGAGGAGCCTTGGCAATTATCACGTGCGGAGCAGCCGCTCCAGCCGTGGGAGCCATGCTCGGGGGCGTAATGGGTCTTGCGGGTTCTGCGGAACTTGCTGCTCTTGGTGGCGGGATGATTGCAGCCGGAGGTGCTGCGGTTGCAGGTGGGACGGTTGTTGCCGGAGGCATGCTTGGCAATGCATCGGCGCTTTCCTGTGCAACGGGCACATGTTCAACCGGGCTGACAGCTGCGGGAAGTCTACCGGCAGCAAAGGGAGGTCTTGGGATGGCAGGTGGCACAGGATCCGCTGGTGCCGCATCTGCCAATAATTTACTTGGCAGCGATTCGGCTGAATTTGAAAATCTACAGACAATCGCGGAAAATCTGTCTGGTGAAATTGTTGATCTGAAAAAAACTCTTGAAAATACGGCCGAACACAATACGAAGACCCGCGACGCCATAGGGAAGGAACTCGCGGTAAAAGAGGCAAAATTAGCTGTAATAACTGATGTTTTTAAAGTTTGAAATAGATTCTTCTCCCTTTGCTTGTCTCTCTGCCACGTGAGCCATGCGCAAAACGCATGACCCATGAATATATTTCGTTTTTCATATATCTATGAGGCGGCTATAGTCCCAAAAAGCTAGAGAAGCAACAAAAAATGATCTGTGTAAGGGGAGACCACCAATGATTGATATCACCATTGCCCGCATTACCCACGTGGAATGGGTTCACCAGCTTGAAATGATCCTGCAAAACAGCACTACCACCGTCGAACTTCCCTCTTACCACGATTGCGAACTTGGAATATGGCTCTACGGCGAAGGTTTGCGGGTCTACAAGGAGATCCCCGAGATTGAACTGCTGGAAAAGAGCCACAAAGTCTTTCATATTGCCGCAGACAGTGTTGTGGCCTGGCATAACGGGCCGAAATTCAGTTCCCAGAAAGCGGCGCAGGTACAGCTTGACTTCAATGACGCTCTTGAAATGAGCAAAGAGATAGTCTACCACCTGACCATGCTGGAATTCAAAATCCTTCAGAAGTACCAAGAATCGCAGGAGAGTTCAGTAAGTGGGCTAAAAAACATGATCAGTAATCCGTGGCAGGCGCTTAAGTCGGTGATCGGCGAAAAGACAGTCAGGCTAAATGTTGCCAAAGTTTCACTGGATCTGCTGAAAAGGGACATCGAAAAGAATCATGTCCGTGATTTCTACAGCGCTGAAGACGCAAAGCGCTAGTTCAGGGTAACGGGTAGAGCTCTTTGACTCCTTGCGGTAACACGGAATACCAGGAATGCGCCGCCTGCGCAAAAAAAGTCGGCTGGTTTGCCGTATATGCGAACCTGGCCCTGACCGTTTTCAAGGCCTTTATCGGTTACATCAGTGGCAGTAAGGCCATCCTTGTAGATTCCCTCTTCTCCTTCAAGGATTTTGTCACCTCGCTGATCGTAGTTGCCGGAATAAAGGTGTCCGGAAAACCTGCCGACGAAAGTCACCCCTACGGTTATGGTAAGATAGAGTTTGTGGCGATGCTGGTCATGAGCATCTTTCTTATCATCGCCTCCGGCTTTCTCTTCATTCACTCCATCAAAGGGGTCTGGGAGAGCTATCATGGGCACAATGCCGCCCCAAAGTTCATAGCCTTCTGGGCGGCGCTGATCTCGGTCATAGCGAACTACAAGATTTCAACCTATCTCCAGTGCGTCGGTGAGCGCCTGAAAAGCCCTGCAATTTTGGCAAACGCCAAGCACAGCCACTCCGACGCCATTTCATCAATCCTTGTGGCTGTGGGTGTTCTGGGCGCGAAATTCGGCTTGCTTTTCCTTGATCCGCTGGTGGCCATCGTCGAGACAATCGACCTGATGATGCTGAGCCTTGTGATGTTCAAGGATTCATTGAACGGGTTGTTTGACGCATCGGTGCATACGGATATTCTGGCCAGAATCGAGTCAACGGCACGTCTGGTTCCCGGTGTCCGCAGAGTATCGAAAATAGCGGCTCGACAGACCGGCCAGAGCATCTGGATCGACATCACGATCCGGGTTGATCAGCATGCCAGCCATCAGGAGGGGCATCTGATCGGGCTGCATGTCAAAGAGAGTTTGCGCAGAAAGCTGAAGAACGTATCGGGAGTGCATCTTGTCATTGAGCCGTATGTGGTTTGAATGGCTGTAGGTATATTGGGAGATAGTGCTTGATCAGAAATCCGGAAGAATTGAGTGAACTGTGCGGCATGGTGTCGATGATATTGTTTGTGTCGGCAAACGCTTACTATCCGGCCAGGTTGATCGCAAACAACTTCAAACCGTGGTCGCGGGAAGTGTCGTTGTTCTTCAAAAAATATCTCGATATCCATATGATTCTGAACCTGATTGCTCTTCTTACCCTGACGATTCATGGACATTACGCCCCGGCGGATGAGCGTAATATTGTCCTGTCAGCCGCCTTTGCCGTCACCGTCTGGCTGGTGTTTGCGGGTGTACTCATGCGCTACAATGTCTTTCACAGCATGAAAAAACAGATGCGGCTCATACATACCCAACAGACCCTGTTTGTGGTGTGGCTGATCCTGATCATAGTTGGACATCTGATCGATTGAGAAAACCTGCGCGGACCATGTTCTAGCGTCAAGACTGCTGACATAACAAACTTTCACGGAGGCATCCATGGATGCAAAGATTGACCTGAGTGAATTCACCTACTTTTTTCATGTGGTAGCCAGAAATTCACAAAAGCTGCTGGACAAATCGGTTGATGCATATAACAGCCTGCTGGAACTTGACCCGCAAGAGGCAAAAAATATTCACTTTGAAATGGGTGAGTCACTTGAGCGTAAGGGGGATTATCACGGCGCTATCCGCGCATATGAAAAAATTGTGGCAACGGAACCGGATAACGTTGCGGCGCTCTTCAGAATAGGCAAACTTTATACCAATCTCTGCCTCCTCGTAAAAGCCCTGGAAGTGCTGAAAAAAGTCACGCTGCTGGACACCGGGTTTGCCGAAGCTTTTTACCTGCTTGGCTCAGCTCATTTTTCGATCGATGAAAACGACGAGGCTCTTGAAGCCCTGGACAGAGCTATTGAACTGAGTCCGGGCAACGCAGAGGCCTATTACAAGCTCGGCCTGATTCACGACGCCATGTTAATGACGGATTTATCCATTGAAGCCTACCACAAGGCAATCACTTTCAAGCCCGATTTTGTCAGAGCCTACCAGAGCCTCGGATTTGCCTACGAGGCAAAGGGGATGCGTGAAGAAGCGGTCAAATATTTCCAGAAATCTTTGGAGATTGCGGAGAATAACTCCTAGCCGCGCATTGGATGGCAATCCGAATCAAATTTACCTCTTGAAGGAGTTCACATGTTAAGCATCGTTTTCGGTCTCATTGCAATCTGCCTCGGCTTCTGGGGTCTGATCAAGTACTGGTGGTACATGGTCGATCTGCTGGTCGCCATTCTGCCCCTCGTTCTGATATTCAGCGGTATCGTCGC
>CAIPTY010000046.1 GCA_903868145.1 uncultured Desulfuromonadales bacterium | reverse complement strand
GGTTACCTCTCCCCCTATTTTGTCACCGATCCCGAGCGCATGGAGTGTTCCATCGAGAACGCCATGATCCTCATCCACGACAAGAAAATCTCCAACATGAAGGATCTGCTCCCGGTTCTTGAGCAAACTGCCAAGTCCGGCCGTCCGCTGCTCATCATCGCTGAAGATATCGAAGGCGAAGCGCTTGCAACGCTGGTTGTCAACAAACTGCGCGGCGTGCTGAACGTCTGCGCCGTGAAGGCTCCCGGTTTCGGCGACCGTCGCAAGGCCATGCTGGAAGACATCGCTGTCCTGACCGGCGGTACGGTCATATCTGAAGAAATCGGTTTCAAGCTCGACCAGACCAGCATCGATCTGTTGGGTCAGGCCAAGCGTATCACCATCGACAAGGACAACACCACCATCATCGACGGCAACGGCAAGGAAGAAGCTATCCAGGGTCGCGTCAAGATGATCCGCGCCCAGGTTGAAGAAACCTCCAGCGACTACGACAAGGAAAAACTGCAGGAGCGTCTGGCCAAACTGGTTGGCGGCGTAGCCGTCATCAAAGTCGGTGCAGCGACTGAAGTAGAGATGAAAGAGAAAAAAGCCCGTGTTGAAGATGCTCTGCATGCAACCCGTGCAGCCGTTGACGAGGGCATCGTCCCTGGCGGCGGCGTGGCGTATATCCGTGCCCTCGGCGCTCTGGATGCACTGAAGCTTGACACCGAGCAGCAGTTCGGCGTCAACGTGGTGCGCGCTTCTCTGGAATCCCCCATCCGTCAGATCGCCGAGAACGCCGGTATCGACGCTTCCATCGTGGTTGACAAGGTCAAAAACGGCAAGGATGCTTTCGGCTACAATGCCGCTGACGATACCTACGTTGACATGCTGCAGGCCGGCATCATCGACCCGACCAAAGTTTCCCGCTATGCTTTGCAGAATGCATCTTCCATTGCCGGTCTGATGCTGACCACCGAGGCACTGATCGCAGAAAAGCCGAAGGATGATTCAGCCGGCGGCGGTATGGGTGGTGGAATGCCCGGCGGTATGGGCGGAATGGGTGGCATGGGCGGCGGAATGTACTAGGCTGTACCAGCTGTATTGTCTGATTTTTAACAACAGGGCAGGGGACTTCGGTTTCCTGCCTTGTTTTTTTCAGACGATGCGATACTATGGTAGGCGGAACAGCAACCAACAGAAGAGATCGGGGGATGTATGGAATTAGTCGGATATGCGCATACCATGAGCGAACTGGTGGCCTACAGCGATGGCTCGGTCGTCAGCAAGACGTTGATAGACAAGAAAGTCGGCACGGTGACACTGTTCTCGTTTGATGCCGGACAGGGGCTTTCGGAACACACCGCTCCCTATGATGCCTTTGTTCAGGTGGTTGATGGCGAGGCCGAGGTGAATATCAATGGTGAGGTACAAACCGTAAGCGCCGGCCAGATGATCATCATGCCGGCAAATATTCCCCATGAGCTGAAAGCGGTCAGGCCGTTCAAAATGCTGCTGGTTATGATCCGGGCATAGCTGAGAGTGGCGGGCGCCACGTGATCAGGATACTGTTTATTTCGGATTCCATCATATCAATCTGCTCTATTTTCTTCTCAAACCGATATAAACTTCGTCCTCAGTCTGGCTGCCGGTTTCTGGGCCACCATCAATACGGTGCCCCCTTATTCCTCCGGCAACCGTTTCAAGGTCTTTTTCGTTAAGTTCCGGTTCATTTTTTTTGATGGCTTCATTTTCTTTTTTCATTTCTCGTCTCCTTTTATGTTGGATTCAAAACCATCCGGTGTAGCTCAGGCGCAGTTCAGGGACATCGGGTGCAACCTGAGAGACACAGTGTCTCCTCCCCCTGTCGGCAGGCAGATCGAACAACAGAAGAGAATTGTATGCGGGCACAAGGACATCCTGGACCACGGACCCTTCATCATCAAGGAAGTGCAACAACCCGCCCCATTGACTCTGCCAGTTTTTTGTCAACTGAAGCACAAACGTGAGACTGCCGTTGTTGGCATCATCGTGCGGAGCCAGAAAGCTTCCCGGGTCATAGCGTGATGCAAAACTTTCACGAATACCGTCACGTGCCCTGTTCGTAACTTCAGAAATAAAGTCAAGCAGTTCACCTGAACCCAGGAATTCTCTGAACCGGCATTCTGCGCAATCACATCTGTCATAGTGATTGGACTGAGTTCGCATGAAGTGATAGGCAAACTCGCCCCTCGCACAGGCTGCTGTGGCGGCGTCAAAGGAGTCCCGTATGAGGTGCGCGTTGTGTTCGATATTCCTGATGAAGTGCGGTTTATCCTGGCCTGATATATGTGGCCTGGACGTGACCGTCCACCACTCTTTCGGCATTTCATCCGCAAAAAATCTGTGCAGTGTCTCGGCGGTTTCAGGTGCAAGGAATTGATCAATCACAACCTGATTCTGCTCCCTGAATGTTGCAGCCAGAGTGTCCGGATCCAAGCAAGGATTGATGGAATAATCGGGTTTCACGTGCCTACGCGCCCCCTCAACCTCAATGAGCGCCGCACTTACATGCCGGAGCACCTTCGTCCAGTTTCCTGACGCCGGTATAGGGACAGACGAGCAACTGCTCATCAAAGTCCTTAAAACCGGCCATCCAGGGCTGAAGCATGGAATTGTCGATGTGCAGGTAGCCATTTTCGTCGATCTGGCCTATGTCGTTTCGGGGATTTTGAAATGCCACAGCGCACTTGCCAATTCGGCCATCGGCACGGATAACCAGATTGTTGGGGTGTGCTGCGTAACAGATCTGTGGTGCTTTATCTTCGTTCAGGTTGAAACTCAAAATATCAGGCATCAGTTCTGTAATCAGTTTTTCACTTATTATCCTGCCCTCTTCACGGGAGATCGGCTTGAATTTGCCGGTGCCCGATCCGCCATAGTCCTCAATGGACTTGAGCATCACCCGGAATCGTTCATCTCCGCCAAAACTGGCATTGACCGAGCGACACAGTTCTTCAGTCCGGGATAATTCTTCTCCGCTGTAGTGCAACCGCAAGAGAATGCTGAAGTCAAATAAGGTTTCTTTGAGTGCAATCAGGTTACGCCAGATTGTATCAAAGGTTCCCTGACCGGAGATCAGGTGCCGGGTTTTGTCATGTACCGCGCCTATCCCGTCCAGCGAAATATGAAAATGCTTCTGCTCGGCTTCGGTCAGCTTCTGCATCAACTCCGGGGTCAGCAGGTAGCCATTTGTTGTGATATCCCCTTTAATATACGTGACGCCTTTATCCCGGCAAAGTCCGAGGGCATAATTCGAGATATCCAGCATGATATCGCTGGCAAGCAACGGTTCGCCGCCAAACCATGAAAGCTGCAGGTAGGAGAGGTCATCGGTTCGGCGCTCGAGCAGGCGTTTTATCCCGCCGATAACGTTCGGCGGCATCCTGCCTATGCTGAAATCCTGATAGCAGTATTCGCAGCGGAAATTGCACTGTTCCGTTGGCAGGATCACCAGGTACAGAGCGTTTGGATTAAGCGCTCCGGCCAGATCATCCTGGGTGGGGAATGATAAAGTCATTGTGTAAGATCTCCCGCAAAACTGTTTGGTTTGCACCCGGTGAGTTGACACCGGGTGCAAATGGTACGAAGAACGTAAGGGCTCCTGGAAAATAAATTTACAAATAGATTACTTACACGACGGGCAGAAGTGTACAGACGGTCCGCATGAGGGAATCAGTTTAGGCTTCGCTCCACCTGCCACGTTGTCGAGAGCCTCGTCGTCCAACTCGAATTTACCCGATTCATCCAGGTTGATTTTACTGACGTCTGGTCCTTTTTTCTCTTGCTCACTCATGATCGATCTCCTTTTTAATCTAAATTAACCCGATAAATCGGGGTTCCGCACACAATGGCGGAAGTCGTGAAGGCTTGCAAATGGCATCATGTCCGTTTCATTCAGACCCCATAAGTTTTTTCAGCATTCGGTCGAATCGACCGCCGGCAAGATACACATTGTCGAGAACACTTTCATCAAGTTCATCCGGCTGCAGAGCCTCATCATCCATCGTTACCGGTTCACCGTAGCCGAGGTGCTTGATTGTCTTTCTCAGACGGTCGGAGAGGAAAATGGCAATGGCCTTGTAAAAATGTGCTGCAAACTCCAGATCAGCGGACATTTTTTCATTCAGTTTGTCTTTTGAAAGTTCGAGGACTTTTGATTCTGCAAACGCCGTAACCGTAGCCGATGGTGGACTGGCATCGATCAGGGACATCTCCCCCACAATCTCACCGGATTTCAGGCGGGCAATTTCACCGATTCTGTCAACGGTTACCGACATTTCACCGTCAAGAAGGAAGAAAATCGAGTTGAGCGGCTGCCCCATGGTAACGATGGTCTGTCCCTTGAGGATCGTGCGGCGGGTTCCGTTTGCTGCCAGCCATTCCACTTCGCGATCCGTCAATTGCCCCAGTATGTACAGAACTTTTCTCATGAATGTCACCTACCGATCATTTATTAATATCATCCGGATCAATCTCAGGGGATGTGCGGGCACCGACTACCCAGTCTAGTTCGTCGTCATCAATTTCTTCAGAAACGGCGCGGCTTATAACCTGATGGTATATCCGCTCCATGATTGCCTCCTCCGGCTCCGGGGGGCTCACAATACCTACCTTCTCCCACACACTCCGCAGCAATTCGGCTTCGTCTGCAGAAGCGGAATCATTCTGTGGTGTGTCACCGGGACTGCAGGCGTGCAGATGGTGACCGGCCAGAGAATCGGTGACAGACTGGAGATATGTCGAGTGCTCTCTTGGTATCATTTGCGAGTATCTTTCAATCGCTCTGCAAGCATCAGATGGGCTCGATGTACCCGCATTCTGAGGGTTTCCAGGGTTGTCCCAAGCGCCTGCGCGGCCTCTTTGTACGTCATTCCCTCAAAGCGCACCAGGGCAAATGCTGCCCGGTAATGTTCAGTCAGACCGTAGAAGGCTGTCCTGATCCTGTCTTCCGTTTCTTGAGCCATGTAATCATCCAGCGGGTTTTGACTGGACAGGGTCCGATTCTCGTCGATCTGGTCATGTGCTCGAATCCTATCGTATCGGAGGGAGTCGCGATATTTATTGATTGCAATGGAATATATCCAGGTTTTTAAAGAACTGTCACCATTAAAGGTCGGAAGTTTTCTCGCGATGGTGATAAAGGTTTCCTGGGTCAGATCCTCGGCGTCATGCTGATTGCCGCTCATACGAAACATAAAGGCGTACAGCCCCCTTCCGTAATCACGAAAGATCGACTCAAAAGTCAGCTCGCTTGAACTAGTTTGACGTGTCATGACAGTAATCGTTTCACAAGTAATCAGGCAACCTGGCGTCGGGCAAGTTCTGCGAAAACACCACCCAACCCCATCAGTTCATTATATGTCCCGCTCTCTGCGATGGTACCCTTGTCGAGAACAATTATCGTATCTGCCTTATATACGGTGCTGAGGCGATGGGCAATAACAATCCGTGTGACCCTCAGGGACTCCAGACTTTCGTTGACAATTGCCTGAGTGCGGTTGTCAAGGGCACTGGTGGCCTCGTCAAAGATAAGAATTGAAGGCTTGTTGACCAGGGCCCGAGCGATCAGCATCCGTTGCCGTTGGCCGCCGGAAAGGTTGCCGCCCCCCTCTGAAAGGAAGGTGTGCATTCCCATGGGCATCGCCTGAATGTCTTCATCAAGGCCGGCAAGCCGCGCCGCTTCCCAGGCATGGTCGATCGAAAGGTTCATGGAACCGACGATGTTGGAGAGAATATCACCGGCAATCAGCCTCCCGTTTTGCAGTACCACGCCGATCTGGCGTCGAACCTGATGGACGTCCAGTCGCCCCAGATCCCTCCCATCATAGAAGATACTGCCCGACGAAGGCTTTTCAAAGCCCAGCAGCAGTCTGGTCAGTGTGGACTTGCCGCCGCCCGAGGTACCGACCACCGCGATAAACTGTCCAGGTGCAATTCTGAATGAAACATCATTGAGCACTGCCGGAGCCGATTCGGCGTAACGGAAGGAAACAGCGCTCACCTCGATATCACCCCTGATGACTCCGGGATGTTCTTTGGCATTGTCCCGTTCCGGCAGTGCTTCTATGATCGGCAGGCATCGGGCGTAACTCGGGATGACGGCGCTGGCGGCAATCAGGCTGAGGCTCAATGACATCAGCGTAACAACGAACTGGCCGAATGCAGTATTAAATGCCAGAAAGCCACCCACACTCAGGGTAAGCGTCTTTGAATTCACGATCATGCTGAATATGACCATGGTGGCACCGACCGGGAATATCTCGGTAAAGACGTGAACGATGTTTGAGGTTCTGCGCGCTTTAAGGATAACATCCTTCTGGATGCAAAAAGCCTCGGCCCAGCGGGAAAATGCCCTGTCTTCTGCTCCGGAGATCTTCAGCTTGGCGATACAGTTCACCAGATCGAGAATTTTCCCCGCCAGTTCACCCCGAAGCGCCGCCAGATGTTTTTGGTAGCGGGTCTGGATCATCCCGAGAACGGTAATACATCCAACCGCGATCAGTGCCAGGGCGATTGCGACCAGCGCGAGGTTAAAGCTGTAAGAGAAGAGCAGTGCCAGACTGGTAAGCGAGAAGAGTGCGGCAAGGATACTTTCAACAAAACTGTTGGAAAAGGTCTGGCGGATGGCGCTGATTCCCAGGGAGCGGTCTGCCAGGTCCCCGGAGCTGTATTGACGAAAAAAGGATGGCGGCAGTTTCATCAAACGATCCCATACGGCACCCTGGATATGCTGATCCATCCGGCTTTCAATCCTCAGGAGTGCGATTCGCCTCGTCAGGTCGAACACCGCACCCGCAGCGGCACACATAAATAGCGCCATGCAGAGCAGCCAGAGTTGATTCCGTTGGGCCTGAGGGATTACGGAATCGAAGATAACTCCTGTGACTACCGGCACAGCCAAACTTAACAGGCTGCCCCCCAGTCCCATCATGACCACCATATAAAGATCTTTTTCTATCCCCGCGATCCCGAATTTTATCAGCATTTTTCCGGTAACGGGTGTGTCGGGAAAAGAGCGGTACAGCATACAGGCAAAATAGCGCAACTGTTCGGAAAATCGAGCAGTTACGTGCACTGGAGCGGTATCACCGATATAGGCCAGATAGTGCCCGTCGGAACCGCAGACAAGGGCTACCGGCAGATCGTCATCGCGGGTAAAACCTATCAGAGGCCCGCAATCACTGCGCCACCAACCCTCTGCAAGCGCCACCCTGCGTGTGCGGATACCGTTGTTCCCGGCAATTTTCTGCAGTCGTTCTTCGGATGAAGTTTCTGTGTCGTCTCCCTGATGTGATGGGGAAAATGGAAGCCCTAAACAGCCGGTTATGCGGGACATGGCTGTGTGAAGCGGATCTGCCGGACTGAATGTCTGTTCTGCCGCGTCCGTCCGGAAGAGACGCGAGAATCGGTTCAGCGATTCATCGACCAGCCCGGTGTCCTGAGTTGTTCGAGCCCGTAGCTGTTCAGACTGCCGTGCCTGGCGCTCCGTGTCACGTCGTTTGATATGTTCGAGCACGTTCCGGAGAAATAAGCTTACCTGAGGAAGCAGCGCTTTCCGGGCAAAGAGTTCAGATGTTGTGAATGCGTCAATCAAGGAATCTTCTTCCGCTGTCGCCCAGGTGGCCGGTGTCAGCGGTACCAATGCCTCTGAGACGCTATTGACCGGATTGTCGAGATACGAGAGCAGACCGGTGTTGACACCGAGCCAGGACACGGACGACCGGCAGGAACAGGTCTGGCCGGTTGCAAGCGTGTGTGATCCCGTCATGTCGTCAAGGAATACGTGAGCCGTTTTGGGCTGGCATTCCTTTATCAGTACGGCGGAAAGTTTCGTTATAAAGCGGTCGAGGAGATTCAAAGCCAGCTCGAGTTCACCACCCGTTGAGGCACGCGAGACAAACGAGTCCAGGGATTCGCTCACGAGACTTGTTTCACAGACAGCGGAGACGATGTAGCTGTTCGTGGCCTCCGCGTCACGGGAAGCGGAGACCAGGAAAATATCGCCCGGCTCAAAGCTGCAGAGATGGTTCCGTGGCGCGCATGCCCGTTGATTGCGAACCGGCACGACCGAGAGGTCGGCGCAACCGGTGCGAACGAGAAAAACCCGTACACCATAAGAAGGCACAAATGTCCTGCTGCCGCCGATTTCAACGTTTTGTCCGTCAGATACAAGTTTTTCGAGAATCAGATGCTGCACACAATATCCCTTACATTGTTCGTACAAGGTTGGCGTAACTTCCCTCGAGAGCCATCAACTCGCCGTGTGTACCCCTTTCAACGACATGGCCTGTTTCAAGGACAATAATCTCATCGCAATCCCGGATAGAACTCAATCGATGGGCGACCACCACACAGGTGCAGCCTCGTCGCCGGATATTGCCTTCAATCTGGATTTCTGTTGTGGAATCAAGTGCGCTGGTGGCTTCGTCCAGCACCAAGATAGTCGGCTCAACGGCCAATGCACGGGCAATCTCCAGTCGCTGCAGCTGGCCCCCGCTGAAATTCTTACCCGCTTCGCCGACCGGGGCGTCATACCCCCCGGGACGGGATGCAATGACGTCATGTATGCACGCATCCCGCGCCGCAGCAACGACGGCTTCCTGCCCGATGGTCTCATCCCACAGCACCAGATTATCTTTGATGCTGCCCTGAAAAAAGTGGATATCCTGATCGACCATAGCAAGAGAACTGTGAAGAACACCCGGTGGCAGCCCCGCTCGGGGAGTCCCATCTAAAAGGATCTCGCCGCTCCAGGGTTCGTAGAGGCCGCAGATAATCTTGGCGATCGTTGATTTACCGCTCCCCGAACCACCCACAAGCGCCACACGCATGCCGGGATCAAGTCTGAGACAGAAATCTTCGATCAACGGTGGCTGTAGTCGACTGTAGCCAAATGTTATGTTGACCAACTCCACGTCACCGCTGAGACGGGATGAAGCCGGGCGAGTCTGGTCGGAACAGCGTTTGTCGGTCGGGTAGCGCAGAACATCGTCCAGGCTGTTCATATCGTTTTTCAGATCCTGAAGTGTTCCGCCCAGTGAGACAAGCTGGTTGACCGGCCCCATGAAGCTGGCCATCAGGCTCTGAAAGGCAACCAGCATGCCGATCGAAAACTGACCATCCATGATACGAAAACCACCTATTCCCAGAACCGTGACCGTCGTCATGGTTGCTATAAGCGGCGAAAAGAGCGAGAGAACCAGCGAATAGCGCTCAAACTGCTGCTCGCCGTTCAGTACCTTGGAAAATTGACCGGCCCATTTTGCAAAAAAATCATCTTCGCTGCCGGTTGCTTTCAGATTCTCGATCAGTTGTAGCCCGTTCATGGCCGTTCCGTAGAGTTTCCCCCGCTCCTGAAGCAGCAGTTGACCGCCATCGATCCGTTTTCGTGAAACGAAGTGGAGCAGCAGCATATTGAGGCCGGCTGCTGCCACGCCGACGACAGTCATGAGTATGTCATACTGAGCCATCATGAACAGGTAGAAAAAAATGAGAAAAAGGCTCAGAAGATTGGTTGAAACTGCACCTGCCAGAGTTTGTGCAACCCGGTCATTGATGGCAATGCGGCTGCAGATATCTCCTGAATAGCGCTGAAAAAAGAAATCCATAGGAAGTTTAAGGATATGGGAGACAAAAGCACACGAGCTTGAGACGGAAATCCTTGTTTCAAGGCGCATCAGAAAATGCTGCTGCAGCCATGTGGCCCCACCCCGGGCACAGGCCGTGATTCCCAGACCGATAAGCAGCGGGGTAAGCCATCCACCCATGCCGCCGATCAGAATATCATCAACGAAGATCCTGCTGAAGGTCGGAATAATCAGGCCGGTAATGGTTGCAATGATGCTGGCGGTGAACAGAAACACCACGGCGTCCCCCGATCCGCTCAGGCGGTGCAGGAAACCTGTGAGGAGCGATGGACGATCATCTCCGCTGATGAAGGCATCCGTCTTTTCAAACAGCAGCACGACACCGGTAAAACTTTCGTCAAATTCGGCCAGGGAAACCTGTCGCGGTCCGCATGCCGGATCATTAAGGTAGACGCGGTCTTTGGTAAATCTGTCTACAACCAGAAAATGGTTGAAGTTCCAGAAGACTATCATCGGAAGCTGGAGTGACGGGAGATCCCCCGGTTCCTTGCTGAATCCCTTTGCCGAAAGGCCGTACTGGCGGGCAGCTTTCAGGAGGTTGCTGGCCTTGCTGCCGTCACGGGATACGCCGCATTTGACGCGCAACTCTTCCAGCGGTACATATCTGCCGTAATAGGCAAGGACAATACCCAGTGCGGCGGCGCCGCACTCAACCGCCTCCATCTGCAGGATGGTAGGTGTTTTTATTCTGGCCTGTTTCCAGAATTTCGCCACGTCAGATTCCCAGGGAATGTTTCAGAAATGGCAGGACCATGCTGAGGGGGCGTCTTTTTTCAACAGCTATCTCTGATGTGCAGAGTGTTCCGCTTGCGATCCGGGTCGTTGGCCCTTTGCCGGACGACCATTTGAATCCGTTTGCGGACGCAGGGTCTCTCTGCAGAGTGACGTACACGGCATAGGGAGCGCCGTTCTTCATAAGCCGCTGCACCAACTGCTCATTTCCCAGAATTGCCATGATACCGGCAGCCGAAGCCGGGTAATCCGATACGATATCGACCGTGCCGATCATGCTGCCGTACTCGTCCCGCCGTACCGAAGAGGGTATGATATCGAGTTTCATCCCCGGCTGAACCTTCTTTCCATCCCCTTCAGAAATATACATAACGGCTTCCAGCTGGTTCCCCTCCTGCTCCAGGCTTGCAATGGGAGTCCCCGCAGTTACGACAGTCCCTTTGGCAATCTTTATTTCTACAACCTTGCCGGTTACTGGGCTGACGATATTGGATGCGTTCAGCATTTCTGATGTCACTGCCCTGGAATCCGGTACGAGGGCCTCACTTTTGCCGGCTGAGGCAAACGGCTGACCAATACGGGCAATGACCTGACCGGCCCGGACCACATCGTTGGGTCTGACCAGAATTTCGGATACCCGGCCCGGTCCGAGGGCGTCCACGTTGGTGATTCCGCCATGATTCACCAGCATGCCTTCCCCCCTGACTGTCACCGGAATGGAGCCTGCCCACCCCCATATCAGCGCCAAAAATATCAGCAGACCCAGAGCGGTCAATGCCAGCCATCCCAGAGATGTTGTAACCGCAGTCAGCACATCAAGACGCTCGGGCGATGAAAGCCTCTCAAGACTCACTTTTCTGAAGATTTCACGTTGTGCCATGCCTGTGTTTGGTCGCTTTCCGATCAGTATGCAGAACCGACCGCAGATAAATTAGATGTTGAAGCCCCGGCCAAGACAACGTATTCTGTGCCGGATGCCGCTTTTGTAGCAAACCGGAAGAGTATCGTAAAGAATTATCTCAAAAACCTGATTATTTTTATCGTGTATCTGAAAAGCGTTGTGAATTGAATGGATTTTCCCGTCAAAAATGGAGGTGTTTATGAGTAAAATAGCCGTGTTGCTGCTTCAGATGGGTGGGCCGGATTCTCTGGATGCTGTTGAACCGTTTCTTTATAACCTCTTTTCAGACCGCGATATCATCAAGATCGGGCCTGCTTTTTTGCAACCTTCAATAGCCAGGATGATCGTGAAGCGCCGGGCTCCCAAAAGCGCCGCCAATTATCGAGCCATCGGCGGCAAATCACCCCTCCGTGAACTGACAGAATACCAGGCATCGGAGCTTGAAAAGGCCTTGGGTGACGGTTATCGCTGCTTCGTTGCCATGCGCTACTGGAAGCCGTTCACCCATGAGGCCCTGACCGCCATCCGGCAGGCGGGCATCAGCCGGATTGTGGCGCTCTCGCTGTATCCCCATTACTCCCGTGCCACAACCGGTTCCAGTCTCAATGAACTGGAAAAATGTCTGGCGGTGTCGAAACTACGACCAGCGATCACCCTGGTTCGCCAGTTCTTCGACCATCCGCTCTACATAGAAGCCCTTGCGGAAAAGATCGAGCAGGGGCTGTCCGGTTTCCCCGACCGTTCCCGCGTGCAGCTCTTCTTTTCAGCTCATTCCCTGCCCCAGTCATTCATTGCGGAGGGAGACCCCTACCTCGATCACATTCAGGCGACCGTCCGGCTGCTGATGGAGCGTTTCGGCGGGGTAGCTCATCATCTGGCATTCCAGTCACGGGCCGGGCCGGTCAAGTGGCTTGAGCCTTCCACACAGGACAAGCTGAAGGAACTTGCCGGTCAGGGACATACACAGATTCTGATGGTACCGCTTTCGTTCGTGTCCGACCATATCGAGACCCTGCACGAGATCGATATCGAGTATCGTGAAGAGGCTCATAAACTGGGCATAACGGATTTTCGCCGGATGGAGTCGCTCAACAGTTCTCCCGCATTTATCGCCTGTCTGGCGGAGCTGGTGCGATCCGCACAGACAACCCTGGCCGAGGGAGATTGATTTTTTCGGGCAGTTGACGTATAAAAACAGCCAGCCCTTTGGCTGTATGAAAATTTCACAAGGAATTGAGAGGCGAAACGAATGTCGAGGAGAATATTTCTGATTGTAGTCACACTGCTTGCGGCGGCCGGAATGGTGTTCGCGGCCGATACCGTCCAGAAGCCGAAAAACCCGGTTGTCGTAATGGAAACCAGTTTCGGGAATGTCAAAATAGAGCTGTTTGAAAAAGAGGCTCCCGTCACCGTCAAGAATTTTCTCGAGTACACCAAAAGCGGATATTATGCCAACACCATATTTCACCGCGTCATGCCCGGTTTCATGGCTCAGGGCGGTGGATTTACCGCCAGGCTGGCGCCAAAACCGGGTGAGCGTGCCCCGATCAGGAATGAGGCGAATAACGGATTGAAGAATGATCGCGGCACGATTGCCATGGCCCGCACCGGTGACCCGAACAGCGCAACGGCGCAGTTTTTCATCAATGTCGTCAACAATGACATGCTCAATCGACCCAGTCCCGATGGTTTCGGTTATGCCGTATTCGGCAGGGTGATCGACGGCATGAAGGTTGTTGACAGGATCGTTGCCACTCCGCAGGTCAGAAAAAATTTCGAGTTCGAGAATCTGCCGGTTGAAGCCGTTGTCATCAAGTCGGTCAAGCTTCAGTAATAAAACTGCGAGGTGCCATAATGGGATTGACAGAGGATCTTGTCAGTTGGGCGCACGAAAAAAAATGCCTGAAGGCGGTTGAATCACTGGGGCGGAACGGTTTTGTCGCAGTATACTGCCCCTCGCCGCAGCAGGCCTTCGACTATATTGCCGCAGAGGCGGAAGAAGCCTCCAGCGTCGGTTTTGGCGGCTCCATGTCGATTGCCGGTCTGGAGGTCGAGTCTCACCTGCGGAAGATGGGCAAGGAAATCCTGAATCACAGCAGCCCGGCTCTCTCCCGTGACGAGAAGATGGACATCATGCGTCGTCAGCTGACCTGCGACCTGTTTCTGTCGGGCAGCAACGCCGTGACCCTGTCCGGTGAGCTGATCAACATTGACGCCACCGGCAACCGGGTCGCCGCCATGTTCTTCGGCCCGCGCACCGTGATTGTGGTCGCAGGCCGCAACAAGCTGGTTGACGGCTCGGTGCAGGATGCCATCGAGCGTGTCAAAAACTGGGCTACACCCCCGAATTCAAAACGTCTCAACTTCAACACCCCCTGCGCCAGCACCGGTTTTTGCAGTGACTGCAATTCACCCGATCGCCTCTGCCGCGTGACGACCATCATTGAGCGGAAGCCGCGTTTCACGGATGTGCGGGTGCTGGTGGTCAATGCGGATCTCGGATTCTGAGCCGGGATGCTGAAGCCGTTCCTCGTTTCCCTGCTTGACTGCATTTTTCCCCCGCTCTGCCATGTTTGCCGTTCCTTCATCCCGAATGCCGACGATGTGCATGTCTGCCCGTCCTGCCGGAAGAAAATGCCTCTGATCGTCGCACCGCTCTGCTCACGGTGCGGGATTCCTTTTGCGGGGGTGGGCGACGATCATATCTGCGGCGCCTGTATCCGGGATCGCCCGCATTTTGATGCGGCGCGGGCGGCCTTTGTCTATGAAGGGCCGTGCCGGGACATGATCCATGCATTCAAATATCACAACAAGACCCATCTGCGGCGGCCCCTGGGGCTATTGACTGCCGGGGGTCTCTCCGAATTCATCACGTCTGTTTCAGCCGACTTGATCATGCCGGTTCCGCTGCATCGAACACGGTTGCGCAGTCGCGGATTCAATCAGGCGATTCTTCTGGGTGAGATTTTTTCACGGCGCACCCGGATCCCGCTGGTCAGGGATAATCTGAGGCGTATACGCTGGACTGAACCGCAGGTGAACCTGGCTGCCGCAGAGCGGAGAACAAATGTGACGGGAGCGTTTTCGATCCGTGAATCGTCAACGCTTGAAGGGCGCAGCGTGTTGCTGGTGGATGATGTGCTGACGACCGGCAGCACCGTCGATGAGTGTGCCAAGGTGCTGAAATCGGCCGGGGCGTCCAGGGTTTCGGTTGTCACGGTCGCCCGGGCACTCTCGCCATGAGTCGACTTCTGAAGGAATAACCGGTGTTTTTTGTTGACAATATCAATGTGCTACCGTACATGTTTCTCATGTGAATATCCCATAATCCGGAGGAGAAATGCGTCTTTCTACGAGAAGCCGTTACGGCCTGCGCGCCCTTTTTGACATAGCCTACAACTGTGGTGACAAGCCGGGCCAGATTCAGGACATATCCCGTCGGCAGCAGATCTCTCCCCGCTATCTGGAGCAGATCTTCCAGAGCCTCAAGCGGGCAGGTATTCTCACGAGTAAGCGCGGTCCGCAGGGGGGATACTGCCTGTCAAGAACCCCCAAGGAGATCACGGTTCTTGAGATTCTGAACGCCACTGAACAGGATGTCCTGCTGGTGGATTGCGCCGGAGTGTCGCCGGGCAAGCGCAAGCGGAAGGGAGAATGCCCCTTTGAGGGGCAGTGCGTCACGCAGTCCGTCTGGGAAGAGGCCAACAACGTGCTGAACGAACTGTTCGGCGGCATAACTCTCCAGACCCTGTGCCAACGCGGAATGGACATGGGACTCAAGAAGGAGCTGGATCCCCGGCTCATGTACTATATCTGATTCAGCTTTCCCATAACCGCACTCACCCGGAATTCAGGAGCTGCTCCAGTTTCTGCATGATCAGGAGCGGTTCGGGGGGACAACCGGGAATGAAGGCATCCACCCCGACAACCTGATGCAGCGGCATGACCTTCGCCAGCTGCTCCACCGTTCCCGCCTCCGGCTCCCCCCCCTCACCGTAGCAGGCACGCATAACCCCTGAATAGTCCAGCGGATTACGCAGGCCGGACACGTTGCCGTTCACCGCGCAATCACCCAGGCTGACCATGACCCCCGACCTTTCCCGTATGATCGCGGCCATTTCCCGGTTTTCACGGTTGGCCACGGCTCCCTCGACCAGCACAATATCGACCCCGCGGGGATATTCCTTGATGTCCATCAGCGGGGAATAGACCAGGTCGTGTTGGGTGAGCAGATCCAGCAAACTGCCGTGGAGGTTGAGCAGGCTGATATGGCAGCCGGAACAGCCGGACAGCCAGACGGTGGCAATCCTCGCGCGTCTCATCGCTTCCCCTCTCTCCACTCAAGCAATTCGTCAAAACGGGAGTTCCCTTTTTCCGGTGGTTTGACGCCCTTCTCGAACAGCGCACCTGTGGGGCAGGCCTGAACGCATTTTCCGCAGCCCGTGCAGCTCTCGCTTGTCCCCCACGGCTGGGCCAGGTCACAGATGATCCGGCTGGCAGCGCCCCGGTACCCGACATCCCAGGTGTGCGCCCCCTCAACCTCGTCACAGGTTCGAACGCAGCGGCGACAGAGCACACAGCGGTTGTGATCGATGCCGAAGCGCTCGTGAGTAATATCCACCGTCAGTCGGGGCGAGATGAAGCCGTAGCGCACATGGTCGATGCCCAATCGCCGTGCCAGAGCCTGCAGTTCGCAGGCGCTGTTCATTACGCAGACCGGGCATTGGTGATTGCGTTCCGCCAGAAGCAGTTCCAGCAGCATCCTGCGGGCTGTTGTCAGGCGGGGTGAATCCGTTGTGACGCACATCCCCGCTTCCGCGATGGTGACGCATGCGGGCAGGGGGCGCGGGTGACCCTCCACCTCCACAATACAGATCCGGCAGGCTCCCTGGGGATGGAGGCCGGGGAGGTTGCAGAGGGTCGGTATGTCAATCCCCTGCTTCCGTGCCACCTGCAGCAGCGTCTGTCCCGGTGGCCCGGAAATGCTGGAGCCGTCTATTGTCAGGGTAATCCGTTTCATGCTGAATTTTCCGGGAAACAGACTCCTGCCGGACAGTGCCCATCCCTGACATGAGCCAGATACTCTGCGCGATACCAGCGCAGGGTACTTAGCACCGGGTTGGGCGCTGACATGCCGAGCCCGCACAGACTGGTCTCCTGCATCAGGTGGCAGAGTTCCTCCAGTTGATCGAGATCGGTTTCCGCAGCGGAGCCGTTGCAGATGGCATCGAGGAGCCTGACGGCCTGCTGCGTGCCGGTCCGGCAGGGGGTACACTTTCCGCAGCTCTCGTCCCGGCAGAAGCGCATGAAGAAACGCGCCACATCAACCATGCAGCGCCGGTCGCTGATTACCACCATGCCGCCGGAACCTGCCATGCTTCCCAACGGTTTGAGTGAATCATAATCGATCGGCAGATCCATAGCGCTGGCGGGGATGCAGCCGCCACCAGCGCCGCCGGTCTGGGCGGCCTTGAGTGTGCCGTTGGTGACGCCGCCGGCCAGTTCGAGAATTTCCCGCAGGGTGGTTCCCAGCGGCACCTCAATGACGCCGACCCTGGCGACATCGCCGGAGATGGAAAATACCTTGGTGCCGCTGTTCCCCGGTGTGCCAATGGATCTGAACCAGTCCGCACCGTTTCGGAGTATGGCCGCGATGCTGCCGAAGGTCTCGACATTGTTGATCAGGGTCGAAGCCCCCCACAGGCCACGCTGGGCAGGGTAGGGCGGGCGGATGACCGGCTGTCCGCGCCTGCCCATGATGGAGGCCATCAGGGCGGTCTCTTCGCCGCAGACAAAGGCGCCCGCGCCGATACGGATACGGACGGTGAAGCTGAAACCGCTGCCGAATATGTTTTTTCCCAGGAACCCGGCGGCTTCGGCCTGGCTGATCGCCGTCCGCAGGCGGCTGGCAGCCAGCGGATATTCACCGCGCACATACAGATAGCCGAGTCGGGCTCCAACGGCATAGCCGGCAATGGCCATCCCTTCCAGAATCCGGTGCGGATCTGACTCCATCAGCGTCCGATCCATGAAGGCTCCCGGATCACCCTCGTCGCCGTTGGCGACCACAAATTTGCGCCTGCCCGGTGCACGCCTGACCAGATCCCACTTTCTGCCGGTCGCCCAGCCGCCGCCGCCCCGTCCCCGCAGACCGCTGGATGTGATCCGGCGGCAGACCTCTTCCGGGGGCACGTCCCTCACAACGTCTGCCATGATGCTGTATGCGCCCGCCTGTCGGGCGCTTTCGAGACTTTCCGGGTCGATTACTCCGCAGTTCGACAGGACGATGCGCGAACTGTCCGGTCCGAACACGGGAACCGGAAAGACATCATCACCCCTGACGTTTTCGCCGCTCACGGCAGACTGAACGAATCCGATTGCCCGCTCAGGCGAAAGGCGGGCATGAAGCTTTGCCGTCGTGCCGCCGCCTTCAATTTTAATCAGCGGAGCCATGCCGCAGAGCCCCAGGCAGCCGACCCGTTCCAGGGAGAGGCTGCCGTCCGACGCAGTCGATCCGCAGGTGAGGTTGAACTTTTTTTCCAGCTCACCCATGATCCGGGAACCCCCTGCGATATGACAGGATGTGCCGATGCAGACCGTGCAGTGATTTGTCCCCCGTGGATGCAGCCGGAAGGCGTGATAGAACGAAGCGACACCGTACACCAGGCTGGGGGGCAGCTTCAGCTCTCCCGCCAGTTGAGCCAGCAGGGGCGTGTCCAGCCAGCCGCGTTCCTGTTGACGGGCATGCAGAATCTCTATCAGGGCATCCGGGTTATTCATGTCATCAAGCATACCATCAGAATGTGTGAAGGCAAGTGAGCTTCACGACAATTCCGTATTGCATTCAGCGGTTGACAGTATTACAGTGCGCCGATAGATCGAAAAGCCCGATCAAGAGCCAGTTGTCCAGAGGAGGCTTCATGCTTTCGCATTCAAAACTCTCGGTTGTTCTCAAGCCGGATTATCTGGCCCGGCTCCAGGTTCTCGGACAACCGCTCGAGCTTGCTCCCGGAGAACATCTGTTCCGCACCGGCGAGCCTTCCAGCACCATGAATGTCATCATTCGCGGGGATGTCAATCTCTACAAGCCGGGTCAGGATCTGCCGGTTGTCTGGCTTGGCCCGGGAGATATTCTGGGGGAGATCGGCTTTATTCTGCGCACCCCTCGGACAACCACCGCCCGTGCCGGTACGCAGGGATGTACCCTGTGGCAACTGGATCGCCGGGTCATCTCCAGCCGCATGGACGATGAACGGATGGAACTGTTGACGCGGTTTTTTATCGGATTGGCGCCCCATGCCCGGATCCGGCTGAACAAGCTTCAGGAACCGTACCCCCCCCTCAAAGAGCTGAAGGAAAATCATTGCGATCACCAGCATCCGCTCATCCAGCATATCGTGGAATCACTGGCGGGGATGGATTCCTGGGAAACCGTCCATAACATTTCGGAGTTTATCCGGTACATCCCGTACCGTATCGGTTTCTGGAACGTCAGGGCGTCCCGCACCCTGCAGCTCGGTTTCGGGATGTGCACCACCAAGACCAACCTGCAGGTAGCCCTGCTGCGCGCCTGCGAGCTCGATGCCGCCTTCGGTGAAATCGAGCTCCCTCCCGAGTATCTCAAGCCGATCATACCTGAAGGGTACCACCACATCATGGCGCTTGAACCGCGGGTGAAGCATTTCTTTGCCGTCATAAAGATCGGCGATACCTGGTACCCCTGCGATGCCAACTATTCGCCCCAGGTCTGGAAGGTGCTCGACCCGGGGCGGGAGCAGACCGGATTTACCCCCGGTGCCCCTTTCAATCCGTTCTGCGAGATGATGGGGCGCTCCGCATTCGAGTGCAAACGGTACGACGACCTGCGGCATGTGATGGGCAAACGCCCCTTCTATGACGCCGACAATGTTGAGGCCATGAATATCATTCTGGACAGGATCCAGGGGCCGTTTCTGATGATCCCCGAATGGGTCGTTCCCCTTCACTACCTGATGCAGTATTCCATCGGAGCCGCCTATCAGCGGGCATTCGCCGGAATTGTCACCGAGATGGAGCGTCTCTATTCGGTGCTTACGGTGTCATCCGCCCGCCCATCCGGTCTTTCTGAAACAGAGCCGAAAAGCGCCGTGTTTTAAAGAAAACATCAGGGTTTTCAGGATACAGCGGAGGTCTTCGTGTTTACCAGAGTAGCGCAACTGTTTCGCCGCTTCATGCTGAGGGTTGTCCTCGGCCTTTTTCTCACCTCACTCTTCATCCTCAATGCCTCCGGCGTAGCCAACCTGAAGTTCACGAGCCGTCTTGAAGCCATTCTGTACGACCTCCGTATCAACCTCTCCATGAAGGACAGCATCGATAGCAGGATCGTCATCGTGGACATCGACGAGAAGAGCCTGGCTGCCGAAGGAAGATGGCCCTGGGGGAGAAACCGTCTGGCGCAGATGATGGATCGCCTGTTCGACGAATACGGTGTTGCGGTGGTGGGGTATGACGTCATCTTCGCCGAAAAGGATGAAAGCTCCGGGTTGAAGGTCCTGGAGCGCCTGGGTCGGGAGGTGCTGAAAGATGATGAACAGTTCCGCAGTTCCCTGGCTGCGGTGCGCGATAAACTCGACTATGACGCCATTTTTGCCAAAAGCATCAAGGGGCGCCAGGTGGTTCTCGGCTATTACTTCACCGATTCCGAAGGGGACAAGATCCGCACCAATGGGCAGTTGCCGCCTCCCGTCTTTACCGCAGCCGACATGGCCGGTTCCGGGGCATCGTACGTCAAGATGACCGGCTACGGCGCAAACCTGCCGGAACTCCAGCAGATGACGCCGGTCGCGGGACACTTCAACCCCTTTGTGGATTCTGACGGCGTTTGCCGCAGGGTTCCGGCGCTGATAGAATACAAGGGAAGCTACTACGAGGCCTTCTCCATTGCCGTCGTGCGGGCGCTGCTCGGTTCGCCGCCGCTGACGGTCGGATTTCCCGAGGGGAAAAAGGAAGGAAACTATCGCAAGGTCGAATGGCTCGGCATCAGCGATATGAAGATCCCGGTTGACGACCAGGTGACGGCGCTGGTTCCCTATCGCGGACAGCGCGGCAGCTTCAGGTACGTTTCCGCCACCGATGTCATCAACGGCCGCGTCAAGAAAGAGCACCTGGAAGGAGCCATCGTGCTGGTTGGCACCACCGCCCAGGGGCTTATGGACATGCGTTCCACTCCCGTGGACTCCGTGTATCCCGGCGTGGAGATCCACGCCAACATGATCGCGGGCATCCTGGATCAGAACATCAAACACAGCCCTGCCTACATGCTGGGCGCGGAGATACTGATCCTGCTGGTCTGCGGGGTGCTCCTCTCCTTCCTGCTGCCGATCTTTTCCCCCACGAAATCGATCATCCTCTCCATCGCCATGCTGGCGGGAATCTGCCTGCTCAATGCCGCCGTGTGGCAGGAAAATCTGGTATTGCCCCTGGCCAGTTCCCTTGCGCTCCCGATCATCCTGTTCGTGGTCAACATGTCCTACGGATTCCTGCTTGAAGCCCGTTCCAAACACCAGATCACCGGCCTGTTCGGCCAGTATGTCCACCCGGAGCTGGTGGAGAAGATGAGCCAGGAGCCGGATCGCTTCACCATGCAGAGCCGAAGCCTTGAAATGACGGTGCTGTTCTCCGATGTCTGCGGTTTCACCGCCATATCTGAGCAGCTCTCAGCGGCCGATCTGTCCGCGCTGATGAACGAATACCTCACCGCCATGACCGAGGTGATCCAGAAGTACGGCGGCACCATCGACAAGTACATCGGCGACGCCATCATGGCCTTCTGGGGCGCACCTCTGGACGATCCCGACCATGCTGAAAACGGGGTGATGGCGGCCATGGAGATGCAGGCGCGGGCCGTCCGGCTGCGCGAGGCTTTTACCCGGAAGGGGTGGCCCGAGCTTCGTCTGGGGATCGGGGTCAATACCGGTGTCATGAACGTGGGGAACATGGGCTCAAAGTTCCGCATGGCCTATACGGTCATGGGGGATGCGGTCAATCTGGGAGCCCGCCTTGAGGGGCTGACGAGGCAGTATGGCGCCGATATCCTCGTGGGTGGGGATACCTGCTCCCGTCTGCCGGGCATCGTGTTCAGGGAACTGGACAGGGTGCGCGTCAAGGGGCGCAATGAGCCGGTTGCCATCTTTGAACCGCTGGGGCGACAGGGCAAACTTGATCCGGCCATGCTGGAGGAACAGGAGGCGTTCGGCCATGTGTACAGCCACTACCTGGCTAGGGAGTGGGATGAATCGGTCGAACACCTGCACGATCTGCTGAAGATGAAGCCTGAAGCGAAACTCTTCCGGCTGTATCTGGAACGCATCGAGCATTACCGGCAGCAGCCGCCTCCACCCGAATGGGATGGCGTGTTTACCCATACGACAAAAGGATGAGGTTTTTGCCACCCCAAAAAACTCCTCTTGCCGGGCGGGAGCCCGGTAACGGGATACCAAACAAAGGAGACCACACCATGCCCCGAACTATCACCACCCTCCTGACATTCATAACTCTTCTGATCGGCACTCTGCCTGCAACCACCCACGCCGCGGAACCACCCACCGCACCCATGCTGCGCATCGAAACCGGCATGCATACGGCGCCGATTAGTCGGATTGATGTGGACCGCTCCGGGCGGTGGCTGGTGTCGGCGTCGGACGACAAGACGGTGCGGGTATGGGATCTGGCTGCCGCAGGGGCGACCGGCCGGTCGCCCCTGCGGGGTATGCAACCGGTTCGGATTATCCGTCCACCGATTGGCGAGGGGAATGAGGGAAAGCTGTTCAGTGTTGCTATCTCGCCGGACGGGAATCTGGTGGCGGCGGGGGGATTTACTTCACCTCCTGGTGGGTATAAATCTATTTACCTCTTCTCCCGCCATGACGGACGCCTGCTGGGGCGCGCCAGCGGCCTTGATAATGTGATCCTTCACCTGGCCTTTTCCCCTGATGGTCGCTATCTGGCTGTATCGCTGCAGGGGAAGAGCGGGTTGCGCCTGTTTGCGGTTGATGCTGTAGGGGCGTATGGCAATACGCCCCTACAGTTGATCGCCCAGGATACGGTCTACGACAACAAATCCGACGGTGCCCATTTCTCCCCTGATGGTTCACGGCTGGTCACCTCCTGTTATGACGGATACGTGAGGGTGTATGATGTTGCCGCCCTCACCCCGACAATATCACAAGGGGAGAGGGAGTTTAAACCGGTTGTCAAACAGAAAGCGCCGGGTGGAGGGCAATCCTATTCCGTCAAATTCTCCCCGGATGGGGCAAAGATCGCGGTGGGATTTTATGACACCAGCAAGGTCAATGTCCTTTCGGCCCGTGACCTTGCGCTCCTCTATGCTCCGGATAGTGGCGGGGTGACGAATGGAAATCTTGTAAACGTTGCCTGGTCGGCGGATGGGAGGGCGCTGTATGCGGGGGGGATGGCTGTTATCAATGGTGCATCGGGATATATCCGCCGCTGGTCGGACGCCGGGCGGGGTGGATACAGCGACCTGAAGAGCGGTTCCACCAGCACCATCATGGATCTGGCTCCCATGCCGGGTGGCGGGGTGGCGTTTGGCAGTGGCGATCCAGCAATTGGCGTTCTGCCGGGCACCGGCGCAGGGACGGCCGGTCGGTCGCCCCTACTGATCCCGCCGGGGGTGGCGGATTTGCGGCAAGGGCAGTATGTTTTTCCTGTTTCCTCGGACGGGACATCTGTCAGGTTCGGATATGTTTGGGGCGACAACTCTCCGGCCACTTTCTCCCTCACCGACAGAACCCTGACGTCAATTCAAAATTCATCATCCAATATTCAGAATTTATCTCCCCCAGACACCACCTCCCTCGCCATCAACAACTGGAAGAACACAACCAACCCTGCCATCAACAACCAGCCGCTGAAGCTGGCGCAGTACGAAACATCCCGCTCCCTTGCCATCTCTCCGGACAGGGGATCATTCCTGCTGGGGACGGAGTGGTATCTTCGGCGATTCGACACAAACGGCAGGGAACAGTGGAACGTCCCTGCTCCCGGCACAGCCTGGGGTGTCAACATCGCCCCCAACGGCTCCATCGCCGCAGCGGCTTTTGGCGACGGTACCATCCGCTGGTATCGCTACTCTGACGGCAAAGAACTTTTGGCCTTCTTCCCCCATGCAGACAAAAAACGCTGGGTGGTCTGGACCCCCACCGGCTATTACGACGCCTCCCCCGGTGGTGAAGAGCTGATCGGCTGGCATGTCAACAATGGTAAAGACCAGGCAGCGGACTTTTTCCCCGCTTCCAAGTTCCGCTCTTCCTATTACCGCCCGGATGTTATCGCCAAAATTCTTGATACCCTGGATGAAGGGGAGGCGCTCCGGCTGGCAAATGCCGAATCCGGCCGGAAACAATCCTCTGCAACAGTCGCACAACTGATGCCGCCGGTGATCAGCATCAGCAGCCCTGATAACGGTACAAGCGTCTCCACCACGACTGTAACCATCCGTTACACTGTCCGCACTCCGAATGATGCACCGGTCACCAATGTGCGCCTGCTGGTGGATGGCCGCCCCATGGCTGCCGAACGGAGCCTCAAGGCGGTGCCGAAAGACAACGCCGAACAGAGCGTGACAGTCACCATCCCGGAACGGAACTGCGAGATCGGTATTATCGCCGAAAACCGTCACAGCGCCTCGGTTCCGGCCACTGTGCGCCTGACATGGGCGGGAAAGAAGCAGGACGAATTTACCGTCCAGCCCAAGCTCTATGTACTGTCTGTCGGTGTCTCCGCCTACAAGGATACCGCACTGACGCTCAAATATGCCGCAAAAGACGCCAGGGACTTCGCATCAGCAGTTCAGAAACAGAAAGGGGGCATGTATCGTGACGTGGTAGTTAAAACCCTTTCCGATGCTCAAGCCACCAAGGATGACATCCTTGACGGCCTCGACTGGCTGAAGAAGGAGGTCACCGCCAGGGACGTGGGAATCATCTTCATCGCCGGGCACGGAGTTAACGACTCCACCGGCAACTACTACTATCTGCCGCAGAACGCCGACCCGGATAAACTCATGCGTACCGGAGTGACCTTTTCCGACATCAAGAACACCCTGGCCTCGCTGGCCGGCAAGGCCTTGCTGTTTGTGGACACCTGTCACTCGGGTAATGTCATGGGGAGCAGGCGTGGCGGATCAGCGGATATCAACGCCGTTGTCAACGAGCTTGCAAGCTCTGAAAACGGTGCCGTAGTCTTCGCATCATCCACAGGAAAGCAATATTCCCTGGAGGATGACAATTGGGGCAACGGCGCCTTCACCAAGGCACTGGTGGAGGGGATTTCAGGTAAGGCGGATTATGGCGGAAAAGGGAGGATCACAGTAAACATGCTCGATCTCTGGCTGTCAGAGCGGGTAAAGGAACTGACCGGAGGCAAGCAGACCCCGACCACCACCAAGCCTCAGACGATTCAGGATTTCCCGCTGGCCCTGAAGAGGTGACTGAAGAGGTGACTGAAGAGGTGACTGAAGAGGTGTCACTCCTCACCGCAGAGAAAAAGCGAATGTCGGACAAAGTTTACGACCTGCCCAAAACCGGCTGGTCAACAGATGGAACCGAACATCCAGAGGGGTATTCGCCATTTCCCGACTCCTTTAAACGTCAAAACCTGATGAAAAAGATTCACATTGATGCCGCTGCCAGGAAGCGACAGGTAACAACCACGGATTATTATCCCGGACTTGATTTTGAGCCGCCAACCTCGGGAAAACGTTGAGATATCAAGGTTTGACATGTCATACCGAATAGAGTATATATTCCGGGCAGATATGCTAAGGAGACGATATATGGATCATTTCAAAGGGACTCTGTGCAGGATAGCGATTTTTCTGTTTACGGTATTTCCGGTCGCTGCGTTTGCCGATGCCGAAATTCGGGTGGTTCCGGCAGCTGGCGGGGCGCGTGAGTTGACGAAGCCAGCCGGGCCGGTTGCCGACGATATTCTGCGCTTCGACGTGACCCGTTACCAGGTGGCGGGGAACTCGATCATTCCCGTTGAAGAGCTTGACGCGATCCTCGCACCTTTTACCGGAAAAGGGAGGGATTTCGGCGACGTGCAGCAGGCGATCGAAGCCCTCGAGGATGCGTACCGGTCGCGTGGTTTCCATGCCGTCAGGGTTCTGCTGCCCGAGCAGGAGCTTCAGGGGGGTGCCGTTTCCCTGCGGGCGGTTGAGGCCAAGGTGGGCAAGGTCGTCATCGATGGTAACCGGCACTACGACGCCGATAATATCAGGGGCACCGTCCCCGGTCTGATGGAAGGCTCGTTTCCCCTTCTTGATCGCATTTCCGGCCAGATACGCATTGCCAACGAGAGCCCCACCCGGAAGATGCAGATGCAACTGGAAGCGGGGGACGCGGAAGACCGGGTGAATGCCGTCATCAAGGTGGCCGACGAGCGGCCCTGGAAGATCGGCACCTATCTGGAGGACACCGGGACAAAGGACACCGGAACCCTCCGTCTCGGTTTCCTGGCGCAGCACGCCAACCTGTTCAACCGCGACCATCTGCTCACCCTCCAGTACGTAACGTCTCCCGATCACGTGGATAAGGTCAATATTTACAGCCTGGGGTACCGCATCCCCTTTTATGCCTGGGGTGATTCCCTCGACCTGTATGCCGGATACTCCGATGTGGATTCCGGGTCGGTCAGCTCAGGCATCCTCAATCTTGCGGTCAACGGCAAGGGAGCTTTTGGCGGCTTTCGCTATAATCTCAACCTGCAGCGACACGGTTCTTACGAGCATAAAATCATCGCCGGATTCGACTACCGCGTTTTTGAGAGCAACGTGCTTCTCACCGGCGTGCAGTTGGGCGGCGACACCGAGAGCCACACAATGTTGCTCGGTTATGCGGGAAGTTTAAGCGGTTCGCTCGGCGAGGTCGGATTCTGGACGCACATCTCCCAGAACATACCGGGTGGCGGCAATGGCAGTACGACCGCATTCCGGCAGTTGAGGAGCGAAGCCATGGATGACTTCACCATCTTCAAGGCCGGAATCAACGCAGTTTCTCTCCTGCCTGCAGACCTGCAGGCGCGCTTCACGGCTACCGGACAGTACACATCGGCCGCGCTTATTCCGGGAGAACAGTTCGGTATAGGCGGACAGGGCTCGGTCCGGGGGTTCGGCGAGCGCGAATTTTCGGATGACTGCGGACTGGCCGGATCGGTGGAGCTCTATTCTCCCGACTTCATGCCTTTTAAGGAGACCCTGAAAGGGCAGCTCCGGGCACTGACCTTCTATGATTTTGGATATCTGGCGCACAATAAAACTCAACCCGGCGAGAAAACCGATCGAACCATAGCGAGTACCGGCCTGGGTCTGCGCATGTCCATTGGCCGCTACCTTTCGGCGGCCACCGACTACGCATTCATAACCGAGCCGGAGACCGGCCACAGCCGCTACAGCGGCAGGTGGCATTTCAAGGTGCAGGTGGCGTATTAGCGATAAGCTTTTGAAACTGAGGGCCCCGTACAATTTCAGTATATTTTTTCTGTGAACTCTTTGATTTGTACTGTTTTTCCAGGTTAAAAGGAGAACGACCATGAATAAAGCCTATCGTCTCATCTGGAGCAGGGCCAAGGATGCCTGGGTTGTGGCTGCCGAGAACGTTTCGGGCAGGCTTGCCTGCCCGCCGGTTGTCTGTGCCTCGCTTGCTGCCGCAGCCGTGCTGGCTGTCTCTTCGGTAGCCCTGGCTCTTCCAACCGGATCACAGGTGGTGAACGGCACTGTCTCCATGGCCACCCAGGGTAGCACGCTTACGGTCACCAACTCCCCCAACTCGATCATCAACTGGCAGGGGTTCTCAATCGGTGCGGGAGAGGCTACCCGTTTCATACAGCAGAGTTCCACCAGCTCGGTGCTCAACCGTGTAGTCGGGGTAAACCCCTCCAACATCCTGGGCAGCCTCCAGTCCAACGGACGAATATTTCTGGTCAACCCCAACGGCATCATCTTCGGCCAGGGCGCCCGTGTGGACGCCGCCGGTCTGGTGGCCTCCACCCTGAACATCACCAATACGGACTACCTCGGCGGCAGGTACCTCTTCAGTGCCAGCCCCTCGGCAGGCGCCGTCAAGAACCAGGGGAGCATCACCACGCCGTCCGGGGGCCATGTCTGGCTGATCGCCCCCAATGTTGAGAACAGCGGCATCATAACGGCTCCCAATGGCAGTATCACCCTGGCCGCCGGACAGAGCGTGCACCTGGTTGATCCCGACAAACCGGAAGTTGCCGTGGTGGTCAGCGCACCCGCCGACCAGGCCGTCAACCTGGGAAGCGTCCTGGCCCAGGGGGGCAGGATCTCCATGTTCGGCGCCATCGTCGGGCAGAAGGGAAATGTCAATGCCGACAGCGCTGTGCGGGGCGAGAGCGGCCGCATCTACTTCAAATCCACACAGGGCACCACACTTGCCGCCGGCAGCAGAACCACCGCAGACGGGCCTGACGGCGGCAACATCACCATCAGGAGCGAGACCGGCGATACCATGGTTTCCGGAGTCGTATCGGCAATCGGAACCGCAGGCACAGGAGGCACGATCCAGATCCTTGGCAACCGTGTCGGCCTGATCGACACGGCAAGCGTCGATGCATCGGGCAGCACCGGTGGCGGCACCGTTCTGGTGGGCGGCGATTACCAGGGCTCAAACCCGGCCATCCAGAACGCCCAGGCCACCTACATCGGCAGGGATACAACCATAAAGGCTGATGCAATCGACAGTGGCGACGGCGGCAAGGTGATCGTCTGGGCAGATGACGCAACCCGCTCCTACGGCACCGTCTCGGCCCGTGGCGGTTCCATCTCCGGTAATGGCGGCTTCGTAGAGACTTCCGGCCATGCCTATCTCGACTTCCAGGGGCGCGTAGATACGCGGGCACCCCACGGAACGGCAGGCACCCTGCTGCTCGACCCGTCCGATATCACCATCGGCGCTTCGGTGGATAGTTTTACCGGCGGTTTCAGTGCGGGCGTCTTTTTCGATTCCAACATATACAGCAACCCTACCACCCTCACCTGGGGCACCATCAACACCCAGCTTGGTCTTGGCAGCCTGGAGATACGGACAAATTCTTCCGGTTTCTACGGATCGGGCGATATCAACATCAACGCCGGCACAGCCCTCACCAGTTCCAATAGCCTGACCCTGCTGGCAAACAACAACATTAATGTCGCCCCCGGTGTTTCCGTAAGCGGCAGTGGCCCTTTCAACCTGATTGCGGGGTGGAATGGGACCGGTCAGGCTGTGACGACCGGCACCGGCATCATCACCTTCGGGACCGGTTCCTCTCTCTCTACCACCGGAAATGTCCTGTTGAATGCCGGCTTATCCGTACAGGCAGTGGGAGCCGCGATTACCGCCAACACCCTGAGCATCGGCGACACAAGTTTTAAAAGCCTGTCGAGCGGTGTCAACATGACGGGCAACAACGTCGTTAACACCCTGTCCGCCAATCTGGGTGGAGGGCTCACCTTTTACGACAACATAGCCAGTATGACGATAGGAACCGTTGCAATCAACGGTATCGTCAGCGCTAACGGTTTCGTTTCCGTGAGAAATAATGTCGGTGGTATGCTGGTATCGCCTGGTGCCTCCGTGACAAGCCCCTTGAGCGTGAGTCTCCAATCCGCCGGCAGCTTCAGTGCCGGTGCAGGTTCGCTCATTCAAGGTTCGCTCACTGGAGTTGCTTCATCAGTGAACATCTCCACCACCAGCGGTGGCCCTATAGCCATTGGCGGAACCGTCAAGGGTGCAAACGTTTCGCTGAATGCGGCGGGCGCCTATGACATCTCGACGCCGGGCAGCGGTCTCATGCAGTCGGATACGATCTACCTGCAAAGCAACTCCACAGGGGGCATTGGAACCGTGGCGGCTCCAATTTTCAACACCAGTCCTCTGATACCGGTCAGCGGTACGACGAACTTCTACATCGGTTCTTCCTCTTTAGGGGGCACTTCCGGTTTAAATATCTCTCATAACGGCAACGCAAACATCAATCCGTTCTACCTGACCGCAAGCGCCCCCTTCAGGTTCAATGCGACCGGGAGTCTTACCCTTCCCTCGACGGTACCTTTCGCTTCCGGCAATATTGTTTCCCTCACCGCAGGGGGAGGCTTGACCCTGCCGCTGAGCATTACCAGCAATGAACTCATTATCAAATCAACCGAGATCACTACCCTGTCTATTCCTGCAATCAACGCCTCCGGTAATGTCACCCTCATCTCCGGCGGTACCATGAGTCTCCTCGGCAACATTTCGAGCACTAACCTTACGTTGCAGACCCCCGGCTCCCTGACGCTACAGGGGCCCCGGTCGATAACATCTACCGGCAACCAGTCCTTCAGCATCGGCGGCAACCTGAGTCTGCTGGCGGGGAATACCGGTGCCAACAACTCCGCAGGAATTTCTGCCAATGGCACCCAGGCATTTACCATCGGCGGCAACCTGCTGCTGCAGGCGGGGAGCGGCGGTACCAACAACTCTGCCGGTATTATGGGGTATGGCGACCAGTCATTCACCATCGGCGGCAGCCTGAGCCTGATTGGCGGGGGTACCACCGGCAGCTTCAACAACTTTGCGTACATACGTCACGGAGACTATGGCTCCGCCACTCCCGTTACCGGCAATCAGAGTATTACCTTCAGCAATAATGCATCGCTCTCCCTGACCGGCGGTTCCGGAAATGGTCTGGGCGGCGCTTATTCACCGAATTGCGGCACTGCCTGCAGTGGCTATTCCAGCAACAACTTCGCGGGTATCGGCAACTTTGGCGGCAGTCAGACCATTGACTTCAAGGGTGGCGGCGCCATTGCCCTGGTGGGGGGCTCGCTCGGCAACGGCAATGACGCAAGTATAGACAACAGTACCGGCACCCAGCAGATGATCTACAGTTCCACGGGCAACAGCCCCGGCATCTCTCTCATCGGCGGTACATCGGGCGGCGTGAACATTGCCGGCACCAGCGCCAGTACAAATCCCCTCAAGGATTACACGATTGGTAACGGCGCATCCCTCTCATCCGACGGTTCCCAGGTCATTAAGGCCGCTGCTATAACCCTGACTGCCGGTACCGGGGCAAGCACCATGGCGCCTGTTTCTCTGGGCGGAGCCACCACAACGACGATCGATACCGCATCCCTGAGCATGACCGCCGGCAACAGCGTGGTGAGTTCCGCAACAGATCCCTCTGGAAATGCCTATCATAGTTCGGTATTTTCCTCATCGGCCGCCATCGGCAATGACACGGGTTCCAACGTCACCATCAATGTCGGGGCGCTCGGCTTTACCGAGACCGGCGGCAGTCTCGGCACCTACGGCAGTTCGCGGGTTCTGATCGGGGCACTTACCGGTGCTCCGACGGTCAGCCTCACCTCCGCCGGCGGTATTACGCTCGCCGGCGTCAGCGGTACCTTCGGCATGGGTTCGATCCAGGGCACCAGCAGCACTGTCACGCTTTCCACCGGCAGTGGCGGTTCCGGCGTCATGGATCTGGGGAGCGCATCATTCGGCAATGTGGGCGGGATTGTCAATCTTTCTGCCGCCAATGGCAACATCATACAGGGAAGCGGCGGCATGATCGCAGCCGCCACGCTCAACGCCAACGCCACCTCCGGCATCTCGCTTATCGGCGCCAATCAGGCACAGACGGTCAACCTGACCAACACCATCAAGGGGACGGTTGATTATACCGGCACCAACATCAGCTCCATCAGCGGGCAGAATGCCGGAGCCGGCGGTTTCACCCTCGCCTCCACAGGGAACATCGGCCTCGGGAGCATCAGCAATCCGGGCGGCACGGTTTCCGTGACATCCACCGGCGGCGCCATCACCAATGCGTCCACCTCAACCAACATCAAGGGATCACAGGCCACGCTGTCGGCGTCTACCGGCATCGGAACCGTCGCCACTCCCGTCACGACCGCCGTCAGCACCCTCTCTGCCTCCGACTCCACCAGCGGCGACATCGTAATAGTCAACAACACTACCGCAGCTCCCGGTGCGCTGACCCTGACCTCCCTGGCCGGAAGCCCGCTTGGCAGCATCATCTTCGACAACTACGGCGCGGTCACGACGCCCGCTTCCCCGAATAATACTCATTCCGGCATCGATGTATCCATCAATGCCCACAGCCCGCTTACCATCGGCACCGGCGGGGTCACGGCGACCGGCGGCAAGGTCACGCTGACTGCGGGTTCCAGCGGCACCCCGGGCGCCGGTGATATCCTGACCATCAACGGCCCGGTCACGGCCAACGGGGATATCACCCTGTCAGCGGGAGACGGCATCGTGGAGAACGCGGCGATCTCATCATCCACCGGTTCAATCACCCGGAAGGCAAATCTGAATTCTTCGACCACTCCCGTAGTGCCACCGACAACACCCGTGGTGCCACCGACAATAACCACCGACACAATCATTTTGACCGATTCAGCGGTTGTTCAGGGGATCAATATCGCCGTCGTGCCGACAGATGCCAGTGATCCCACTACCCTGCCCAAATCCCAGGCAGAGGAAGACAGGGACAAGGAAAAGCTCAGGTTGGCAAAAGAAGCCGAGGAGATGAAGAACAAGAGTGGTGAGGATTCCAGGCAGTACTGCAACTGATTGATCGAATAACCATGGAGGCAATGATGACCCGTACTATGTGCCAGATCCTCTCGACAGCGTTGATGCTGCTCATATTGACCGCCGCGCCCGCACTGGCCAGAACGGTTGGAACAGTCACGCACCTGAGCGGCCCGCTGTTCGCTCATAGCGCCGCCGGTGTCAAACGTGCGCTTTCGGTGAAATCACCCGTGGATGAGGGTGATACGCTCATCACGGAAAAGCGTACCTACGGCAGGGTAACGTTCATCGACGGCGCAGAAGTTACGCTGCGGCCGGGGTCAACTCTCGTGCTGGAGAGCTATGCCTTTGACAAGGACAAACCGAAGGAAGACAGTGCCGGCCTCAACCTGCTCAAAGGCGGATTGCGGGCCGTGACCGGTCAGGTCGGCAAACGGGGCAATCCCGATGCCTACCGGATGAAAACCCAGGCAGCCACCATCGGTGTTCGCGGCACCATGTATGACTTGAAAATCTGCCAGGCCGGCTCCTGTGACGGGCTTGCAGACGGTGTCTATATCTTTGTGCGTGAAGGTTCCATCGTCGTGACCAGCAATGCCGGTTCGCAGACGTTCGGCACCGGTGTGTACGTCTACGTGAAGGACATCAATTCCATTCCCGTTGTTATTCCGCAAACTCCGGGGCTGAATATGAATATCCCGGCGCTGGACAGCAAATCCTGCGGAATCAGGTGATGGGGAGCGACGGGATTTCAGTCCGTGTGCTGGGAGATTACGGGCCGTTTTCCACCATGGGAAAAAGTATCGGCTACCTGGTGACCATCAAGGGGAGCAGCTTTCTGATCGATTGCGGCTCTCCGCTGTTCCAGCAGATCGGCGGACACGGCCTGACAGCCATCAAGGCTTTGATCATCACCCATTGCCATGACGACCACAAACGATGGTTTACCGATCTTGCGCTCTTCAGCCTCTACGCCCCTGATTACCCGCACAAGCTGCGGATCTGCACCACTGAAACCATAAACGAAGGGCTCATAGCCGCCTCCGGGCCCGCGCTCTGCACAAGCCTCAGCAGTGATTCAAAAAGCGTGGTTGACCTTGGATATGAAGACTATATCGATTTCAGCCTGCTCGGCCCCCGTCCCAAATTCAGAATAATACGCCGCGAGGATCCCGATACGGTCTCACGGCTGGAGGTCGTGGAGCGTGACGGCACGCTTGTCGGCCCCGACCGTGCCAAGATCGTGATCAGCTCCCGAAACGGCAGACCCCGGATGCTTTTCCGCGATCCGGACTCCGGCGAATGGGTCGAACCGGAACTGTTCTATCCCTTTTCTTCAACCGTCTTTTATGAAGAGGAACAGAATATCTACCGCGACCCGTCCGGGTATACGATTGAGGCGATCAATGCACCGGTCTGGCACGGCGTCCCGAGTATCGGCCTGAGGTTCAGGACTGCGTCGGAATCACTGGTTTTCAGCGGCGATACGGCTCACGACACCGAATTATGGCAGATCCTCCGGACGGAAAAACGGCCGCAGCGCCTGAACATGTCACGGGAGGAATTTGACCGCGCCCCGGTTATTCACGGCGACATCAACGACTACATCGAGCGCATCTGGAGCGCAGAGCGGTACCGGGAGGCACTGGTCTCGTTCGATGACACCTTTGTGGTGCACGACATCGCCACGCGCAAGAGCGTCGTTCACACCGATTATCGCTGTCTCGACCGGACGACACTGCGGAAGGATAAGGCGCTGCTTACCCACAGTCCCGACAAGATGACGTCGGAGTGGCCTTTGAGCAAGGCTGAAAAAACGTTCCTGATCAGGGAAAATGATCTCTGTGAGGTGGTCGGTGACAGGCTCTGCCCGATGGATGCCGCTGTGTACCACAAGGAGGAAGGCAAATATTTTGTCGGCTACAGAAATCCGGAGGGAAGGGTGACGGTCTATGATAATGACGGTGTCCTGAATCTGGGGGGGCTGTGGGATCTGGAAAAGGGAACCGCGCTCTTCAGAGTGGATATCTACGAGGATATCGGCGGGAAATACCTCCCCAAACTGGCCGATGACGATACCGCTCATTACGTGGAACGTGCCGACGGGCGGGTAGAGTTGGTGAGCCGGGACGAACGCGGCTCGCGGGGAATCATCGTCGAAGACCGGCGGGCGGGTCTTTCAGAACTTCGGAGCTGATTACAGATCCAGGGTCATGGCATTTTCATCACAATCGGGAAATTTGACGCATTTGATGCAGTCGCTCCAGACCTTGTGGGGCAGTTCGGATTTGTCAACCAGCCGGAAACCGTGCTTGCTGAAGAATTCAGGCTTGTAGGTCAGGCAGAACACCCGCTTCAACCCCAGTTCTCGCGCCTCCGCAATACAGGCCTGCACCAGCCTGCTCCCGATGCCGGCGCGCCCGGCATCTTCCGCCACCGCCACTGAGCGAACCTCGGCCAGATCCTCCCAGAGTATGTGCAGCGCTGCAGTACCGAGCAGCCGCTCCCCGTCCACATCCACATAATAATCGCGCAGCGACTCATACAGTTCCGAAAGGGAACGGGAGAGCATGTCACCCTTGGCCGCGTAGGCGGTGAGCAGTTTCTGGATGTTCTTGATGTCGCCAATCTGGGCTTTTCTCTGCATGTAGTTTCTCCTGTCGTATCCTGTCTGTGGCGGTTCAGCAGATGCGCGGCAACTGTTCGCCCGCAAGCATCTCCACCGCGCGTGTGCCGCCGATGGAGGTTTTCATGCTGACCCGTCCGGCGTCACCATCGGTCACACAGCCGATGATTGCCGCATGTCTCCCCAGAGGATGCCGTCTGATGCGGGTCAGGACACGTTCTGCGGCTGATGGCTCAACGATTGCCAGCAGTTTTCCTTCGTTGGCCACGAAGAGCGGATCCAGCCCCAGGATGGAGCAGACACCGCGAACGGCCGGGTTCACCGGCATATTTTCCTCGTGCAGGGTGATGGCAACGGACGATTGCAGGGCGATTTCCTTGATGGTTGTGGCTACACCCCCACGGGTGGGGTCGCGCAGCACATGGAGACAGACGCCGGCCTCGTCAATGATCTCTGCGGTCAGGCTGTTAAGGGCGGCTGAATCGCTGAGGATGTCGCTGGTGACTTTGAGACCCTCGCGGCTAGCCATGACGGCAATGCCGTGGTCACCGATGGTGCCGTTGATGATGATGGCGTCTCCGGGCCGGGCGTTGGCCCCGTGGATTGCTATGTCGTGTTCGATGACGCCGATGCCGGAGGTGGTGATGAAGATTTTATCCGCCTTGCCGCGCGGCACGACCTTGGTGTCACCTGTGACAATGCTGACTCCTGCCTCATCGGCTGCCCGGCGCATGTCGGAGAGGATGGTGCGGAGATCGGCTGTGCCGAAACCCTCTTCGATGATGAGCCCCACACTGAGCCAGAGCGGTCGTGCGCCCATCATGGCCAGGTCGTTGACCGTGCCGTGTACGGCCAGGCTGCCGATGGTGCCGCCCGGAAAGAAGATCGGATCGACCACAAAGGAATCGGTGGTGTAGGCAAGACGCCCGGCGACCGGTTCAAGCAGCGCCGCATCGTTCTGGCCCGCCTGTGCCGAACCGCTCAGGATCGGCAGGATCAGGTCATCCAGCAACTGGTGTGAGAGTCTGCCGCCGCTTCCGTGGCCAAGCAGAATGAGTTCGCTGTTCATCTTCGGATATGATGCTCCTTTACGAGGGTGGAGAGACGATACCACGAACAGACAACCTTGTCACGTGCTCTGCAACCGTTTTTTTGTTCACATTCCGGGGCGGTTCGTGGTAAGAACAGTTCTCACTTTTTTGACAGATTGAATCGTTGTAGGGAGGAATCAATGACGGAATATCGGCCGATGCAGCAATTGCCCGAAGTGGCAGGATACGGATCGGGAGATGTGCTGGTGCTGACGGGCGAACTCTTCGGTCGCGGATACGCAAACGGCCTGGTGGACGAGGCTCGCCGACTCGGCATGACCGTGATCGGTACAACGGTCGGCAGGCGTGATGCGGACGGCACCCTGCGACCTCTCACCAGCGACGAATGTGCCGACGGTGAGGCGCTGCTGGGCGGAAAGATCATCAATATCCCGCTGGAAGCAGGTTTTGACATGGAGTCGGTGGCCGCACAGCCGTCCGTGGCGGAACAGCTCAAGAAGGCCCGGCCTGACGACTGGAATACGATTGCGTTTGATGATGATTTCATCCAGCAGGCTCGAGCTGCCGGTTCGGCGCGGTTCCGCAGCGCGATTTCACAGGTTGCATCGATGCTTGATTCGCTGATTCCGGCTGGCGCAAACGTTGTTTTTGCCCATTCCATGGCGGGGGGAATTCCCCGGGCGCGGGTCTTCATGCCGCTTTTGAATCGGATATTCAAAGGAACCGGAGACAAGTATCTCTCCTCGGGCGCCTTCTGGGACAGCGGACTCGGCAGGTTATGCGACGCGAGTTTCAATGAAGTGACCGCCGATACCTTCCGCTATCTGATAGAAGAAACCGCCGACCTGCGCGGCCGCATCTCCGCTGATGGAGGCCTGGTGCGCTACACCGCCTACGGCTATCACGGCACTGCCGTTCTGGTAGGAGGCGAGTTCCGCTGGCAATCCTACACCCCATATGTTCAGGGAATCGCCAAGATGCGCCTGGAGGATATCGCAGCCGATGCCACGCGACAGGGGATCGTGGCGACGGTGTTCAACTGTCCCGAGATCCAGACCAACTCCAGCGCGCTGTTTCTGGGGGTTGAAATTTCGTTATATCCTCTCCTGACCGCCATCCGGGGCGAACTGGGAGACGCTGCTTCCGCGCCGTTGTTTGAACGCTGCCGGAAGATGCTGAAGGATGGGGAAACGATCGATCACCTGCTGAAGCGGGCCGACAGCTACCTGTCATCCCCGATTCTGTCTGATATTATCGAATATGACAGCTGGCCGCAGCCCAACACCCGCGAGCAGGCCGAGCTGATGCTGGCAAGTTCGGCAGAGCTGATGGGTATGCACACGGACCAGAAACTGTTGATATGCGCCGAATTATCGCGGATCGTCTTTCAATCCACCGGTCGATTGATGCTCCATGCGTCATGGAACCCGGCGGCGTCTGCCCTCTGGCTGAATCACGATATCATTGCGCGGCTGTTGTCGGACGGTCGCGGCAGGGACATACTCGACAATTAGATTACACTACTCGCAGTTATTTGGGGATTGCCATGAAAATTCAGATCAAAATCGCCGTTCTCTCCGTGATTACCGCTGTTTTTCTCCAGGGATGCGCCACCACCAAACCGCCCGAATCACCTGACGAGCAGTTCAAAGCCGGTGAACAGTCCTTTAAAAAAGGCAACTACGGTGATGCCATAGAGTTCTGGAAAAAGGTCAAGGAGAGCTATCAGTCACAGGAGCTGTCCACCCAGGCCGAAATCAACATTGCCGACGCCTATTTCCTTGATGAGAAATACATCGAAGCGGCTGGCGCCTACGAGGATTTCCGCAAGATGCACCCGAAACATGAAAAGGCGGGTTTTGCCCTGTATCGCCAGGCATTGAGTCATTACAACCAGATCAAACGGATCGACACAGACCAGACCCCGGTCAAGAACGCGCTGCTGATACTGGAATCGTACCTGAAGCTGTATCCAGGGGGCGAAAATACCGCCGGGGTAAAGGAAAAAATCGCGCAGTGTCGCGACAAGCAGCTTCAATACGAGATCTATGTGGGAAGGTTCTATTACCGTACCGATAAGTATCCTGCGGCCATAGCCCGCTTCGAGGCGGCGCTCAAGACTTTCCCCGAGGCTCCGCGCCGGGATGAGGTGCTGTTGTATCTTGGAAAGGCCTACGTGGCTGATGGCCAGAAACCCAAAGGGGTTGAGGCTTTTGGACGCTTGATCAGGGAATTTCCCGCCAGTCAGTTTGTCAAAGATGCCAAAAAAGCGATTGAGTAAAACTGCATGAGGAACGGTTGATTACAGGGTAGCGGACAGACCGATGATGAGTGATGGCGTACTGTTTTTCGGATTGATTTTTCTGGCCTATCTGCTCGGTTCGATACCGACCGGGCTGCTTCTGGGTAAGGCGTACGGCATTGATGTGCGCACAGAGGGGAGCGGCAACATCGGCGCCACCAACCTGTACCGGACTGTCGGTCGCAAGGTGGGTATCATAACCCTGCTTGGCGATACCCTGAAAGGGGTGCTGCCGGTGCTGGCGGTAAAATGCTCGAACCTGCCGGTCGAGTATGCTGCCTGGGTGGGGCTGGCCGCCTTCTGCGGGCATGTGTTTTCGGTCTTTCTGAAGTTCAGGGGGGGCAAGGGGGTTGCCACAGCGTTGGGGGTGTTTCTGGCGCTTTCACCGGTTGCGGTCGGTATTGCCCTGATGGTTTTTGCTCTCCTGATGTTGATCTGGCGCTATGTGTCGCTCGGTTCAATCGTCGCTGCCGCAGTCATGCCGATAGGGGTCTGGCTACGGGGAGGTAGTCGGGTGATGGTGGCGGTTACCACGCTGATCGCGGTTATCGTCATTATCCGGCATATCGAAAACATCAAACGCCTGGTGGCGGGCACGGAGAACAGGTTCAAGGCGTAGGGCATTAAACCTTTCTGCGCAGAGACACAGAGAGGTCTCAGGGAAAAATCTTTGGATTCACCGGTGCCTCCAGGTTTTTTAAAACCCCGGAGGTTTTTTTGTATACGGCTTGGAGCCATCGGCTCGCATAGTTCCCTACCAAAAAAACAGGTTAATACATCTCTGAATTGTTGAGTTTATTTGTTGCACATTAAAAATATAAGTGATATTAAACAAAAGATTTATGAAGGGTTGCCGGTACAGCGATTCACCATCGAAGTTTTGAGGTGATGTTCATGACACGATGTCGTACATTTTTCGCCCTTCTTTTCACCATTCTTCTCGCTATTACCCCCCATGCATCTGCCAAAGAAGTCAGAATAGGCGTCCTGTCCATCCGGGGACCCGAAGATTCCGTGAAATACTGGCAGCAGGTCACAGACTACCTGAACGCCAACATCTCTGAACACCACTTCGTCATTGTCCCGCAGGCCTATGCGATCATGGAAAAGGCGGTGGCAGACGGCCAGCTTGATTTTGTGGTGGCCAACCCTGCCCAATACATCCAGTTCGAGGTGAAATACGGCGCCTCCCGGCTTGCCACACTCATCAGCCATGCGGGACATATCGCTTCCGCCTACTCCGGCTCAGTCATCTTTGTCAAGGCGAACCGCTCTGATATCACGAAGCTTGCCGATCTTCGGGGAAAAACGATCATAACAGCCAGTAAAACCGCCTTTGCATCCTGGCTGGTCACCCGTGATGAGCTGAAACGCCAGGGTATTTCTTCAGATGAACTTGCGTCGGTTCAATTTGCCGGTGCCTCCGCCGACAAGGTGGTCATGGCGGTGAAGAACGGCGAGGCCGATGCCGGTGCGGTTCGTACCTACGTCCTGGAACAACTGGCAAATGAGGGGAAAATAGCCCTGTCGGATTTCCGCATCATCAACCAGAAGCATGTAGAAGGGTTTCCATTTCTGCTCAGTTCCGAACTGTACCCGGATTTTGCCTTTGCCCGGCTGAAGCATACGGATAAACGACTGGCTAACGAGGTGGCTGCCCATCTGCTCCTCATGGCCCACGACAGCAGGGATGACCGGTACCCGAACCCGATTGGCTGGGCAGTCCCTGATAATTACGAGTCGGTCCGCACGCTGTTGCAGAAATGGCGGCTGCCTCCATACGAAAACTACGGCAAGGTGCCCTTGCGGGAGGCGATCCGGCAGCACGGGGTTACCCTTGCGCTGGCGATTACGTCTGTTGTGGCCGTGGTGCTGGTTGTGTATCTCCTTCTGAACATACGGCAGCGAAGGAAGAGGTACAGGATTTTGCAGGAGGCCAAACAGAAACTTGAACTTATTCACACCATGATCGAGTCCACCCCTGATGCCGTATTCATAAAGGATCGTCAGGGGCGTTACGTGTTTGTCAATCCGGAGGCGGCCTATCTTCTCGGCCAGTCGATCGAGGATATAATCGGAAAGGGCATTGCGGATTTTTTCTCTCCGGAACATGCCCAGGCGGTTGAAACCCTTGACGGCTCGGTGATGTCCAGCGGCGAATCAGTCACCTACGAGGATCAGGTTGCGGTTGACGGCGAGACGCGGTATCTGCTTGTCACGAGAGGCCCCATGTACGATAGCGAGGGGGATCTGGACGGAATGTTTTCCATCGCCAGAGACGTTACGGATCTCAAGCTCCTGCAGAAGGAGTTCTCCGAAAAGGTCGTAGAGCTGGAGAACGCACTTGAGAAGGTGCAGCAGCTTGAGGGGATCATACCGATCTGCTCCTACTGCAAGAAGATACGAAACGATGAAGAAAGCTGGCAGCAGATGGAACACTACATATCAGACCATTCCGAGGCCAGATTCAGTCACGGTATCTGCCCGGATTGCTTTGAAATTGAGATGGATGAGATACGGAAATTAAGGGATGACGAGCCGTAAAGACGTTCTTTCAGGCATGATGAAAAATGATGTGGGGAAAATAATACTGACGCAGTCAAGGTCTTCGCCGGATACCCGATAAGAGAATCAGATAGTTAATCCAAACGGAGGCAGCTCAAATGTCAATCGAACAAATCTCACCCGGCAGCATAACTGCCAATCCGTCATATGTGAATCCGCAGGTCAAGACAGACCAGACGGCGTCTGCGCCTCAGGCTAACCAGGATGCCCTTAAAACTGTCCAGGCTGCGAAGACCGACACGGTGACCATTTCTCCGCAGGCGGTTCAACTTGCCAGTGATGGGGATACGTCCGCACAGGAAGCCATGGAAGGCGCAGCTGAAAAAGCCACCGAGACTCTCAAGGGCAAGAAATAAGAGAGACTCCGGTAAGCCTCTGTTACCTTTTTCCACGGGAGCTGGCTGAAAAGTCGGCTCCTGTGTGTCTGATCTATAGACGGTTCCCGCCCGCCGTTCCTTCGTGTCAACTGTTCAACAACCCGGAGTCCGTTTTCCTGAAAAGAATCATGACCAGACCGGTTACGGCTACGCCCAGGTATGCCCCGGCGATTACGTCGCTGGGAAAATGATGGTTCGTGGCGACCAGAGCCACGGCCAGGATCAGCAGGCATCCGGCGCAGAGGGCGCGATACCGCGGGTAGAACAGCCAGACTGCGCCAAAGAAGGCCGTAAATACCGCCATATGCCCCGATGGAAAGCTGCTGTAATCGCCCCCCCCCTGAAACCAGTGAAAATTGTCTCCTACCCGGTTTGAAAGCCAGACCTGCGTATTGGTTCTGCCGAAAACGGCCTTGCTGACCCATTTCATGAAAAAGCTGAGCGGAACGGCGCAACCGGCGATTTGACAAAACCGTGAGCGCTGGTTGGCGATACCCCGGAAGGTGAGGAACAAGTAGACACCCCAGAGTATGGCGCTGCCGACGCAGACCAGCAGGAAGAGGACGTCAGGGATCTGGGCAACATTTACATGCAGCAGTTTGCCGGATCTCAGCAGCTTCAGTACCGTCAGCGCCACCCACTGGTCGAGAAAGCGCCACGTGACCAGGATGGCCATGATGACCAGCGGAAGGCACCATGCCGCTATTTTCAGGATGATTGTTCTGATATGACCGCTCCGGAAGGTGATGAATCAATCTGTTTCGGCGTCAGCCGCCAGGCCGCTTGCAACAAAATAATAGGCGGCAGCGGTGATGATCGTTAAAACGGCGATGGTGAATGCCAGGTTCTGACCATGCCATAATCCGGCAAACCATCTGTTGAAATCGTTCGCAAAAAGAGCCGCTTTCCCTCCCATACGTTCAAGCTCGTAGGCAAATTTCTTTGAATTTTCGAACTCGGCAAAAGGGTCAACCGGGGTTTCACCGACGCTCAGATACACGGCTGCGGCGCAGCCGAGACCTGCCAGCAGGATGGCTGTGGCAATGATTCGACAGCGTTTCAGGTGGTCGGTACTATTCCATATCGTTTTCATGAGGCGATTAGTGACATCCTTGATTTGATTTGTCAATATGCTCATTCCGCTCCGCATCCCGTTTAAACTGTTGACCTCAGCAGCCAGTCAAATTACTATCCACCCCGGAACACCTACATGCTCAACACCAAGAGAGGAAACACTTCATGGGTATGATTTCCCGTTTCATGGCCTGTCTCATAGTCTGCTGCATCTCTCTTCCGTCTGTGCTGCTGGCTGCGGAAGTAACCAATCTCAGAACAGAATTTACAAAAACCAGCCTGAATATCGAATATGACCTGACGGGGAAACGCGGCGAAAAGGACTATGGTGTCGAGGTCTCGATGGTCGTCAATGGTACGACATACACCTCCAATATGCTGACGCTGTCAGGTGATTTCGGCAGGATGGTTCCAATCGGCACATCACGGAAAATTATCTGGACACATCCGGATGATTTCCCCGACGGCGTGGCGACCAAATTCAGATGCATCGTCAATGCGGTTCCCCTCAACAAGCTTGTTGATGAAGCTGCAACCCCGTCCGACGGGCTTAAGGCGTCGTTTTACGCACTGAATAAACAGACTGTCATCGATACCCGCACACAGTTGATGTGGGTTCGCAACGCCAACCTTTCCAAAAAGCCGATCACATATTCCGATTCAAAAAAATATATCGAGCAGCTTAACCGGGAACACTTTGCCGGGCATGGCGACTGGCGCTTACCGACACGTGAGGAGATGGAAGGCGCGGTTTATTTTGGGAAAAAAGCCGGATGGGGTGACCGGTTTGCACATTTTATCGCAGATTACCTGGCGACGTGTGGTTTCACCAATGTGCAGGCGGGCAATTACTGGACATCTACGCCGGATGGGACGGCATCAGGCCGGATCATGGTGGTAAATACCTGGAATGGAAATCTCCGCCCCCTTGACAGCACAAACTATTACCACATCTGGCCGGTACGAAACGCCGCCGTTCCCGGCCAGCGTTGACGGTCGTTTAAACCGGTGCTGCCAGCTTTTTCAGTGCCCGGTACAACCCCTGCGGAGTGGAGTCAAACGGGATCACCCGACAGCCGAGTTTTTTCTCTAGTTCTTTCACTGACAGGTCATCCAGAAAGACACCCTCGCCCTCTTTGAGCATTACGTCCGGCAGCAGGAGAGCCGTGCCGATCTCCCTCGTTTTCAACGCGGCAATAATATCCCCACCGACCACCAGGCCGCTGACAGTCACGCTGCTGCCGAAGAGCCGGTTCTCCACCGCCAGCGGTATGATTTCCAGCCCGGTTTTCTCCCCCAGCTTCGCAAGAAACTCTGCAACAAACGAAAATGCCGAGACGCCGGTTACAACGGTCACCCGGTGATTGCCCGTCCGGCGGGCAGAGCGCAGGGTCCGTGCGGCATCACGCATGAAAAGCGGCACCATGCCGACGCCGTTTTCGATCTGGGGGAGATCGCCATACTCCCGGAGTGCCGGAAAGGGGAAGCCTGCCTTGAGGTAGAACTCGTCAGCCAGAAAAAGAAAACGCTGGCCAAGTGTTCGCCTCAAGCGCCTCATCTGCGGTGTCAGTGTTTTGATACACAACCGCGCATACACGGAATCCACAGGTTCAAGGGGCGGCAGTTTCCGGCGATGACGGGTCAGACCCAGCGGCACGATAGCCAGGGATTGCACCGCCGGGTAGAGTCCGGCCAGATCGGCGATGGTTCGCTCCAGCTCGGGGCCATCGTTGACGCCGGGACAGAGTACCACCTGAGTGTGCATGGTGATACGGGCGGATGCCAGCTCGCGCAATTGCCGCATGACCGGCGGTATACCCTGTTTCCCCAGCATCTGCTCCCGCAGAACCGGATTGGTGGTGTGAACTGAGATGTAGAGCGGGGAGAGGCGTTGCTCGATGATCCGGTCGCGCTCTGATGTCGTAAGGTTTGCCAGAGTGACATAGTTGCCGTTGAGAAAGGAGAGGCGGTAGTCTTCGTCCTTGACGTACAGGGGTTTCCGCAGGCCTTCGGGGAGCTGGTGGACGAAGCAGAAGATGCAGTTGTTGCTGCAGCGGGCTGGAACGGGGGACGCAAAGGTTAAGCCGAGCGGTTCGGTCGGCTGGCGCTCCAGCTCCAGCTCCCAGAGTTCGCCATCGGAGCGGGCAATTTCCAGCAGCAGTTCATCTGCGCATGAGGTGAAATAGCTGTAATCGATGATATCCCGCAGCGGCTGGCCGTTGACAGCCAGCAGGCGGTCACCCGGCGACAGTTCGAATTCATCTGCGATGGAGCCGGGAGCAACCCCCTCGATCTGAAGTCCGGTCATGGGGCTCCGCGATAGAAGTCCGATTCGCGGTAGTAGTCGGCCAGTGAATGCAGGAACACCTGGAGCACGGCGGTGACCGGAACGGCCAGCAGCATGCCCAATATGCCGAAGATCTGTCCTCCGATCAGCAGAGCCACGATGGCCACCAGCGGGTGCAGACCGACGGTCTTGCCCACTACCCTGGGGGTGATGACCATTCCTTCCAGGCCTTGCACCAGGCTGAACCACCCCAGGCAGAGCAGGGGGTGAAGGATGTCGTGGAATTTGAGAAATGCCATGGAAACGGAGAGCACGATGCCGATGATGGTGCCGACATACGGGATGATGAAGGTTATGCCGGCCAGGGTTCCGATGGCAATGGCCAGATCGATGCCGATGACGTACAACCCGATGCTGTAGAGTACCGCCAGAATGGCGCAGACCGAAAGCTGGCCACGGATGAAGCCCGACAGAACGGCATCCACTTCGGCCAGCTTTTCGCCGTATCCGGCGCGGAAGCGCTCGGGGATGAAGGACTCGAGAAACTGCTTCAGTTGGGGCAGATCGGCCAGCAGGTAGAACAGGTAGACCGGGATGATGCAATAGCCCAGAATCGTCAGGATCAGACCGACGGTGGAGGAAAAGGCTTTCTGGAGAAATGCAAGCAGCGGTTTGAGCAGGTCCGGCGACATGCCGCGAGCCTGCAGCATCAGCTCGTTCATACGCAGGGACAGTTTTTCAGGGGTCTCAATCCTCAGATATGTTTTGATCGTTTCCGGAATAACCTCGTACAGATGCTGGGCGTATCCCGGCAGGTTGATCTGGATGTTGGAAAATTCGCCACTGATGGAGACAATCAGGAAGAGTGCGAATCCGGTGCAGACCACCAGTGCCGTGCAGAAGACGATCAGGATGCTGACGATGCGGTTGACCCGCCTGTTCTCCAGATACACCACTGCCGGGTTCAGAACGTAGGCCATGGCGAATGCGATGAACAACTGCAGGAAAACTGCAGAAGAGTTGTAGAGCATGAGGACTGTCAGGGAAACTAAGATCAGGGCTGCAGCCAGCAGGTTTTTGGTTTGTCTGTTCATGGATACCTGTGATCAGTTGTTGCCGCGAGGCCGGGATTGACCCACTACTGGTGGAGGCGGAAGGAGCCGTCTGTAGAGGTGATGGTCGAGATGGCGTGTTTGTAGATCAGGATATCGCCACTGGAATCAAGCAGAACGGAAAAATTGTCGAACGACTTGATATGCCCCTCCAGCTTGTCACCCGACATCATATCCACGATCACCTTGATACGCTCCTTGCGAGCCTGGTTGAGGTACTGATCCTGAATATTGAAAGGCGCTTTTGCCATGTTATTTCTCCCCCTGCCCAAAAAAATCACGTGCCTGCCGTAAAATAGTATCAAACTCTGCGGGATATTCAAGCCATATTATCTCTCTGTCCGCGCCAAACCAGGTCATCTGGCGCTTGGCGTAATGTCGCGTGTTGCGCCGGATCAGGCGGATGGCCTCTGCACGGTCGTAAGCCCCGGTCAGGTGTGCGGCAACCTCCCGGTATCCGATCGAGCGCATGGCCTTTGTTTCCGGGCCATATCCGGCATTCAAAAGCTTCTGAACCTCTTCCACCAGGCCGCGCTCCAGCATCCCGCCTACCCGTTCGTCTATCCGGCTGTAGAGCAGCGGGCGATCGACACGAATCCCGATCTGCAGACTCTGATAAGGTTTGTCGGAAAAGCCATGTCCCTCCTGATAACGGGAGAGCGGTATGCCGGTCTGCTGAAAAACTTCCAGAGCGCGGATGATCCGCACCAGGTTATTGGGATGAAGACGCGCGGCAGACACCGGGTCTACCTGCCGCAGTTTCTCAAGCATGACGGCATTTCCCCGCTCAAGCGCCTCGGCGTGCAGTCCCTGGCGGAGGTCTTCGTTAGCGGAGGGGGCGTCGATCAGACCCCTGAGCAGGGCCTTGATGTAGAGTCCGGTGCCACCTGCCACGATGACCCGTTTGCCGCGGGAGCTGATGTCGCGGATAGCCGCATCGGCGGCATCGGCAAAATCCGCTGCCGAGAAGGGCTGCCCCGGATCTGCCACGTCGATCAGATGATGGTGCGTCTCCTCTTGCTGCTCAAGGCCTGGCTTGGCCGTGCCGATGTCCATGCCCCGATAAACCTGCATGGAGTCGGCATTGACGATCTCCGCATCCAGGTGTACAGCCAGCCGTGCGGCCAGCTCGCTCTTCCCGGAAGCGGTGGGGCCGCAGATGACGAGGAGTTTATGACGAATCGCCGGCATCATCTCCGTTTGAAGGTCTTCTCAAGCTCAACCAGCGTAACAATATGCGAGACTGGTCTGCCATGGGGGCAACTGGCGGCGAAGTCGGTTTCATCCATGCTGCGCAGCAGCTCCGTTATCTGCATCGTGTCCAGAGGATGGACGCCGCGCACGACCGAATGGCAGGCGATACGGGAGAGCAGCTCGTCAACCGCGTCCTGGAAGGCGGCGCTGACGCCGCGCTGGTTCAGTTCGGAGAGGATGTCACGAATCAGTTGTGTAGCTCCTGTGCCTTCCGTCAGTCGTGGAACCGCTGACAGGATGATGGTCGTGCCGCCAAATGGTTCCAGCTCGAAGCCGATCCGCGCCAGATCTGTCTGAAAGCGCAGGGCTGCGGCAGCCTCGGTAAAAGACAATTCTACCGTCTCGGGAAACAGAAGGCGCTGGGATTCGACCCCACCGACCCGGCACTGCTGTTTCAGGCGCTGATAGGCTACCCGTTCACTGGCGGCATGCTGGTCGATGATCACCAGTTCGTCGTGTGACTGACAGAGTATGTATTCGGCATGGAACTGGCCGATAACCGCCAGTGATGAAAAATATCCCCGCTGATGCGCGGATGAAGTTTCCTGCTCAAACGGCTCTGCTGACTCACCGACAGTGGGGGCTTGGCTTGTTGATGATGCCTCTTGTGGCTTGAGATATGAAGCTGTGCGCCCCGGAAAGGTGGGATGCTTGGCGCCGGACGGCATCTGCAGGGATGCCTGCGCCGCTGCCGCGATACGTTCCCGGTAGGCCTGTCCGGTGGATGCAATGGTCGTTGCCCGGGGGCTTTGCCGCTCGCCGGACAGCCAGGGAGAACGTCGCAAGAGCCCTTCCAGAGCGCCCTGGAGGGCATCATGTACCTGCGGCTGCCGCCGGAAGCGGACTTCATGTTTGGTGGGATGGACATTCACATCGACTTCGCCGGGCGGCAGTGTGATGAAGAGCGCCGTAACCGGGTAGCGTCCACGGTCAATCACGCCACGGTAGGCCTGCATGATGGCGTGCTGAATGACCCGGTCACGAACGAAGCGGCCATTGATATAGGTGAACATCCCGGAGGTGGTGGAGCGGACGATGGATGGACCTGAAATGAAACCGGTGATGCTGATGTCCCCGATGGAACTTTCTACGGCATGAAGTCTTCCGCTTGTATCCCTGCCGAGTACCTGATCCAGCCGGCGCTGAAGATCACCGCGCTGAACTCTCAGCAGTTCTCTACCATCGCTGATGCAGGAGAATGACGTGTCGGCTCGTGAAACGGCCATGCGGAGCACGGAATCAGCTGCACGGGCTGCTTCGGTCTCCGGGTTGCGCAGAAATTTGAGCCGGGCCGGGGTGTTGAAGAAGAGCTGTTCCACACTGATGACGGTGCCGGGCGCCATTCCGCATGCCTTCACGTCGCGGACTCTACCACCCTCCACTATGATCTCGGTACCTTCCAGGCTGTCCGGTTCGCGCGTGGCCAGACGGAAGCGCGAAACCGAGGCGATGGAAGGGAGCGCTTCGCCCCGGAAGCCCAGGGTGAGGATGCCGTCCAGATCGCTGTCGGTTCTGATCTTGCTGGTGGCGTGCCGCTCCAGCGAGAGCATGGCATCCGCACGGGACATGCCATGGCCGTTGTCGGTGATGCGGATCAGTCGTCTGCCTCCGGCGGCCATTTCAACAGATATGTCGGTGGCGCCGGCATCGAGAGAGTTTTCTATCAGCTCCTTGATGACGGAAGCCGGTCGCTCGACCACCTCGCCGGCGGCTATCTTGTTGGTTATGATCTCGGGAAGGATGGTGATGCGCTGGGTCACTGTTTGCTTACTCCGTGGGATAAATGTCAAAGCCCGTCCTTCCTGAACATTTCCAAGGGGAGCGGGCTTTGAAGTTGAACATATCGTGTGCAGCAGCTATTTGGAAGTGTTGTCCTTGTCGCCGAAGAGGCTGTTGAAGTCATCTTCGGTCGGTTTGCCTGTGGCACTTTCAGTGACCGGTGCCGGATCATCCCAGGAAAAGCTGTTCATATCAAATTCCCCCGTGCCTACAGCAGCCTGAACCGGTGCGGCCTGAACCGGCGCAGTCGGCGGCTCGGAAAAGGGGTTGTCATTTTTGTGAGGTGTGGATTCAAGCAGGTCGGCAAAGGCATCTACCTCGGCGTTGCCCTGAATGGACTGAGTATCGTTGCCAAAGGAAAAGTCCCCACCAGACGCCGGAGCGGCCACGGGATCATCGTCAAATCTGAAGGGATCATCCTGTAGCGGAGGTGCAGGCCGGGTTGTGGCAGGTTCATCGGGAAGATCAAAGGAAAACATATCGCTGGGCACCTCCACCGGATCCGCCGCCTGACCGGGCTTCTCATCCGACAACGATTCAGCCATGGTCGTCCGGGCCTGCTGTGGAAGTACGATGGATTTAAGCCCGTATGTGGTCTTGAAACCGGTCAGATCGCTGGAACACTTGGTACAGGAATCGTGAAATTCAAAACTTGTGTATCCACATTTTGGACATTTCATCAGCGGCTCCTTCTTTCAGATATCGTCGCATATATACTGCAGAATTGCCAGAATAGCAATAGCGGCCGTTTCGGTCCTCAATATTCTTGAGCCGAGAGAGATCGCCTGAAAACCGTGCCGTGCGAAATGCCGCGCCTCCAGGGGGTCGAAGCCGCCTTCAGGGCCGATCGCCACGATCACGGAACCGGGTGGTGAGATTCCGGTCAGCACATCTCTCAGGCGTTGTTCACGTTCACCTTCCCAGAGAATCAGGCGCAGGTCGTGGGTAACCGAGTCAGAAGCCTCAACAGCAGTAGGATACCAAGAGACGGATGGAACGATGCGGCGGCCGCACTGCCGCGCCGCCTCGGCCACTATCCGGTTCCAGCGTTCCAGTTTGCCGTCGCGCTGGTCTTCACGCACGCGGGCAATTGAGCGCCTGCCTCCGAACAGCCAAAAATCATGTGCACCCAGCTCCGTCCCCTTCTGGAGAATCAGGTCGATCTTTTCGCCCTTGGGGAGCGCCTGACAGATGGTGATTCGTGTGCTGATCCCGTCGTCGGTCTGCCCGAGGTTTGTCTGTGTGATCTTGACGGCTACCCACTCCTTTGCCACCTGATCGATAAGCCCGGTATGCTCGCATCCCTTTTCGTCAACAAGCGTTACGGGGTCGCCCGGCGAGAGCCGCAGCACACGCACTATATGGTTGAACAGCTCACCGTCGAATGAGGCATATCCGTTGCGGATGCTGCGGGAATTTATCATGAAGCGGCGACTGCTCATGCGTTGGCTTCTTTCATATAGCGGATTGCAACCCACTCACCCTGACGAAGTGTATTTTGATATGTGAGCCGCCGGGATGCGAATCCGTTGCGAACCAGCGCTTCCTTTTCCGCCAGGATGCCGGAGAGTACCAGACTGCCGCCGTCGACAAGGTGACGGGTCAGATACGGTGCCAGCCGAACCAGTTCTTCGGCCAGGATATTTGCCAGGATAACGTCGAAGAAGCTCCCGTCCAGTGACTCAAGAGGTGTCGTGCTGCACTCAACCTGCTCCAGCAGGCCGTTGGCGGCAAGATTCTCCCGTGCCACCTCCAATGCCTGCGGGTCGATATCCAGCGCACAGACCCGTTGCGCGCCAAGTTGGACGGCAGCCATTGCCAGAATGCCCGAGCCGGTTCCCACGTCCAGTACTGACGGCGCGTGCATGAGCGGCATGGTGTCCATGATGTTTTCCAGCATTTCAAGGCAGAGGCGGGTTGTCTCGTGTCCACCGGTTCCAAATGCCATGCCGGGGTCAATACGTAAAACGACATCGTCCGCGTCAGGTTCGATGCTTTCCCAGGATGGAACGATCAGCAGGCGGCGTCCAACCCTGAGCGGTTTGAAATTTACTTTCCAACTGGTGCTCCAGTCCTCGGCGCTGACCCTTGACAACTCCGGGGGCACGGCTCTGTAACCGGTCTCTCTGCCGGATAGTCCGTTCAGGAAGGTTTCAATTTCGGCCAGTCGCGCAAGGCTGGTTTCGCCGGATGGAAAATATGCACGGATGGTTGTGGAAAGCGATTCCGGTATTTCACTGACAGAAAAGGCATCAACGACACGGTTTTCGGTGCAGACCCCGTTACTGGAAAGCTCTGTAAGGTACTCTGCAACGATGTCGGCAAGTTCTGCGGGGACATGGCAGGATATTTCGTCCCACGTTTCATTCATCTGATAACCTGAATACGTATTACTTTACAAGATCGGCACGTTAGCAGAACGTTGTGGGAGTAGCAACAAAAAAACTTGACAAATATGTCCAGCTGATTTTTAATCCTCATTAGAAAATATAACTTAGTCTCGGTTTAAAGTTTATGAGCGTGTCGGGCATGGTGCATGAACAAGGTTATTTATATCATATCCGATTCAACAGGAGAAACTGCCGAGCGGGTTATACGTGCCGCTCTCTCACAATTTTATGATGATGATGTCAGGATTCATCGTCTTTTCCAGATCAGGAACCAGGCCGATATTCAACAGGCTCTATCCGTTGTTGTGCACGACCCGGGCATGGTGGCCTACACCCTTGTTGATCCGCATCTGGCGGAGACCGTTGAGCGTATTACCGAGGAACACAGCCTGCTGGCGGTTGATCTTCTCAGCGGACTGATTTACAGTCTGTCCCGTTTTCTTGGCTCCGCCTCGCAGGAAAAGCCGGGACTCCTGCACCGCATCGATACTGAATATCACAAGCGCGTCGAGGCGGTCAATTTTACCGTCAAGCACGATGATGGCCAGGAAACGCGCTATCTCCACAAGGCTGATCTGGTTCTGGTGGGGGTCTCACGGTCGTCGAAGACACCGCTTTCCATGTACCTTGCGCACAAGGGGTACAAGGTTGCCAACGTGCCGCTGGTCAAAGGGATCGATCCTCCGGAGGAGCTTTTCCAGATAGATCAGAGCAAGATTGTCGCACTGATTATCGACCCGAAACGACTGGTTGAAATACGCACATCGCGTCTGATCAACATGCGACAGAGCCCGCGCGGCAGCTACGCAGACTATCAGCAGGTGGAGGATGAACTGGCATACTGCAAGCAGTTGTACCGTCGTCATCCCGAGTGGATGGTCATCAATGTTACCAACAAGTCGGTTGAGGAGGCGGCATCCGACATCATGAGACGCATGGACAGCATCACGGTCTGATTCACGTACCCGGACTATCGGTAGAATCATCGAAGTATGGAATGCATACCAAAAAAGGAGAGTAGCGTATGAAAATTCTAGTGGTTGAAGATGAGAAGAAGGTTGCCAGTTTTATCAAGCGTGGCCTTGAAGAGGAAACCTACGAGGTTGTCGTGAGTCATGACGGTGCCGATGGCAGCAAGCAGCTTCTTACGGGTGAATTCAGTCTCGCCATACTGGATGTGACGATTCCCAAAAAAGACGGTCTGACAATCGTCAGGGAACTGCGTGCAGCCGGTAATCGCATCCCGGTGCTGATGCTGACCGCCAAGAACAGCACCGATGATATTGTGGCAGGCCTTGATGCCGGGGCGGATGACTACCTCGCCAAGCCGTTTGCCTTTGCTGAGCTTACCGCCAGGGTTCGTGCCCTGCTGCGCCGGGAAGGGCAGGATCGTGGCGCTGAAATCCGTTTCGCCGACCTGCGCCTTGATCCGGTCAGCCACAAGATCTGGCGCGGCAAGATGGAGATCGATCTGACAGCCAAGGAATACGGTCTGCTGGAATACCTGATGCGCAACAACAACAAGGTTCTTTCACGGGCCATGATCGCAGATCACGTTTGGGATTATGCCTTTGACAGCTTCACCAATATCATCGACGTCTATGTCAACTACCTGCGCAAAAAGGTCGACAAGGATTTCCCCGTCAAGTTGATTCACACCGTACGCGGGCAGGGATACGTCATGCGCGAGGGCTAACGGACGGGGTTGACTTTCGCAGACATACTGATTATTTTCAGACGGTAAAAGACAGGCGGTGTCGTTGTATAATTCGACCCGCCTCTCTTTATTAAACCCGGAGTACAGGATACAGGGAGGTCATGACATGTCAAAAAATATTGTGCGGGCTTTACATTTGCTTGTCGCAAGTCTCGTTGCTGCAATTATCTCGGTTGCCCTGCCTGATGCATCCGTGGCAAAGACCATCAGCCCCGACTTTGTCGAGTTGGCAAAGAAACTCAAGCCGTCCGTCGTCAACATCCGCACGGCGAAAATTATCAAGCCGAAACAGCGCATTCGCCGTTCCCCCCATGCCCAGACACCTTTTGACAATTTTTTTGAAGATTTTTTCGGGCAGTTCAATGAACAGGTTCCCCAACAGCGTACGCGCCGCGAGCAAAGCCTCGGCACCGGATTCATCATCAGCCCGGATGGTTATATCCTCACCAATAACCATGTTGTGAACGGCGCCGACGAGGTTATGGTCAAGCTCGCCGACGGACGGGAAGTGAAAGGGGTTATCAAGGGATCGGACGACAAACTTGATCTGGCTCTTATCAAGATCAGCGATACTGAATCTTTTCACGCCGCCGAGCTGGGGGACAGTGATGCTCTGGAGGTCGGAGAATGGGTCATGGCCATCGGCAACCCCTTCGGTCTGGCGCAGACGGTCACGGCCGGCATTGTGAGCGCCAAGGGGCGGGTTATCGGAAGCGGCCCCTACGATGATTTCATCCAGACAGATGCCTCCATCAATCCCGGGAATTCGGGCGGCCCGCTCTTCAATACCGACGGCAGGGTGATCGGCATCAACACCGCCATAATTGCCGGCGGCCAGGGCATCGGTTTCGCCATACCTATCAATATGGCCAAAGGGATCATCGAGCAGTTGCGGGATACGGGCAAGGTCACACGCGGATATCTGGGGGTTCGGGTTCAGCCGCTCACGGCAGAGCTGGCAAAGTCCTTCGGACTTGAATCCGAAAAAGGGGCGCTGATTTCCAATGTTGAAAAGGATACCCCGGCTGACAAGTCCGGGCTCAAGGCCGGTGACATTATTCTGGAGTTTGACGGCAAGCAGATTAATGACGGCACCGAACTGCCCCGTTATGTAGCTGCTACCCCCATTGAGAAAAAAGCCAGGCTCATCATTTTCCGCGACGGAAAAAAACAGGATATTTTTGTTGTAGTCAGCAAACTGAAGGGGAGCGATTCCGAGTCACCTGCTGCGGGGGTCAACGTGCAGGAAAAGCTTGGCATTGTCGTCCAGGAGCTGACCAAAGAACTTGCAGCTCGCCTGCGTGTCAGGGATGCAAAGGCAGGGCTTGTTGTGACTGAGGTGAGGCAGGGGGCGGCGGCTGAAGAGGCAGGCGTTACGCCGGGCAGCATCATCGTCGAGATAAATGGCAGTCGCCCGGATTCGCTGGATGCGTTTGCCGCGCTGGTTGCCAAACTCAAGAAGGGCGATGTGGTGCGGCTACTGCTCAGGCGCCCCGACGGCAGCGTGCAGTACGTGGCCATGAGATCGGAATAATTCTCTGCCGGGACGGGCTTCCAACCTGTCCCGGTACTACTGTTGTGCCGGGAGATTGCATGTCCGCCCGCTATGTCCAGCCCTTGCGCATCCTGATCCAATGGTGTTTTCTCAGTTTCATGCTCTGGCTGGGCATAAGGTTCTATCTGTTTATTGATGCGATCCGGAGCGGGACCCTGCCAGCTTCCACCCTCCGCCCGGACGGCATTGAAGGTTTCCTCCCGATTTCCGGCCTGCTGGGCACCGCCGCCTGGCTCAGGGGGGGCGGCATCAACCCGGTTCATCCGGCGGCGGTGGTGATTTTTATCACGATTGTGCTGCTGGCGCTGCTCATGCGTCGCTCCTTCTGCTCATGGATCTGCCCGGTTGCTGCCGTCTCCGAATGCTCCTGGAAGATCGGTTTCAAGCTGATGCACCGGAACACGCTCCTGCCGAAGTGGTTCGATGTCCCCCTGCGCTGTCTGAAATACCTGCTGTTGGGTTTTTTTCTCTACTCTGTTGCCATTGCCATGTCTCCATCAGCGTTGCAGGCCTTTATCCACTCTGATTACCACAAGCTGGCCGATGTGCGCCTGCTGGATTTCTTCCGGCAGATATCACCCACTGCCCTTGGCGTTATCCTGGTTGTGACCGCGCTCGGTTTCTTTCTGAAAAACCCCTTTTGCCGCTATCTCTGCCCCTACGGTGCCCTGCTGGGGCTTTTTTCAATTCTGTCGCCGGTCCGTGTCACCCGCGATCTCGACCGTTGTATTTCATGCGGCGTCTGCAGTCAGGTCTGCCCGAGCCGGATTGATGTCATGCACAAACAGAGCGTAACCTCACCCGAATGCATCGGCTGCTGGCGTTGTGTCAGTCACTGCCGCTTCAATCAGGCGCTTTCCATGCGCGTTGCCGGTCGTTTCGTCATTCCCGGTTTTGTTTTTGCGCTGCTGGTGGTTTTGATATTCTGGGGCGGGGGTGCCATCGGGAAGTGGAGCGGTCACTGGCACACGGCTCTGGGTATAGGGGAGTATCAGAGGCTATTGGACAGGTGAGGGGCAGGGCGCACAATAGTCAGCTATCAGCGGCGATACATGACCGGCCCCCTCTGTTTTTTCACTTCATCAGCATTTTCAGGGCCTGCTTCAATAATTCCTCAACACCGCCTCCTCCGCTAGCGTCAAGCCCCCCCAGTGCTTTTCTTACCTGCGGCTCTTTATAGCCCAGGTTGAGCAGCGCCGATACCACATCATCCACCACATCTCCTGCAGGTATCTCGCGTGAGCCGGTTTGAAGGGTGTCGGGGATTTCAAGTTTGCCGACCTTATCCTTCAGTTCAAGAATCAGACGTTCGGCGGTCTTCTTACCGATACCGGGTATGGCAGACAGCTTGTGGATGTCACCCTGGCTGAGGGCATGAGAAAGTGCAGCAGGCTGGATGTTGGAGAGAATATCGCGGGCCATTTTGGGGCCGATGCCGGTGACGGAGATGAGCATCTGGAAGAAGGATTTTTCCAGTCGGGTGCGGAAACCGAATAATTGGATTGCATCCTCCCGTACGTTGGTGTGGATGTGCAGGCTGACCAGACCCTCTTCGGGTAATTCGTAGTAGGTGGAAAAAGGGATCAGTACTCGGTAGCCGACGCCGTTCACATCGAGGATGATATGGTCGGGCGACTTGTATGCGATCCTGCCGGTCAGGAGTGCGATCATGGTTTGAAGTTCCTCCAGGAGGTCTGGCGTTTCGGGATGGCCGGTCCGGCCGCACTGCGCAAGGCGTGGGAGTTGATATGGCAGACCGCCACAGCGAGGGCATCGGACGCATCGGCCTGTGCGATTTCAGGCAGACCAAGCAGTGCCTTGAGCATCTTCTGCACCTGCCCCTTCTCTGCCTTGCCTTGACCCACCACGGCCTGTTTTACCTGGAGCGCCGAGTATTCCGAAACCGGCAGCCCGGAGTGTACTGCTGCCACAATGGCGGCTCCACGCGCCTGGCCAAGCTTGAGGGCGCTTTGCACATTGGTGGCAAAGAAGATGTTTTCCACCGCGACCTGATCGGGATGATACTCGGCAATAACTGCCAGGAGGCCGTCAAAGATCTGTTTCAGGCGCCCGGCAAAGTCGGTCGCGCTATCGGTAAAAATAGCACCGTTATCCACATGAACCAGCCGGTTACCCTGCTGATCGACGATGCCGAAGCCGGTAATTCGGGAACCGGGATCGATACCAAGAACTCTCATCAGAATCCACACCCGCCGCCTTGTTTCTGGTGGTATTTCTGATGATACTGCTCGGCTTCCCAGAAGGTGACTGCCGGAACTATCTCCGTCACAATCCTGCGGCGCAGTCGACCTGACAGATCGAGCCGTTCGAGTGATTCTACTGCCGCTATTTTCTGTTGTTCCGAGTGGTAGAATATGGCTGAGCGGTACTGGTCACCGATATCCGGCCCCTGCCGATTGAGCTGCGTGGGATCGTGGGCGTTCCAGAAAATATCGAGCAGTTGTTCAAAGGAAATCTGCGCAGGATCGAAGACAATTTCAACCGCTTCGGCATGGCCGGTTCCGTGCCCACAGACCTCCCGGTAGGTCGGATTGCCGGCCCGTCCGCCGGTGTAACCGACCTTCGTTGACTGGACGCCCGGAAGATCCGTAAAGGCATCTTCAACACCCCAGAAACAGCCCGCTGCAAATGTCGCCTTTTCCATCAGACACCTTGAAAGAAAAAGGGAGCCGAAGCTCCCCCTGGTTGTGTCACATCAATTTTTCCATATCATCCGCCGATATGTCAAAGTTGGCGTAGACGTTCTGGACATCATCGCAATCTTCCATCTTATCCATCAGCCTCAGCATGCTCTCCGCATGTTTGCCTTCCAGAACCACCAGAGTCTGGGGAATCATGGTTATCTCGGCGTTGACATGCTTGAACCCCCTGCCTTCGAGCGATTCACGCACCTCGATAAAGGAGCCGGGTTCGGTGGTCACTTCAAACTGTTCATCCTGTTCGGCAACATCGTCTGCGCCGGCCTCGATGGCAGCCTCAAAAAGTTTTTCAAAATCAACGGATCTGTCATAGACAATCAGCCCCTTTTTGCTGAACATCCAGGAAACACAGCCTGCCTCGCCCATGTTGCCGTTATTTTTTGAAAATATACTTCGCACCTCAGAAACCGAACGATTTCGGTTGTCCGTCATCACTTCTACCAGTACCGCCGCGCCACCGGGGCCATACCCCTCGTACACGATTTCTTCGTAGGTAACACCTTCCATTCCACCGGCGCCCTTTTTGATAGCCCGCTCGATATTATCTTTGGGCATGTTCTCAGCTTTCGCCTTATCTACCGCCGTTCTCAGGCGCGGGTTGGCCGCTGGGTCAGCACCTCCGAGTTTCGCCGCAACTGAAATCTCTTTGATGATCTTGGTGAAAACCTTGCCCCGTTTGGCATCGGCAGCGCCCTTTTTATGCTTGATGGTGCTCCATTTATTATGACCTGACATTTTTCCCGCTCCTGTGAGATTAATGCGCTGACTGCGTTTTCTCTTGCCTTAAAAAGCGGCAAATACTAGCATGTAGTCAATTCACTGTCCAGCTTGAAATTCTGTGCGGGAGGTTAGATCAAACATGTCAGGTTATCGGGTGCAACTTTGGTGTTCCGTTATTACGCTTCTGGTCATGACCATTCTGTTGACATCATGTGCAACGAGTCTCATGCATGTTGGCAGCGACGCCGGATTGCCGCCTGTTCTCAGAGGAGATGAACTGATTCGCCCCTACAGCAGTTTGGGCAGGATTCAGATTGAGGTTGAAATTTACGGTGTAGAGCTGCCGAACCTTCAGGAATGGGGATTTCGCGCCCTGCGCGAGGAGGCCGCCAAAATGGGTGCGGATGCAGTCATGATGCCCGAAGTGACCTCCCGTCCCAACACCTACCTGGTTGTGCCGAGCTATGATTGCCGTGCTACTGGTGTTGCCATAAAGTTCAAATAGGAATTGACAAAACAGGTAACAATTCTATATAAGTGCTGTTCCCAATCAAATATGGCGGCGTAGCCAAGTGGTAAGGCAGAGGTCTGCAAAACCTTTATTCAGCGGTTCAAATCCGCTCGCCGCCTCCAATTACAACAAGGGGTTAGCCAGACTGGCTACCCCCTTGTTGTTGTCAAGGTTTCACCCTCGGCCCGTACAGTTGTTGTTTTGACGTCAGCTTTATCGGTCCTATGATCGAGTATGGCTCTATTCTGGAAAACATCCCTTCTGCATCTTTTGTGAACCAGACAAAATATACTTTTTCATCATGATGGACTCTGTATGAAATAAAATTGGAAGTAGTGGAGAGATCTCCGATAAACAGTTGCTGCCCCCCCATGGCTGTTATATCGGCAAGGCTCAATTCCTTCAGAGTCACCGCCGGGGGTTGCAAAAACCTGAACAGGACATCCGTCTGCCTTCTGGACTGCCTGAATGAATTGACGTGAAAATCAATCTGATTATCACTTTGCCTCCGCACAACCGCAGCCGGCGCAAAAAGGGGGAGGTTTGCTGACTCTTTCAAGGCATTGGCTGCGTGAAAATCGATGGTGCCGTAACCATATTTCTGCGGGTCGTAGCCGGTGGTATAATTGGCTGCAGTCCCCCTCAGAGCTGCCTTGATGTCGAACCAGTTCCACTCCGGATGGAGATATTTGAGTGATGCAATCAGGCCAGCCATCTGCGCCGTTACCCCTGACGGAGTTGTGCTCTGCCCCCTGCCATTCATATAATCGGTCGGCACTCCGAACTCGATACCGTCGCCGGTTAAACCGCCAATCCGGTTGACGGTTACAAAAGCCGCCGGTGGGGGAACATTCAATGGTTGTTTTTTTCTCGGCTCATACGCGAAGACGTGCAGCATCTTATTATGGGCCAACTGCAGGTAACCTGCCGAATCAAAAATATAATCCCATCCGCTGAAGCTCGACGAAAGTATTGTTGCTCCGACATTCTTTGCATCAGTTATGAACTGGTTGGGTGAGAGGAAAGGCCGACCATCGTAGGGAGATGAAGCGGTGACATCCACTTCGGTGGAGGGTTTCAGCCCGGCATCCATGACCGCACCTCTCGCATTACCAAGCCCATGCGAGGTGTTGATCCGCAATCCTACCGGAGTTCCGGCGACAGCTGCAACAATGGGCATGCAGCCTGACAGCAGTACCGCCAGAGCAACAATAGAAGCTCTTATCCGCATGACCATGTCACCCTCACTATCAATATTTTCTACACCCTCCTAAACTCCGTTTCTTTCGTTGACAATCCTTTCGAAATAATTGAACAGCTCAGGGCTGAAGGCACCGTTTTTTACTTCATCGCGCATGATCTTGATGGCATCTGTGTGCGAATTTGCTTTCCGTCGAGGCCTATCCATAACCAGGGCGCTGTAAACGTCACAAATCATCGCCACTTGTGCACTTCGCGGGATTTCGTTCCCCTTGATCCCTGTCGGATAGCCGTTTCCGTCGTATCTCTCATGATGGTAGCGGACAATATTAAGCACAATATCGCTATAATTCCCCCCAGATTTCAGATACTCATAACCCTTCTGGGTATGCTGTTTAACCTTCCAGTATTCAATATCGGAGAGTGCATCCTTCCTTTCGAGAACCGCGCTGCTGATGAACGTCATACCGTAATCATGCATAAGAGAGCCGATACCCACATCATTCATTTCATCGGGTGCCAATTTAAAGAGTTTTTCGTGCATCAGCAGGGAGAGGGCAGTGACCTGAACTACATGGGCAAATATATAAAAATCACAGTCAATTACCGTTTGGAGTGATTCCATGGTGTGAGTGTCTTCGGAAACAAACTGCATGATATGCTCGACCATGTTACGACATCGCAGGAGATTAACACTGGGTTCCGGTGATTCAAACATGTCAATGACGCAGTTTACCGATGCCTGGTAAAGAATCCTGCTTTTTGCCGTGCTGTTAAGATCCTCTCTGGAGAGCATTTCCCCCAGGTTACTCTCCACGTGTTCATTGAGAACATCAATGTCACCACTTCGCACGTAGAGAAATTTGGCCAGATTTCGCTCCAGGCGACGAAAGTCGTCTGCAGTGAACACCCTTTCAGGATCTTTGTAGAGTACATAATTGGAGCCGTTCTTGAGATACAGAGCCACTTTGGGAAAATATTCCGGGGAGATACTATCGATGCTTAACGCCCGCCATAAAAGGTCTTTCGCCATACCTTCTCCTCATGGGTTCCTGTTGCAGCCCGATAGAATCTTCTGCAGCATGAGTTTGTTCCTGTTCAGTCCAGCCGGCATTCTGATATCACGGCATTTTCATGAGTACCATGTTTGATGCCGGATCAAGTTCCCGGATGACACAGACATCCAGGATTTCCGTTATCACCACCTCAAGAACAAGGAAGGCCTCACTTCCTTCCCGCAGGCATCCCGCTTTTACGGAGTCCTTTTTCCCATACGCTCCATGGAAATGAACTTTTGGCTGATCCTTATCCCAGAATATGGTACCGAAACCTGTTGCCTCATGACTTTCCTGAAGCTCACGCCAGACCGGAATGGGCGGCATCTCTTCCGTCTCCGGGCCGACAACGAATCGGCCTCCCTTCATTCCACCCACAACGTTGAAACAGGCCGCCCGGATATTTTCCGTGCGGCACAGTTCACTAATCCCACCAAGAACATCTTCGCCGTCACTGAAACGCGCCACTACAATTCTGCCCGGTTTTCCTACCTGATACTGCATTCTGTTTATCCTTTTAATTTTAATATTACCGCCTTGACGCTGTCATCGATAAAGCTTTCTTCAATCGCTTCCCTCACCCATGGTTCCTTGCAGCGTACCAGCACCTTCGCTGCACCCTCGGCTACTGATGGAACATTGCTCCACAGAGCGTTACGGATCGAGCGCAGTTCATCTGAAGAGGCCTTCCGACCATCAGCCCACTCACGGCATTGCCGGCACAGGAGCGACAGCGTATCCATGTCGGGTGGTACATCCGGAGCGTAATCCCATACCCGGAGTTCATTCTTGCTCTCACACCATTCGCATTTGAAATCTGCACGTTTGCTGATTGATTTTCCAAAGGCGCTGATCTCTTCCAGGCGCTCCATGTTGCCCTGATAACCTTTTGCCATTTACGGTTTCCCTATGAGCGGAGGTTCTGAAGAGTGTTCTGGAAGGCATGCGGTACGCATTATTCGTGAGAGGAATTGTGCCATGACGGAAGCAACTTTACACTAAAGCGACTTTACATTGCATCATTTAAATATACCTGATAGCATTCCTTCACAATTCCTGTTGAGTAAATCAGGGCGTCAACTCCTAAGGAAGGGGCCGGACGTTCGAATCATCTCAGGCACGCCATAAAAACAAAGGGTCACGGTAGGAATACGTGTGTGGGAGGTGTCATGCTTCAACGTGGTTTCAGTCCCGCGTCCTGTCGGTATCTCCCCTTTGTCGTGTTCATGGGTTTCATCGGCCTGGATGAGTGTATCCGTTTTCTTGCCGGTCAAGGTCTCTTCAAGCTTGAAGCCACTACGCTCTACTATCTCTATCCCCTCAAAGCCCTGACAGTCGGCGGCATCCTGTTCCTGTTCAGGAAAAACTACAGCGAACTGTCCATAAAGGATCTCGCAAACATCCCGCAGACCCTGGCGGCATGCGGAGTCGGGCTGCTGGTATTTGTACTCTGGATCATGATGGACTGGACGCTCGGTATTGGGGGCACACCTCAGGGATTCAATCCGTTGAATCTGCCGGGGCGAAACACCCAGATCGTATTGACCGCTTTCCGGATAGCGGGAGCGGTGCTGGTCGTCCCGCTGATGGAAGAGCTGTTCTGGCGCTCATTTCTGATCCGCTACATCATTGACAAGAATTTCGACACCATCCGAATAGGTACCTTTACCTGGGCATCGTTTCTGATCACGGTCGTATTGTTCGGCCTGGAGCACAACTACATTCTGGCCGGAATAATGGCCGGCATCTTCTACAATCTGCTGCTCTATAAAAGCCGCAGCCTGATCCAGTGTGTAACGGCTCACGCCGTCACCAACCTCGCGCTTGCCGTCTATGTTATCCTTACCGGAAAATGGCAGTTCTGGTAAATGATTTCGGGCGCTCCTAAAAAAAAGGGGGGGACACATTCCGTGTCCCCCCCTTTGCACCTGTCAACGAAATTATTCTGGTCAGCGAATGCAACTGAGCATTTTATAGGTTTCCTGCATGATTTTCCCCTGATCCTTGCTGTTTTCTGCAACAAGGTTACGTAACTGCGCAAAAGAATTAGCATTCAGATCGTCAATCTGTACCCCTACCCCCGTACTCTCTTTCCTTACAACCTTTGCGCCGAACTTCAGCGAAGCCTGACTTGAGTGGTAGATCGTGATGTTTACCGAGGCGTCAAGAGGTATCTCCTCTTCGGTTTTCAGATACATACCGCGCAGGCTCAGGTTATCAGTATTGCAGATAGCCACATTATTGCCATACTTGACGGATGCACCCACAGAATAATTGACTCTCGTGAAATGCCTGCTGTTTCTCAGCATTATTCCTCCAGAAATCTATGAAGTGAGAATCATGTCACAACACTGCAACTAATCGCTCTCAAGAGAGCGTACAATAATCCATTATATTCTCGTATACGGGTGTTAGCAATATATGTGCCATGCGGATAACTCACTAATTAAAAAGGATATATGCCTTGATTCGGTAAGACCGGAGTTGCATCTGTATATTTTTCCGACAGTTGATAACAAGGTTCGGATATGGGCTGAAATGCCCGCCATTCTCCTGATACGTACATATAGTAACCTTTTCTCCTATTATATGTACTTATTGAATTACCGTATCGGCATGGCCGACAGATTATTGAGATTAATTGAGTCTTTATTTACAGATCTATATTTTTTACTATCCATCCCTGTCCGGTCAGTTCTGTCGATTAATCTTACACCAATGCATTTGCGCCGCGCCACAATAGTATGAGTTACTATAAAATAAGTAACTTACAGCATTGGCGCGACGATTGCTGACAGTTGCTTGGAATAATCTCCATCTGACACGTGTGCCCATCATAATCTCTGTCATAAGAGAAAAGGAGATCGCTAAGCACACGGGCAACATGTAATGTGAGATGAGGACAGATTTCTGTCCCTCTCTTGCTATACACATAGTGTGGGGTTGTTTCTGGTTTCCGGTAACACTCCAAGGGCATGTCGATGAATTTTACACGTCCCGTTCTGCTGCATCGCCGCTTCCGGTGGCACGATAATTACGCTGAAGTTTAACACATGTGCCGGCATTATTCCTGTCAGCGCACAATTTGCCTATCTAGCCGTTTTTATTTCAATGTAGTTTTGCTAAATTAACATTTTGTTTTGCAATTTATATATGAATGTTATAAAAGGACAAAATGTTTTACGTTGCCCTGCGCATTATCCTCTACGATAAGGTACGCTCTTTGATAACACTTCTGGGCGTGGTGTTTGCCGTCAGCCTGATATTCAACCAGGTGGGCATCTTCCTGGGGCTCATGGAAACCTCATCTGTCATTATCGACCACACCCCGGGGGATATTTGGGTCACCGCCAAGAACAACAAGAATTTCGACTATTCCCTCCCCTTTCCTGAATATTTCTACAACCACACCATCTCCGACCCCGACATCCAGTCAGCTGATAAATTGATCGTGGCCTGGGGAGTCATCCGGCAGTTGGAGGGCGGCAACGAACAGCTGGAGATCATCGGCTTCAATACCGATACCGGTGTCGGCGGCCCTTGGGAAATGATGGAGGGGAGTCCCCGCGACCTGAAGAACGGCAATTTTGCCATAGTCGACGAATCCGCCATGAAGCGCCTGGGCAGGATCCAGGTCGGGGACTACCGGGATGTATTGTCCAGACGGGTCAAGATCGTCGGGATTTCACGCGGCGTCAAATCATTTACCACTGCGCCGATAATGTTCACCTCATACGAACTTGCACAGCATCTGGTTTCGTATGTCGGCTCGCAGAGCACCGTATTCATTGTTGCCAAAGTCAAACCGGGTGTCAGGCCGGAGACGGTGGCCGAAAGGCTCGGCAAGCGCCTCAAGGGGGTTGATGTCTACACAGCCAGTGATTTCAGCATGAAGACACGCATGTACTGGGCCATAGAAACCGGTGTCGGATTTTCTTTCATGCTGACCATCGTCATAAGTTTCCTGGTGGGGATGCTGATCGTCGGACAGACCATCTACAACTCCACAATGGAACATATCAAGGAGTTCGGCACCCTGAAAGCCCTTGGCGCAAGCAATATGGACATATACAAAATCATCTTCTCCCAGGCGATGATCAACGCGATGACCGGGTACATCGTCAGCCTGATCATCACGATTGCCTCTGTAAAGATCTACGAACTTGGTGCCATGGTAATGGTGGTCGAGTGGTGGATAAATCTGATGGTCCTGGGACTGACCCTTGTCATGTGCATGGCTGCGGCATTTGTATCCGTCCGTCGGATCAAGAGCATCGATCCGGCCATCCTGTTCCGGGGGTAATGTGCCTGATCCGGTTGTCACCAAAGAACTGACAAAAGTGTACAAAGAGGGGAAGATTGAAGTAACCGCCCTCAAGAGCACCAATCTGATACTCGAAAAAGGGGTGGTTGTAGGCCTGTTCGGCCCTTCCGGGAGCGGCAAGACAACGCTTCTCTCCATGCTTGGCTGTATCCTGCGCCCCACATCAGGTTCGCTGAACATTTTCGGCAACGAGGTTTGCGGGCTTGCCGAAGAGGATCTGCCCCGGATTCGCCGGGAATTCATATCGTTCATATTCCAGGGCTTCAACCTCTTTCCGGCCCTTACGGCCTATGAAAACGTGATCCTGGGCTTGAAGATGAAGGGTATTGTCGGAGAGGATGCGGACAAGCGGGCGTGTTATATGCTTTCCGAAGTGGGGTTGAAGGAGCGGATGCATTTTCTGCCGAGGGACGTGAGCGGCGGACAGCGACAGCGGATTGCCGTGGCACGGGCTCTGGCAGCGGATTCGCCGATCATTCTGGCCGATGAACCGACCGGCAATCTGGACCAGAGCAATGGCAGGAAAGTCATGGAACTGTTGAAGCATATGGCGGCCTCCCAGCGAAGATGCATAGTTGTGGCCACTCATGACAATCGGATAATGGATTTGATAGATCGCGTACTGTATATGGAAGACGGCAGCATTCGGCAGGAAAAACGGAGCTGAGCATGAAAAACAAGCGGTTGGGATTAATCATAATTGGTTCCCTGATATGTCTGGCCGCACTTTTAGCCTTTGTCGGCCCCAAACTGGTTGAAAAAACGCCCGAGAAACTCCCCTCTGCCGCGGACAAGGAGCACCGTCCGACAGTAACTGCAAAAGGGGTCGTGGAAGCGGTTGACAATGTTGAACTGACCAGTCAGGTCAGGGGACTCGTTTCGAGCATGCTGCTCGAGGAGGGGGCTGAGGTCAAAAAAGGTCAACTGCTGATCGAATTTGACCGTTCCAAGATCGAGGCTCAACGCAGTCAGGCGCGAGCTGCCCTGGCAGCTGCTGAAGCCCGCCGCCGCCAGTCCGACACAGGGTACCGCAGCGAAGATGTATCAATGGCCAAAGGTGGGCGAGAGCGGGCCAAGGCGGTTTATGATCAGTCCAGGGACAATTATGAGAGGCTGAACCGGCTTTTTGCACAGGGCGCTGCCACCCGGATGGAGCTGAATAGTGCCGAAGAAAAGCTGAAGGTTGCGGAAAGTGATTTGTCCGTATCAGGCGCCTATCTGGCCAAGCATGTGAAAGGTAACCGGAACGAAGAGCGGGAGCAGGCGAAGGCAGAGGTTGAACGTGCCCGGGCCGATCTGCAGTACGTCGAAAGCCTGATGAAGGACTACAAGGTATACTCCCCGATTTCCGGCATAGTGACAGCCCGGCTCAAGGTTAAGGGTGAGGGTGTCGATGTTGGCACCCCCCTGCTGAAGATTATTAACCCGGAAACCCTGCGTATACGGGCGGAGTTGGAGGAGACGGACGTCGGCAGGGTCAAGGAGGGGCAACCGGTCGAGGTCACCGTGGACGCCTTTCGCGACAGGATTTTTCGTGGAAAGGTCGGCAAGGTTTTCTCGGTTGTGCAGAGAAAGGAGCTGAAGAGTTTCGATCCGACAGCAAGCTTTGACATCAATACCCAGAAAATTCACGTAGTACTGACGGAGTATACCGGTCTCAGAAATAACATGACTGTAACGGTCCGGTTCAAGTAAAACAATGCGAATACTCATTTTGATAGTCGCAATAACCTCATTCTCAATACCGGCTTTCGGCAGGGCATTGACGATGGATGAGTGCATAAAGCTTGCAATAGAAAAAAACAGCGGCCTTAAATCATCGGAGGCCGCCGCATCGGCTGCCGGCGAAGAGATCGGCATTTCCCGTTCAGCGCTGCTGCCTTCCCTCAGCCTTAACAGTTACTATTCACTGGCTGACAGGGGAGATCGCCAGAAAATAGATGCCAATGCCCTCGCGCCGGGCCTCCCCTCGCAAAGCCTCTCACTCTCCACGGGCGAAAAAGACTCGTACAACATGTCCCTGACCCTTCGTCAACCGATCTTTGCCGGCGGGGGCCTCATCAGCGCCTATCAGCGCGCCGAACACCACGCCGCTGCCGCCGACTTTGAGCATTCGAGACAGCGTACGCTCCTTGTGCTGCAGGTAAGAAAGGCATACAATGAGGCGCTGATATCGGCTGACCGTGAAAAAGCAGCAGAAAAAGGGGTTAAGGCCGCAGAAGAGCAGCTCAGGGTGGTGCAGGCGCGCTTTGCTGAGGGGTTTTCAGACCGCGAGGAGCTGCTGCGGCGCGAGGCCGACCTTGCCGTTGCCGGCACCAGGCTAATTGCAAGCACCAACCGTTCGCGGACTGTGCTGGGCAGACTCAGACAACTCACCGGCTCCGCACCTGAAGAGGAGATAACAGTGGTGGGCAGACCGGTACTGCACAGGCTGGATGTGGCGCTTGACGACCTGATAGGCGGAGTGAATGATCGAAGAGATGATATCAAAGGCGCAGCGGTTAGAGTCGCAGCAGCCGATGCCGCGATCAGGACGGCTCGCAGTGCCTATTACCCCCAGCTTTTTGTCGAGGGCACCTACCTTCGCCAGAATGAAACCAGTATCGCGCGGGACGAGATCTGGTCCGTTAAACTGCTTGCCAGATGGTCGCTGTTTGAATGGGGCAGAACCGGGGCAGAAATTCGCAAGGCTGTCGCAGAGCGAAATCAGAGGGACTTTGCAAAAGAGGAACTCTCAAGAACTGCCCGTACCGAAATTGAAGAACTCTGGCGGGAAGTAGGTGAACTGCAGAGCACCGCAGCAGCGCAGGAAAAGGTTATGAAGGCCGAAGAAACGGCCTATGTAAAAATTATCGACAGGTATGGCGAAGGGGCTGCCCATCTCTATGATGTCAAATCCGTGGAAAAATCCCTCTGGGAGGCTTACGACAAGCACTGCCAGATTGCAGCATCCCTGAACAGCGCCCTGGCGGCACTGGAAACATCCGCCTCCACACCCCTCGGTCAGTGGATCGCCGACGCAGACCTGTATCGCCCTGATTTTGAAGTTTACGAAAACCGCATTAAGCAACGGCCGGCAACCGCATCGAAACCGCAGACTGCCATGACTTCACCGCGCGCCGAAAAGGCGGTCGCACTCGAAAAACCGGCTGCAAAGCCTGTCGATGCACTCCCTGCACCAAATTCAGCCACGAAAAAGATCGCACTGCCTGTCCCGGAAAAAATCGGCAAAACCGGAACGGCGAATGTCTTCTGCCTCCAACTGGGCGCCTACAAAAACAAGAGCGGCGCGAACGAATTAGCGGCCGCGATGGCTCCGCAATTCAGCGGTAAAACCATCAGGGTTATCAGCCAGGGCGCGCTGTTCAAACCGTTGGTCAGCCCGTATTCAAGCGCTGCTGATGCCAGAAAGGCGGCCGTGACGGCAAGACTCAAGGATTACATGATCAGGGAGGATTCCGAGAGGTAGTTCCACTCCCCCCAAGGGAGGGGAGGGGAAGGGAAGGGGAAGATGGACAACGGTCTGATTGATCAGGCCAGCTTTTTGTTTACATAGTCTATAACACTTTGAATCGTGGTTAACGACATAAGGTCTTCATCGTTGAAGGTAATGCCGAATTCCTCTTCACTGGATATTATAATCTCCATGATATTTATTGAAGCGATGTCAAGCTCTTCCAATGTCATACCCGGATTCAGTGACTGTGGTGTTTCAAGAAATTTGGTGATAATGTCCATTACTCTTTTTTCGGTCGAATCCATTTTTTGATTGCCCCTTTCTGGTTGATCATAATTGCGGCACACACTGTATGGGTTGACTGTGCAGACAGCACAATATGGGCGTTTTGATATCATAATCGACAGATCTTGTAAACAATTGTTTTGCCGGTGACGGGATTTTGCTCATGGGGAGGAAAGGGTTTTGAAGAACAGTATCATCGCGCAGGTTCAGTACGTGGAGGCGATTCTGGTCAGGGGCATTGTAAAATTTTTCCTGAATCCGGTCGTAAGCGGGCTCGACAATATCAAAAAACTGGTCACTCTCGCGGATGAGAATCGTGTAAGCGTCGTGATTATTGCAAATCATATCAATGCCTACGATCCGCTGTACATCTCCGCTGTCCTCGCCAGGGAAACCGGCAGGCGCCTGTATCCGGTCTGGCTGCCGGCAAAGAAGAGATTCTTTAACAATCGGTTCAAGTGTTTCGCGATGGACTATCATGGCTGTCTGCCGATCGGAATAGGGAAGGATGAAGACAGCCTGCGTTCCATGAAGGTGATTATCGACAAGGTCAGGGCTGCAGACGTCATCTGCGTATTTCCCGAGGGCGGGGTGACTCCTGATGGAAATATGGGGCCTGACCTGGGTTTTGTCACTTTTCTTGCAAGGCGTAGCCGTATTATAGTACAACCTGTCAGACTTTCCGGAATCATAGGGTTCGATACAGATTGGAATCGAATGCTGCGGAGGAAATTCCAATTGAAAATATCTTTTGGCAGCCCGGTTATCATAGAAAAGGGGAGCACTGTCAACAGCATGGAAATGATAGCAGATATACCGATTTAACAAACGGCCGGTATACCTGTGGCGATGATACTTTGAAGAAACCGGATGTTTTTTTAAATATGATGCAAAAGGGGAAAATCAGATGATAGATGAGTATAGTCACATAGTTGCAAAATATGTCGACCCGGACGACGAAGAGAGCCTGCAGGAGGCATTCAGGCTGAGATACCATGTGTATTGCGAGGAAAAGTGCTTTATAGATAAAGAGGAAATCAAGAATGACAGTCACACTGAAACCGACGAATACGATAAGGATCTATCCTGGCACTTTGTGGTTTTGAACAACAACGCAACAGGCATGGAACATGTAGTCGGTACGGTAAGGCTGGTCAAGTATTCAATAGACCAGGGTTTTCCTACCGGTAAATTCCACCCGGCCCTGTATGGAAAAATCGTCGATCATCAGATTGACATGAACCAGGTTGCCGAAATTTCCAGGCTCTGCATCAACCCCTGCTTCAGAAAACGACGCGATGACGGTCTGTACGGAGTTGAATCCTATAACAACGGCGATGTACGACGCAAATATCCCATAGTCATGATCTCGCTGCTTCGCGAGATGTATCTCTTCAGCAAAAAGGCCGGTATAAAGTATTGGCTGTCAAGCATGGAGGATGTGCTCTACCGCTACCTGAAGTGTATTGCCCTGGAATTTGAGCCGTTGGATGAGGATTACATAGAATATTACGGGAAGGTAAAGTCCTTCATACTCGGAATCGACGAGGCCGAAAAGAACATGGAAGTAAAGGCGGAAGATCTTTACCACTATTTTAACAACTGAAATCACATGAATTGATCAGTACTCTGTCTGGCGGGGTGACACTATGGGCCTTATAGATAACATATATGCCGGTTTTAACAATTTCAAACGCCGCAAGGCAATTGATATCCTGACCAGCTCCGATCCGGATAAGATTGTCGAATATGGCGAGAAAAGTCTGATCAGATCTTTCAGGAATGCGGCAACCCGTGTTCCGGCCTACAGACGGCTTCTCGCAGCGGAAAAAGTCAGGGTGGATCAGGTTTGCGACGTTCCCAGCTTTAAGGCCCACGTCCCGATAGTTACGAAAGAGATCATCTTCACGGAAAATGACATAAGCGAACTCTGCGTTGAAGGCACTTTTCAAGCCATGCGCAGCACGATGACAAGTTCCGGATTCTCGGGGCTTTTTGCATTCGGTATCAGTTCCGAGCAGAACCGCAAAGAGACGATTTTTGGCCTGGACACAACCCTTGACTACACCTTCCAGACATCGCGCAAAAAAACCCTGTTCATAAACAGCCTCCCCATGGGGGTAATGATACCGACGAACCTCCCTGTTGCCAACACCAGCGCCAGGAGTGACATGGCCCTGGCCATATTCAAGAAATTTCGGAAGGATTTCGATCAATTCCTTTTTATCAGCGACCCCCATTTTCTTAAAAAAATACTCGAAGACGGGCTTGATCAGGGCATCGATTGGAAAAAAGCCAATGTTCACCTGATTACCGGAGACGACTGGGTGCCGGAAACATTCCGTGCGTATCTGGGAGACATTCTCGGCACCGACTGGGATACCTGCGATCGGGCGTTTATTGGCGGGACCATGGGCATTTGTGAACTGGGGCTGAGCCTCTTTCACGAATCGGTGCATTCCGTTCGCATCCAGCGCCTTGCATACGAGAACCGTGAGCTTCGTTACGCTCTGTACGGCGAAGGGGTTGATATCCTGCCGACCCTGTTTCATTACTATCCGCATAAGACCTTCATTGAAGTTGCGGGAGAGGGTGAAGGGCCGGGGGATCTTGTCATATCCATGCTCGGCGATTCGCTCCTCATCCCCATGTTCCGCTACAATGTGAAGGATAATGCGGCAATCATCCCATACAAACGGCTCGTCAAGGTGCTGTCTGATTTTGGTTGCGCCCATATGGCGCCGGATCTGAAGCTTCCGCTGGTCGCAATCTTTGGCCGTACAGGACGCTGCATTACCGTAAACAGCGGTTCAGTTAATCCCGAGCAGATCAAGGAGGGGATGTACAGCGATTATAAGGTTGCCGGATCCACGACCGGTCATTTCAAACTCAGCAGGGAAAATGATGCCGTCCTGGTTGAAGTGCAGCTTAAAAAGGGAATCACGCCGGCTCCTCCCCTGGAGGAGAGTTTCAGGAAGGCCCTGTTGAAATTTGTCACCGCAGAAAGCCGGGTAAAGCTGTACCCGTACCAGAATTATCCTCACCAGATGGAGATTGACTACGAGAGGAAATTCAAGAATATGGACTGATAGTCAGCTCTATCAGGTTTGAACCTTTCAAAAAGGCTTCGGGAATGTATCTCCTGAAGCCTTTTGAGTTTGTGCCTCCGGATAGCAGATAAGAAATGATCTCATTCCAATTCCAGATCAAGGATGATATCAAGGCGGCGAGGATTGAGGCGGCGAGGCATACGTGGCAGTACGTTGAGCTGCCGAAGACGAGCCAACGAAGATAGGCTTTGATATGGAATTAGAATCGGATTATACAAACCCTAAGCCCAATCGGCTGTTCGGAAGGAAAACGATGCATCATCCTGCCGCATCCATATAGCCTCTTCAGTTGATATTGTCAGTATCCATGTCTGGGTGGCACTATCCGGTTTCTTTGCAGCAAAAGCCAATGGGGTGAGCACGGCAGCACAGAAATGTTTTCCCGGGTCACGTACTGATTGATACAGGATTGCACCGATTCCGGATTCCCGTGCTGCTCTGCCGAAGGCCTGTGTGTACGAGTAATCTGTCGGGTGTTGCCATTTTGCCGCATCAGCATTGGAAGGCGGCTCTCTGAGGTCAACGCAATTGGTATTAATTGGTACGCTAAAGGCGGTAAACGAGCAGGGATTCAATCTCTCCAGCCCCGAAGTATCCTGAAGGAAACGCCATCTCCAGTAGCCGACTTCTGCGGCAGCCGTTCGGATAGTCTCGGCAGCATAGAAAACTCCGGGGTCATTTACCCCGCGAAAACGAGACCCTGATGGCTGACGGGTTCCATAACGAAAAGGGCTGAACAAAAGATAGTGCAGGTCGGCAGCATCCTGGGGAATCGGTGGTTTTCGCTCTTCCAGAATATCTTCCAGCAGTTCCTGCTCGGCACGTGTATCCAGAAGCTTTGATGTCGAAGCAATATGTTGCGCCTCTACCATCCGCCATACGGTGAACGAAAGAATCTTAGACAACAGCACGGCTGGCATCCAAATAGGCAACTACCCGAACAAGACCCTCGGTGGACTCAATAAGCTCAACAGGTTTTTTACCGGCAAAAGCCCGGTTTTCACTGGTGAGCCATTTCCGGGCATCACCGGCAGAACCGCCGACAATAGCATCCAGAGAGCGGAACAAGCGGACAAGGAGAACGGCAAAATCCCATTCCTTCCTGCCCGGAGAAAGCTGGTAGCTGTTGGAATACAGTCGTGTGACTGTTGAAGGGCTGACACCAAGAATATGGGCCAGCTTCGCTTTCGGTATATCTATGTATGTAGCCGTATTTACCACAGCCTTAGTAAGAACCTGCTGCCTGTTCATAGTTTCCTGAACTGGTGCTGTACGCGACATAAGCATCTCCTCCCCGTAGTTCTTGTTTCTGTAGAAATAATACCACTAAAATATATCTGTGAGTAGGATTATTTTTGAATTTATTGGGGCAAAAACGGTTTCCTACCGTTAGTGTCGGGATTCTTTGCTGTTGGATGATGTGCCGAATCGGCTTGCATCAACGTAGTGTGAATCCTGATGGTGAAACCCTAACGTGCCGATTTTATACCAACCTTCCTCCCCGTCCTGAAGCTCCCCTTGAGGCTCCAGAGGGGAGGGGGCTTTTAGGATTTTTGCAGCAAGCCCCGATCAATGTTTAAAATGCGTCGGATTTGTTTACAGGTGGCACTGGGTAGATCAGTAAATCCAATAAAATCAAGCAAAAACGTTGTGTTAAAAAGTTGGCACTCTGGTTGCAAGAAGCTAGGAAACCACAGATCACACAGCTAGAGTACATACTACGAAGCTGAACTCAAAAACAGAAAAGGAGAAGAAAATGAAAAAGATTTTATTGGCAGCGGCACTTATTTTGACAATGGCAGCGGGGCAGGCGAGTGCGTTTCAATTGAGCGGAGGGTATGATCAGCCTGTTACGCTTGTGGTAAATGGGCTTACTACTACGGCACCGACGGATTCCGGAGTCAGCACTTGGGGAATCTTCAGTATTTCGAGCATTATTAACAGTAATTCGTTTGATAACCAATGGAATGCCACTACTACAGATAAATTGTACGGAGCGATCTGGGGTCTTTCTGATATTAATGACTCTAACGTGAACAATATTCAAATGACAGGTGGTAAATTTGCAATCTTCGAAACTAATGCGAGTGTTTGGAATGCCATTGCAACTTCACCTTTAGCAATCAATGGTGATCCGCAAGCCGCGTTAATTGGGTTGTTTGGATCAAGCCCCGTGCTGACGGGTGTTTTTGCACCTGATATCATTGCAGGTACGGTACCCGGAACGACTATGGTTGCGAAATCTGATTCTGTTTATACGCCAGCTACTGGTAACGGACTTGCTTATTTGGATGTTACCGGTACAGGCACACAAAACTGGATGTTTGAGAATTCAAACAAACAAAAGGGCGGTTCGGATCTGTATTTCCAATACGTATTCAACTCACTGCCTGAAGGTAGTGATTGGGGTGCAGCTATTTATCCAGGCAGTGTTTCGGGTACAGTCGTTCCCGAGCCCGGCACAATGGCTCTCCTCGGATTCGGTATGCTTGGCCTTGCCATCTTCGGCAAACGCAGGATGAACAAAGAAGCATAATCAACTCATCACATAGAGCAAAATGAAAGGGGCGTTGCCGATCGGTAACGCCCCTTTCGTATGAACTATTGAAAATCTGAATGCGTCGAATTTATTTACAACCGGCACTGTACAGATATCTAAATACTGTAAAAACAGGGTGTTAACAAATTGGCACACTGCTTGCTAGTATAGAAACAAGAAGATCGGAATGCCACCCAAATCCACACTGATGGATACAAAAAATGAAAAGGAGAGGAAAATGAAAAAGACTATTTTGGCAGCAGCACTTATGTTGACGATGGCAGCGGGGCAGTCGTATGGTTTTTCCATAAACTTTAACTCACAGAATATGAACACCGCTCTTGGAGATCAATCCGGCAAGAGCAGCCCCTATGGCGTGGACGCCACCAATACGGCACTTGCCGGATACGCCATCGAGACGTTCGACCAGAGGGGTAGCGCCGCAACTACAGTTCAGGTTCCCAAGTCCGGTGGAGGTTTCTACACTGTCAACGTTCCCGCCGGCGCTGGTTTTAATACGCTTGACCCGACAAATGAAATGATCTCTTACTCTGGAGGTTTCGGGATTCAGAGAGGTTCTACCGGTTATGCTGCTGCACCGGCCGGAGACAGTACTTTTTTTGCCTATGCCCCGGGTCAAGGCAATACCAGTGCACAAATCGGCGTTGATTATACCAATTTTATTCAATCTTTCGGTGTTCGTATTTCTTATCTGGGCCTTTACTATGGCTCGATCGACACCTACAACAACCTGGAATTCTATAGCGGCGCTAACAAGATTCATGGCTCCGGGATTTTGGCTGATGGCGTTGTCACAGGCCAGGAGATTCTCACCGCGATGAACGGTACTTCCGGTAATCAATTCCAGCCTGGTTCGAACGTGTACGTCAATCTCTTCTTTGATGCGAACGATCCGATATTTACATCTTTCCGATTCAATACCAGTGGTGTTGCATTTGAGGCTGACAACATGGTCGCCGGCTTCACTCCGGTTCCTGAGCCCGGCACAATGGCTCTCCTCGGTTTCGGTATGCTTGGCCTCGCCATCTTCGGCAAGCGCAGGATGAACAAAGAAGCATAAGAAGCCGATTCACATTGCACATCAAAAGGGGCGTTGCCGATCGGCAGCGCCCCTTTTGTATCGATTCTGGCAGGCCAGGCTCATATGGCATGACAACCTCCATTCTGAGGTTGTACAGGAACCAAAGGATTGGTCAAAACGTCGACGGGCCGCCTATGCCTGTTGCAATTCCGCTTTCAAACAACTCTTCGGGTCCGATGTACGTCATGTCAGAGCATTCCGTCTCAATCGCTTTTTTATGAAACTTTTCTGCTGCGTCGGCCGGTAACTTGCTCTTTGCAAACAGCAGCAGCATGGCGGATGCCTTGCTGTCGATCTGCTGGCAGATTTTTTTCCCGTCTGGCCCCGTTACTGCCGGCTGGTGGAATCCGATTCTGGAGTTTATCAAAGAATCCGGAACCTCTCTCCGTACGCCGGATATGAATATCAGGCCGCATGCGGATGAACAGTGCCCCCCGACCTTCATGACCGATGTATTATATCCGCGGGAGCGGACCATAGTGCCGATTTGCATTGCCGGCCACGCTTCACCGCCATGTGATCCAAGAATCACCCACGTACTCGAACATCCTCTGCGGTCTGCGTCATCCGCGGCAATTGTAAAAGCGCGCGGCATATCCCGTGTAATAATGCTTGATGACAGAATCCAGCATTCGCCATTGACGCTGTTCACGGTTATGCGTCCGTTGACCGAGTTTTTGGGTGCGTGTGTGCCGCTGAAATCAAAATAATAATACGTTTCGTTTGAAAAACGCTGCAGTGGGGCACAGCCGGCTGCAAGTGAGAGAGTGGCTGCCAGCATCAGGGACACTATAAAAACATTCACGGTTTCTCCTGCCGGGGAATGTTCATACAACCATCAACAGTTTTCCCGGCTCCCTTTCAACACGGACAGGTCCGTTTGTCAATGGGGAGAAAGTATACGTTAAAAAACAATGGTCACGGGCGTTGCTGAATACCGAAGGTGTAAACAGTGCGGCGTTGGTACCCTGACATCTGGCTGACCTGACAAGAAGTCCGTTCTGATTCTGCTTTTTCATATAAGCGCCCAAGGCGTTTGTAAATGTGTAGTCATCGGGGGCGATAAGCGCTGGAAAATCAATCTCCTTATCAAGTAAGGAAACCAGAATGCCCTGACACCCGGCTTTTACGACTCTCCGATCTGTAACAATATCTCCAACCTCCGACGGAAACGAATCCAGCACAAAACGCCTCCAATGATAGACTGACTCGTAAATTGTGGTTTCAAGGTCCAGAGAGCCGTACCAGACACCATAACTGTTACCGTCACTAAACCTTGTTCTCTGCCAGTTCGATAGTATGAACGGATAGGTAATCGCCATCCCGTAATCAAAAGGTCTGGTGACCAAACCCTGGTCAGTAGGCAAAGTATCCCGGCATTCCGCTGCACATGCGACCGTGTGGTCGTCCGCGTTGTCGCTTAAATCATCAAACAGCGCCTGTGACTCCCGTATCCCTTTGATATTACGGAGCAGATCATCATCAAAGATAACTACAGAAGCAATGAGGCCGGTATACATCAGCGCCCACGTTCAAAATCGAGATACCGGCGAACAGTCAGGAGGCCTTCATAGCCGTTAGACATAATCTCCAGGGGAGTCTTGCCGGCAAATCTTTGATTCGGGGCGGTCACCCATCGGTAAACCAGGTCCCGGTTGTGAGGAAACATGATCCGCAAAGATTTATGGACACCGAGCAGATGACCGGCACGACCAAGTAAATCAGTGCTGTTGTCCAGTGGTGAGCCTTTCCGGTAACGATTCAGCGTCATCCGCGAAGTGGCGGCTAATCCCAACAGTGCGCACTGCTCTGAGGATGAAATTCCCCAGTGATCAAACATCCTGGAGAGCATTTTAGCGAGACTCTCACGAGATTCTCTGGTGGTGAGATTCACATTCTGGTAATCAACTGCCTGATCTGTTGACATGACAACCTCGTATTCTTTGTTACGCAATACATAACACAAACTGTAATTGCTTGTAAACACAGAAATACTATTCCAAACCCTTATCGTTAGGAATCAGCGTTGTCAGGCCGTGCTTTTTCATCAGGTCATACAGCGTCGGCCTGCTGATACCCAACTCCTTGGCAACCTTCACCATCGTGCTGTCCTGACGACTGAGCGCATGGGAGATAAGTTCCTGCTCCACCCTGTCCCGAGCCTCACGCAGGCTGGTGGCGGGCTGAATATCGTCTGTCGGTAGGGGCGGCTCCGTTTCACAGCCGAGGTCCGCAGGCTCCAGCGCGGTTGCGTCACTCATGATGGTAGCGCGCTGTACCTTGTTTCGCAACTCCCGCACATTGCCGGGCCACTCATAGCTTTTGAGAAAATTGAGCGCAGCCGAACTGAAGCGGCGGGCTTTTTGTTTGTGCTCTTCGTTGAACATACGAAGAAAATAATTGGCCAGAAGCAGGATATCGTCACCCCGCTTCCGAAGGGGCGGCAGGTTTATGGAAATAACGCTGATCCGGTAATACAGATCCTCGCGAAATTGAGCCTCTTTGATCGCACGGACGATGTCCACATTGGTGGCGCAGACCGTGCGTGTGTCGATAGGGATATCGACCCTGCCGCCGACCCTTTGAATAACCCCTTCCTGAAGAAAGCGGAGCAGTTTCACCTGAAGGTTGAACGGAAGTTCCCCTATTTCGTCAAGAAACAGTGTGCCTTTATTGGCGTATTGCACTTTGCCCTGTACGGTGGAATGGGCGCCGGTGAATGCCCCCTTTTCATGGCCGAACAGTTCCGATTCGATCAGATTCTCCGGGATGGCGCCGCAATTGATTGCGACAAATGGACCTGACTTGCGCATGCTGGCTTCATGGATCGCCTGAGCCACCAGTTCTTTTCCGGTGCCGTTTTCACCTGTAATAAATATCGACACATCGGATGGAGCCACTTTTTTTATTGTCGAAAAAATTGACAGCATCTCCGGGCACTGGCCGATCATCCCGCGCATACCGCCGGATTTCTGCTCAATCGCGAGCTGCAGGGAGCGGTTCTGCTCCTCGATATTGGCCAGGTGGAAGGCCCGGTTGATCACGACCTTCAGTTCCGTGATAACCGGTGGTTTCGGGAAAAAATCATACGCCCCCATCTGCATGGCCTTTAACGCATTCTCCCGCTCACTGTTGCCGGTCAGCATGATCACCTTTACATACGGATCAAGGGCGATCAACTCCGCCAGGCCGCGAAAACCCTCGACAGAGGTGTCCTGGTGGGGAGGAAGCCCCAGGTCGAGAATCACCACTTTCGGCAGACTCTTCTTGAAAACCGCAAGCCCCGAGTTGACATCACCGGCCTGCAGCACCTCATACTCCTCGGTCAAACCCCATTTCAGCTGCTGGCGCAAATCGGCATTATCATCAATAATCAACAGTTTTTCCACACGCGGCTCCTTGATATACAACGACAGATGCTACAAAAATGCACGTTCATGCCGCCTCGGCGGATGGCGCTTCTTCTTCGGCAAACCAGATGGTAAAAACCGACCCCTCGCCCAGCACGCTGTTCACCTCTATTTTTCCGGCGTGGGCCTCAATAATCTGGCTGCACTGGTACAAACCAATGCCAAGCCCCTGCTGCTTGGTGGTCTTGAAGGGCTTGAACAGCTCTGAGCGTACAAAGCCGGCCGACATGCCGCAGCCCCGATCGGTTATCCTGATAAACGGCGCGGTGGAACGGCCGACCTCTACGAACAGCGGTTCATGGGGGGGAGAGGCCTCGATCCCGTTCACCAGAAGGTTCATGATAACCTTCTGGATCTCGTTTTCGTCCATCCGGACGATCTCGGCCGTGCCTGAAACGGAAATCCTGCTGTCAAGAATCTGTTGGACTGTTTTTTCGGCCAGCTCCAGCAGGTTCACCGGCTGCATGTTGATATGATCACGTTCCCCCAGATTCTTCAACCTGCCGATCAGCTTCTGCATCTTGACGACGGTATTGCCCAGCGACAGGAGCATGTCCTGCTGAAAATCCGGATTATGGATGTATCGGGGCGCATTTTCAACAATCAGCGACAGGTTTGATACCAGATTTTTAAGATCGTGGGCCACAAAGGTGGCAACATTGCCGATAGCCTCGATTTCGCGGGTGTTCGTGAGGTGCTCGGACAACCTTTGATGCAGGATCGCCAGCGAGGCCTGACGTGCGATCGTTTTCATCAGGTCAAAATCTTCGTAGATGTAGACTTCCTTGCTGCTTCGCGGCCGTCCCAGAACGATAAACCCTTCCAGGTTTTCGCTGTAAAAGAGCGGCACGACCATATTGATATGGTTGTCTCTGAAAAACACCAGATCTTCTTCCGCAATTTCACTGTTTTCTTCAGCAACACAGACAACCCAGGCGCTGACGACCATGAAAACGATCAGCGAATTATTCGGGGCAATCACGTGATCCGGCAGCTTCATGTTAAACTCCGACTTCACGGAGAAACCGCCGCGATTCTTTTCGTAGAGGAACAGGGACGCGCCGGAGGTAACGAAGATATCGCAGTACGCAGAAAGAATATGGTGCACAAGCTCCTCTCCCGACCGGGAGGTGGAGAGCTGTTCCGTGAAACGGAGCCACTGGGTTCGGTAGTCGTGTTTGTGCTGATAAAAGTTCTTGTGCAGAGTGACCTTGACTTTCCGTCTGAAGGTGTCCGACATCAGCAGTATCAGAAGCGCAATCCCCAGCAGAAATGCCAGCGAGATCGACACCGAGCGCGGGAAATATGAGCCGAAATACTTCATCCCTTCACCGAGCAGACCGAGCAGAACCAGATACAATGCGACGGCAAAGAGAACAAACGATTTGAACGCGGCCTGCCGGGATACCTGAATAGTGACTTTCCCGCGTCGAAACACAAACGAGTAGCTCATCAGAGCAACAGCAACCAGGTACAGAAACGAGCGCAGCGACAGATACCCCATGTTCAGCGTCCGGTAGAGCAGCGCCTGGCTGTAGTAAAACAGCTGCACCGTGAGAATGGTGCCGAGGCCTATGATTTCAAGCTTGATCTTCCAGACCGCATCGGGGGATGCATTGGTGAGCGTAACTTCAAGGTTTACGAGCGCCACGACAAGGAAAGCCGCCAGGGCGATGTAGAACAACACGCCGGTGTCATTCAGGAAAAGAATCCCCTCGCCGGGAAAATCGGGGGCATAAAAAAATGCACTCTGGGGCTTCAGGATGGCCACGACAGGGAACAGGAGGGTGGAGGCAAGCGCAATCTTTGCCAGAAAACCGATCTTCCAGGGGGCGGACTGTCGGGCAAAGGTAAACGTGCAGAGCAGCCACAGCAGCGGCAGCAGCGACTCGGCATACAGCGCGCACAGTTTCCAGAATAGGGAGAGAGCCGGTACAGAGAGGGCCAGGAGGTCGAAGAGTTCGATCAGGGCGGTCAGGGTCAGCGCCGCGAAGAGCAGCAGGCGTGCCCGGGTAGACTCTGCGTACAGCGTATATCCCGCCATGACCGGCAGCGCGATAAGAGCGATTATGGAGATAAACACATTATTCATCCAAATCCTGCAAACCTCACCACAGAGTTAGATGTTACAGGTTCGCCATATACCATGAAAGGGCTGCGTCAAGCCCCGCATCAATCGTATACGCCGGGGCATACCCCAGGAGACGGGCGGCCTTTCCGATATCGGCCTGGGAATGGAGCACATCCCCTTTCCTGAAATCGCGGAAGACCGGCACACACCCCTGAAGATGGGGATAATGGGGCAGCAGCCGGCTTTGGAGCATGCTGAAGAGCTCTTTGAGCGATGTGCGTGCATTAACTGCCGTATTGTATACCTGGTTCACCGCCGGAGGTAACGAAGATGTGGCCGCCAGGATGTTCATCTGAACCACGTTCTCCACAAAGCAGAAATCCCTGCTGGTCTCACCGCTGCCGTTGATATAGACCGTTTCCCCTTTGACAAGGGCCCGAATCCAGCAGGGGATGACCGCTGCATATGCGCCTTCCGGGTCCTGCCGCGGTCCGAAGACGTTGAAATAGCGCAGTCCGATCAGTTCCATCCCGTACGTTCTCGCAAAAACATCCGCATACAGTTCGTTCACATATTTGGTGACCGCGTAGGGAGAGAGAGGTCTGCCGATAGTATCCTCAACCTTGGGAAGCCCCGGGTGATCGCCGTAGGTCGAGCTGCTGGCCGCGTACACGAAACGATGCACCCCCGCATCACGGGCCGCCACCAGCATGTTCAGAAAACCGCTGACGTTGCTTTCATTGCTGGCAATGGGGTTCTCGATCGAGCGCGGCACCGATCCGAGGGCCGCCTCATGCAGGACAACGTCCGCCCCGTTGCATACCTGTCTGCAGGTGGCCAGGTCCCGGATATCGCCCTCGACGAATTCGAATCCTTGCCACTGGTTCGCGGCGACCCTGTTTTGAACCTCATCCAGATTGCTTCGTTTGCCCGTGGAAAAATTGTCAAGCCCGATCACCCGTTGATCCAGCAGCAGGAGCTGCTCCAGCAGATTGGAGCCGATGAACCCGGCAACCCCGGTTATCAGCCAGGTTTTGGGGTGTGCGCGCAGCCGGTTTCGAACGGCCTCGTAACAGATCAAAGCGCCCTGTTGTCCCATCACAGTCTCCAGACCCGGACTCCCGCCGCTGTCATAGCCCGCAGGTCGTACATCCCCTTGACGTCAATCAGCACCGGAACCGCACCCATCAGTCCGGTAACCTCCTGCGGCGTCCAGTCAACAAACTGCCGGTGGGCAACCGCGGCAACCACCGCAGCTGCAGGCTTCAGTTCCGATACGGGCACAAGTTGCACCCCGTACTCATGAACCGCCTCGGCAGGATCCGCCATGGGATCGCAGACCTGGACATTCACGCCATAATCCTGCAGTTCCCGAATGATATCGATCACTTTTGAATTGCGCAGATCGGGGCAATCCTCCTTGAAGGTCAGCCCCAGCACGGTCACCGTAATCCCCAGGATCGTGTGACCGGCGTGGATCAGCTCGCGAATGGCGCGCTGTGCGATGAAGGTGCCCATACCGTCATTGATGCGGCGTCCGGCCAGGATCACCTGCGGGATGTAACCGATTTTTTCCGCCTTGTGCGTAAGATAATACGGGTCAACACCAATGCAGTGCCCGCCGACCAGCCCCGGCCTGAATTTCAGGAAGTTCCACTTGGTGCCGGCCGCTTCCAGAACATCATTGGTATCAATCCCCATACGGTCAAAGATGAGGGCCAGTTCATTCATCAGGGCGATGTTCAGGTCCCGCTGGGTATTTTCGATGACCTTGGCCGCCTCGGCAACCTTTATGGAGGCAGCCCGGTGGACCCCCGCCGTCACCACCGATTCGTACACCCGGGCAACTGTTTCCAGAGTCGCGGCATCCTGGCCGGACACCACCTTCCTGATTTTGGTAAACGTGTGTTCCTTATCCCCCGGATTGATCCGCTCCGGGCTGTACCCCACCGTAAAATCGATCCCGCAGGTCAGGCCGGAGACCCGCTCCAGCACCGGCACACATTCATCCTCCGTCACTCCCGGATAGACCGTTGATTCATAGACAACGATATCCCCCTTCTTGAGGGCCCTGCCCACGGTCTCGGAGGCCCGGTACATCAGGGTAAGATCGGGCTGATGCGCATCGTCCACCGGGGTCGGCACCGCAACGATATGGAAGTCCGCCTGAGCAAGTTTCTCCAGCTTTTCGGTAAACAGGATATCGCAGCCTGAAGATCCCCGGTTGTCACTTCACCGGTCCGGTCGTAGCCGCTCTGCAGCTCCTTGATCCTCGCCTGGTTGATGTCAAAACCGACCGTTCGGCGAACCTTGCCAAAGGCAACCGCCACCGGCAGACCCACGTAACCGAGACCGATTACGGAGATAACTCTCTCTTTGTTCATTGTAAGTTCCTTTTATTGGCCGATGCGTAAAATATCTTCATATTTTTGTCAGCTACCTCGGCAAAAACTCCTTGAATTGCGGCTCGAAATCGCGGATGAACTGTTCACCTCTTGCCACCGCCTGGGCTGGATTCGAATCAAACGGCACCGATACCCGGATGAACGCCGCATCTCTGCGCCTGTACAGCGCCGAATTAACTATCTCCGCCAGCTTGAGAGCATACTCGTTCGAAATTGAACGATCACGCACCTGAAACCAGTACAGGAAAAGCTCCTTGCTGTCCCCCTTCTGGTAGACTGCCTGCACCAGATTAATAACGCCTCCGGGAGTAGTGAGCCTCGCACTTTTTGTGGATACTTCATTCCATCCGCTCCCCGGCAGGCAGTGTTTGGGAGAGTGAATTTCGCCCCCCCCTTTGCCGCCGCCATGGTAGCCGATATAGAGACTAACGGCTTTTCCGTCGCCATCAGCATATTCGTGGTAGAGATAATCGGTCGGCTTCAGTTTATTCAGGACATCGGCGCTGAATTGGGTTCGTTTCGCAATTTGCCATGATTTCAACTGTTGGGGAAACTCGCTGAAGGAGCGGTTGACCGGAACCTGCAGATCCGTGTGGAGCTGAATGATCAGTGCCGTCGCTGCAAACAGAACGTACACAATAGCGAAGCGGATCGTATTACTCATGGGCTGCCCCTCCGAATCGTCGCAGCAGCTCGCCACACGTTACCAGCATCACCATGGCCAGTAAAAAAACCGCCATCCCGGCGAATTCGTGGAAGAAACCTTCGGCAGCCTTGGCACCCCACCACTGTGCCAGGATGCCGGTCACAATCACCCGCAGCGCATTGGTTGCAACCGCAATCGGCACGGCTGAGAAAATGATGATCCAGCGCCGCCGGGTCGAGATCTTCATCACGAAGGCGTAGGCCACCGCAATCGCCAGCAGCGAAATCAGCGAACGGATACCGCTGCAGGCATCCGCGACCTCCAGTGTCGTGGTGGGAAACATGATGATATTCCCCTCCCGTACCACCACCACGCCCACCAGCTTCATAACCGCCACCGATACCCTGGTTACAAACAACTTCAGAGGGAAGGCAACCATATCATAGATAATGTATGGTATGGGAACCATGAAGATCAGGAAACCCAGCGGCAGCGCCATGCCCTTGAGCACCTCCCGGCCGAACCAGAAGAGTGTCATGCCGGCCAGCAGAACGATCAGGGAAGAACGCATGGTGAAATACTCAACCCCGAGCCAGGCGACCAGAAGTTGGATCAGTCCCCAGATAATCACCACCAGTCCGATTCCGTCAGGTTTGACCAGACGGTTTTTCAGATCGGGCCAGCGCTGCCAGAGAAAATATCCGGCAATGAACGGAACGAGAAAACCATGGGAATAGTTTTCATCCTGATGCCATTGTTTGACCATATCGGGCACGATTTTGAAATACATCCATGCCAGCAGCACAAGGGTGGCGGCCAGGTGGAGTCTGTAGCGTTGAAGCGAATCAAGAAAAGTCATCTGAGCCCTTTCGCGCATTCACAAAAATGCAATACTGCGGACCGGATAGTAATACCTCGTTGAGAATTTATCAACAAAACAAATTACAAACATACAACTCGCCGGTAACCGCCGATGCACGCCGATACAGGCGGTAAAACCAGGAATTTTTTGGGCAAACCTGAAACCATTCGGCCTGAAAACGGATTTTTACCACGGAGACACGGAGAAAATCATTGAGAAAACAGGATTTTGTTTATCAAGCAAAAGATGTAACTCGAATTTCAGAATACCGGCATATAACTTTCATATTTAATTCCTTGTTTTTCTCCGAGCCTCCGTGTCTCCGTGGTGAACTGTATTAGAAAATCCTTCGTCCTGTTTTGGTTCTCTGGTTAATAGCGTAACCGGTAATACAGCAGTTTGAACGGCTCTTTGAGTGCCGGCAGAGAGAACATGCTGGTTGGTGCGGGGGTTATGCCGATTGTTACCGGCAGATCCTGCAGGACACGGCGGAAGATCCAGAGGGTGCGGCGGGTGTGATAATCCGAGGTCACCAGCATGATCTCCCCTGCCTGCTCTTTGAGCAGATATTCACGTGCCGCTCGTGCATCATGCACCGTACCGCTCTTGCCAAACGGCAGGTTGATGATTGCCTGACCCGGCACCCCCCGTTCAGTCAGCGCTTCGTAGGTTCGTTCACTGCTGTACAGATTGCGCTGATGTTTTGACGACCACCCACGGCGCACATTGTCATCGGTGACAACAATCTTTTCCGCTTTCATTGTGTGGAACAGATCGGCGACCACCGGTAATCTTTCTTCATAACTGCCAGCCAGAAGGATGATTGTTTTAGCGGAAGGGAGAGGGGAGGAAACGACAAGTAAGAAACGTGTCATCAGCATCAGGAGGAGACAGGCAAGTACGGCAGCGAAGATAGTCAGCAGTGTGCGCCCCCCCACCCTAACCCTCCCCCGCCAGGGGGGAGGGGAGGTTTTGGACTTTTGCAAGAGGCTCACCGGAAAATGCATTATTTGGGTGTCCCCGGAACATACAGGTATGGATTTATTACGGGGGCTGAAAAAATGCTGAAATGCCGTTCATTCCGCGTGGCAACGCACAAACCATGCGAGATCGCAGTAGCAGCGATCATCACATCGGCGCCATCATGACCGGCGCGTGCAGAAAGTTCCCCCCGGCGGCAGGCTGTTTCCGGAGTTATCGGGAGCAGACGATCTCCATAATTCCTCATCAATGCATTCATCCAATGCTGCAAACGTCCTGCAAACGGTGCATCGATACTCCGTTGCACGGCGATTCCCCGCTGTATTTCGCTGATGGTAACCACACTGATAAAAAGACTGTTTTCCGGTGCTGAAGAGAGCCAGGACACAACATTCTGGTCGGGAACCCGCTTGCGAAGTTCCGAAATGACCATAGTATCGAGAAGCCACATCAGAATTCGACCTCACGGGATTGAAACGGCAATCGTTCAAACTCCACATCATCCTTGGGCAGTGCAAGCAAATGATCGACAAAACGGGGCATGACGGCAGCCTTTGATTTTTCCAGGCGCAGATATTCATCAGCCGCAACGACTACAACTACTTCACGACCACGCCGGGTAACATGCTGCGGTTCACCATGAAGCGCCGCTGCAACTACTTTACTAAACTGGTTCTTGGCATCTTGTAACTGCCACGATTCAGATCCCATTACTACTCCTCAGGTATAAACTGGCTAGATGAACTAGCCAGATTGTGCTGGAAATGAAAATTTTTGTCAATGTAAAATTGTAACTGGCGCAGCCTCGGGATTACTACGATTACTCAGGATCTCTACGTCAAAGGCTTCAGGGCAATATCCTGAATACCGGCATATAACTTTCATATTTAATTCCTTGTTTTTCTCCGTGCCTCCGTGTCTCCGTGGTGAACTGTTTTTCTTTGGGGGTAACCAAAAATCCCTCGGCTTGTTTTGGTTCTCTCCGCGTGTATCGGCGTCCATCTGCGGTTAACTGCTTTTTTAGGATTATTCTTCGTTTTTGATCTTCCTGGCGGCTTTGCAGCCTGGCGTCCTGCTTATCGTGGCGACGGAACCTTTTCCATGCGAAAATCGGCAATTACCGGCAGATGATCTGAGCCCACATCCGGGCCTACTTCGCACACAAGCGGAGTCAGCCCTTTTTGGGTCAAAATGTGGTCAATCCTGGCACGGTACGTATACCCAAGGACAGCGACCCGCTGCGTCCAGCCATATCCCAGCCCCACCTCCGAAAAAGCATTGGAATATCCATCCCATACCGAACGGTACAGCGTGCTGTCCACCGGTGTGTTAAAATCTCCGGCAACAATTACCGGCCGTGCCAGGGTATCGATGTACCGTCGTGCCTCCAGGGCGGCGTTGCGGCGGTATGCCGTTTCATCATAAAACAGGCCGCTCCGTGAAGGCCTCAGTCCGGTGCGCTTATCAAGTATCTGCATCAATCCGACACGGGGAGTTGGGAGCTGCAGAGAACAGACATTAACATCTCCGTTGGGCGTATGGACAATCGCATGCAGCAGGAATGTAAAGGCCCACTTCTCTTTCGGATGCATTATCTGCACCGTCTTTACCTTTGTCAGCGGGAATCGGGAAATAATGGCATATTGGTTATCTCTAACTATATTCCAGCCGGCGGGTAATGCAATGGTAAGAGCAGGCGGATACTCCTGAAGCGTAGCGATATCGACAGACAATTCCTTGATAACTGCGACAAACTGAGCCCGGTCAAAGACAGCCTGATCCACATTACAGGTGAGTACCCTCAAGTTCTGGGTCCCGGATGAAGCCGCACCACTCATTTTGCCCAAGGGGAGATTGAAACGCATTAAAGGCCCAGCTATAACGAGCGCCGCAATTACAAGCGGAAGCAAGAGGCGCCGATTAAAAATGGCCGCAGCAGGAACAAGCAGAAATAAAGGGAATGAAAGCAGCCAGCGAGGACCGAACAGCAGCATGGTAGCCGTCCACCAACGGTCACCGGCAGTCAGCATGAAAGGGAGCGCTAAGAATACTACTGCCGTATATGCGTAAGCCATCCAACGCAACCATCGGCCAAATTTGTTTAATTTTTCCGCTTGAATAGAACACTCCGGGGGATATGATTTACCTGTTCTCTGCCCAGCCTCAATGTCAGATTATGTAAACGCAATAAACGTGATAACTTGCAACATGCCAAAGTCTGCGTATCAAAATAATAATACGGTAACTACGGTACTGTTTTTAATCCTGTTGGTGGAGATGGCCAGCGATCCCGAGCACCAATATCAAGAATATCGCGCCGAACTGACATTAGATGAGTCACTGGCGAATACTGCATTAAGGGGGGGAGTGATGTTGCAAGTCCGGTTAGTGGTGCACTTGCATTCAAGAGCGGGCTTCCGCTGATGGGAGCGTAACTGGTAGGGTCAAAGGGAATAGTTGAACCGGTTATCAAGTTTGAAATACCAGTGACTTGTGTTGCCAGTTGACCACCTTGCCACACTGCGGAAGCAAGATCTCCACCAGCATTGCTTATCCCTGTACCATCTCCTCCAGCAATATTGCCAGTGCCCCATAAAGACGAAACCCAGTTTTTATCGAGAATAATCCGGTCTGCTTGCTTTCTATTCCAGAAAAATACTGGACCAGTGCTAGGACCTGCAATATAGACTGCGTTATTGCTCAATAACGCAGTAGGGTACACAGTATGCGCTTCTATTTGGGTTGAATAGGGACCAAAATCTATAATTGAGTTTCTCCAGTTTGACGTTTGTCCTGACAAAAATGATTCGCGGATGGTGTTGTAATAAAAATAGACAACACCCCCTGGTTGGCCTGTTTGACTATTGTCAGCGGATCCATGCAGGACTGCAAGAGATGTTAGTTTCCCAACATTACTTACAATATTCCCATATACAAACCTATTTTGATACGCTTCATAATTCGAAACAACATCGCTAGGTGTAGTGTTAACTAATTCTTTCGGATCAAGAGTAACCCAAGGAAATGTCATGACGTAGTTATCTTGCACCTCGACTAAGTCAAAAATTCTTGACGCGGGCTCAAAGTAATTATATCGAATAAATTGCTGCACTGAACGTGTCTTTAGTTGTCCACCAAGCATTCCTTCTCTAATTTTTCCGTAGTAATTGCCTTGTACAACAAGACCAAAGCACTGCAAATAGCTCTGATGTTCTAAATAACTGTTGAATTTGCCATTATTGTATATGTAGTTGCCTTCAACAAGAAGGTTTCGTGTGTTTTGGGATTCAATCCCATCTTTTGACATTGTAAACAGTGCGTTTTCATTATCTGATAGTTCATTGCCTCTAATAGTTACATTGCCACCATGTTGAATCCTTATTGGAGCAACACCTTGTTTGTACTGAGTCAATACAGCACCCAGGCTGATGTCAATATAGCTGTTTGAGCTATTAAAGCCTGATATTTTTAATCCTTCAATTATGATATTTTTTGGGTAACTTGCTCCGCCATAATATGCCACATCTTTCTTATATAAGGTAATTCCCCCATACCCTTGAATACCCCATGGCGCAGTTCCATAATTTGAACCAGACTTCGCGGTTGCATTTGTGCCATTTATTTCAGGTAAATTACCCAAATCATCTCGGACGCCACAAATTCGTATTGGTTGAGATTCAGTGCCTGAAGTGGACAACAATATTTGCCTACGATATGTGCCGGGGAAAACTCGTACTGTATCGCCTGTACCCAGTTTCGACCATGGCACTGAATCCATTTCGGTTTCGCTCTTCACATCGTAGGTAGTGCCGTTACCAGTCGGCGTACAATCAATAGGCATCGTTTTATTTGCAGTTGCTACACCTGGCCAAGGGTTGTTTGTGACCACAATGGTTGTTGTTGCTGATTTTGAATTATCAGCATTGCTTGTGGCAGTCACCGTGTACGATCCAGGAAGATTCGAGCTAAAGACTACCTCTCTGCCATTCCCGAGAAGCGAACCGCCAGAATGTGTCCAAGTAACAGAAGTGTCAGTACTCCCCCAGAGTATTGACTGAATAATAAAAGGTTGGCTCTTATATATTGTCGCTTGATACGGGATGTTGGCAACCTTCACCTTAGTGTCGGATATAACGATAAAAATAGAGGATGCAGATTGTAACCCATCGACTACACTCGTTGCAGCGACCGTGTATGCCCCTGGTATATTTGGTGCTTTCCAAATTGTGTATCCCCTATGTTTTTCCAACGTACCACCTGATGCGGACCAATTTACGGCAATATCAGGGTGACCCTGTACTTTTGAATATACACTCCTGACACTTCCAGGCAAAACCCTGGACTCAGTGGGGGTTGTGGAAACAGTGACGACTGCTGAAACACAAGCTGCATTACCTAACAATATTAAGGTAATAACAGATAATATAAAATATCCCATGTTATAATTCACCCCATTTTATTTCGAGGAGGGGCTATCTGTTCCCCGCCGAATAGTGTCTGCTATTGGCAGAACACATCACTCCAAGTTATTACTTTTATTATATCTCCGACGCTTGTTGAACTTCTTGTAAGTTCTATAAGCAACCTTCAATATCCCGACTGGAACCCTCAACAGCATCGATTTCACTTTACCTAATGCACTCAAAGATATGATTGGATGGGTGCAGTTAGAATAATGTGTTTTGAATCATTGCTGTCCAAGATAATCCGGAACTGAGATTCCGGTGTTTATATTTCAAGATGTTGGACGCGTAAATCGTTCTTTGTAAATTCAGGTTACCATTTTCAAGATGCTGTCCAATTACCTGAAAGCC
>CAIPTY010000045.1 GCA_903868145.1 uncultured Desulfuromonadales bacterium | reverse complement strand
ATACACCCGCAAAGCCTGTGGCTGAATGGCAGCCTGATGGCCGGTTCCATAAATGCCCTCATTGTGGCGAGCCGATAAACCCCGCAGCCATGCTTGGCAGAAATAAAAAGAAAGTAACGCCAGCATCCATCGCCGCGCGCCGCGCTAATGGAAAACTGGGGGGAAGGCCAAGAAACGTAAAACCGGACCCCGTTGAAGGAAACCCGGCATGAAGGGTGATCGAGTCGGATTTTACCACCAACCTGATATTCATGGGGGAGAGATCATGGAAACAGTCGTGAATTATCAACCGGTGATAGGATGCTAATTTTAATTGCTTCCTGAAATAGTCAGAAGAGGCTTTGTCTTTATTAATTAGGTGATTGGCTGACAAAAATTAGGGAGGGTTGCTAGAATGACCAAAACACTAAAATCTATTCCTTATACCATTACGGAAGTTTCTGAAGAATATGGATACTCAATTAATGAATTATTCAGATATGGTGCAGCAGGAAAACTAAATATTGCATGTTTTATCTCTTACTCAAGGGCAGGTAAAGCAGAACTTAATCCGTTTGATACTACTGAATTTACTAGACTTTTTGATGGGTTGTACTACATTTTTAAAGGCGACCTGAAAACATTATCTAATTATAATTTAAATAACATAGGTGTTTATCGTGTTTTTCCGATTCCTAAAGAAAAACATAATAATTCCAACCATCCACAACCGATAGAATATGTCAACGACAAGCCATTGATGTATGTAGAATTTGAATCTCCCTACTTGATTTGCTGCAAGGATCTCTACATTATTAGTGAAGATCTGCGGCAGTTTCTTGATGAAGAATCTCATGGCATGCCCGCAGTGCATGAACCTGCCACAACAGCAGCGCCACTAATAAAATCTCCAACACCACCAATAAAAAAAGGCGATACAGTACTGGAGGAAAAACGCCGATCGCCTGAAGAGATCACACAAGTCCTTGCGTATACCATTAAAAGCTATGAAGAGTATCACGACAAATTACCGGCTAACTTGGAAAATGATTTACTGGAATACATGCGAGATCAGATCAAAGCTGCAAAATTAGAGGAACCGCTTGATATGTACCTCGCTGAAAAAATCGAGAATGAAGGTATCGGCAGCGGCAAGAATGGGGCCAAGTACTTACTGCTTAAAAACCCGCGTACGGTCAAGCTCTCTGGGGGAGGTAGCGAGAAGAGAAAAGAGTGGTACAACCGTAAAGCTGTACGCGCATTATTCAGGAAGCTGCTGAAAGACCGACTTTTTGAAGATCGACAACCACCTGAAAAGGAAACTACACAATAATCCGCTAATATCCAAAATAATCCGCCAACATCCCTCTTGTTGTTTCAGGCCGCTTGTAATATCGAATAATTACCGACCTGAATGATTCAGCCAACAAGCGGCGCAACATCTTAAAAGCCCCGCCAACATCCCGCTTGTTGGGTTTTTCATGTCCTAAAAGAGAGTCATCTTACAAAAAGGAGACTCTCAAAATGAAAAAGTCACGAAGCAGCACCCCGCAGCAATCACCCGTACCCGCAGCACCACCGCCACCCGCTACACCACCACCCGACCCGAACCGCCTTGTACGTCTGCCCGAAATCCTGCAAATTTTACCGATTAAAAAAAGTACCTGGTGGAAATGGTGCCAAGAAGGAAAAGCGCCTGCACCCGTCCGCCTGGGGCGCTGCACCTGCTGGAAGTACACCGACGTTGTAGCATTGGCAATGGAGGGCATCAATCATGGATAACGATGATGCTTACGAAGCCGTCCGCCTGGCCTGCGCCGAGATCGGCACCATGCCACCGGAAACCCTCATTTTTGATGGTGCAATTCACCGCTACCATTGCCCACTCACTGATAAACCTGGCGAGCGCAACGCCTGGTACAAGGCCGTCGACAACGGCGATTCTTTCGGCGGCACCGTCGGCCACTGGCGACTGAATATCAAGCGGAATTGGTCATCCCGCAGCCGCAAGGAGTTCACCCAGGCCGAGCGGATCGAGTACGCAAAACGTATGGAGGCGCAAAGACAAAAAGAACAGGCCGAGCGCCAACAGCGCCACGCCGACGCACGAACCAAAGCCGACCGTGTCTGGCGCAGATCAAGACCGGCATCACCTGACCATCAATATCTTGTCAACAAAGGCATCGAACCACACCGAGCGCGGCAATCCGGCGACTTCCTTGTACTGGATTACCGCAGCGCCGACGGCATCCTTACTACGGTTCAGTTTATCAGTCCAACCGGCGAAAAACGGTATTTATCAGGCGGCGAAGTCGCCGGAAGTTCTCACCGTTTCGGCGGTCATCCGGTACATCAGCACCTTGTCCTTGCCGAGGGATTTAGCACCGGCGCTACGCTGTTTGAAGCAACCGGCTATCCCGTCGCTATAGCTGGATCGGCAGGCAATCTGCTACCCGTTGCCGTCGGCTTTCGTGCCAAGTACCCAGGCGCGACAATCGTTATTGCCGCAGACGCAGACCCCGTCGGCATACGCAGCGCAGAGGCCGCAGCCGCAGCCGTCAATGGAACCGTTGTACTTCCTGATTTTGGGGAGGTGTCCAATGTCTGAGAACAGCGACTTCAACGATCAGGCCAAAAGCAAGGGCAAGCTGTCCGTCGCCAAGAAGATCACCACCGCCATTGATGCAGCGAAGGGCATCAAATACGGGAATTTCATCATAAGCGGCAACGGAGTATCACTACAGAGGGGAGAAGATCAAGACCCTATTCCGTTCTCCAGCTACATCAAGCCCCTGGCGATTTGTAGAACCGCTAAAGGCGACGGTTACGCGATTCTGTTTGAAATGCGAGACCTGGATAACAGGATTCAGCAATTCATCATCCGCAGCGAAGATTTACACACCGGCGGCGGCGAACTCCCCAGGGTAGAATTTGCCCGTCGAGGCGGATGGTCTGCGCCTGGCATCAGAGTCAGAACGCTATGGCCTGACTTCATAAATTCCATCCTGAAGCAATCAAAAGCCCTGCCACGCCTGACAATATCTACAATGAACGGCTGGCATCATATCGGCGGCAAATACGTCTATACCCTGACCGGCGAGGTCATCGGCAACAGTACCACCGAGACCGTCATCAATCCCTCAATGCCGAACCCCGCAGATCATGCACCGGCTGGCACCCTCGAAACAGCGCAGCGAGAATTATTCCGGTATGCAGCCACCAACAGCCGGTTATGCCTGGCGCTATGCACATCATTTACCGGCGCAATCCTGGCGATCCTGCAAGAGGAACCTGGCATCATTCACCTTTTCGGCGCGTCATCCATCAGCAAAACCACCCTTTTGATGGTGGTGTTATCGGTCTGGGGAAATCCACGCGACTTGATGAAAACCTGGAATGGCACCGGCAATGCTCTTGTTGCTCTGCTGGCGCAGCGTAACGACGGCATACTTGGTCTAGATGAACTTGGTCTATGCTCAGTAGAACAGGCAGGCCATTCCGTCTATGTCCTGACAGCCGGAAGAGAGAAAGAACGGCTGAAACAGGATACATCGCTACGCGACACACAGAAATTTCGCACAATGGGTATCAGCACCGGAGAGCAGACGTTATCAGATTTTATGCGGCAATCCCGCCACAAACTACAACCGGCGGCTGGCCAAGAAGTCCGTATGCTTGACGTCCCTGCCGACCCTGGGGCAGGTCTGGGCGTCTTTGACGACTTGTGTGGTTTTGAAAATGGAGCGGCACTATCCAACCACCTGAAACACGCAGCCACCCAGAACCACGGCACCGCTATCAGGGCATTTCTAAAGCGCCTTGTCGAGGATCGGAACGACCGACCGGAACAGCTCCACGAAATCCTGACCGCCCATATCAAGAGGTTTATGGCCGACTACCTGCCAACCGGCGCAGATGGACAGGTGCATCGTGCCTGCCATCGTTTCGGTATTATAGCGGCGGCTGGGGAGCTGGCTGTCAGTTATGGAGTGTTACCTTTTCCCGAAGGCGACGCAGCCGCCAATGTTGGCGTGTGCTTTACTGCATGGTTTTCAAGACGTGGTACATCCGGCCAACTGGAAATCAGTAGATTGCTTGAACAGGTGGAAACATTTTTTGATCGGAATGGAGAAAACTGCTTTGTCGCTCTTGATGGGGAAGAACGTGCCAACAGCCGCCCCGTTGTTGATCGGTATGGATTCCGGCGACGGGTAGTCGTTGCGGCATCGGATGAAACCCGAACCGAATATTTTGTATTGGTTTCGAGATTCAAGGAAATCTGCACCGGCTTCGATTATCGATGGGCAGCGCGACAGCTCGCGGAGCATGGCGTCATCAAAAAGGACGCAGAGGGCAAAAACAGCATCAGCAAACAGCTACCTGATCTGGGTGGAAAAGTTCGCTGCTATCACTTCTTTCCTAGCGACGATAGTAGCAAACTACCTGAAGACATACCGTTTTGAAAAATGCGGAACACCTGAAAATAGTGGTGTTCCGGTGGCAACCTTCGAGTTGTTCCGATATTGCAAAACTAAATCAGATGGTTACGCAATATGGAACACCGGAACACATGGAACGCCACAAAAAGCATACATCCAACAAAATACACTACCCAAAAAAACAAATCCACACCAATAGCGGAACTAAAGGAGATCACCACCATGACGAAAGAGACGATTTTAAAACTGGCGCAACTTAACGGAGCATTGCAGATAATAGAAAAGTTGATTGCATTAAGAGATTAGCACCATCAAGGGCATACCATGACAAGGGGCAGGGAGCTATAACGCCACCCGCCCCTTGTCTGTTTTGTGCCGAGGTACATCGTCGGCATTGCCAGACAGCACCGCCGCCACCGCCTGCCCGTCGGCTTCGTACTACTGGCTTGCTTCGCCCCGCACCCCACCGGACTATGAACGAATCCACTTTAAAAGTTCCCCACGAACTTGATTTATTGAATGATGGTGTAGTAAGGTCATGGCAGAAATCAAAAGGTACTCCCTGGGGTTAATGCCTCTGCGGGCAGCAAGCGCGCGAGCTTTATCTACGAACCCCCTTTTTTTGAATTGCAATTTTTCACACAGCTTCAATATTAAGGTCTATGATACCAATGTTTCAAAGTGTGGCATTTTTGCAACAAACCGTATTTAGTGGTAAATTTGAAAGGATTTTCATGAGAAAATTGATCCTGATTGTTACAGGGATGCTTCTATCTGGCTGTGTTTATACAATCGCCTCGATCAACAAAGGCAGAACATTAGAAGAAAAACCCTTTGCGGTGGTTCCGATGAAAGGCTCACCAGGCGAAGCCGCCGCCTGTATCGGTAAATACTGGCAATCCAGTATTAACAAAAGTTTGGATGCTGACTACCAGGTATCTATACTCCCTTTCCAGGTGGAAGTAGGTTATTCGTTTTTCGGTGCGAACCATCCTGTTGTTTCCCTGGTGGTAAACCTTGACGAGCAGGATCACCAAACTATAGCCCGCGCATACTGCCATCCAATCCACATAAACAGACCTCAAAAGAGTGTGACTTTGGAAGCGCTAGAGTATTGCAAATCTAGTGTTACAACCAGTGAAGCTGTCAATCCGAAAGCTGCAAAAACAGATGATGCAATAAAGGCCGAATCAAAACCTGACACCCCGCCAAAAACAAAGAAGTCCAGTACGCCACCAGATATTATTTATATCGACAAATATGGGGGAAAAACTGATGAGAAGGGAAATTTAATTGAGTAGTTATTGAAGCTGATACAGCCCCAAGAAGTGCAGCATTTTTTCAACAACTCATTTTTGGTGGTGTTTTTGGTGGTGCCTGTCAATGTTTTTAATAATTATTGTATATGTTACAACAAATTACAGCGTTATTCGAGTCCAGTCTTCGCACCAATCAAGCTGTAACATATTTATTTAATTGAGTTTATCTTCGCTTTTAAGGGTATTTCTCGTGCTTGTACACAATTTTGTACACACGAGGAAACCCTTTTTTGTATTGTCTGGCTAGAATCAATAAAATATATTACTTTCGTTTGAGAGTTCCTTTGGACTTGAAAAGTCATTTTCAGCTCCGAAGCGAAATTAAAAAAACGCTGCGAACTACCTGTTATAAATCAGCTAAATCTCTGGTCAAAAAAACAATGGCTGAATTCGAAAGGCTATTTACAATGATTCGCTCTGGCGTACTAACAGCTGATTTGATTAAGCAGCTGGTTGATGATTATATAGATAAAAATGTGCACGCATTTGAGATGATACGAAATAGAGTTCCGTTTGAAAACCCATCTACGCAAGAGTTTGTGAACAAACGTAACATATTCTTTGATGATATTTTACAAAATAAGCAGAAGCGGAAAATATATTCTGGTTTATTTACAGCGGACGAGTTGTTCCATAAGCATGTTAAATCTCGCGTTGCTGGCCGTTCTGAGCAAGTGCCGGAATATAACCAGCTGCGCAATTCAGGTGACGAAGGTGGGGATTTTGTGTTTATCAAAAGATAGAGCAGTTTTATGAAAAAGTAAACCAAGAGAGGACAGTCCTTGACACGAGACTAAAATAATGAGCTAGAGCCCAGCCAGGCTGAAGCAACGGCCTAATATTGCCGGTGTTCTGCCAAGGAGTTGGACAGAAAGAGAAAGACTCCTTATTTCTGTCTGACGGTATGTTTTGGAGTCATCCTCAATTAAGGAGGTGTTTAGAAACGGCATATTGTGGGAATGAAGGCTGTAAATAAGTATGTGCCTTACTATTACTGTTGTAGTAAGTGCGGCAGTAGTTTTGTCTGCACTGTGGTAAACAAGGCAGCAAATGCCCCAACTGTGGCTGTGCAGGGAAACAAGAAAATTAAGAGCTACATCAAACCATTAAAATTCGGAGGAAGATTATTATGAAGCTAAAAATGCTTTACACATCAATTTTCATTATATCGGTCTTGTTCGCATCAATGGCTTTTGCCGGAACAACAAAAATAAAAAACAACAAAGGTCAAACTGTTGGAACCATTCAAAAAACAGGTCAGAACCAATATAATGTTCGAAATAAACAAGGCAAAACCACTGCCGTCGTAAGAACCAATAGAAGCGGAAAGACTAAAGTTTCGAGACACTGATATAAAGGATAGGGCGCTTCATTGTTCTGGAGAAGTTGTAATGAGATTATTCTGTCAGCGGCTATTGATTCTGCTGGTGCTGGTGTGTGGCCGTCTGTTCCGCCCACGCAGGCTGTCTCACAAGCACCGGCCACCTCAAGGAGCATCGGATGAATCCTCAAATATGCCAAAAGGCAAAATATGTAATGATCGTAGGTATGGCATGCGTTATCTTTTTTGTAGCCCCCCTTTATGCAGCATCTAAACCTACGGAAACCGACCGAATAGACGCTGATTACAACTCCTGCCTCTCAAAGGTTGATGGCGTTACTTCCAACATTAGGGATTGTACCAGCAAGGCCTATCCCAGTATGGATAAGCGCTTAAACCAGCTCTTCAAAACTTTGATGGGAAAACTACCGGCGAATAACAAAGAGTTATTGAAAAATGCTCAAAAAAAGTGGCTGGCTTTCCGCGATGCAGAAAAAGAATTGTCTTTGGAACTCGATCCGGAAAAAGGCGGAACAATGCAGATGATCAATGCTGATAGCTTTGCATATGAAATGCTGAAAAAGCGTGTCAAGGATTTGGAGGGATATTTGGCCGGACTTGATTAGATCTCTTCAGCCTGATTTGAAAACTTCCCGTAAAACTCCAATGCGTTGCACGGAGTCCTGGACATTTTGACTCTCGCGGTCGCGGCAACATTCAACACGCTGATATTGCTCGAAGCTACTCGTCTTCATCACGAACCACACTGATACAATTGATACCTTCTTTCGTTATGACCTACCTGGAAGGATGTTTCCAACTCCCCTTTTATTTGGCTCGAATGGTGCATTTGCCGTTACCATCAGGAGACGAACATGGGACCACTCGACAGGGAAACCGCAAAAAAACTCTTCGATCACTACCGCAATCACCGCGACGGTATCAGAAACAAGCCGGAGATGGCCTCGGTCTGCCTGATCTGCGGCTCGATCCACATTGTTCCCAAGGCCGGGGATGACCGCATGCTGGTCTGCCGCGACTGCGGCTTTGCCTTCTACCGTTATACATGTCAGGCCTGCGGAAAAACAGTAGACGGTCGTGACCCGAAGAACCCGGGCTGCCGGAAGGAATGCGGTGTGCGCATCTGCACCTGCGGAGCCTGCGGCTGTTCAGAAGAAAGCGAGGGCGTTTCATGAAACGGGCAGAAACAGGCAGCACCGTCACCATCAGCTATATCGGCACGCTGGACAACGGCCGGATATTCCACAGCACCGAAGAGCACGGGCCGCAGACGGTCATCATTGGCAACGACCAGATATTCCCTGCACTTGAGCAGGCAATTATAGGCATGCGGGCCGGAGATGTGAAAAACATCCTGCTCACGGCGGAAGATGCTTACGGGGCGCGCCAGCAGGAAAACATCATCAGGGTTGCTCGTCAGGCTTTTCCTGCCGGGAAAGACATCGTCAGTGGTCAAAAACTGAGCATCGATTTCAAAGGAGGTGCATCCAGGGTGATGATGGTGACTGCCGTGAGTGATGACAACGTGACCTTGGATGGCAACCACCCGTTGGCCGGTCTGGATCTGACATTCGCACTTAAGGTGGAGCAGGTACAATAGTCAGCGCAAGGGAGAATACTGATGCAGCAGGTGAGTAAACCGGATCGCTATGTCTCATTTGTGGGCATTGAGGGAGATAAAAACTCGCGTGAACTGATAGGTATGCTACGCCGGCATATAGATGACCCGCAGAAGAGCAACCGCTTTTGGGAGCTGTTCAAAGACAAGCTGGAACTGGTCGGCAGGCCGGACCAGAACAGCGGCCGCAGCCTGGACGATCTCTACCTGATCCACGCCTATATCAATAATATCAGGGAACTGTTTGAACTGTATGATGATCAGCCAGCGCTGAAACTGTTGGAGCAGATTGAAACGGAAAGCTGCTGACGACAGTCTTCATGGGCAAAGCTGGGGAGCAGATGTTGGCTGGGAGCAGCTTCCGTAGTCTTCTTTGGCGCTTGTTTCAAGGCCTGCAGCCGATAAGCCAACCCAGGCGTGTAGCGTTGCGGGATCGAATCCGCACAAACGGGTTCCGTCCGATTCCATGAGCGGACGGCGAATCAGCAGATGGTCGGCCAGCAGCAGTGTAAGCGTAGCTTCCCGGTTGAATGCAGCCGGATCAATTTCGCCCGATTTGACTCGCGGCGACTTCTCGTTGAACCACTCCCTCACCGGAAGGTCTCCGAAGTAGGAGATCAGCTCTTCCCCGGTCCAGCAATGCACCAACAGGTCCCGCACCTCAACATTGTGGCCGGATTGCTGTAGTAGCTCAATTTGTTTCGCGGCAGTCATGCAGCCAGGTTTGGAGTAGAACGTAATCTGAGCCATCAATGTGCCCCCAGGAAATTATCTAAAAGAAGTCTGCTGATCTCCCGGTATTTTTCCTCAACGCAGGAAAATTCAGCCACCATTTTTTCCGCCTGCTCCTGGGTTGACTGATCCCAGGCACACCAGTCGCGGATAATCGACTCTGTCACCTCAGGATGAAACTGAAGTCCCCAGGCAGCATCGCCCACACGAAAAGCCTGATGGGAGCAGGTCGCCGAGGACGCAAGTAAAACGCCACCATCGGGGATGTCAAAACTGTCGTGATGCCACTGAAATGAGGTGAACACGTCAGAAATACCGGCGAAAAGCCGATCCGATTTTCCCTCACTCGTCAGTGAGACACTCATTGTTCCCAGCTCTTCCCAACGATGTGAAACAACCTTTGCCTCGAGCACCGCTGCAAGGAGTTGCCCTCCCAGGCAGATTCCCAAGTACGGTATCCCGCCAGCCACTGCGTGACGAATCAGCGCTTTCAAATTATCCAGGAACGGGTGGCGTTGATCATCATTGGCGCCCATTGCGCCGCCCAACACGATCAAAGCAGATATTTCCTCAAATTCCGGGAGTTTTTCACCGCGATAGGGATGATGAATTACGTACGATGTGCGGAGGTGCTCAAGTATATTTCCGGGGGGCACTTCCGGGTCATTCTGAATGATATGCAGCATGGCGGCACTGTTTCCCCGCTTCAGATTTTTTTATTCACCCGCAGGATCAGATCTCCCTCAAACAGCAACGGGTGGCGGCGGATGCCGGTCAGCAGGCCTGCCACGGGCGCCACCACCTTCTCGATCACATTGCCGCTCAGGCTGTCGTAGATATAGCCCAATTCCTGGCCAGCCCTCACCCAGCGCCCCACCTGTCGATCAGAGACAAAGGTGCCCGCTTTTTCGGCGTAGACGCGAAAGGCGCTCGCCTTGTCAAAGTAGCAGATTTCCTCATCCTCCAGCGCAATCTCGACCCCTTCCAAAATCCCGACCTTGCCCAAAAACGAAACAAGAGAACGGAAAACCCGCTGACAGTGGTCGAGCTGCACCGTGCCCGCCTGCCCCACCCGCAGGACAAAACTCTGGCCGTGCCACACCTTCCAGGAAGCCATCATGGTGGTGGTAAAAACCGGAGAAAGTGAGCGCTCCATGATCGCCGGAAGCCCAAACTTGCGCGCTGTCACGCGCTCGGCTTCACTTGGGCCATGGAGGCGCACCTGCGGAATCTCCTCGAAATCGGTGCTGGCGGTATGAATGTCGATCCGGTACGCCGCACGTTTGGTCGCCTCCAGGACGGCGTAGGCGATTCGCTGGGTGGTTTCACCGTTGGTGCTGCCGGGGAACATGCGATTAATATCGGTCTTGTCGAACGGCCAGGTGCGGGTGCGCAGATTCACTCCCAGCACATTGACGGCAGGAATAATCAGAACCCTTTTGACAAGTCGCAATTCGGGATATTTTCCCGCTTCGACACTATTCAAAAAATCGGCCAGCCGGGACAGAATGAAAATGCCGTTGATTTCATCACCATGCAGCCCACCAACCAGAGCAGCTCCCGGCAGGGAAAGCCTGGGGCCGATCTCGTGACAGGGGATATCAAACCCCTCCCGCACCGGAGCGGTCATGCAGAGCAGGTCGCGTTTCATGCCCTCCCCCCCTTCCGCGCCATCACCCGGGCCATCAGAGAGCCCTCATAGACCAGCGGATATTCCCGCAGGGTGAAGAGGATGCCATCCACGGGGGAGCGTACTTCCGAAAGTGTATCACCATGAAAAGGTGAAACAATCGTTCCGAGGACATCCCCGCGTCGGACGCCGGTCCAGTGGGCTGCCGCCGGTATGAACATGCCTGAAGTCTGGGCATTCAGGAAATGCACGTTGCTGTCATCAGCAATGAAAGGCGTGTGAGTTATATCCGGAACCGGGACGTCCGGCGCCAGAACCCCCAGATCTTTCCAGACAGTCAACAGGCCGGCAACCAGCTGGTCGCAGTATTCGGGGGTGATGCGCATTCCGACGCCCATTTCCACGACCAGGCACGGGGTGTCCGTGCTGTTGAGGCTGTGGGCAACGGTGGTTTCCAGAACCGTGGCGGCGCCGTGCAGCCAGATCAGATCAAGATTCATGCGGCGGGCGATCGGAACCAGCAGATCGTCAAAATCCTGATTGATGCGCACCTGGGGAATTTCGCGCAGGTAGATGTTGCTGGCGTGGATATCGACCACCAGTGCCGCTCCGGAAAGCGCTGCCATGAGAGCGTCAGCCAGACGGTTCGGGAGTGGGCCGGTGGCGGAACCGGGAAAGGAGCGGTTCAGATCGACGTCGAATACCGGCAGCCCGCGGGTCAGGGTGTCCAGACCAAGGGTGTTGACCGCCGGGTACAGTTCAACGCTTCCCAGCAGGGCGTTGGGCGAGGTGCGCTGAAGTTCCTCCAGCAGAGCCGCCAGACGGTGGCAGCAATACAGACCCTCCAGTTCATCGCCATGGATTCCCGCGACAACGGCAACCCGTGGGCCGTCTCCGCCGGTGAAAACCGTGCGGCGTGTCTCCATCCGCTCACGAAAGGGCATTTCAATGGTAAAAAAGGTTTCTGTCTTTATGGTGAATGGTGCGGACATCGTCGTCCTTTCAGAAGTAATCATTTTACCACGGAGTCACGGAGAATAGCTGGAATATTAAAATGAGTAGTTTTTACCTTCTCCGTGTCTCCGTGGTAGCTTTTTTTTATTGTTCCTGCATCGTCACCGTCACCGTCGGCTGCCCGCCTGCCGAGTCCCCTTTGAAGCTGCCCCGCTGGGGAGCGGCATCGTAGGAGTCCCTGCCGACGGCAACCGCCACGTAATGATCGTTGGCCAGCAGGTTGTGGGTCGCATCGAAGCCGATCCATCCTGCACCCGGCACCAGGGCCTCCGCCCAGGCGTGGGTCGCCAGCGTTTCGCCGACTTTACTGATACCCGGATCAAGGTACCCCATCACATAGCGGGACGGGACTCCCCAAGAACGGGCCACTGTAATGAAAAGATGGGCAAAATCCTGACACACGCCGCTCCCCTGTCGAACAGCTTCCAGGAGTGGGCCATGAACCTCGGTAGATCCGGAACGGTATTTCAGAACCGTCGGCACCCAGGCCGTCAACTCCAGAAGCGATTCCATTACGGGCCCCTCCCGGTCCGGCCGAGGAAAGGCGCACTCAATGACTTCAGCCAGTTTCATGGCCGCAGGGGTCAGCAGACTTCGGTGGAGCACAAAATCGTTCGTTGGTGGCGAATGGCGGATCCTTTCACGCAGCCATTCCTGTTCCTCGGCTGGCGATACCGGTTCAAAATTGAAGGGGTTTTCCTTCAGGGTTTCAACCTCCGCCTTCAGGCGCGTCGTCAAGCGGTTGTGGGGGGGAATCACGCAGAAATAATCGACCCGATTGCCGAAATAGTCGATGTAGGACGCCAGCTCTGCCGCAGGCTCCGTTTCGATGACGCAGGAAACAACCTGCTGATGTGCATCGGCGCGGGGTGCCAGTCGCAACTCAATATGATGCTCGCGTACCGTCCGGGGATACTCAAGCACCGTCTCATGGTTTATTTCATACCGCATTGCGTCTCCCTCTATTGGAAAAACTCTTCAGCCAGCGCCCCGTGAAATAATGACATCCGTTCCAGCAGTTTCGCAAGATATTCGTGCAGGCCTGCATCAAAAATCTGTTGCGACGTTACTTCCACCACAGCGGAAAGATCCGCGAAGGCCAAACGGGTTGCTTCCTTGTTTTCCAGCCCGATAGTCTGCAGCGCACCTCCCATATGTTTCACCGAAAACACGATTGAACGGGGAAATGCACGGTTGAGCACCACAAATTCCGCAACATCGGCCGGCATGAATCCGGAATGATAATTGCGCCGAAAGGCTTCAAACCCGGAAAGCGACTTGAGCAGCGCCGCCCACTGGTAATAGTCCAGCGCAGATCCGACCATGGAGAGGTCAGGCAGGATGATATGGTACTTGACGTCGAGGGTACGGGAGGTCATGTCCGCACGCTCGAAACATCCACCAAGCTGATAGAAGGCATAGGCTTCACCGCGCATCATGGTCGAGGCCACAAGTCCGTTGAAGCGCGCCACCTGATTGCGCAGCTCAACAAAAAGAGCTCCGGCACGCTCGGCCGAGAGCGGCCCTTTCAGGCGCTCGTTGAAGCCCATCCAGATCTCGTTGACTGCCTCCCACATCTCCTTGGAAATCCGGTCGCGTGCCACCCGCGCATTTTCCCGGAACAGCCTCAGGCAGGTGCGGATCGAGCTGGGATTGGTGCGCCCGGCGCTGATAAACTGCAGTACGCGGGAGGTGCTGATGGTGTCGCCGCCGAACTGCTCGATATAGAACGGTTCAGAGGAGTTAATCTGCAGAATCGGCAGCCACTTGTCCTCTTCACCCATATCCTCTTCCGCCTCCACCAGATAGAGCAGGTTGATCTCCATCAGACGGGCGGTTTCTCCGGCCCGCTCGAGGTAGCGGGCCATCCAGTACATAGAATCGGCAATGCGACTTAACATGGTCTCAGTCCTTTTTACGAATCTGATTTGTCTTTATGCGTGCAAAACGCTCCGGAACCGCAAAGATTTCGCAATCTCTGCGGTTCACTCGGCCAGAACCCAGGTATCCTTGCTTCCGCCGCCCTGCGATGAGTTCACGACCAGCGATCCCTTGCGCAGTGCCACCCTGGTCAATCCACCCGGCACGACCTCGATATCATCGCCATAGATGACATAGGGGCGCAAGTCCAGATGCCGCGCT
>CAIPTY010000044.1 GCA_903868145.1 uncultured Desulfuromonadales bacterium | reverse complement strand
GTCTATATAGCCACGAGTACGCAGAAGGTTGTGAACGTACTCCGCACTATTACGATTTATGACGAAGGTAATTTCAAGCACGCTCAACCCAGCCAAATATGCGTCGATAATCCGGCGATTCAATATTTCCTCTAACTCTGATAATTTTGACATTGTTTTCTCCTGAATAAATTTTGAGGTACATACATATAAGGTGGTTACTTTTTTCATCCTTATATTACTTGACTAATTCGACAGACGTTTTTACGTAAAAATGGATGTTTTTTCCAACAGAGCCAGCTCAATCATTTTATCTTTCCTCATTTTTGGATTAGAGTTTCTACGAATGTTGTAGGCAATCTGGCGGATGCGAATTATGTCGGCTTTGTCATAATTTGTTACTCCAAGGTATGTATGGATTCTGTCGACTACTACCGGTACACGCAGTTTCACTCCAGGTTTGAGTTTCAGATATGAATTAAGGATATATAGCTGGATCTTGTTGAAATCCGGAAAAGCCAGCATCACTGCACGTTTCTCCGGGCGAAACCTTTTGCACATTTGAGCCACATACCACTCATCAGTCCAAACCCTCTTCAAAAGTCCCATGAAATAGAGATCATCGTCGGTTATTCGACGCGAAATCAGTCCATCCCTCACCAACTTTCTGGTGATTTTTTCCGAAAACTCAAAATCGTCTGCAGTACCCATCTCGATTCTCCCTTTTAATCCACTGAATACGACCCTCAGTGGTTTTCTACCCAGCTGCACTCCCTCACCTCTTAATCAACGAATTTGGAGCCAATTGGAGCGTTCACGTCTTTCAGGATATTCATCGGCTCAATGACCCCCTCGTTAATCAATGACTCAATTCTAACCAGAGACCGTCGAATTGTTTGCTTTACGTTTTCCAGCGTGCATTTACGTTTTTCAGCAATTTCACGTTTATTCAATGCACCTTCCCCGGTGACCCCCAAGGACAGAGCCAATACCTCGCGCTCTACTTTCGGTAGGTAGTCGCACACCGACTGGTACATCAATTCGACAAAATCAAGAGGCTCCGCGTCAGCATCCGTAAAATCAGCGGAAAGATCTTCATCTTCAATATTTGAACAGAAATCAGAGGGGATCGAGTTAGACCCGTGTATTTCCATCGGGAATGGAGTAACCTCCCGGACCATAGTCTTGAAGATTGACCAGAATACCGGCCTGAATTCCAAATCTTTTGCCTGGCAACGGAGAGCTGCGACAAGAGACGCTTCATAGGCCGTCTGTATGTAGTCAACAGGCTCATAGGGGCCATACTGGCAATAATGATGAGCTTTCTTAATAATAAGAGCCTTGTTCTCAGTTACCCATTTAACTGCCGCATCAAAATCCATATCAGCTCCTGTGAATAAAAAAAGCCGGTCCCAGGACATATCCCTAAGACCGGCTTTGACTAATTGCGCTGTGTAAGCGACTGGCCGTGCCATTACATCGTATTTGGTGCAGAACTGAATAATGACTAGCTGGTGATGCTGACTCCTAAGCAACTTGCTGTTTTGATAATTTCGGCTGTTGAAGCTGACTTTCGAAGGTAGTCTTCGACTTTTCTCCGGATTCGGAGGGTATCCCATCTAGGATGAATGCTTTCTCCGCAGATCGAGATCGCTCCATCTTCTTCAATTCTGATCGCCCCATCTTGAAATGCCTGGTTGATCAAATTGATATTTGGAGTTCCAGCAGTAAGCCAATAACGGCCTTCATCAGCTTCAATGGTCAGGCGATTGTGTTTCAAGTGATTAACCACAATCCTCGAAATTTCATTGTTAGGGCTGTTCTTACAAAACATATCTATTGGAATCCTTCATTGCCTTCGTGCACACGGTTTGGTTATAAAAAGGTTAAAGAAAGGTTATAGGGCTGTTGACAACTCTTAAAGTTGCTATTATTACGAATGAATTCAGACACCCCCTGCCGGTCATAGGTCGATTTCTCTCCGGTCATACGTCGATTCCCTGTCGGTCTAAAGTCGATGGCGGTCGGTCATAAGTCGTATTCTTGCCGGTCATACGTCGAAAAGTGACCCAATCGAGTCGGTCATAAGTCGATAGATTCCAGAGCGTTTCAAAGCGAGTCACTCAAATCCTCATTTTCCTGGTCTCAAGCTGCATAATATGGTCGGTCATAAGTCGATAAAAAACTGGCAAATGGTGGATGTCTGCTTCAACCACCTGAAACTGTGGCTTAATCGGTCATAAGTCGAAAACTAGGCACGCATAACCTTGACTACATCGTTAGCTGAGATCTCCCAGGAGGAGAGAAAGCCGACCGTTTCCATCACAGCCAAAGCTTCTTTTAGCTGCTCCTTGAAATGTTTGACTGGCATCTTGGTCCCACACACGACCATTAAGCGAGATATCCCCTCTGGAAATGGTTTACGATGCGATGACCAATATCCATAAAGTCTAGTAGCTATCCCTGTTGGAAGCTTTTTCCTGACTTGCCAGTCGAGATACGTGAGATAATTTGGCTCAAACAATAATAATATCTCCGGTTCAAGCCACACCTTCCACTGCTTATATGGCTCGCCGGTATATTCATCACGCCAAAGAAATTTCCTGATCAAAGAGACGTTAATTGCCATCCCGAGTCGCTTTGATGAAATGGTCAAACCGGTCACAGACATCCTTAACAGGCATTTTCTCAATCTTTCAGCACCACCGCCATTTGTTGGCCAGCTAATTTCGCGTAGGAACGAGTAGGGCAAGAATTCCACACACTCTCCGAGATGATGCTTTCTGATTAAATTGAGAATATTGAGCCATACAAGCTCATCGTCTTGACGTAATTCCTTGCCAGTGTATGTGATACAACCATCCCCGAGAGTGGCAATTTCCTCGTTTTCAATGTTACGCCTTGGTTGATTTCTGTTCCCTACATTGAAAAGAGCTGAACGAACAACCTCGTTAGGTAATACTCGTAATGAGTCTGCCCACTCTGGGAGTTGCAGCTTTATGTCGTCAGGCAGAAAGATGAAACCTGAACTGCTCATGAATTTTTTACTGCCGGAATCGATTCTTTTTTCGAACGTTTGTGAGGAATGATTTGAGTGGAGGGCGTTGCTGTTGCCAGATCAGACTGCGAATACCTCACAATGCTTTGCTTTTCCAAATCCCGGCGGATGATATCCAGCATACGCTGCCATCTTACTTCGGAACCGTGACATTTATTAAATTCAAATGTTACTTTCATAGAACCGCCACGTGAGAATAGATGACGAGTAGGATTGACTTGAGTTTGCTATGGCACACTTCAAATCCACCACATCGAATTGCACGATCACTTTTCAGAATGCTCTGCCAACGTTAGGAGAGCACATCGTGCGGAATTGCTTTTCATTGAGCGAAATGCTTCAACCAACTTCTTTTCATCTAACGAAAGTTTGTATGGAGCATCAATGTAGCCATCAAAAAAGGCATAGATTGTTATTCCAAGAGCGTCGGCGATTAACTGGAGCCTGCTTGTATTTAGTTTGCTTTTGCCATTCTCATACTTTTGGATCTGCTGGAATGACATGTCGATCGCTTCAGCCAACCTTTCCTGACTGAGTCCGGCCTTTTGCCTGAATACTCGGATTCGGTGGCCAATTTCCTTGCTATCGATTATGGAACTCATAGCGATAAAATCTCCGTTTTGGAAAATACCGTTATGAGGGCTGTTTCGCTATATGCGGAACGATGCATAATTATTGAAAACTACCACTGTTAGTGGTATCAAATTGACAGACCACCAACAGGATAACGGCAGACTGCTAATACGCAGTCCGAATTTTGCTATTTTAACTTCTAATGTCGTGCCTCTCAATAAAAGCCCACGCTAATCAAAGTTGTGCTTTTATTCCTTGTAACGTCCTGAACATATTCGAGAGTGGATTCTGATGGTGTGTTTGAATTGGCTGTGCTTCGAGTAAGTATTAAAATTATCGGCTTCATAACTTAGGCTGGTGAGGTGATTCATATGGACGTAGGAATATGGATTAGAGTTTCAACTGAAGACCAGGCACGGGGAGAGTCTCCAAAAAACCACGAAGCTCGTGCCAGGATGTACGCGGAAATAAAGCAGTGGAATATTGTAGAACTGTATGATCTGTCCGGTGTGTCTGGGAAAAACGTACTTGATAATCCTGAAGCAAAGAGGATGCTTGAGGATGTTGCCTCTGGTCGAATAAAGGCCTTAATATTCTCTAAACTCGCCCGACTCGCTCGAAATACAAAACAGCTTTTAGACATTTCTGAATACTTCCAAAAATATAATGCATCGCTTATCAGCCTTGAAGAAAGCATTGACACATCTTCTCCTGCTGGTCGTCTTCTTTACACTGTCATCGGTGCCCTCGCTCAATGGGAAAGAGAGGAAATCTCCGCTCGTGTCGCCGCATCAATCCCTATAAGAGCTAAACTTGGTAAACACACTGGTGGAGTTGGCCCTTTTGGTTTTCACTGGGTAGAAGGTAAATTAATTCCTAACCCAGAGGAGGTTCCGGTTGTAAAGAGAGCCTTTGAGCTCTATGAGGAGCACGGGAAAATAAAAACTGTGTGCAAAATAATGTCACAAGAAGGTTTGCGATCAAGGAAGTCTGTTTTTACCGCAACAACTATAAAACGTGTCCTTACAGACCCTGCCTATAAAGGTACTCGGCGTGCAAACTATTCAAGAAGTAAGGGCAATAAGAAATCTTGGGAACTCAAGCCAGAGACTGACTGGGTGTTTACGGACGTACCTCCCTTAATCTCTGAGGAAGCATGGGATAAAGTTCAGAATATGCTTTTCGCAAGCGAGCGAAGATACAATGTTCAGAAGTCCGTTCCCAAAAAAGGATCATATCTGTTTTCAGGCCTGGTGATTTGTGACTGTGGGCAAAAAATGTATGTCAGTCCTTACAGTGGAATGAAAACACCACGGTATATATGTCGCTCTTGCACGAGAAAAATTAACGAGGACGCCATAGAAGCCGCTTTTCTGGATTTGGTTCAAAATATAAACATTCACCCCGAAGAGCTGGAAGGCGAAATCAATCTGGAAAATAAGATTGTTGATAAAACAGATAGGTTGGAAATCCTGCGGAAAGAGTTCAAATCGATCAATCAAAAGATAGATATGCTATTTGAACTTTATGGTGAGGGACGAATTGTAAAGGACCTTTTCACCTCAAGGGTGGAGCCTTTAAGTGTAAGAAGGGAACTTGTTGATAACGAAATCCCTAGACTTCAAGCAGAAATTGATTTTTACAAGACCGAACAGATAAGCAGAGAATACGTGATTGACAGGATAAAATCGCTTTCTTCCATATGGAATGATCTGAGTTATGGCGCAAAACAAGAGCTGCTGTCAGAACTAATTGAAAAGATTGATGTTGGGGATGATTGCCTGAATTTTGTTTTGCGGAATGTACCTGAGCTGGATGCATCTACTATGAAAAGAGTACCGCTTCAACAGGGGTTCATGGCTGCCACCAGCATGACACGTGCCGGATAGGTGAGTGACAGCAATGAACGCGAAATGGTGACTTTGCCATCTTCCAGTGGCTGTCGCAGGACTTCAAGAACGTTCTTCTTGAATTCCGGCAGCTCATCCAGAAAAAGTACGCCATTATGAGCCAGTGACACCTCACCCGGCTTGGGTGTCGTGCCGCCGCCAATCAGCCCCACATCGGAGATGGTGTGATGCGGTGAACGGAAAGGACGCACCGCCAGCAGGGCGCGTTCCTTCTCCAGCATACCGCTGACGCTGAATATTTTGGTAGTCTCGATGGCTTCATCAAAGGACATCTGGGGGAGAATGGTCGGGATACGACGGGCAATCATGGTCTTTCCGGAGCCTGGCGGGCCGATCATCAGGATATTATGTGAACCACTGGCGGCGATTTCCAGCGCACGCTTGGCGTGTTCCTGCCCCTTTACCTCGCTGAAATCCTCACCGTATTCACAGCCGCTGGAAAAAAGCGCCTGCAGATCAACCCGGCACGGTTCGATAATCTCGCGGCCACTTAAGAACTCCACCACCTGCGAAAGGGATGTGGCACCTATAACGTCGATACCTGAGACAACAGCCGCTTCGGGGGCGTTTTCCGCCGGCAGAATCAGACCGATCAAGCCGGCTTTCTTGGCGGCAACTGCCATGGATAACGCACCGCGAATCGGCTTTAAACCGCCATCCAGCGATAACTCTCCCAGCAGGATATATTCGTGGAGCTTCGCACCCTTGATGACCCCGGTTGCTGCGAGGATGCCGATGGAGATGGGCAGATCGTAGGCAGCCCCTTCTTTTTTGATATCAGCCGGCGCCAGGTTTGCGGTAATGCGGCGAGCCGGGAAATCATACCCGGAGTTTTTCAACGCCGCCTTGACGCGATCCTTGCTCTCCTTGACGGCGCCGTCGGGTAGGCCGACCGTGGCAAAAGCAGGTAATCCGGGGGCAAGATCAACCTCCACATCAACCAGAATGGCATCGATACCGATCAGGGCGCTGCTGAAAACTTTTGCGAGCATGTATGACCTCTGGTTTTCTGAGTAAACTCATAAACTCTTCAAGCTCAGCACGTTTTTCTACCGTAGCATGATGAACCCCATCTGCCTGCCGGTTTCACCATTATCCCGGCGATATGAAAAAAACAGCTCCCGGTGGCAGCAGACACACATATCGGAAACCTGGATATGCGCTGCCGGGACACCGGCGCTTATCAAGAGCTCCCGATTGGCTGCCCCAAGGTCGAGACGCCACTTCCCCTCGCCAGCCTTCTCGGTACAGCTTTCCCATGGGGCGCTATTCTGGGCAAAGGCCTGCCTGACCGGGGTGTCAACCTCGTAGCAACACGGGCCGATGCTGGGGCCTGTGATGGCTTGCAGATCTTCCAGTTTACTGTCAAACAAAGATATAAATGCTGACACGGTCTTGGCCACCAGCTTTGATGCGGTTCCCTGCCAGCCCGCATGGACTGCCGCCACAATCCTCTTTTGATTATCCAGCAGCAGGATCGGAACACAATCGGCTACGCAGACCCCGATCATGACTCCCGGCTGGTTGGTGATGATGGCATCGCCCTCGACGCTCAGAAAATGGCCGACGTCTTCGTTAGGCTCGTCTATCACCAGTATATCCGTGCCATGCACCTGGCGTATGGTAACGAGCGAATTATGACTGATCCCGAATGCGCGTGCCAGGAGGTTTCGGTTTCCTTCCACGGCGTGTGGCTGATCATTGGTGGTCGTTCCCAGGTTCAGGGAGTTGTATGGCGTTCTCGACACCCCTTCGTGGCGGGTGGTAAAACCCTGAACAGAGCAATGCGGGCCGGTAAATTGCCCGTCGAGATAGTGAATGCGTTCCGAACGTTTCATCTGCATGGCGTAAAACTCCAAAATTCCTTTTGCCTTCTTGTGTGCTTTGGGCTTTAATGTCTCCGCTGACGTCGCTGCCACCAGATGTAGACCGTAACAAGTGCGATACTGCACAGAACGACCCACACCAGAGCCGTGCGGGAGTACTTCATAATCAGCGCCTGATTTTCGCCGATAACATAGCCGATTCCCGCCAGTATGCTGCACCAGATTGCGGCTCCCGCCAGTGTGTAGATGGAGAACTTGAGATGGTTCATGCCGGAAAGTCCGGCCGGGATTGAGATGAGGTGCCTGACCACCGGCAACAGCCTGCCGATGAATGTTGATATCTCACCGTGTTGCTGGAAAAAACGCTCGACCCGTTCAAATTTTTCAGGGGGGATCAGCACGTACCTGCCGTACTTGAGGATCAGCGGTCGGCCAAGATAATGTGAGACGAAATAATTGGCGTAGGCACCCACCAGGCTGCCGAATGTCCCGCACAGGATGGCGCCGCTCAAGCTCATTTTTCCTTGAAAGGCCAGATAGCCGGCCGGTGGCATGACCAGTTCGCTTGGTATCGGAATAACCGAGCTTTCCATGGCCATCAGAAGGAAGATGCCGGGGTACCCCATGGCGCCGATGCTGGCCAGAAGCCATTGAACAAGTGTGTGCATTGAGCGCTCCGTGTTATGGTGAAACAGCGATGCCTCTTATACCCTATCTTTGGGTTTCGGGCAACAGAAAGCCATTACGGACACGTATGAATCCTTGAATTCAGAATGTTGCACGTGCTACAGATGGACGTATCGACCACATGAACGGAGAAAGGAAGTAATTCCATGAAACAGTATTACCGATTTATGACCATGCTGTGCCTGCTGATGCTCTGCTCCTGCGCGACCATCAGAAATTCCAACAGCCGCGACTCGTTTGAAAAGAGCATGAAAGGATACAACAAGATGTTGCGCTGGCAGGAGGTGGAAAATGCCGGGATGCAATATTTTGACCCCAAAGAGCGGGATGCATTCATGAAGACAGCCGCATCGATCAGAAAACGCGGGGTATCCATAACCGACTACCGCATTCTGACCTCTGAGTGTCTTCCTGAAAAAGGCACCGCCGAGTCTATGGTCGAATTTGATTACTACACCTTGCCGTCAAACCGGGTCAGATCATTGACCTATACCCAGAAATGGATTTTTATCGATACTGATGAGAAAAAAGGGTGGCAGGTTAATAGCACCCTCCCCGCATTCGATTAGGTGGCTGTGACAACATTCAGTAAACATATCGAAATGTTCTGCGGATACCTGGACGAGGAGCGCAACGTCTCGCCTCACACTCTTGAGGCATATCATCGGGATCTGGATCAACTGGCGGACTTTGTAGCCCGTGAAAAAGGGGAGAGTGCAACCACCTCGGATGTGAACCATCTGCTGTTACGTCGCTACCTTGCGCTGTTGGGCAAAAAGGCAAAAAAAAGCACCATGGGGCGAAAGCTGGCCGCGATTCGGAGCTTTTTCCGGTATCTGATCCGCCAGGGGGTGCTGGCTAAAAACCCGGCAGAACTTATTGCGACACCCAAAAAAGAGCAGCTCCTGCCGTTTCATCTGGATATAGACCAGGCAACCACCCTGGTTGAGGCTCCGGCAGAAAATCAAAAATATGGCCTGCGCGACCGGGCAATTCTGGAAATGCTCTACTCCTCGGGTCTGAGGGTCTCGGAACTGACCGGCCTTATGATCGGCGACCTGGATCTTTCGGGCGGCATGGTGCGGGTGATGGGCAAAGGTGGGAAGGAGCGGATCGTCCCGGTTGGCGGCCGTGCTATCGAAGCCGTCCGGGAGTATCTGGCAAAGCGTGACAACCCGAACGGAAGTGATGTGCTGTTTCTGAACACTCGCGGCCAACGCATCAACCGGCGCAGTGTCACCCGTATTGTGGATACCCACGTGATGCGCATCGCCGCATTCAAACGCATTTCGCCGCACATCCTGCGTCACACCTTTGCCACCCACATGCTGGAAGGGGGCGCAGACCTGCGCGCCATTCAGGAACTACTCGGCCACGCCTCGCTCTCCACCACCCAAAAATACACCCATGTCGGCATCGATCGTCTGATGGAGGTCTACGACAAGGCACATCCCAAGGCTCACGCTTTGAAATAAAACATACAAGAAAGCCCCGCCGGTTTCCCGGGGGGCTTTCTTGAAACGGAACAACTGCTTAATTGATTATTCGCAGAGGTCGACCTTGACATCCCAGTTTTTCAGTTTCATGGTGCCGTTTCTCTCAAGGTTGAGATGCATTTTGAAGGCCCGATCCCACAACTGCGGCTCATGGCCGACTTTACGCCTGAGGCAGTCTGCTTCGGCAATATTGAGGTACTCGGTCAACTGGTCCTTGTAATCCGGGTGTGCACACTTCTCGATGATGCGGCGTGCGCGATCCTTCGGTGCCAGACCGCGAAGGTCGGCCAGTCCCTGCTCGGTGATGACGCAATCCAGGTCGTGCTCGGTGTGGTCGATGTGCGAGCAGTGCGGAACTACACATGATATACCGTTCGGGTCGGTCTTGGACGGACGTGACGAGGGGGTATGCATCATCTTCAGGTAGCCGTTGCGCAGGAAGTCGCCGGAACCGCCCAAACCGTTGATCATGCGGGTTCCGCCGACCAGCGTCGAGTTCGCATGGGCGTAAATATCGATTTCGACAGGCGTGTTCATGGCGATACATCCCAGCCGACGGATCGGCTCCGGTGCGTTGGAGATGGAGAGCGGACGCAGCGTGATCTTGTCGAAATACTTGTCCATGTTGGCGAAGAATTTCGGGAAGCCCGGATCAGCGGAGAGCGAGAGCGAGCAGGAGGAAGCGCAGTCGAGCTTGCCGGAGTCAAACAGGTCAAGCATGGTATCCTGAAGCACTTCGGTATAGACTGACAGGTTGTAGAAGGGACCTTTTGCAAGGCCGCCGATAACAGCATTGGCGATGGAACCGACACCGGACTGAATCGGCAGCAGATTGTCCGGCAGACGTCCAGCTTTAACTTCCTGGGTGAAGAAGTCGATAACGTGTCCGGCAATCGCCTCGGAAGTATCATCCTGTTCTGCGAAGGCACGGCCCTGGTCACGGAGTTTGGACTCGACCACGGCGATGATCTTGTTCGGGTTGCAGGGGATCGAGGTCGAGCCGATGCGGGAGTTGGCCTTGGTGATGTTGAACACCTGGCGATTCGGCGGAGTGAGCGGAGTAAGAAGGTCATGAATCCCTTCGAATGATGGTTGACCGGTGTTGATCTCGACAATGATCCTGTCGCACTGCATAAGAATTTCAGGGATTACGCCGCAGGATGAAGTCGGCACAAGCCCGCCGTCCTCGGTAATTGCTGAACACTCAATAATGGCCAGATCGAGTCTGCCGGTTTCAGAGTCCTTGGTATAGAAGCCGTAGCCCAGATCCTGGGCGAAGAGGGAAAGATGCTTGTCGCCCATGCGGATGCGGCCTTCATTGATGCCGGCGGCGATGTTCTTGCCGGTCTGATAGGGCCAGCGGCGGTCAATCATGTCATTTTTTGCCCAGCGGTCTTCGGTTTCGGCACCGACGGAGGCGCCGATGAACAGGTTGAACTTCCATTTGCCCTGGAGATTGTTTTTTTCAACGTGCTCGGCAAGGGCAATCGGAACCACCTTCGGGTAACCGGCCGGAGTAAATCCTGACCAGCCTAGGTTCATGCCCGGCTTGAAGAATTGAACCGTCTCTTCGGCCGTCATAACCTTGCTCAATAGTGATTTGTGTCGTACGCGGTCTTGCAGGGTACCGTAATCTGACATTTCCTACCTCCTGTTTTTATTTGATGTCTACAGGCACGAATGCACGTCCTGAAAATTACAAAACTGCGGGAACTCAGACCAAAAAAAACAAATTATTCCAGCATGTTATCGCGTATATGCTGCAAGGATCCTCAAGTAAAACCGAATTTTACTCATACGGCTATGCTTAGTCAAGTTAATTTGTATACAGCACCGCCAGGTAGACCCCCGATGTTCTGAAAAGACCTAAAGGGACTTGATCTGTTCAAATGTTTCCATTGCCTTGGTGTAGGCGTCTAGCAAGCTTTCATACGAGAGGCTGAGAGATTGCATCTGCTCTCCGTCCGGATCGCCTTCGATGTTTGTCATTACGGCTTGATCGGCAATCTGGATAAGATCGACCATCTTGTTGGTGATCCCCCCGAAACCCCGGTTATGGTGATAGCGAATGAGTTTCTGGATGGATTCAGGATAGTTCCATTTTTTAGCGATCATCGCGCCGATTTCGGCGTGACGCGTAGTAAGAAGGTCGTCCAGCAGGCTCTGGTCAATCCTGTAGTCCTTGGCGACGCTCAGTATAACGGTTTTCCCCAGATCAAGGAGTAAGCCTCCCAGAAACGCCTCTTCCGAATCAAGACGGCATTCCCGGGCCAGTCCGCTGGCCATGAATGCAACTTTCAGTGAATGATCGAGAATCGCCTGCAACTGTTCCTGAGGAACATCAGTTGATTTCAGGGAACTTATCTGAAGAGCCGTGACGATATTCACAATTTCGCGCATCCCCAGCCGGACGATGGCAAACTGTAGCGAATCAACCTGGCCGGAGCCGCCGTAATATGAGGAATTGGCGATTTTGAGGATGTTGGAGATCAGCACCTGATCGGTCATGATCAATCGCGCCATATCATGAAAGGTGCTTTTTTCGTTTGACAGCAGGCTGACCAGTTGGGTCATGACGCCGGGCATCACCGGCAGTTGAAAATCCTCCTGGTACAGTCGGCGGCTGATCGCTTCGATGGCCTCGTCCCGCTGACGGGTATCCCTCTCCATTTCGTCCATGACCCGAACGGCATCAAAGATGGCGCCACCGGTTTCCAGATGCACAGTACCCCCCAGAACCCAGTCGGGAAGGGGGCTGGTGACTGAAACAGAACCGGCTTTACTCGAAAGAGCATCAATCAGGAGCGTTTCGATCTGCTGGGCAAAAACGACGGTCAGGTCGTGGCTGGAGATCAGGCTTTTTGAAATAAGATGACGGGTTAAAGAAACTTCCGCCCACTTAGATTCTCTCAGAGCAGTGTACATCTGCGAGACAGTGAGAGCCCCGGACCTGACCAGAAAATCACCAAGCCTCATGCCATGCTTTGGTGAATTGGCGTAGGCAATCTGTCCCGACTCCATGAAAAAGGCCATTTCTTCCTTATCATCGCGAAGTATTGCAACGACGCACGACAGGTGGTTCATGTCGATCCATTGAAGGATGTCATGAAGCGGCATGAAAGTAAGTTCAGCCTGGAAGAGTACCGCCATGATACCGTTTTTCCCTTCTCACACGGTGATTCGGATCAAGACTCGTAATCCACCGCTACAATCGAAGAACAGACCAGTTTCATATGGGGCACCACCACCCCGGCATGGTACGGGTGAATCTGATAGGCCTGCAGATCCTCCAGCGTATCGAACCGCGTCACCAAAGCAATGTCGTATGAGCGCTCGGAACGGATGACATCAAGGCCTGTCTCAAGGTGTCGCAACAGATCGATTCTGTCCTGCATGCTGAGAAGCTTTTCTCGCGTGGCGTCAAGATTTTCCGGGGATGGATCCGACAATTTGAACAGCACTATGTGAGTGATCATGGGGGCTCCTTGAAAATAAGTCGATTGGGGTGAGTAGATTTCTATACATTGTCATCCGCCTGCTGTCAATGCCGCAAAACAGGTACGATTGGCCGATGCTCAAGGCTACTCGTTCGGCTCTTCACCGGTGCGGTTTCTCAGGATATCCACGATGGAAAACAGCCACACCAGGGCAAATCCTGCGATCAATGCCTTGCCGACTCCTGCAATGCTCTGTAGCGCAGCCAGCAGAACGCCGGGGTTGAAGCTGCCCGACATCATCCGGGCTGCAAGCACAGGGGCAAAACCTTTAAGCAGGACAAACACCGTAACCAGGAGCAACAGGTTCACCAGCAGGATGATGACTATTCCCGTCACTTTGCGTCCCAGGTACAGTTGCCCCATGCCGGGCAGGACAAAGGCGTTCAGGAGAATGGCAGTCCGGTGTCGTTTCATGATAGTTCCTTGCGTGAGGCCGAATGAGATCGTTTTTGCAGCAGTCTGTATATCAGACCCTCAAAATGAAGGCAATCTTTCTGCTTTGACATCAGGGACGCTTTAGGGCATATTTCACCCGTCTTAATTTATCGAGCAAGGAGTACCAAGCGTGGTATTGACGGGGAACATACTTCTGGCGCTGGCAAAGATAGTGGAGCTTGCCGATGGCCTGCTGACCATCTACAAATACATACTGCTGGCCAGCGTGATAATCTCGTGGGTAAATGCCGACCCCTACAATCCGATCGTCAGTTTCATCCAGCGCGTCACCGACCCGCTTCTGAACCGGATCAGGCGGCATATGCCTGATACCGGGATGCTTGACCTTTCACCTCTGGTGGCATTCGCGTTCATCTACATTATTCAGATCATTGTTTTCAATACGGCGTACCACTATCTCATGACGACCAGCATGGCTCTGAAGCTGCGCTGAGACCGAAAGGTTGCTCCATGCACATCACACCGATTGATATCCAGCAGCAGCAGTTCAAGGGCAAGATGTTCGGGGGCCTTGATCAGGAGGATGTTGACGCCTTCCTCCAGAGTGTGGCGTCTGAGATGGAGAGCCTGATTCGGGAAAATAACGAACTCAGGGAGCAGGAGGCCCGCCAGAGCAGGGAGATGCTTGGTATCGCCGAGAAAGAGAAGGAGATGCGAGATATCCTGCTGGGAGCCCAGCGCATCACCGAGGATATGAAGGTCAATGCCCGCAAGGAGGCCGAACTGATCGTCTCCGAGGCTGAGCTCAAGGCCGAAAGGATCATAGCGGATTCCGAACGGCAACTGGGCGATCTCAAGGCTCGCGTCGAGGATGTCCGCCGGCAGAAGATACAGTTCGAGATGAGTCTCAAGGCGCTTCTGGATAGTTATGCACGCCAACTCGCAGGCGATGAGCCGGTCTGAACACCCGCTCTGTACGATCAGCGGAGACGGCATTATCCTCTCTCTTCACATCCAGCCGCGAGCATCGAAGAACGAGGTCTGCGGGGTTCAGGATAACGCTCTCAAGATCCGGCTGACCTCGCCCCCTGTGGATGGAGCAGCCAACAAACTCTGTCGCGAATTTCTGGCCGACATCTTCGATGTTCCGAAATCAGCCGTTGCGATCATTGCCGGAGAGACGTCACGGCATAAGAGGGTTTTTATACGCGGCAGCAACGCGGGAGAATTTGCACGAATGGTGGAAAAACTGGCATTGGCAGACACATGAACACTAAAAAAACGAAAGGAAACACCAACATGGCACAGGCAAAAAACGGCGATAAAGTCCGGGTACACTACACCGGCACGCTGGATGACGGCAGCATATTCGATTCATCGGAGGCGCCCGGGAACACGTGCGGCGATGATTGTGCCGATGACTGCGGAGATCACGAAAACGACTGTTCCGATCATGACTGTGGTTGCGGCGGCAGTGCAGGCGGTCCGATGGAGTTCGTGATAGGCAAGGGGAATCTGATCCCGAAATTTGAAGAGGCGGTCATCGGTCTTGAACCGGGGCAGCGGGTAACGGTCAAAATTGCGGCTGATGAGGCATACGGCCAGCGTGCCGAGGAGATGGTGGCTGTTATTGAACGGAGCGAGGTGCCTGCCAATGTCAATCCGCAGGCCGGCGACCAGATGGAAGTCGTACTGCAGGACGGCACTCCGATGCCGGTGCTGGTGACCGAGGTGACTGATGAAAAGATTACCCTGGACGCCAACCACCCGCTGGCAGGTCTGGATCTGACCTTCGATATCCAACTGGTTGAGATCGTGTAGCCCTTCCCCGGATCGATCACAGAAAAGGGCCGCTGACATATATGCCGGCGGCCCTTTTATTCGTGCAAATGACGGGAACGCAACCCCGTTATGAACAGTGAGCTATTTTACCGCAGCCACGCTTGATCCGGCAGCTTCGACACCATAATCGCTTGCTGCCTTGTCAGGTTTTGCCAGGACAATCACAAACGGGATTGTCTTGCCTGGCGCAACGTCCATGTTGGCCAGCGAATCACCGAACTGGTTTGCCATTGCCGCCTCTATCTTCTCCAACGGCATGGTTGCAAGTTGTTGCGGAGTCAGCGAATTCCCGCAGAAGGCATTCTTGCTTGCGATCACTTTGCCGTCAGCGCCGAACACCATGCCCTTTACCTGAATAGCGGCGCGGGGCTTGCTGAATTCATTGGCTGCTTCACCGCTGATTACCAGCAGGTCACCGGCCGTCTGATTCTTTACTACAGCAGCATCCACGCGGCGTATGGAGATTTTGCCCGTCTCCTGCGCCGGTTTTTCCTTGTTGCCATTTGTCAGGGAGTAACCGAAGAAAGCCAGAGCTCCGACGACGATAACCCCGATTACAGCAATCAGGGCTGTGCTGAATGGTCCACGCTTGCGACGGGACGCGATGGAAAGGGGCGGCGGCTCCTCCTGCAAAGTTCCGGGGGCAGGCGGCATACCACCACTGACGGTATCAGTACGGGGAGCGACCTCTGGAGCTGCCAACGGCTCCACGCGGGTATTCTGTACCGCCTCCGGTTCCGCAGCGTCAGCCTTCAAGGCGACCGCAACCTCATCCGGCTGAACAGGGGCGGCTGGTTCACCAAAATCAAAACCGCCGAAGTCAATCTCTCCCGGAACATCTACCTCAGATGTGCTCTGCTTTTTCCCGGATATCCCGTCGCCCTGCAATGGAGAAAGGGTGAAGTCATCAATAGCAGGCTTTTCGGGTATTCTTTCTTCCGCTTCATCCTGCAGTGCAGACACGAGCGTTGAATCAAATGGAGTCGCACCTTCGAAGGAATCTCCCCAAACAGCTCCCCCGGTCGCAACATCCGGGAGTTCCTGTCGAACCGGAGTCTCTATAATCTGTTCCCGGGCGGTCGCACATGAATCTGCGGCATCGGAAGCCAGCGAATCAGTGAGCATCGATCCAAAGTCGGGCCGCTGCACCGGTTCGGGAATGTCTTTGACTACCGTGAATACATTTCTGCATTTGGCGCAACGAACCTTGACACCGGTATCTTTTACCCTGGCATCGTCGAGCCTGAATTTTGTCTGACACTTTTCACACTGGATAATCATCCGCGACTCCCCGGTCTTGCCTGGAATTGGGCGAATAAATAGCTGGAATTGCCTGATACATCGCCCGTCTCCTATATCAGAATGACACCGGAGTGTCAAATTATTAAAGCGGCTTTCATGCAGGTTTACAGCAGGAGTGTGGACAAATCCCGGCGATGGGGCAGGCGGTGCAGCGCAGACCCCCGCTGCCGTCGCATCCTTCCGAGATTCCCAGATGGGCCAGTGAAAAGTCGTATTTGACCGGGTCGCTTGGATCCAGGAGGCGCAGCGCCGCTGTGATTTCCGTCGCCATGCGCCAATCGGCGCTCTTTCTGGCGGTGAACCCAAGGTAGCCGCAGATGCGGGTAATGTGAGTATCCACCGGGATGATCAGTTGGGAAGGAGAGATACCCTCCCAGATCCCCAGGTCGATGCCGTCTGCCGGGCGTACAACCCATCTCAGAAACATGCACAACCGTTTACAGGCGCTACCGGCGGACGGGGCAGGAAAGAGGAAGGGGAAATATGAATCCGCCGGGGCAGAACTGGAAGCGAACACCGGTCCATAGTCCTGTTTCAGAATTGCCGAGGAAAATGCGTTCAATGTCGACGTCACATCCGCCGCATCGTGGTCGTGGTGGCGCAGGAAGAATGAGTTGACACTTCCCGCATCCTTGATCATCAGCCGGATTCCCCACAACAGTGCCACCAGGTCCCGGCCGTTGTTGAAGCGGTGCCTGAAACCGGTGAAGTCCCCCAGAGCCTGTTTCGGTCTGAAATTCTCTACATACCGGCGTGGTGAAGGTCCCATCGCGGAAAAAATCGAATCCAGGGTTCGCAGTATGATCCTTATGCCGCCATAGGAAAAGGCGGAAGCGATAACGGCCGCTACTTCCCGGTCAGCCGGATCCGAATATCGGTGGCAGAAGGAGAGGGGGTCGTTGGCCAGGTGCTGCCAGGAACGGGCGGCATAGAGCTTGTCCATAACAGTTTTTATGTCGTTCGGCGGCATTGTGCCAGGATACAAGGGCGGTTCTTCAGGAGCAAGGATTAATTCGAGATGGGAGCTGAGCGGTGCGAAGAATTTCGTCCAGGATCCACACAAAACGTGTGTAACATTTTACCGATACTGGTGAGAAAATCTGAAAAACCCGATAGAACCAGACAAGCCGATTGACAATCTTGCTGAAAGTCTTTATGTGTTGCTACTCACAATATAGCGTATATACATTCCTTACATTCCACAAGCAAGGAGCCATCATGAACCTGACTGCCATTGTCAGACGCAAGGCTGCATCGGAACGTGCAACAACGGTCGAGTATGCCAACTGGCTGCAACAGCATATGAGTCCCTACTTTTTTCAGGCCATGGCCGACGAGGAGGATGCCCTGGCTCTGCTGGTGCGGGAGATGGGAAGTCTGCGACGCAATCAGCGTGTTATCCTCATAGACCGTGCCCAATTGCTCGTGCTGGCCTGCATCAACCGCCCCGGTTCCCTGTACGACACCCTGCGACGCATCGGCGAACGGGAGATATCCTACGCCATGTTTTCACACTCCAATGCCACCATGCCGGGCTCGGACGAGGAGATGGAGGTTCAGCGGTTTGAATTCGACCGTCGCCGGAATCAGGAGATCGACCTGAAACGGGAGGTTGAGATTCCCGCAGCACTGGTTCGCAACGTGCGTGCCGAACTGCGGCGCAGTTTTCCGGAGTTCGATCTTCAGAAGCTCGATCGGCTGCTCAAGATTCTGTGGCTCAATAACGAGAACTATATCCGCATGTCACCGGCGAGCCGAATCGCCTGGCTGGTCTGGCTGTTTGAGCGGGGCAACGCTTCGGGCGGACTTTTTCTGGACATTACCGAAGTTGAGCGGGACGGGCGCACTGAAACCCGCGTGCTGTTCGCGGTGGGAAACCCGCCCCAGGAGGATTTCCTGCTCCAGGTGCTGGAGGTGTTCAACCGTCTGGATGTGGGGATCCGCAGGGCATACTGTCTTACCGTTTCCAACGGTATTCATCCCTATTTTCTGGGAGCATTCTTTGTCATCAGCCGCCGTGGCGAGGATGTCTCGGCGGGCAGTGATCTGGCAGCACGCCTGAAACGAGAACTGTCCACTACCCAGATTCTCTCCACCACTTCCAGCGCATACCGGGAACTGGTCACCAGGGGACTGATGTCCGGCGAGGATGCGGCCCTGGTTAATGCCTTCATCTCTTTCTGCCATACCAGTCTGGCACATAATCAGCCGGAACGTTTCGGACTTGATGACGTTCAGACGTCATTCCACGATCATCCCGAAATGGCGCTTCTGCTGATCAGGCTTTTCCGGACACGCTTCGATCCATCCCTTACGGAGCGGGAAAATGTCTACCAGAAGGCTCTGGACGAGACCCGTGCTGCGGTGGACGGCTACAACACCGGGCATCGCTGGCTGGATGATCTTCGGCGGTCCGTGTATCGCTGTTGTCTGCTGCTGATCACGTACACCCTCAAAACCAATGCCTTCGTCACCGAGAAGCAGGCGCTGGCATTCAGGATCGACCCGGCCTACCTGCGAGAACTTGGGCACGATTTTACTGCGGATCTGCCGGAGGCGCTCCCTTTCCGTGTGACGTTCTTCTTCAGCCGTTTTGGCGCCGGGTACCATATCGGTTTTTCGGATATTGCACGGGGAGGCTGGCGCACGGTTATCGCGCGCAGCGCCGATGATTTCATCACCGCCGCCAACACCATCTTCCGTGAGGTCTATGTCCTGGCTAACACCCAGCACTTCAAGAACAAGGACATTTACGAAGGGGGCTCCAAAATGGCTCTCGTTCTGGATGCATCGGACATGGACCAGACTGGCGGCGAGGTGGAGACGTGCCGGTTGTACAAGCTTCAGTACAGTATTGCCAACGCCTTCCTCGATATCTTCGTGACCGAGGGGGGGCATGCGCGGGACAGGAGGGTGGTGGACTATTACGGCGATGATGAACCGATCGAGATCGGACCCGATGAAAACATGCATGACGGAATGATTGAGGCCATAGCCGATCTGTCACGCAGGCGCGGCTATCTGCTCGGCATCGGCATCATGTCAAGCAAGCGCATCGGCATCAACCACAAGGAATACGGCGTTACCTCCACGGGTGTGGTGAAATTTGCCGAGATCACCATGGCGGAAGTTCTTGGTATCGATATCTCACGTGACCCCTTTTCGCTCAAAATGACCGGTGGCCCCAACGGAGATGTGGCGGGCAATTGCCTGCGAATCCTCCTGGAGCGCTGTCCGGGCATGCAGATCCGGTTGATACTGGACGGCACCGCCGCTCTGTTTGATCCCAACGGCATCAGTCGAGAGGGAGTGGCGCAGATCGTTCTGGCGCATGACCTGGACGCCTTTGATCCCAATTGCCTGGGGGTGGGCGGCTTCATCCTTTTCCGCACCGGCAGACGTATGGAAGGTCTCAGGGAACTTCATCGCAAAGTCAGTCGCACGGCAGAGGGATTGTCGGAGGAGTGGCTGGAGATCGATGCCTTCAATAGAGCCTACAGCAGTCTTATTTTCTCCGTACAGACCGATCTGTTCATACCCGCAGGCGGACGGCCCGAAACCGTCGACAGCCAGAACTGGCGTGAGTTCATATCTGACAACGGTGTGCCGTCCGCACGGGTGATCATTGAAGGTGCCAACTCGTTTATCACTCCGGAAGCGCGCCAGCAGCTCCAGAAAGCGGGGGTCATAATCATGCGCGACGCTTCGGCCAACAAATGCGGCGTGATCTCTTCCTCTTACGAGATCATTGCCAATCTGCTCCTTTCAGAGCAGGAGTTTCTTGCGCACAAGGACAGGTATGTGGTTGACGTGCTGGCTATTCTGGAAAGGCGCGCTGCCGATGAGGCCCGTCTTATTCTGCGCCGCAGGAACGCGTCCGACGGGAAACTTTTATGCACCGAGATCTCCGATGCCATCAGCATGGAGATCAATCGCCACTATGCCCGCCTGTTCGCATTTTTCGAGGCAAACCCCGACCTGCGGCTCAAAGATCCCTTCAGGGGAGCGATCCTGCATCACCTGCCGGACATGCTGACGGCAAACAAAACCTTCCGTCAGCGGATCAGAAAACTGCCGGGAAAATATCTTTCCGCCATCCTGGCCGCCGAGATAGGATCATCTCTGGTCTATACCAGAAACCGTCAGGATGACTTTGAAGAGATGATACGTCGCCACCTGGCTAGAACCGCGCGATAAAAAATGCTTTGCTGCCATGCCGGGCTGTGCTAGATATGGAGCAGAATTTTGAAAATATTTGACACCACGATAAAGGAGCCACGTCATGTCTACCAACAACGATAACGCTGCCGCAGCAGTCATAGCCTTTGTTTCCGGTGCCGCTCTCGGTGCGGTCGCCGCGCTGCTTCTTGCACCCACAACCGGGAGCGAGGCACGAAAAAGGCTGTCAGGCCTTGGTGAATCAGCATCAGACAACGTGAGACGCCTTGCCCGTGAAGCGAAATTCAAGGTCACTCCCAAAAGCAAGGCCGGCGGGTATGAGTATGACGGCGGGGACGCCTGGATCTGAATGTCCGGCAACCCGTAACCTCTTAATATCAGCAGGGATGGGCAGAAGATGAGAGCATCCGGTTTTCTGCCCGTCTCTTTTGTATGTCTGTAAATCTATGCCACCAATCGATCTCAAATACGGCTCCACCACGTTTAAACTTGAACTCCCCCCGTCACGCCTGGCAGGAATCATCGAGCCGTTGGTGCCTGCCACCGTCACATCCCCCGAAAAGATCATCAATGCTGCCCTTGACGATTGTCACGCTGCTATCTCCCGTTTCGTCCCCGGCGACACGGTCATCATCGTCACGTCGGACATAACCCGTTACACCGGTAGCGAGATATATCTGCCGCTGCTGGTGCAGCGCCTGAACAGCCAGGGTATACCTGATACTGATATCGAAGTACTGATCGCCCTCGGCATCCATCGCACGCAGACTCACGATGAACATACGAAAATTCTCGGTTCGCTCTCCGGTCGCATCCGGGTCAGGGATCACGACTGCGACAATGCCCAGGAACTCGTATCTATCGGAAGGACATCCAACGGTATCAATGTCTCCATAAACCGGAGAGCTGTTGCGGCGGATCGCCTGATCCTGACCGGGGTGATCGGCTTCCACTATTTTGCAGGTTTTGGCGGGGGGCGCAAATCGGTACTGCCCGGCATCGCAAGCCGTCAGGCCTGTATGGACAGCCACTTTGCCGTGCTCAATACCCGTCCGGGGAGTGGCAAAAACGACGCTGCCGTGACGGGAAAGCTGACAGACAACCCGGTGCATCAGGCCATGGTGGAGGCCTGCGCCATGGCCAAACCTGATTTCATCCTCAATACGGTGCTTTCGCCTGATAAACGCATCATTGCCGCTTTCGGCGGGCAGTGGCAGGAAGCCCATGAGAAGGGGTGTGACTTCTACCGGCAACACTTCTCATATCCGCTGGAGAAAAAGTCAGATCTGGTGATTGTGTCAACTGGCGGCTTTCCCAAAGACATCAATTTGATCCAGGCGCACAAATCAATGGAATACGCCAGTCAAGCCCTGAAAGAGCACGGGGTCATGATCCTTCTGGCGGAGTGCCGCGACGGATTCGGCCACCCAACCTTCTTCGACTGGTTCCGGCACAAACGTTTGAGCGAGTTTGAGGCGGCGCTTCGGGAACGGTACGAGATAAACGGCCAGACTGCCTATTCCACACTTCAGAAAGCACAGCGTTTCAGAATCATACTGGTGTCGGAATTTTCGGCTGGTCAGGTAGAGGAAATGGGCATGATACCGGCCAGGACCCTCGAACAGGCCATGCAGATTGCCGAGGGATTACTGCCGAAAGACTGGAAGGGATATGTGATGCCGGAAGGTGGCAGCATTCTGCCGGTCTGATTCCAATTCCACATCAAGGCCCTATCGTCGTTAGCTCGTCTTCGGCAGCTCAACGTACTGCCACGTACGCCTCGCCGCCTCAATCCTCGCTGCCTTGATATCATCCTTGATCTGGAATCGGAATAACGTCACCCGTATCAATAAAAAAACCGCCATTCAGAGGATCTGAAAGGCGGTTTTTTCTTTTGCTATTCAACAGGGAAATCTATTCGCAGGTAAAATTAGCCTCAATGCGACGATTCTGGGCCCTGCCTTCCTTGGTTTTGTTGGTGGCTATCGGTTTTGTCAGACCATACCCTTTTGCAGATATGCGGTCAGGCGCTATGCCGAACTTGTCCACAATGTATTTTTTGACGCTCGCGGCACGACGCTGAGAGAGCTTTTCATTATACTTCTTGCTGGCGATGTTATCGGTGTGGCCGGAAATCTCCCCATGGGCTTTCGGGAACTCTGTCAGAAACGCGCCAACCGTCTTCAGCTCTCCTTCGTACATCGGCTTGATATCAGACTTGTCGGTGTCGAAATGGATATCCAGTACTGCGGGTTTGCAGAAGCGCTGGACGGGGGGCTCCGGCTTTCTTTCAATGACAACAGGCGGCGGCGTGCTCACCTCAACACCTGCAACGCTGCTCACTCTGGCGGATTGATTTGAACAATTCAGGGTGTAGGCGGTGCTTGCGCCGGGAGTGACAACCTTGCTCCCCTGCAGCTCAACAGGACCGATCTCGGGCTCTATATCACACTTTGTAGCGTTATTTGATGTCCAGTTGAGGGTAGAATTCTGACCTTTCAGGATCGAACCGGGAACCGCCGTGATCCTGGCTGTCGGCTCTACCGGAATCTCCACCGGTTTTACCACCGGCATAACCCCGCCAAACGGGATGTAGGCGCCAACGGTATATTCCACATTGTTTTTCGGGCTATTGACTGCCGTGATCAGATGTCTGACATCAGCACGGAGCGCAAAGCAGTCGATCAGAAAATACTTGGCACCGACTCCGTAGTCGAATACAGCCTGGTTTTTTGAGTCAAGGTTGTTGGTGTTGTTATAGCTGAGTCCGCCGACACCTGCCGCCACGTATGGAACGAAGGCTTTGGAAGGGAAGAAATGGTACAGCAGTTCGCCGCCGTAACGTATCATGTTAATGTCTTTGCGGCTATGCTCAGGCGAGGTATTGACGTAATCGAAAAGGGCTTCAATCCCGATGTGGTTCGTGAAATTGTATCCCAGTCTCAAACCATAAACCGGGTTGGTATCCAGGTGCTGACGACCATCAAAGGTGTATCCGCCGATCACCGGCGAGACGGAGAACTGGCCCTCCCTGTTGGCTGCCGAAGCAACCGTTGCGCACATAATGATTCCAAAAACTGCAAGCAATACGGACTTTTTCATGTTTCATTTCCTCCTGTAGCAAATTTTATTCACCGACTCAAGCATACAAATCAATCTGAGTAACCTGTATACAATAGATTGGCCTGAAAATCAAGCCCCCAAAACGATCAAAATATCGTGAAGCACTTTATGATAGCAGAGAAACGGTCCGCTCTGCTCGGTCATATATGCCATACTGCTGAGCGGAAGCTTGCAATTTGACACGCTGTTGGGTAGTATTTCCAGCGCTTCACATACGAGACCGAGGGAGGTTGATATGTTTTACCCGCAATTCAGGGCACGCAGGATTCGTGGAAATGAATCGTTCAGAAAGATGGTCAGCGAAACAGCGCTTTCAGTGAATGACCTTGTGTATCCGATGTTTTCAGCATTCGGTCGCGGGATAAAAAAAGAAATTTCCTCCATGCCCGGCATCTATCAGCAGTCCATAGAACAGATCGTGGTTGAAGCGGCAGAGGTTCACGCGCTGGGCATCCCGGCGGTTCTGCTGTTCGGTATTCCCGAGTCCAAGGATGCGGTCGGGAGTGACGCCTATTCCGATACCGGCATCATCCAGCAGACCATCCGTGCCATCAAGCGTGAGGTGCCCGGTCTGGCGGTGATAACGGATGTCTGTATGTGCGAGTACACCGATCACGGTCATTGCGGCATTATCAATAATGGCGATGTGGACAACGACCCGACGCTTGAGTTGCTGGCGCGGGAGGCGGTTTCCCATGCCAAAGCCGGTGCAGATATGGTCGCTCCGTCGGACATGATGGACGGGCGCGTCGCCGCTATTCGTGGGGCGCTTGATGAGAACGGTTTCGACAAAATTCCGATCATGAGCTATGCAGTCAAATACGCTTCCGGCTATTACGGCCCTTTTCGCGAGGCGGCCGAATCCACACCACAGTTCGGTGACCGGCGGAGCTACCAGATGGATCCGGGAAACCGGCTGGAGGCCCTGCGCGAAGCCGCTTCCGACATAGAGGAGGGAGCCGACATCATAATGGTCAAACCGGGCCTTCCCTATCTGGATATCGTGCGTGACCTGCGCAACGAGTTCAACCTGCCGCTGGCGGTCTACAACGTCTCGGGAGAATACAGCATGATCAAGGGCGCAGCGGCTAACGGCTGGATTGACGAGAAACGGGTCGTCATGGAGACCATGACCTCATTCAAGCGTGCCGGAGCAGATATCATCATCAGCTATCATGCCAAAGACGTTGCCCGCTGGCTGAACGGGAACTGACAACCAGTTTATTCAGCTGTCTTTTCAGCCATTTCCTTTTTGTGCTGTCGGATTGCGCCGCCGCTGCCACTGGAAGGCACCAGGCTGTCAGGGGACCTTTCCGGCAGCTTCGTCAGGGAGGGAAGTGCTATTCCGGTCTTTTTCACAGCCGGTTTTGCTGATGCGGCTGCCTCCTGTGACTTGGGCGTTGCGGTTTGCTGAAGCGCGGCATCGGGCTTTTTCGCGGGTCGTGGTTTCCTGGCGAAGGTTCGTTTCATATTCACTTCAGATTTTTCAAACGACGTAAGTGTGTCGCGATTGGCCAGCACGTACACCTTCCCCCCCTCTTTCCAAACCCTCTTAGCCTGGATGTAACCGCCTTCCTTAAGGTAAAGCCGTGCGGCAGAGGCTGGTGCTGCAAAAACCGCTGTCATCAATACTACACATGCTGCCCGTTTCATGGAATCCTCCTGTATGCCGTGGTAGTAGTACATTGTGCTGCGACAAAAAACTGCGGACGCGACAACGCATTCAGCCGCCGGAAAACTGTATCTATCTCCGATATGAAAGCGCAAGGCGATATCCGTGTGACCAGAAACTTCCAGAGGGACCATTCTATTCATTTTTTGAGGGACATACAACCAATTAGTAAGCATGCCGGTGATGAATCTCTGGCAAACCAGCCGGTTACGTGCTACTGTTCCAAGCCTGAATACCGGGTGGGGGAGGGACTGCGTGGCGGCGGATATTATCGAAGCGATACAACCTGTTTTCAAGCAATTTGCCAGTGACAACTATGCCGGTATCTGTCCCGATGCGTGGCAGGCGATGGAACGGGCAAATTGCGGATTCGCCTCGTCGTACGGTGATGACGACTGGACCGGGCAGGCCTGCTCCTGCATCCGGGAAGTTTTTGAGACCGACTGCCAGGTATTTTTCGTATTCAATGGCACAGCCGCCAATTCACTGGCCCTTGCAGCGCTCTGCCGCTCCTATCACAGCGTTATCTGTCACGAACTTGCCCACGTTGAGACCGATGAATGCGGCGCTCCGGAATTTTTCTCCAATGGCACAAAGATCCTCCACATACCGGGATCGGGCGGAAAACTCGACCTGACGGCCGTCGAGCAGGCGATCACCCGTCGCAGCGACATCCACTACCCAAAGCCGCGCGTTCTGAGTCTGACCCAATCCACCGAACTGGGCACGGTTTACACTGCCCGAGAGATCGGGGCCGCCGGAGAACTGGCCCGTCGTCACGGCCTGCGGGTTCAGATGGACGGCGCCCGCTTCGCAAATGCGGTGGCGGCGCTGGGGGTCGCGCCAGCCGACATCACCTGGAAGGCAGGTGTGGAGGTGCTCTGCCTGGGAGGCGCCAAGAACGGCATGGCTATTGGTGAAGCGGTGGTGTTTTTTGATCGTGGCCTGGCCCATGAGTTTGAGTTCCGCTGCAAGCAGGCAGGACAGCTGGCTTCCAAGATGCGTTTCATCTCAGCTCCCTGGATCGGGATGCTGAGGGGGGGGGCCTGGCTCAAAAACGCTGCGCACGCCAACCGGATGGCGCGGATTCTTGCGGACGAGCTGGAAAAGATACCGGGCGTCCTGCTGATGTCTCCCTGTCAGGCCAATGCGGTTTTTGCAGAAATGCCCGATGACATGACCACCGCCCTGCGTGCAGCCGGCTGGCACTTCTATTCCTTCATCGGCACCGGCGGCGCCCGTTTTATGTGCTCATGGCAGACCACGGAGCAGGATGTGCGGATGCTTGTATCGGCGGTACAGGCTGCTGCTGCCGGCCCAACGGAGGTTCCGCATGGTAAAAACGGCCACGTTTGAAGCGCTGCTTGAGGATGCCCGCCCGGACGGAGATGGTGGTTTCATCTTCGTCCTGGAGGGAAAGATCTATAACATCACGGACAAGGACGAGGTTCGAAAGATAGCGGAACAGCATGGCTACATCATCATCTACTGAACTCTTGAACCTCTGAAAAGGCAGGTCGCCATGCCGAATGAAAAACCCAAGCTGGCCATGTACTGGGCCGCATCATGCGGGGGCTGCGAGATTTCTCTGGCCAATATTCATGAGGCTATTTTCGAGGTTGACAAGTTTTTTGATTTCATGTTCTGCCCCTGCCTGCTGGATACCAAAAAGAAAGACATAGAAGCCCTGCCTGACTCCGCACTGTTTCTGACACTCTTCAACGGTTCGCTGCGCACCTCGGAAAATCTGGAAATGGCTCGATTGCTCCGCAGAAAATCCCGGATCTTCGTGGCCTTCGGAAGCTGCGCCGCATCGGGCGGCATCCCGGCCCTGGCTAATCAGCACGGTCTGCGTGATCTGCTTGAAACGGCTTTTTGTACCGCTGCCAGCCTGGACAATCCGGAGCGGATCATCCCCGGAGTCTCAAGCAGCGTCCCGGATGGGGAACTGGAACTGCCTGCTTTTCTGAGTCGTGTCCTCGCGGTTCATGAGGCGGTCAGTGTCGATTACACCATGCCGGGCTGTCCGCCAGAACCGGAGCAGATCATTGCCGTGGTGCGTCATATCGCCTCGGGGATGCCCCTGCCCCAGTCAGGCTCGCTGATCGGATGTACGGACAAGGCAGTGTGCGACGAGTGTGCCCGGAAGAAGAGAAGTGTGCTGGCGCACAAGATGCTCAGACCGTTCGAAGGGATTCCGGAGGCGGAGTGGTGTCTGGTTGAGCAGGGCTTCGGATGTCTCGGAAGCGCCACACGGGGCGGCTGCCAGGCGCTCTGCCCGGCCGTAGCCATGCCCTGCAGCGGCTGCTACGGTTCGCTTGACCGCAACGCAGACCCCGGAGCATCTGCACTCACCACACTGGCCGCCGCTCTGGAACCCGGCAGGCTCGTGGGCAGCGATGAAGAGGAACTGCACCGCCATCTCAGGGGCGCACTCTCCGGCATAACAGACCCGCTGGGAACCTTCTACCGCTACTCACTCGCATCGACCTCTGTCGCCGACCGGAATCCGGAGGTGGAGAGATGAAACAGCGCATCACCATCGACCCGATCACCCGTCTGGAAGGGCACGGCAAAATCGAGATATTTCTGGACGATGCCGGTAACGTCTCATCGGCCTACTTCCAGGTTCCCGAACTGCGCGGTTTCGAGTCTTTCTGCGTCGGCCGGCAGGCCGAGGAGATGCCCAACATCACCAACCGTATCTGCGGGGTCTGCCCCGAGGCTCACCACATGGCAGCCATCAAGGCGGTGGAGAGAGCGTTTGGCCTCGAATGTCTCCCGGCGGCGCGCCGGATCCGCGAACTGATCTACATGGCCTTTTTTGTCACCGACCACACCACCCACTTCTACTGCCTGGGCGGTCCCGACTTCATCGTCGGCCCCGATGCCCCGCCGGCGGAGCGCAACATACTCGGGGTCATCCGTAAGGTTGGGCTGGATGTGGGGCAGCAGGTTATAGCATGCCGCAAGCGCAACCACGACCTGATCAAGAGACTTGGCGGACGCGGGATACATCTCTGCGGCGCCTTGCCGGGTGGCTGGGCTGTTCCGCTGACGGCGGACATGCGGCAAGACTTCAGGCAGACTGCCCGTGAGAATGTGGATTTTGCACAATTCTCGCTCACGGTATTTGCGGATGTCGTCCTCGGCAACCCGCTCTACCATGACATGCTTCTCTCCGACCTCTACCGCAACGAAACCCACAGCATGGGAACCGTCAACGCCGACTTTGCCCCTGATTTCTACGACGGCACCATCCGGGTGGTTGATACCGTCGGCAATCAGGTTACGATGTACGAATCGCAGGACTACCTGGAGCATCTGGCCGAGCATGTGGAGCCCTGGAGTTACCTGAAGTTCCCTTACCTCAAACAATTCGGCTGGAAAGGATTTGTGGACGGGCAGGAGAGCGGTATTTACCAGGCCACCCCGCTGGCGCGCCTCAACGTGGCTGACCGCATGGCCACCCCGCTGGCCCAGGCCGAATACGAACATTTTTTCGAGACTTTCGAGGCTCGCGGCACGGGGCCGCATGGCCGCAACCTGCCGGTACACCATCGCCTGGCAACCCACTGGGCACGCCTGATCGAGCTGTTGCAGGCGGCCGAACGGATGGTGGAACTGCTGGATCATCCCGACATCTGCGACCCCAACGTACGCGGGAAGGTGGAGCCTCGGGCCGGTGTCGGCGTCGGTTGCGTGGAGGCGCCGCGCGGCACCCTTTTCCACCACTATGAGACCGACGAACGCGGGCAGTTGAAGAAAGTCAACATGATTGTCGGCACCACCAACAATAACGCCCCGATTTCTCTTTCGATCATGAAGGCTGCAACGGGACTGATCAAGGGTGGTGTTTTTAATGACGGTATTCTCAACCGGGTTGAAATGGCATTCAGGCTTTACGACCCCTGCTGTTCCTGCGCCACCCATGCCCTCGGCAAGGCGCCGCTTGAACTCTCGCTCCGCAGATCTGACGGATCCCTGCTGGACAGGATTACGAGGGACTGACGGTGATAGTGATAGGACTCGGATCGCCATTTCTGACAGACGACAGCGTTGGTCCCCGCGTTGTCCGGGAGCTTGTCCGGCAGGGCTGTGACGGCGTCCGGCTCGTCGAATCTCACGCCGGTGGGATGCTGCTGCTTGAGGAACTGGCCGGAACCCGGCGGGCGGTTATCGTCGATGCCCTTGTCGATGTCCGTCGTGAACCGGGCGAGGTGGTCGTAAGCGGAGTGGAAAACCACAGCCGTAACGCCTCGTGCGGGCACGACTGCACCCTGACCCAGGCACTTGCCATGGGCAGGGCGATGGGGCTGAGTCTTCCCGCCAATGAACATATCCATCTGGTGGCCATTACTGCCGGGGATGTGACCACATTCAGCGAACAGCTAACCGCACCGGTCCAGGCTGCGCTGGTCGGGGCCTGCTCTGCTGTCAGGGAAATCCTGGCTGGTGATTTTCAATCCGGGCAACGGGAGATGTCATGAAGACCGTCGTCATTCTTTGCACCTGCAGCGGAATCATCACTGAAAAAATCGACTGGGATACGGTTCGTCGGTTATTGGAGAACCATCCCGTCCGCCCGGTTTTCATGACTGATGAACTGGCTTGCGGCTTTGACAGCCGGGAACATCTGATAACCTGCCTGAAACAGGAGCAGCCCGACCGGGTGGTCGTGGCGGCCTGCTCACCCCGCGAACACGAAGGCACCTTCCGGGCACTCCTGAAAGATGCAGGCATCAATCCCTACTTTCTGCAGATGGTCAATGTGCGTGAGCAGGTGGTCTGGGTGACGGAAGACCCTGTTCAGGCTGCCAGCAAAGCCGCCCGCCTGCTGGCCGCAGCCCTGAATCGCGTCCAGCGCCATGAACCGCTCAGCGAGCGATCGGTGCCGGTGAAAACGGGGGTTGCCGTTATCGGCGCCGGACCGGCCGGTATGCAGGCAGCTCTGACCCTGGCAAAGGCCGGCAGAGAGGTGACCCTGATCGAGAAAGAACCGTTCATCGGTGGCCTGCCGGTTCGTTTCGAAGAACTGTTTCCCAATCTTGATTGCGGCCCCTGCCTGCTGGAGCCGATCATGGGCGAACTGCTCCACGGCAGTGGCAGCGGTCGCGTCAGCCTGCTGACCATGGCCGGGTTGACCTCAGTTACGGGACAGTTCGGCAACTGGAACCTGACGGTGCGGCAGCGCCCCCGCTTCATCAATTCCGCTCTCTGCATCGGCTGCATGGAATGTGCCGCTGCCTGTCCCGCCCAACGCCCTCATCCCTGGAACGGCTCGGGCAACCTGTCGGCGGTAGACGCACCCTTTGCCGGGGCGCTGCCCAACCTGCCTTACATCGATCCGGAAAGCTGTCTGCGCCTTCGGGGAGAGGAGTGTGAAGCCTGTGTCAGCGCCTGCCCGGTGGAAGGTTCGCTTGACTTCGCTGATGCCGGACGGGAGATAACCATCCAGGCCGGTGCCATCATTCTGGCTACCGGTTCAGTGGAAAAACAGGACGTTCCCCCCCTCTTTTCGGGGCTTGACAATGTGCACACCGGCTACAGCTTTGAGCGGTTACTAGCCATGAACGGGCCGACCGGCGGTGAGCTTCTCACCAGTGTCGCAACCATTCCCCGCTCCCTGGTTATAATCCACTGCGCCGGTTCCCTCGATCCCTCTGAAGCGCCCTACTGCTCTGGCACCTGCTGTCGCGCGGCCATAAAATTCGCCCACCTGGCGCAACTCAAAGCGTCCGGAATTGTCGTGACCCGTCTGGTGCGGGAGCAGGTTATACCCGGCGTCGAGGCGGGTCGGCAGTTCCATCAGGATGGAAGTTCCGTTGTCCGTTATGCCGGGATGAGTTCCCTTACGGTCAGTGGATCAGGTGCGGACAGGCGCATCGTCTGCAACGCTTCCGGCAACGGCGCGTCGGCGGAGATGATCGTGCTGATGCGACCGGTAACGCCGGGGAGTGGCACATCGATAATTACAGCCCTTTTGGAGCTTGATACCGACCAGGCCGGTTTTGCGTCACAACTGCACCCTCTGTCCGGTTCCTGTGAGACGTCCGTGAAGGGCATCTATCTGGCAGGTTCCTGCCGTGGCCCTGATGACATCCGTGCGGCGTTTGCAACCGGGACGGCAGCTGCCGGGCTGGCGCTTTCGGAACTGGTGGAAGGCCGGGATCTGGTGGTCGATCCGCAGGTTGCGGTTGTGGATGCCACTATCTGCGCCGGTTGCAGAACCTGCATCCCGCTCTGCCCCTACAAGGCAATCAGCTGGAATGATCGTGAAAAGATTTCGGACATTTCCGATATTCTCTGCCGGGGTTGCGGGACCTGTGTTGCCGCCTGTCCTTCAGGGGCTATCAGCGGACGCGGGTTTACCCGGGAAATGCTGCGCGCCGAACTTGAGGGGGTGCTGTCATGAGCTGCCAGACCAGCCCGATCGATCTGAAACAACCGGCGATATCTGACGAGCGCGCGACCAGGCCGGTCAAAGTGGTGGCGTTTCTCTGTACCTGGTGTTCCTACGCCGGGGCTGACAAGGCGGGCGCGGGTCAGCTTCCGGTGCCGTCTGAGCTGTCGGTCATCCGGGTAATGTGCTCCGGAAGGGTTGAACCTGCCTTGATACTTGAGGCCTTTCAGAAGGGAGCTGACGGTGTCATGGTGCTTGCCTGCCATCCCGGCGATTGCCATTACAAGGAAGGCAATCTGCGGGCTTTCTGCCGGGGGGAGCTTCTGGAGCGGATGCTGCCGCAACTGGGTATCAATCCCCTTCGTTTCAGCTTCGCCTATGTTTCTGCTGCCGAGGCGGAAAAATTTTCACAGATGACCCGCGATTTTGTAGCGAAGGTGTCACAAATCTGATATGTTTCCCTATCTCATTAAAGGAGATTCGACGATATGCCAACGCAAACCCTTGACTGCCTGGGACTCAAGTGCCCTCAGCCGACATTGAAGATTACGGTGCTGGCCACCAAGATGCACGCTGGTGACACCATGGAAGTGCTCGCCGACTGTCCGACGTTTGAACAGGACGTGCGCGATTGGTGCTCCCGTGCAAAAAAAACGCTGCTGTGGTGCAAAAATGAGGGTGAGGGGAAAAAACGGGTACAGATCAGGTTTTAGTCGACGTGTTATCTGTAGGCCCCTTGTTCAACCTGCTCTTTCCCTCCAGCAGCACTCTCCAGTAATATCCGGCAATAAAGCCACCCACGGCCCCGGCCGCGAGAAAAACGAACAGTTGCAGGTCTCCCTCTCCGGTGTCGATCAGCGGTTTTCGCGCTTCACGGCCATGATCCCGCGCAATTTTCTTGACAACCGCCTCGTCAATACCCGGCCATTTTTCTTCGGCGCACGACGCATCAGCCACCCAGCAGAAGAGGAGCAGCGCCCATATCACCGCCAATCGCATGACCTTCATAATCGCGCCCCCTGCTCGATTCCTGACATGGCTGTCCTGGCCAGCAGATCCGGTCGTTTTCTGCTCAGGAGCGAAATCATGCCAGCCGTAATGGCGCCTTCGATGATCCCAAGCGGGAGCTGTGTCGGTACAAACGCAAGTGCTATTTTACCGGCCAGCGGCCAGAATTCGCTGTTCCCCCGTATTCCGGCTGCCATGATAAGAGCGGTGCCGGCATATGTCGCCCAGTCGGCTGCAACCCCGGCCACGAATGCAGCAACAACCAGACTGACCCCGCAGGCACGCAACCCACGGAATACGATATAACCGGAGAATGAACCAAGTACCCCCATGGCGAAAAGGTTTGCACCCCACGTGGAAAGCCCGCCATGCGACAGGAAGAGGGCCTGGATCAGCAACGCTACCGCTGCGACAACAACGCCAAGCGTCGGGCCCAGCAGGATCGCAGCCAGACCGGTGCCGCAGGGGTGGGAACAGGTACCGGCCAGCGGCACCGGTACCGGCATGCAGGAGATGACGAACACTACCGCTGCGACCATACCCACCAGCGGTTTGCTGGAGAGATCCGCCTCCGAGCGGCGGGTCAGGGTGCGCAGGCCCGCTGCCAGAAACGGTAACGAGGCCGCAAACCAGAACAAAGCCCATGAAAACGGCAGAATCCCTTCGGAAATATGCATGGCGACTGCAGAGGATGGCGACAAAACAACTGACAGAACAACTGACAGCAGGAAGATGCCATGGTACTTCATGATACGCTCACTTCCCCAGGGCTTACATAGTTTCTGCAGGAACGTACAAACCCGGCCGCAATATCCGGATTGCTCCCGAAGTGCAGGTGGATATAGGTGGCCAGGCAGTTGCGGTGGCAATACCCTTCCAGTCCCAGGTCCTCGCCGCGCCGCGTGATTTTGAAGGTGCGATCAAGGTGTTGAGGCATGGGACTGATCTCGGAATAGTGGAATTCATGCCCCCTGGCAACCGTTCCGGCAATACCAAGGATACTGTCGGCACAGATCTCAATCTGGCGATACCCCAGTGCCTTCCGTTTCGTCAGCATCCTGGCCCGAACCGGAAAAATGCCGACAAAATCAGCGCCCTCCTCCATCCCTTCCGTCAGATAGATCAGACCGCCACACTCGGCATAGACCGGCATATCATCGTCAACCGCCCTGCGGATGGCGTTGCGCATACCCGTATTGGCTGTCAGTTGTTCGACATATAATTCGGGATAGCCGCCCGGCAGGTAGATGCCCTGTATATGTGCGGGCAATTTGGTATCGTCAAGCGGCGAAAAGAAAACTATCTCTGCACCTGCTTCCTGTAAAAGTCGCAGGTTGTCCGCGTAGCAGAAACAGAAGGCGGCATCCCGGGCCACGGCGATGCGAATTCCAATTACAAAGGTGGGAGTAGAAACCTCGCACGCAAACGTACTTCGCCTCGCAAAAGGGGTGGCGGGGGTGATTTGGAGCTGGCACAATCGGTCCAGATCCAGGCATCTCTCCGCCATCTCCGCCAGACGGTCAATAAAATTCTCTGACAACGGGTTATCGTCAGCCGTAACCAGTCCCAGGTGCCGCGAAGGAATCGACAGTGAATCATCACGCAGGATACAACCGAACACCGGCAACTCCGGCAGTGTCGCTGCCAGTGCCTCACGCAGGAGTAATCCGTGAGACTCGCTGCCCACATTGTTGAAGATCACACCGGCCAGCCCGACCTGCGGATCAAAACCGGCAAACCCCCTGACTAGCGCTGCAACGCTGCCCGCCATGCCACGGACGTTGACCACAAGCACCACCGGGACACCGGTAATGCCCGCAATCTGGGCGCTGCTGCCTTCTCTGCTGGAAGCACCCAAACCATCGAACAGGCCCATGGCTCCTTCGATGACAGCGATTGTCTGATTTTTCTGACCAGTCAGACTTGTCTGAAAGCTGTTAAGCACAAATTCTTCAGCGCACATCCAGCCATCCAGGTTGATCGAAGCGTTGCCGGTGATCACTTGGTGGTAACCCGGATCGATAAAATCGGGGCCGCACTTGAAAGGGGCCACCAGCATGCCACGACGCACAAGCGCCGCCATAATCGCCAGACTTACGGTGGTCTTGCCACTGCCGCTCTGGGGTGCGGCTATCAGGAAACCGTGTAGTTTCATCTCAAAGATCGCTCCCTCAGCGATTCCCACAACCGCGCCGGTCCTAGCAAAAGGTGCAGCACATCTGCCTGAATCGCCGGAGAATTCAGCGCCGCCCGGTCAAGAGCGTTCTGAGCGGAATAGCTTTCAATCAGGGCATCCATGAAAAACTTCTGCAGATCTGGAGATCCAGCAAATTGCTCCTCGGTATTGGAAAGTGCCTGCTGCACCAGCACATCCTTTTCCAACAGCTTCTCTTTTTTGGTGTTAAGCCATGCAAGCTTATCGCCATCGGTGGTGTCACTGCCGAAAATTTCATTTACCTTGGCAATTATCACGCCCAACCAGACTTTATCCTTCTCACGTATCTGACCGCCACCGGTGTCAGTAAGCGGTTTCAGCTTTTCACCGGCTCCCAGCGGCAGATCACGTGTGCCCTCATCCTTCAGTTTGTGATGAGTGAGAATTACCTTGGAGAGATCCACCCCTTCACGTTCGCTCCCGAAATCCAACAGAGGGAGCAGACGCCGATAGAAGATGGCCCGCTTCTCAATTGCGGTATTGCCGTAGTCAAATATCTGTGACAGGAAAGAATATACCCGCTGAAATGATCCCAGATTGCGTTTAAACAGGATCAGCGCATCAAGCTCTGCCCTGGCTTTCTTTTCGGCGACTTTATCTTTCATCGCTTGCGCCGCCTTCAGTCTTTCATAAGCAGCCTTATAGCGCCTCAGCAGTCGGTCGGCAACCGGCTCCAATGCGGCGGATAGTTCGGCCTGACGTGCCGTGGGATTCATCTCGACTGTGACAACCCGCTCAACCTCGTTGTCATCATAATTGCCGGTTGCATCCAGTTTTGCCCTAAGATCATACACCAGGTTCGGATCGGTGAATCCCGCCAGCTCTGCCGTCTGGTAATACGGCTTGAAAGAGGCCAGCACTTCTGCCGGGTCATTGACAAAATCAAGAATATAGGTGGTCTCCTTGCCGGGATGGGCACGGTTCAGACGGGAAAGGGTCTGTACAGCCTGAATACCTGCCAGACGCTTATCCACGTACATTCCGCACAAAAGCGGCTGATCAAAACCTGTCTGGAATTTGTTGGCAACCAGCAGTATCTGATACTCTTCGGTATCAAAAGCTTTGCGAATATCGCGCCCCTTCAGGTTCGGATTGAGTGTTTTACTGGTTTCGTTGAAAGGATCGGGACCGGACTCCTTATCGTTCACATCGCCGGAAAATGCCACAAGAGTGCTGACCTTGCACCCCTTCTGGCTCTTGATGTATTTATCAAGCGCAATCTTCCAGCGCACCGCTTCAAGACGGCTGCCGACAACTACCATAGCTTTGGCCTGACCGTTGAGGAGTGGTGCCACGTTCTCACGAAAATGTTCCACTACGATCTGCACCTTCTGGCTGATGTTGTACGGATGAAGCCGTACCCAGCGCATGATCCCCTTCAGAGCTTCATCCCGTTCAACCTCTGTCTGATCCAGTTCTTTGCCACCGGTGGCCAGCTTGAAAGCCAGGTTGTAGGGGGTGTAATTCTTCAGCACATCCAGTATGAAACCCTCTTCAATTGCCTGCCGCATTGAGTACACATGAAAGGCGGCAGGAAGGTTGTCTTTACTAGCTGGGAGTTTGGGGTTCGGGAGTCTACCGAACAGCTCCAAGGTTTTAGCCTTGGGTGTGGCAGTAAAGGCAACGTAGGTGATTCCCGCATCATTGGCCCGAGCCGCCATCCGGGCAACCAGAATGTCCTCGGTGCTGATCTCGCCGCCGTCTTTCAGATCCTTCAGTTCTTCAGCAGACAGAACCGCCTTGAGCTTGGAGGCAGCTTCTCCGGTCTGGGAGCTGTGGGCCTCATCAGCAATCACGGCAAAGCGTTTTCCTTCAGTTGCTGCCAGCTCCTGAACAGCTTTAAGAGCAAAGGGGAAGGTTTGGATGGTACAGACAACAATCTTCTTGCGTCCGGAGAGAGCCTTGGCCAGCTCACCGCTCTTACTGGCGCTTTCCCCGGTGATGGTGGCAACCACGCCGACGGTGCGTTCAAAGTCAAAGATCGCTTCCTGCAACTGGTCATCCAATACCGTCCGGTCGGAGACAACCAACACTGTGTCAAACATTTTCTTGTTATCGGCATCGTGAATACCGGCAAGAAAATGGGCGGTCCAGGCGATTGAATTGGTTTTTCCGGAACCGGCAGAGTGTTGAATTAGATATTTATGTCCGGCTCCTTCTTCAAGGACTGTTGCGAGCAATTTCCGAGTGGCGTCCAGTTGATGAAAGCGAGGGAAGATAACGCCGGCCATCTGTTTCATGCTGTTGCGTTTTGTTACCAGATAACGACCGATGATCTCCAGCCAGCTCTCGCGTTCCCAGACCTGTTCCCACAAATATGCGGTGCGGTGTCCCTGCTCATTGGGCGGATTGCCCGCTGCGCCATCATCCCCCTTATTGAAGGGGAGGAATTTTGTGGTTGTCCCCTGCAAGTGAGTGGTCATCATCACTTCGGAATTACTCACCGCAAAATGCACCAGCGCACCTCGGGGGAAATCCAGTAGCGGTTCAGCGCCGTTTTGCCCTTTCGGACGCGGGTGGCGGTCAAAGCGGTATTGATTTACCGCATCCTGCACCGACTGGGTGAAGTTGCTTTTCAGCTCCACCGTGGCAACCGGGATACCGTTGAGGAATAGAACCAGGTCGATGCTGTTTTCATTATGGACTGAGTATTTTACCTGCCGGATTACCCGCAGACGGTTGGCGGCGTATTTGGCCTGCAGGTCAGGATTCATGGCCAAGGCAGGCTTAAACTGGGCCAGTTGCAACGGTTGGCGCAGCCCCAGCAGTTCAATACCGTGACGCAGCACGTCCAATGTACCACGGTCGTCAAGCTGTTTGCGGATACGATCCAGCAGAGTTCCCTCTGCCACTGCGCCCTGATTTTTGGCCAATGTTTCCCAGGCTTTCGGTTGGGTGGTTTGTACCCAGGCGATGACATCAGCAGGAAAAAGAGCGTGAACACGGGAGTAGCTGGCAGAATCACCTTCGGCATGAAGCCAGCCGTTGGCAGAGAGGTGGTTACAGAGGTCGTTTTCGAAGTTGATTTCTTTGTGGAGGGTCATAAGGCTCCTAAAACTCTGAGAAGTCGCTCTGACAAAGGCTTTCAGACAAGTCGGACAAGTCAGACTCGTCTGAAGGCTTATAGTCAGACTCTTCTTCCTTAATTTTTCCAGCTCCGCGATGTTCCTTGCGATAGCTGTACAGTCGTTCAGTAAACCCGCCTTTTTCGACAAAATCTTTTTCCAGACGCTCCATCTGACGGGCAAGCAGAAACGTTGCCTGATGAGTCAGGCAAAGCAGAATATTGGCGCTGACTTCAGCGGTGGTAGTTTTCAGGGCGCAAAGTGCCGACAGTAGAGGCTCATCAAAGTCAGAGCTTTCAGACAAGTCAGTCTGACAAATGCCTTCAGACAAGTCTGACTTGTCAGACCGGTCGGAAGGCTTTTTGATCTTGCCTGCAAGCCGCCCTCTCATTGCCAACACCCTCGCTGAATTTTTCTCCCAGATTTCCAGGTTATTTTGCCGCAGATAGTCTTCATAGTCGCGGATCAACTCGCCCAGGCTGGCGCGAGCGACGCTGGTTAGTTTCAGTTCGGTCTTCTTGGATGTTCCCGATGCCAGTGAGCCTTCGGCAATGTTCTGCACCCCGCTGCGAGCCGCCTGAACCATCTGGTCGTTAGTGCGCGAACGCTTGTCAATAAAGCGATTGCAGAAGATAACCGTACCGTCGTATGCCGCCAGTGACACAACAAAGCTGCGCAGTTTTCGGTAGCCGCCATGCGGCAGAATGAGGTCGGTAGGTTTGTTCATGGGGTCTCCCTGAATTCTTCTGAAAAGTCTCTCTGACTAAAGCCTTCCGACAAGCCTGTCTGACAAAGGCCTTCAGACGAGCCAGTCTGACAAAAGCCTTCAGACAAGTCCGACGAGTCAGACCTGTCTGAGTCTGTTACTTTGATCTTCCCGGTAACCGCCGCCGAGATCAGAGCGCTACGACGCTCCTTGAGCAGGCTGATGGCCTGCCGGGCTTCGCACACAAGTTCATCAATTTTGGCGGTTTCACTGTCGAGGAAGGAGGAGATGGTGGTTTGTTCTTGTCTGGGAGGAGTTATAATCAAAAAGTTTACTGCATGGCTGATGTTAAATTGTTCCTGGGCTGCCCCATACTGCACGATCTCGACTTGATAGCGAACCACACGGTTATTCATGACGTAACATAGCCACTGAGAGTCAAAATCCCCTTGGTGAACAAGCATCACCGAAGCACAGTTCCCACCATCACATTCAGATGGCACTACAGCAGTCACTCCAGGCGCACCTACTCGAACAGTCAACAAATCTCCAGCCCTAAGAATTGTTTTTGAATTCTTCTTACTGTTTTCAAAATTAATCCGGCGGGCACCATTATAGTCTATGGAACCCTCTCGAATATCTCCTCCGTAAATGAAAGGCAACCCTTCGTCTGACAAGTATTCACTCGGATTAACAACTATGCCAACCGCGATAAATGGAGATATGTGTTTAAGTCGCACTACCTCCCACTCCACCGGCACCGCCCCCAGCCACTCAATCCCCGAATCCTTCATCGGTGCATCCGGGTTCAGTCCTTTGGTCACGGCAATAGAAATAGTCGCCTGGCGTTTTTCCTTCAACAGCGAAATCAGCCGCTCCTGTTCCGCCACCAGCTCATCAATCTTGCCGGTTTCGCAGTCGAGGAAGGCGGCGATGGTGTGTTGTTCGGGGAGTGGAGGGAGAGGGATTTTAAATGCGCCAAGTTCATCGCCTGAAAGTTCTAGGAATGTCGTACCTTTTCCACGGATATTCAGTTCTGTAGAGCTGTTTGCCAGCAGATAGCCATAATACTTCGCATCTGCTTCATTATTAGGAACGAGTGATTTGCAACCCTGATTTGTACACATTTCGTTATCGGTAATTGCAAGAGAGCCAATTGGCGCTCTGGTTGAGAGGATGATGCTGTTAGCGGGAACAAGACTGGCTCCGCATGAAGCCAAACCATTATCAGTTATTTTTCTCTGAGAATCATTGATGTAAAGTGACTGAAGTTTACTTAAATCAGCAGGAGTGACCCAAATAATTTCACCATCCCAATACGCTTCTTGGTCTGATTTTGGTGTTGAACCACCCACTATTCTGAAATATCGTTTAAGCGAAGCGACCTCCCACCCCACCGGCACCTCTCCCAGCCACTCAACCCCGCTCTCCTTGTAATGCTCGTATCGTGGGAAGCTCATGGCAGCACCTCATCGACGTCTTTCCCAAGTTCACGTTCGATGTCTTCAATACTCGGCAGGCTTGACTGAAGCTCTTCCGGCAAGGATTTGGTGATTTTGTCCTGCCATTCTGAAATGCTTACCGGTTGTGAGTAGCCACGCAGGCAATATTCTGCCACCATCTGGTCTTTTTCCCGGACCAGTAAAAGCCCGATCGATGGCTTGTCATCAGGATGGCGTAACAGATCATCGACTACATTCAGATAAAACGTAAGCTGACTGAGATGCCCTGGCTCAAACCGACCTGATTTCAGCTCCACAATCACATAGCAACGAAGTTTCAAGTGATAAAACAGCAGGTCAACGTAGAAATCCCGCGAGCCGACCTCAAGCAGAACCTGCCGTCCAACAAAAGCAAAGCCGGCACCCATCTCAAGCAGAAACTTCTCCACATGTGAAACCAACCCCTTTTCGATGTCAAGTTCACGGCGGGGCGTATCGGTGCCCAGAAAATCAAAAATATATGGGTCTTTGAATATCTGGTTGGCCATGTCGGACTGTGGTGGTGGCAAGGTATCAGGGAAGTTGTTTGCAGATTTCCCTTCTCGATTGTGCAAGGCGCTTGCAATCTGGAAACAGAGAACCGGCTGTGACCAGCCATGCTCAATGGTTTTTGCGGCATACCATTTTCGCAGTTCCGGTTCGTTCAACTTTTCGAGAAGAGCAATATTTGAAAACCAGGGGATTTGTGCAAGGAGCCCTTGCACAATTGCAATATCAGGCCAAGCAAGGGCAAATGCACGCATATATTTGAGATTTCTTGGCGAAAACCCCTTCATGTCGGGAAAGAGTTCGCGCAGGTCGTGCGATAACCGATCTATTACCTTTGCGCCCCAACCGTGTTGGCTTTGGCGCAGTGCGACACTATTGCCTATTTCCCAATAGAGCATGACAAGTGATGCGTTTGCAGCAAGTGCGGCTTTCAGGCGTGTCTGGTGAATGCGCGACTTCAGCTCCGTCAGCAGGGCCCCGTAGTCGGCAGGTAAAGCGCTTTTCTCAAGCGGCGCAGGCACGATCACATTTTTTTTGCTTCTTCCCAATGATTTCCTCTGATCACTCATGCACTCAACCCCTTGATCATCGTCAAGATCCGGTCGGTGCACTGTTTCAGGTCAGCATCAATCGCAGCCAGCTCACGCGGCGGTTGGAAAACATAGAAATGCCGATTGAAGGGTATTTCATATCCAACCTTTGTCTTCTCATGATCAATCCAGGCATCCGGTGCATGCGGCAGCACTTCTCGCTTGAAGTAAACATCCACGTCCTCATTCAGCGGCACATTTTCCGTATCACGCAAGGCGCTGTCCGGCTGTTGCTTGCCTTTCAACTTCCCTTTGCTCCCAAGAACAATAGTGCCGGTTTCATCCCGAAGCGGACGTTCTACGGTAATGGTGCGATAGCCGAAGTCGCTGTTTTTAAAAACGCGGCTGATCGGCTTGCCGTCTGCCTCCGTCTCCACAAAACCACCAAACAGCCTGGTTATCTCGGCAATGTGCTCTTCAGAAAGCTCCTTGCGCTTGCTCCCCAGACTCTTGCGCATCTTCTGCCAGAAGGATGAAGCATCAATCAGTTGCGTCTTGCCTTTTCTGGCCTCCGGCTTGCGATTACTGACAATCCATACGTAGGTGGAAATGCCGGTGTTGTAGAACATATCCGTTGGCAGACCGATGATAGCCTCCAGCAGATCATTTTCAAGAACGTAACGGCGGATTTCACTTTCACCAGAACCAGCGCCACCGGTGAAGAGTGGCGAACCATTCAGGACAATTCCGAATCTGCTGCCACCTTCAGCAATCGGGCGCATCTTGGCAATCAGATGCAGCAGAAACAGCATCGATCCATCAGAAACACGCGGCAGTCCGGGACCGAAGCGGCCATCGAATCCCTGCTGTTCGTGCTCTTTGCGGATCTCCTTTTCGACTTTTTTCCACTCCACACCAAACGGGGGATTGGAGAGCATATAATCGAACTTCCGGTGCGGATGGCCATCATCAGAGAGAGTGTTGCCGGCCACGATATTGGCGACATCCTGCCCCTTGATAAGCATATCGGCTTTGCAGATGGCGTAGGACTCATCATTCAATTCCTGACCGAACATGGTCAGGCGTGCCTGTGGGTTCAACTCAGCCAGATGTTCACCGGCTACGGACAACATTCCGCCTGTTCCTGCAGTCGGATCATACATGGTGCGGACAATGCCCGGCCTGGCAAGAATAGCGTCATCCTCGATAAAGAGCAGGTTGACCATCAGGCGGATAACCTCACGTGGGGTGAAGTGCTCCCCGGCGGTCTCATTTGAAATCTCGGCAAACTTGCGGATCAGCTCTTCAAAAACCAACCCCATCTGTCCGTTGCTAACAACTTCCGGGTGCAGGTCGATGGTGGCAAACTTCTCTGCCACCTTATACAGCAGCCCGGATTTTGCCAGGCGCTCCACCTGAGTATGGAAATCGAAGCGCTCGAAGATGTCGCGTACTTCAGGTGAAAAAGCCTGGATGTAGCTGAACAGGTTTTCGCGGATATGATCCTGGTCTCCCAGCAGCTTTTTCAGATCCAGCGGCGATGTGTTGTAGAAGCTCTGCCCGGCTGTGCGCAGCAGAAATGGTTCCGGATTCAGTCCGGCTTGCTGCTTGTCGGCATATTCTGTCAGCACTGCGTCTTTGGATGGTTCCAGAACGCAGTCAAGGCGGCGCAACACAGTGAATGGAAGAATTACCTTGCCATAATCGGATTGTTTATAGTCACCGCGCAGAAGATCAGCTACTGACCAGATAAAGGAGGATAAGGCTTGATGATTCATTGAAACTCCTGGTTAAAAGCCTTCAGACAAGTCCGAATTGTCAGACCGGTCTGAAAGAAAAAACATCATCTCAACGACCTTCTGGAGCCGCCGTACTGAAAAAATGCAATCAGATTAAACTCCTCTTTATCGTACCCTTTGGGAAAGCCCCCCATCGGGCCAATCAGTTTCAGGGTGCGGATTACCTCTTCATCCAGAATTTTGGCTCCGGAGCTTTCCAATAACTTGACCCCCGTGATTTCGCCCCGCCTGTTGAAGGTGATACGCACCGGCGTTATCCCTTCGATGCCTTTCATGGCGGCCTCCTGGGGATAGCGCCAGACGCCGTAGACCGCGTTTTCAAAACGTCGCAGGAACGAGCCGAACTGGATGTCGTCACTGTTCAGAAAACGGGTGTCACCTTCGGCAATTTCATTCTCAAATTTCCTCCGATAGTTCTCCTCCAGCTTTGCCATGCGGTTGGCGCCCGGAAAAAGCTGGGGGGGGGCGACTGAAGGAGTTCGTGGTTTCAGCAGACCGGATGCCGATGAGCCGGGGGCGACCGGTGTCCCGCCACGTTCGACCTTTTCGCGCTGAGGCATAAGAAGGCTTTCCCTCTGTTGCGGCTGCTGGGGTTGTCCGCTTGGCGGCGGGGCAGCAGGACGGGAGGAACTGTCGCGGATATCCCTGCCTCGCGGCGCAGTCTCACGCTCAACCCTCACCTGCCGGTCGGACTGGCGTTGCGTCTGCTGTTGGCGGGGCTGCTCCGGCACGGGAAGCTCCGGCATGTTCTGAAGATCAATAAAAACAGGATCTTTTGGTTTTGGCGCCCTGACTTCGGGCAGATAGTATACAAGCGCAATCACTCCCGCATGTAGCAGAAGAGAGAGCACCACGAGGTACAGAAATGACTTTTCGACAGAGTTATCAGACATGGATGGGCATCACAGAGTACCACGCGCTACAGGAAAAGGATATGGCATCAGGCTGCTCCCGACATTGGTACCGATTGAAACTCCTGGTCGTATTCCCTCACCAGATTACTCTCCTTGCCGGTTTCTATTCTGAGGTATGTCAGGATGTCCTTCAGGCTCTCCAGAATAATTGCCTCAGCTTTGGGAAACTCGTTCGGGTCAAGTTCCAGCGTCACCGTACTCTGATAGTCGGTGCTTCGCAGGTGATTGAGAAAACGGGTAAGGGGCAGAATGCCGTGCCCCGGCAGCAGGTGTTCACGACCGTGACCATAGTCGGAGAAATGGATATTCCTGATGCGGCCTGATTCGTAGAACAAAAAGAAGTCATTGATGAAATTGGCCTTCCCCGATCCCATGTGTGTGCAGTCGAACGTAAGGAAAAGATTGTGCTCATGAATGAAATCGATCATCCGTTGTGTATTAGACAGGATATGGGGGTTGATCTTCATTTTGCCGACCCAGGGCATGTTTTCCAGGGTAACGAGCACCTGCCCGTTCAATCCGACCTCTTTCTGAAAATCCCGCACGCTGTAAAGCCAGCGTAAAAAACCGATCTCGAACCCCATCCAGGATGGCGGGTGAAAATTGACCAGTGGAATGCCCTGCTCCGCAGCCAGTTTGATGGAGAGTCTGAGAGATTCGTCAGGCCCGCCCCATCCGTCCAGCGGCATGAACGGCGCGTGAATGGAGTGTATCGTTGTGATCTTCTGAAGGGACGAAACCAGCCGGTATGCATTAACTTTCTGAAAGTCCTGATTGATGATCAGTTCAACGCCGTCAAATCCGGCCTCTGCGGAAAGTTCAAAAACCCTCTGAAGCGGAAGCGTAAACAGCGAACCGGTGGAAAGAGAGATGAGCATGGCAATCACCCCGTTTCCATCTCGTTAAAAATGAGGACGACCTGCCGCTGGGCGCTTGCAGCCGTTTCAAGCGAGCTTCGCAGTGATTCCCGCTCGGTCTCATTCAAAAGGTCGATGTCCAGGTGCAGGGGTGCCTCGTTCGTCCAGTCCGGTTGTACAGGCAGTTCCCGCTCCAGGCGCAGTTCGTTGAGGGTATGCCAGGAGTGCAGCATCCGTTCGGCCAGATCCACACTCAACTCCCGGCGTGCAAGGCCATTGCGGATGCGGCCGGGTGTTGAAGGCGCCTCATCTCCCTTAAGCAATGCAAACGCTGAAATAGCGGCGGTGAGGGGTATCAGACCGTTCTCAAGGATCGCAAATTTTCCACGATACGGCCCGCTTTTCACCAATCGAAAACCGCCCATGATCCCGATGCCATGAGATATTCCAATGATTCTGGTTACATACATGGCAAGGGTGGGACGGCTTTCCAACAGGAACGATCTGCTGAAGAGTCTGAAGTCGTCATCAAGGCCGTCTTCGCCAAGAAGCGTTGACTGGTCGGCGAGTCTGAGCAGATCGATCAGTTCTTGCGGTTTACCCCGCTCGATTGTCGTGAGCGTGCGCTGATGCCACTCCGTCATGCTGCCGCGCCACTGGGGGCTGCGAGGGGTAATGGCGCTATCAACCCGCAATCCGGATGCCTCAAACCCCTCATGAATCAGATGGCCAAACTGAGAAACAGCCTCTGCATCAGGGCACTCTGGGCGGCCATGGACGATCATGAGCTGCAGCGGGCAGAAGGGGGAGAACTCCTGGCGCCCGGCTGGTCCCAGCGCGATCAGTCCGATTCGGGGGATATGTCGGGAAAGTGCCCCCATCCTGTTCTCCGCGTATCTCCGAACCGCACCGGCCAACGCCTGCAGGAATGCGGAGCTTGCCTGGTAAAATGCCGGGGCCGAGTGATGGGTAGCGAAATAGGTGTAGGTGTCCGTATAAAAGTCAGTTGTCAGCTCCCGGAGTTGTGCAGGTTCCGAGCAGTGGCTTACGTCTGCAATCCGTTGTGCGCACCTCTGACAGAACCCGTCATTTGCGGTCGCCAGACCTTCAATGGCACTGATTGTCTGCCTCAATAGCTGTTCCGCATCATCCGGCCCACAGTGTTCCAGCCTCTTCAACAGGGATTGCCGAAAGAGCGCGGAAAAATCAGTGGCAGCTCGCCATGCAGTAATATCACTGCCTTTTGCAGAAAGCAGAATCGCCATCACTCCTCCGTGCAGTCATGCACATCACGGGCAAGAAACCTGCGAACGTTTTCGGAGGGAGGTGCGCCAAGCATTGAGACGACTATCATGATCAGCGCGACAAGCGGCGCGCCAATAAAGGCTGAAGATGTGGAAGGAAACATCTGCGAAATAAACGGCAGGCTGTTGCCGGTCACAATCGGCAGGAAGGTTATCAGGACACCCGCGAACATTCCGGCCATGACGCCTGAGGCATTGGTACGGTCCCACCAGATGCCCAGCACAAAAGCGGGAAATATTGTGTTGCCGGCAAGGGCAAAGGCCAGGGCGGCAATTTCGGCAATCATGCCCCATGGCCTGAATGCCAGCAGCATGATAATAATTGCCAGTGCCAGAAAAAATCCTTTGGCAGCATAGACCTTGTCGCTTTCAGATGCGTTGGGCCGGATCAGGCGCGGATAGATGTCGTGGGAGAATGAGGCGGCGCCGGTCAGCATCATGCCGGCCACCGTTGAAAAGGCGGCGCTGATGCCCCCGGCGGCCACGAGTCCGACTACCCAGAGCGGCAGACCGCCGTTGCGGACGGCGGAAAGTATCACCATGTCGGCGCTGGCCGGATCTGCGGAATACGGGATATGTGCACGGGCTTCGAAAAGTCGCGCCAGCACGCCATATGCTGGGGCCGACCAATAGATCAGGGCGATGAAAAACAGTCCCCACACAACTCCCCATCGGGCATCCCGGATGCCAGGAACCATGTAGAATCGCGCCAGTACGTGTGGCAGGCCGGCAGTGCCGAACATGAGTGTAAAGCAGAGCGCCAGCCACTGGAACAGCGAAACCCCCGAAAAAGGTTCTGACCAGGCAAAGCCAAACTGTTGTTGAAGGTCGTTGATGGCAGCGCCGTAGCCGAATTGCGGCAGCAGCCAGAAATAACCGAGTTTGCGGGTCAGAAGCATCAGCGGCAGAATAAAGGTGATTATCAGCACGAAATATTGCAGTTTCTGGTTGCGGGCAACACCCAGAAGGCCCGAAACAACCACCATGGAGACTACCAGCGAGGCGCCAATGACAACAGCGGGAATATAAGCAATTCCGCATAGCCAGGAGAGGAGCAGGGCAATACCTCTGAATTGTGCCACACTGTAGATGACCGTGATGGCGATGGAAATGCAGGCTGCCATCATGCGTGCCGCGTCGGACTCATAACGGAATCCGACAAAATCCGGCGCCGTGAATTTACCGAACCGCCTGATCTGGCTGGCCATCAGCACCAGTAACAGCACATACCCGCCGGTCCAGCCGACGACAAAAGCCATGGCATAGTAGCCCTTCAGATAGAACATACCTGCCAGACCCATGAAGCTTGCCGCGCTCATCCAGTTGCTTGCAATGGCGGCTCCGATGCCGAGACGGCCACTGTACCCCCCACTGAAACCATAATCGGTTGCCTCACGGGAACGGGTTCGCAACCCAGACAATATGAACAGCACAAACATGCCTGCAACGATTGCAAGCGGGAGCAGTTGCACTGTTGAGCTATTCATGTAAGTCCTCCGAATTTTTTCCGGAACTGCGCGCCCTGAAGCGCAGCGAACCGTCCAGATTGCGTGCCGAGTGTCTATCCATCCAGTGGTTGAAGAGTGCGCAGAGAATGATAAACCAGAGTGGCAGGAAGTGACCGGTAAGCCAGAACTGGATCGGCAGATTGAAGAAGGTCAATTCCATGAGCAGCAGCTCGGAATAATTGACCTCCAGCATATAGGCAAACAACTGGAAGCCGATTATCACAACCAGCCACCCACCCAGTACCAGTCCGATCACCCTCACCTGAGCGCGCATAGTCGTGCCGCGTGGCTTGAATATGTTTATGCCCCTGTACGTCGTCTCACCCTTCGGCATGTATCCTCCCCGTCTGCGGATGTTTGCGATAGTGGACAAAATGTATTTGCTTCCCCTCGGCCATGAACTTGATCATGTACTTTGAGAGGGGATACCCGGTCAGGTTGTGCCGGTACAGGTCGGGAGCGAGAAGATTCTCAAATCCCGGTATGCCGGGCATCATGCCTGCCACATCCAGACCATAGTCCACAAAATCGGTGGAAAAGAACAGTTCGCCCCCCGACTGCATGAATCCGCGGAGATAGGCGATGAATGCAGCATTCACAAGCCGTCGTTTGCGATGGCGCAGCTTTGGCCACGGGTCGGGGCAGTTGATGATAACCGCCCGCAGGGAACCCGGCTCGATGCAGCGTTCCATGAAAGAACGTGCCTCGTCACGCACGACCCGCAGGTTGCTCAGGCCGGCCTTGTCGGCACGCTTGCAGGTTTTCAGGCATCCCTTGTTGTAATAATCGAGCGCCAGGTAGTTCCACTCGGGATGAAGAGTGGCCATGGATGCGGCAAAATCCCCCACACCGCATCCGATCTCCAGCACCAGGGGATTGTCGGTGTTGAATATCGATCGCCAGTCCGGCAGACGGCCCAGCAGTCCCGGATCGAGAAAAGAGGGTGAAGTTATGGGAATCAGATTCACACGGCAGCCTTTTCAGATGAAACACACAGTATAAATCCGTGGTAATCTAGCATAGAGTAGCATAAAATTTCATTGATTTTTGTATCAGGCCCCTATTTTCATCCTCTATCCGGTGTTGTTTGTGGCAGAAACGGTACATTTCATCTTAACATTCTGACTGCCCTATGCTATAGAGGTACCGAATCAACCGGACAGGAGTCAGTATGGAAATTTTTGGCGGTTTCATGGTAATGATGAGCATCATTGGCCTCTTCCTGGCTGTGGTCTGGCTGATCATGCCGTTTGTCGTCTTCGCCATCAAGGGGAAGCAGGATCGCTCCCTCGAAATTCTTGAGGGTATTGACAAGCGTCTTGCAGAACTCGAAAAGCATCTGATCCAGCCTCACGTGGAGAATTCACCGGCAGCAGGGGGCGTGCGAACCGAGACGGTCTCCGTTCCGCTTCCAGAAAGCTGATTCTTGTTTGTTCTAAAATCACCGGTTGGAGGGTTAGACCATGTTGTTGCAGGGAAAAAAAGCGCTGATTCTGGGTGTCGCAAACGATAAAAGCATTGCCTGGGCCATTGCCCGACAGTTTAAGGAGCAGGGGGCGGAACTGATTCTCACATTTGCCGGGGAAGCCATCGAGAAGCGGGTTCGTCCTCTGGCCGAATCCATCGATGCCGCCGTGCTGCCGTGCAATGTAACCAGTGATGAAGAGATTGAAGCCGTAATGGCAGACATACAAAAACGCTGGGGACAGCTTGACCTCCTCGTACATTCGGTCGCTTTTGCCGACAAGGAGGAACTCAAGGGGAGCATCCTCTCAACAACTCGCCAGGGTTTTGCGACCGCTCTTGACATAAGTGCCTATTCGTTTATCGCTCTTCTGAAGGCTGCTCATCCGCTTATGGCGGGACGTTCCTCTGCAGCACTGACTCTCTCGTACCACGGAGCGGTGAAAGTATTTCCCAACTACAACGTCATGGGGATTGCCAAGGCTGCCCTGGAGGCCTCGGTGCGTTATCTTGCCGCCGGTTTGGGGGCAGATGACATCAGGATCAACGCTATCTCCGCCGGGCCGATCAAGACACTGGCCGCTGTCGGGGTCGGAGGGTTCAACCAGATCCTCTCCACTGTGGAAGAACGTGCCCCCCTGCACCGTAATGTGACTCAGGACGAAGTAGCCAAGTCCGCCCTCTACCTCTGCAGCGACCTGGCCAGCGGCGTGACCGGCGAAGTGCATTACGTAGATGCCGGATACAATGTGATCGGCATATAATCCCGCTGTGCCAGAATATATAAATCTTCCGGAGTCATCCTATCAAAGAACTCTTCGGTAATCTCGCTGGTCTTGGCCAGGGCGACATTAAAACTATCGAGCGCCTCTACCGGCGGCGTATCCCGCCTGACGAATTCTGTACCCACGAACTTGCCACCCGGCTTGTTGAAATCTCCACCGATATCCGCCGCCAGATCGGCATCCTTGTCAACCGCTCCGGCATGGTTGAGTACGTTGTCGTAGGTGATGAGAAGGGCCTGGTCATCCCGACTTTGCAGAACTACCCCCTGGGAAAGCGTCCCCTGAGAGGGCTGCGTCTTATCCATACGCACCTCCGCCACGAACCGATAACCGAAGATGATCTGACCGACCTGTCGCTTCTGAGGCTCGACCTCTTGGCCGTTCTGCTGTTCACTGCGGGTAAAGGCCAGATTGCCGCCCAGTTGGCCTGGATTTCTTCGGCAACGGGCGGCCCTACCACCGTCACTAATCCTCCCACCCCCCTGGAAAGGGTGGATATCGACTGCGTGCACTTCATCCCAGAGCTGGAGGCTGATCTGGAGCGAACCGCGCGTACCAGGTCAAAGGCGGTGGATGCACTGGAGAGAGCCATACTGATTTCCGTCACAACCGGCGGAACCCGCCAGCAGGCGGAAGATTCCATTGCTGAACTGCGCGAACTGGCTCGCACGGCCCAGGTGGAGGCACTGGACGAATTCATACAGCGGCCTCGTAGCCTGAATCCCCGCTTTCTGATGGGAGAAGGCACAATGCGTGATGTGGTTATCCGGGCTCTGCAGCGCGGTGCGAGCATGCTGATTTTTGATCAGGAGCTGACGCCGGCCCAGATCCGCTCCATTTCGGCCATGACCGAACTGAAGGTTATAGATCGCAGTCAGTTGATCCTTGATATCTTCGCACGTCGAGCCAAAAGCCTGGACGGCAAGGTTCAGGTTGAACTGGCCCAGCTTAAATATCTTTTGCCACGCCTGACGGGACGTGGAGTCCAGATGTCGCGCCTGATGGGGGGGATCGGCGGGCGTGGCCCGGGTGAAACCAAACTTGAAACCGACCGGCGGCGTATTCGTGACCGCATTGCCAGCCTGGAACGTGAATTGAAGGAACTCTCACGCGGTCGCTCCCAGCGTCGCCGGCAGCGCGTCAAGGCAGGGGTGCCGATCATCTCAATTGTCGGATATACCAACGCCGGAAAGTCCACTCTGCTGAACAGCCTCACAAAAAGTGACGTTTTCACCGAGGATCTGCTGTTTGCGACCCTTGATACATCCACCCGCCGTCTCCGCTTTCCCCGTGAGAGGGAAGTAATTATCACAGACACGGTGGGTTTCATCCGCTCACTCCCCAAGTCCCTTATGGGCGCCTTCAAGGCTACTTTAGAGGAACTGCTGGACGCAGACCTTCTGCTGCATCTGGTTGATGCCTCAAATCCGCGCTTTGAGGATCAGATCATGCAGGTACGGGCTATTCTTGCGGAGTTAAAACTGGAGAATAAGGCGGAACTGCTGGTTTTTAACAAAGCAGATATACTGGATGAAATAAAAAAGAAGGATACGGTGGCATTTCTGCGGGTTCGCCAGACGGCCAGGACTCAAAAAGGTATTACCGTATCGGCTCGGGACCGCGCAAGCCTCAAACCGCTGGTGGATGAACTCCAGCGGCGATTCTGGCAGGATGAACAGGAACATTGTTTGTCTGATGCTCAAACGCTTTCCTGAACTCCTCCAGCATCTGCCGCTAACGAGCCTATTCTGCACAAATCAATAGTGAGGCGGCAGTTCGTCCTCATCGGAAGTTCTGTTGAGAGAAGGGGACAGCGTCAGAAACTGTTCCCGTATCTGTCCGAGTTCCCGCTCAAGTCGTGCAATTGACAGCTCCTGCCGGCAGACTGTCTCGTTCAGCTCGTTGATGGTTCTCTCCTGCTGCATATAGCGCAACTCAAGGTCTGTCAGACGCTCATCCATTTCTTTTCCCCCGTCGGAATGCGAGCTGCCCGGCAGCTACAGTGCCTCAAAAACATTCTGGCTCGCATAATAAAAAAAGCCCGCTGATCCCAGCGGGCTTTTCCAGATAGCAATGGAACGTCTTACTAGCGTGCTTTCTGCACGTTTGCGGCCTGAAGACCTTTTGGACCCTGGGTGATGTCGAACGTGACAGCGTCACCTTCTGCGAGCGATTTGAAACCGTCGCCCTGAATGGCGGAGAAGTGAACGAATACGTCTTCGCCACCTTCCTGCTCGATGAAGCCAAAACCCTTGGTGTCGTTAAACCATTTAACTTTGCCCTGTGCCATTTTCCTACCTCCTTTTTTTCTCCGGTGCTACGCCGGAACTGTTGGTTACCGCTTAAGTTTCCGGAGTCTTGTTGCAGGAAAAGTGCAGAGCCGGTTAAACATGCTGCTTCAACGTTCTGCAAAAACTTCCGAAACTTGCTGCCCGTGTCGTTTATCACAGGCTTAAAACCGGTGTCAAGCAAAATATTACGTGGTCAGAGAGCCTTTAAATCGTTGGTTTTTGACTGTAGTTTTTTGACCAGATCCGGGTATCCGCTGGCAAGTATAATTTTGTTGAATTGGGAGCGATAATTGGAAACCAGGCTGACACCTTCGATGACAACATCATAGACCATCCATTTTCCGTTCACCTTGAGCAGGCGATAGTCGAGCGCGAACTCATCACGCTTGGCAGTAATCACCTTGGATTTGACCTCGGCGTGATCGCCGTCAATCAGTTCTCTCATATAGACAATCTTTTCGTTATTGTATGATTCGATTTTGCTGGTGTATGAATTTTCCAGAAGCGAGGCGAACAGATCTGCGAACTGTTTCTTCTCGGCTACACTGCGATGATTCCAGTGTTTGCCCAGAGAACGCTTTGCCATCTCGCTGTAATCGAAGACAGAACTGATGGTTTTTTTCAACGCCTGGCGTCGCTTCGTATCACTTCTCTTCAGCTCTTTGTCGGAGACTATCCTGACAACCTCATCCACGGTCTTTTTGACATCGTCGGTAGCGCCTGCAAGTGCATTCGATGCCAGAAACATTCCCGTCACAGCAAGTAATATGCAGCGTTTCAGCATGATCCCCTCCGGTTATTTGTCGCTTTGTACAGGGAGCTCACCGGTGGAGTAATCCAGGTTTGCCCGCGCAATGCGATAATTGTAAATGGATTGAAAATAGGCTGCCCGCATACGGGCATAGCTCTGCAATGCTTCAAAAATCTCTTTGGCCGGTCCAACTCCGAAGTCAAAATTGGCCATGGCCGCCAGACCCCATTTTTTGGCGTTGGAATAGGCTGATTTTGTCGCAACAACACTGTTTTCAGCCTCGAGAAGATCCAGATAGTACCTGCGTACCTGAAGTGGAATATTGGCATCTGCGAACGCCTTGGTGCTGAGCAGACGATTGTACTGGGCGGTTTCTCCCGCAACCTTGGCGGAGGTGATGTCAAAATCAAGCTTCCAGCGAACTCCCAGTGCGACACCACCGTAGAAATGCTTAAAACGGTCGTTTACGTAGGGGTTGTTGATGCGATCACGTTCATCGGCATATGCCCACGACAAAATGCCGCCCAAGAAGATGTCGGGATAGTAGTTTGCCCTGGCAGCCTCTACCAGAGCGGCGCGCGCCTTCAGGCCTTCGGCGATCTGCCGGAATTCAGGCCTCCTGCCACGAGCCATATCCACAAAAGATTCATAGGGCGGTACTACTTCGCCATCAAACACCAGGCGTTCGTTCTTGATCTCCAACTGGGTGTCACCGGAAAGGCCAAGCCGAGACTTGAGCGCCGCCAGCGCCAGCGCCTCACCCTTTTTGGCTTCTTCCAGATTTTTGGCTACTTCACCGGAAAAGGCATCAAGTTTGTACAGGTCAATCTCATCAGCGGAATCGGAACCCTGCTCGATCAGTTTAACCGCCTTGATTCTGGCATTCGCGAGGTTTTCCTGAATCTCCAGCACGAGCTCTTTCATCTCACGAGCGAGCATCAGGCCGTAGTAATACTCACGGACTTTAAGAGCAACCTCGTTGGCCCGCTGCACCTTGCGGTGTCTTTCTACCTCAATGCCGTGACCGGCAGCCTTCATGTTTGCAGATATCTTACCGAAGGTGTAGAGCGGCTGAATGACGGTGGCATCCGCGCTGGAAAACCAGGTGAGCTGGTTGAAGCGGACATATGTCCTGTCAGTTAACACATGGGGCGAAATATCCTCCCGATGCGCTTTGGGAGCAGGCCCGAACAGGGAGATCACCTCAATCTGGGGAAAGCGGTGAGCCGCAGCTTCATCCAGTTTGCTGGCGGATGCCTCGATGTCGGCCTGGGCCTCACCCAGTTCGGGGGCCGACTTCAGCGCGATGCGAACGCAGTCATCGACTCCCAGAACCAGACGTATGCTGGCTGGAGGCTCGGCTGTGTGGGAGATGGTGGGGCTGGCAATCAGAACCCCGGCAACAAGGACAGCAATAATAGATAATTTCATCATGGTAACCCGCTATTACACCTTTCCGTGAATAAATTTGCTGACCAGCTCCTCAATGTCGATAGACGATTCTGTTTCCCTGATTGTGCTGTTATTCTTGAGAAACTTGTCCGAACCGCCCGGCTTGAGCTTGATGAATTTATCGCCGATTATTCCGCTTGTCCGAACCGAAGCAATTACATCATCGGTGATATTGACACCACTCTTTATCTTGAGAAGCGCCACGGCCCGGTCACCTGATTTTGGTTCCAGAGAGATCCGATCAACCTTGCCCACTTCAACGCCGGCGATCTCGACGCGCGCTCCGGGCTTCAACCCCGAAACTGAATCAAACTGAGCCGAGACGGCGTAATAATCACCGCCGACGAGCTCCATCTTGCCGAGCTTGATGGAAATATATGCCAGACAGAACATGCCGACAAGCATGAATACGCCGACGGTCATCTCCACTTTTGCAGTACTCATTGAAACACCTCCGGAGTTCTTTACACCATTTGGATCGGTCCGTCAAGGCTGCCGCTGATGAATTGTTTCACCACAGGAACGCCGGAATCCCGGATCTCGGCTGATGTACCGAACTGCGCTATCTTTCCTTGATACAGCATTGCAACGTTTTGAGCAATATCAAAAATGTCCGGTATCTCGTGGGAGACGATGACCGCTGTAAAGCCGAACTTTTCGTGAGTTTCGCTGATTAACTGGTGTATTGCGCGCTTAATGATCGGGTCGAGTCCGGTAGTCGGTTCATCAAACAGGATGATGGTCGGCTTGAGCAGCAGCGCCCGTGCCAATCCAACCCGCTTCTTCATGCCGCCGGACAGTTGATCCGGAAACTTGTGTTCCACATTTTTCAGGCCGACATCCTCAAGGGCCGATATGACCTGTTCACGAATCTCGCTACGGCTGAGGCTGGTTTTCTCCTGAAGGGGAAAGGCAACGTTCTCGAACACCGTCATGGAGTCGAACAGGGCTGCGTTCTGAAAGAGCATGCCGAACTTCTCGCGAATGCGGTTCATCTGGGAACGGCGGATGCCGAGGATACTTTCGCCATCCACCTCGATCTGGCCGCTATCCGGCTGCATCAGGCCTATGATGTGCCTGAGCAGAACGCTTTTTCCCTCGCCGCTGGGGCCGATTATGGCGGTAATCCGCCCATCGGGTATGGTCAGGCTGAGGCCGTCGAGAACCTGCTGTGCGCCGAACGACTTGTGGAGATCGGTCAGTTTGATCATGGGGAGCTCACAGCAGTATCGAGGTGAGGAAGTAATCCCACACCAGGATCAGAACAGATGTCATGACTACGGATTCGGTGGTGGCGCGTGAAACACCCTCGGCGCCATGTCCCGCAAAATATCCCTTGTAGCAGCCGATCCAGGCAATAATCACGCCGAATGAAAACGATTTTATGATGCCGGATGAGACGTCACGCCAGACCGTTGCCTTTTCCATTTCATAAAAATACGCGCCGGGGTTGACCCCCAGCAGCTTGACCCCAACCAGCCAGCCGCCGTAGATTCCGACGAC
>CAIPTY010000043.1 GCA_903868145.1 uncultured Desulfuromonadales bacterium | reverse complement strand
CTGCTCCAAAAACAGCTCCATCTTCTCCCGGTTCTTCCTGAACGGATTATGCCTTCCACTAAGCCAGTCCGATAGTTGTTCGGGATCGCGCCCCATAGCCTCACCCAAATGATCCAGATTCATTCCCATTGATCTCTTGTACCATGCAAGCTGCCCCACTGTGTCATCCGGACAGTCGAACGGAATATAACCTAGAAATTTGATAATACTTGGATTATATTGCAGTTCTGGTTCGACGCCGTGTTCCCAGTTGTAGATTGACGATACGGTGACGCCGATGATCTCAGCAACTTCTCTTTGGAGGAGGCCGAGGTCCATTCGTTTTTTGCGGATGTGTTCACCGACTTTGATTGGATGCTCTGGATAACCGGGAATTGGTAGCTTTGGAAGAGGGATTATGGCAGAGAAAAGATGCCTGTCAGGAACGTCAAAAACTATGCAAAGAGTACCGCATGTCTGTCCTTGTGGGTACCTTTCTGATCCGACCCACCCGTGCACATGTACTCCCGTTGCCATTCATCGTTACCGTTCCCGTATTTCAGGCCCGCTGCTTGACCGCATCGACATCCACATCGAAGTTCCCGCTGTCAAATATCGCGATCTGGCTGATCGTGGCGAAGCTGAAAGTTCCGCCGCCATTGCCAAGCGAGTTGAGCACTCACGAGAAATTCAACTGGAGCGCTACAAAGGAACAAAAATTCACTGCAACGCCCAGATGACACCACGCTTCATCAAAAAATACTGTGAACTGGACGCCAGCGGCAACCGCATGCTGGAACTGGTCACCGACCGGCTCGGTTTCTCGGCTCGAACCTATACCCGTATCCTCAAAGTAGCCCGCACGATTGCCGATCTTGACGGCAGTACAAATATTCATGAACAGCATATCGCTGAGGCGATTCAGTATCGGAGTCTGGACAGAAAAACTGCGTAACAAATAGATGCTGAAAACCAAAAGATTAGATATTTGAGAAAAGGTTATTCATGGTCTATACTTGCGGGGAAATGACTCTCACAAATCATCGGAAACATGGGATGCTTTGAAATTCCGGAAGAGGATAAGATCATACAGAATCTTCAACCCGCCTGCTATTATGAACGGGCCGCTGAGAAATACTGAAAAAACGGCGCCGCACAGAACCGGGGATACTGACGCACCAACAGACCGGGCAATACCTGTTATGCCCGCTGCTGCGGAACGCTCATCCGGATCGACAACAGCCATGGTATACGCCTGACGTGTTGGTACGTCCATTTGAGAAATACTGAAACGCAACAAAAGGACACTGATCGCAAGCCCAAAATCTGGCATGAGCGGAACCAGCATGAGAAGAATATTCGACGGCAGGTGGGTAAATACCATGGTACGAATGAGCCCGATTTTTTTCGCAAGCGGTACGGCAAGAAGTGCTGAAAAACCGGCAAGCAGGTTAGCCCCGAAGAATATACTGCCCAACGCGGCCTCATCGGCCCCGAAACGGACATGAAACCAGTACGCCATGAAACTCTGAAGAACAAACCCGCCGGCAAAAGCATCCAGTGAAAAAAGCATTGATAGTTTGAATACCACATTGCGGGACTTGTGCAGACCGATGTGACCCGGTGGCGTTGTATGAGAAACGGAAGAAACCGCTTCACACCCCCTTGAAAGTCCTGAGAAAACCAGCGCCAGAATTCCACCGATGACGGCATAGCCAAGTAAAATAACCCGATACGAATCCAGCGGGATCATGCCTTGGCTTTGCAGCAGCTTGGCTAGAAATCCCCCGGCAAGCGCCCCAAAAGCTGTGGCCAGAGAGCCGATCAGATTGTACCAGGCGAATACACCGGCCCTCTCTTCTTTTGAAACAAGTTGGGAGAGCATCGCCTGCTCAACGGGAAGAAATGGGCCGATTTCGTTGCCGCTTGGACTGATTACACCCACAATTGCGGCAATGATGAGGAGGATGGGGTTACTGGTCAGAATGAAGATAACGCCCGCCACCATCATGAGTATGGCACCAATAATGAGTGTTTTTTTGCGACCGAACCGGTCCGCAGTTGTGGTAAGCAGTAATGATATTCCTGCATCGCCAATAAGCGTCAGCGAGAAAAGCAGTCCCATCAGGAAATTGTTGAAACCCGAGTCTGCAAGATAGAGGGCGAGCACGACCGACAGAAAACCATATCCGAACATTCTGAGAGAACGGGTAATAAATAGAAGTATGATATTGAGCCTGACACTGAACATAATTACCCGGGTGATCTGTAATTGGAAAAAAAGGCGGGGAAATTTTCTCCCCCCCCGACTTGATTGTCAACTGTAGATCTATGGCTGCACTTGGTTACTCGTAATAGTTGACCGGCCCCATATCACCCGCGCCGGCTCCGCCTTTACGCGGATTCTTGCCGAAGGTGTGTGAACGCATGAACAGGCTGCCAGCCGTCTGGCCTGTGTTTGGCATGTATCTGTCCAGCGTGAACGAGGCATCGTGGCACTTGACGCAGGCTTCTTTCTGTACCTTCTTCAGCTTGCCTTTACCAGCGTGGGGCGAATGGCAGGTGACGCAGGATAACTCGCCATTCAGATAGTGCTTGGACTGGAGGAAGCCTTGGTACTGCTGATGGTGCTTTGCCTCCTCGAATATTCCGTTGCCTTTGGCGTGGTCATCAAGTTTGAAAAGCCCCTTCAGATCGCCGACATACTCTTTGTTTGCAGGTTGGTCAGCGTGAACACCGGGGATGATCGCCTGTTCCGGATACCATTTAGTCCAATCGTCGCCAGCCTTGTAGCTGTCACCGACTTTCGGAGCTGGCAAATCTTCACGGGGATTGCCCTGTGCAGTCATGAACTTCTCATTCTCGATCCGGATGTGACAGTAGCCGCACACTTTTGATTGAGCTTTGATATCAGCGTTAGCCGGGTTGAATATGGTTTTCTTCTTGTCAGCTTTTTGGGACTTGATATGTAAATTACCTGGTCCATGGCACGCTTCACAGCCGACGCCCATCTCGCCATAGCTGTCTTTAACCGTCCGGCCATGTTTGCCAAATTTTTCATCGTACTCCAAGATGCGATAACCGGTGGTGTGGCATGTGCCGCAGTTGGTGTTCCAGTCGTTGGCATTACCATAATTTTCCCACTTGTTGGTGTAGCGGTTGAACTGCTTATTGAGGAACTGCATGCCCCCGGTTTGATCATTCACAACCAGAAAACGCTGCTTCCAACGGGAACCGACAACATATCTGACATCATCAAGTTTGAATTTCGCCTTGGTAACGTTGCCGGTGGTGGGGCCTTCACCCTTTTCCGTACCGTCAGTTGTCCACTTCTCCACAACCTCCTTGAGAATACCGTCCTTCCTTGGTCGTACCATCTTGCTGTGCCAGGTGTCTTTCCAGCTTTTGTACTCTTCAGAGTGACACGACTTACATTTTTCTGATCCGATAAATTCACCCTTCGGATCGGTGGCACCTGCCACTGTGATAAGCCCCAGCATCAGAGCACCGGTAACTGCTGTTACAGCAACATGCTTTTTCATAGAGTTTTCTCCCTTTTAGTGTGGTGCCGCAAAATGTACTGCTTCAAAACGACACAATTCCACGATCAAACATCCCGCTTTTCTGCGTCAAACGTCGTAGGCGCTGCGGTATTGTATGGAATTACTTGATTGTAGTTTCAAGCTGTTCGGGACACTTTCTTTGCATAAAATGGATCTGAGGAATACCACTGGAAAAACAATCCCATGTCTGGTCATGTTTGATGAAGGTCAGGCTGGACCCCGCTTTCACTTTATAAAACTCCTTTAGAACCAGCTTCAGCGAGATGTTTTCCCCATTGAAAACAACCGAGCTGATATACCTGTTTTCCCTGTTTTCGAATTCGGTTTCTGAAATAGTCTTTGGCGGTTGTCCATTATGCGATATGATGAAGTTTTCCACACATAATTTGGCTTCGTCAGCAACAGAGAACACCCTTATTATCGTCGACCTTGCCATCTTTTCGCGGTAAAGAGAGACAGTTAAAGAACCGGCAAGTATCAGGAACAGTGTAAAAAAGATATTAATTGCCTTTACAAATCTCGGAGTCGTGATTTCAGGCGCCGGATTCGGGTTCTGAATACCACGATTCCTGAGGTAATGGCTTACGGGCTTCTGAACCCAGCAGATAAAACTCGGTATGAAGGCAAGTGCACAAAAAGCTGGTATACACAGCATCGTGGAAAAACTTGATATAACCCCCGGAATAGACATTCTGGAAAGCTGGGCCAGACTTGTACCTCTCCACATTTCAAATGACAAGATGCCTAAATGTACGGAAAGAACTATCCCTGATATCAGTGCCAGCCCCGTTATGAGCAGGTAGCAAACCCGATAAAACCATATAAGGCCGAACGTCAGTTTGTGTATAAATCCCATATTCGTCTACCCGAGCCTGTCAATGTTGAGCGTCCCGATTACCTCTTTGGCAGCGCCTCCCGCGCCAGAACATCACAGCGCTCATTTTCCGTGTGTCCGGCATGACCTTTAACCCAGATCCAATCAACAGAATGCCGAAGCGAGAGTTCCTGCAACAGCTCCCACAAATCACGGTTCAAAACCGGTTCCTTCTTGCTGTTAAGCCACCCTTTCCGTTGCCATCCCGAGATCCATTCGGTCATTCCTTTTACCACGTACTGCGAATCAGTTGTAACACTGACACGGCACGGACGCGTCAATTGCCGCAAAGCCTCGATAACCGCTGTCAGCTCCATGCGGTTATTGGTGGTGTCCGTTGCCCCGCCGCTGATTTCCTTTTCTGCCCCACCGTATCGCAAGATGGCGCCATAACCTCCAGGCCCGGGATTGCCACTGCAAGCGCCGTCACAGAAAATTTCGACCAACTGGCGTTCAGGCTTCACCAAGATATGCACCCTCTTCTTTCAGCAGGTTGGCGATGGCATTCATGACACGATCCACAATCAGGTGATGGGTCTCCTTGCAATCTTCGAGCAGAAAGAGATCACTGAAATCAAGGGGCTGGCCGAAACTGGCGGTGGCCCTCTGGCCGAAGCCGGGAAACTTCCACGTATTGAAGCCAATCAGGGCGGTGGGTATGACGGCCGGCCGGGTATCGTAGATGATCTTGCCGACACCACGGTTACCCTTACCCAGTTTGCCGTCCTTGTGACGGGTACCTTCGGGGAAAATCATGACCTTCTGATCCTTGAGCAGGTCATTCAGAATACGGCTTGCTTTGACGTCGCGCTTGCGCCTCACCGGAAAGGCGCCCCAGGACGAATAGATCATACGCTGGAACGGTTTCTCGAAAAGTTCCTCCTTTGCAGGCGCCCAGAGCATCTGGAAAGGGTGATGGCGGACGATTGCCCAGGGGAGAAAAATGGTTTCGTAGGCGGAGATGTGATTGGAGGCAAACAGAACGCCTCCCGTGGCCGGGATGTGCCCGGTGCCCTTTGTCACAAAACGGTTGAGGACAGACGCATACACCCCGACAACAAAGCAGGAAAATGTCACCCAAAAGCGCTGGAGAAATGAAACGTTCACGATACTCTCATCTCCCTTGATGAATCCAGTGGTCCGGCAGGTCAATGTCTCACAACGGTGTTCGGATGTATAGCATTTCAGGCGCAGTTCGGCAACCCCCGCGGCCTGTCTGAATAATCATTGGAAAAGCCCGGCAGGGTTGATATAGTGCAGACTATGGAGTCAAGCAATCATCCGATGATATTCAATGGGCCGCTCTTCGCCGTAAGTGATGAGAAAAACCGCTGGCTGCGACTGAAGATGGCAGAACTGGAGGTGCGTGAGGAAGACCTGCATGAGAGCTTCGTGCGCTCTTCGGGCAATGGCGGCCAGCACGTCAACAAAACCTCCAGTTGCGTACAGTTGCGGCACATCCCCAGCGGCATCAGTGTTACCTGCATGCGCGAGCGCAGCCAGTCGGTCAACCGTTTCCTGGCACGGCGGGAACTGCTGGAGCGCCTCGAAGCTGACAGCGGTGTAATGACAAAGGAGATGAAACGCGTTGAACGACTCCGCAAGCAAAAAGACCGCAGACGCAGGCGTGCGATGCCGAAGGAACCATGATAACCCGCGAAACCCTTAAACGGCTTGAGTTTGACAAGATCCTTGCCGGAATTGCCACCCGCGTCCACAGTGATGTGACCCGTCATGCTCTGCTGGAGACGCAACCGCAGACGGATGCAGCGAAAATTAGTACCGTTTCCGGCCGGGTCGCCGAGATCCGCATGTTGGGTGGACTTGGTATAAGCCTGTCTTTGTCGGAGTTTGAAGATATTCGGCCTCTACTGGAGGCTGTCAGGCCGGTTGGCGCATGCATGCCTCCACAGGAACTGCTGCTGCTTATTCCGGTGTTGAAGGTTATTAGAGATATTACCCGTCAGTTTGCCCCCCGCAGCGACATTCCCCTGCTGATGTCGCTGGATCCACCCCTGAAGCCGTTCCCCGATATCATGGAGCCGCTGGTCGCCTCCATCGATCATGATGGCAGTATCATGGACAGCGCCTCGCCCCAGTTGAAGGATATCCGTCGAGCAAAACGTTCACTCTCCGCACGCATCAGGAAAAAAATTGAGGAGATCGTCCGCGACAACAGCATCGATATCTTCCTGCAGGAGGATTTCATCACTCAGCGCTCCGGTCGATGGGTGATACCGGTGCGAATGGATTCCAAGGGCATGGTAAAGGGGGTCGTGCATGATGTTTCGTCATCCGGCGAGACCGCTTTCATGGAGCCGCTTGAGATAATCCCCTTCGTCAACGAACTGGAAAATCTGAGCGCCGAGGAAAAGGCCGAGGAGATTCGTATCCTGCGGCAGCTTTCTACCTGGATCCGCGAGGACGCTGCCGCTATTGGCGACTGTTTCGGAACGCTGGTGACACTGGATCTGCACAACGCAATTGCGGGTTTTTCCGATCACTACGGGCTTGAATCGGCCCGCCTGAACGATGCCGGCGAACTGCGGCTGGCAGGGGCCCGGCATCCCCTGCTGCTGATGCTGCAGCGTCAGGGGGGGCTGCAGCGGGTTGAACGGCTCGATCTTCGACTGGATCGTGACGATTGCGTGATGGTGATTACCGGTCCCAATGCCGGCGGCAAGACCATTGCCCTCAAGACAGCCGGAGTACTGACCCTCATGGCACTGTGCGGTATTCCGGTACCAGCGGATGGCGCCCGTTCAACCTTTCCACTGTTCGATACCCTGCTGGTTGATATCGGCGATGAGCAGTCCATTGAACAGAGTCTCTCGACTTTTTCGGCTCATGTTGCGCGTATCGCCACCATCCTCGATCAGGCAGGGTCGCGCACACTGGTGCTGCTGGACGAGCTGGGTGCCGGAACCGAACCGCAGCAGGGTGCCGCCATCGCCTGCGGGGTGCTGCGTGACCTGCAGCAGCGTGGTGCAGCCGTAATTGCCACAACCCATTTGACTGACATCATCGGCTTCGTGCACCGTAGCGAAGGCATGATCAACGCCGGCATGGAGTATGATGCCGGGACATATACGCCGCTCTACCGGTTGATCAGCGGTGAACCGGGACATTCCCATGCCATTGAGATCGCCCGGCGTTTCGGCCTGCCGGAACGGGTGATCGATTTCGCCCGCGGGATGCTGGGCACGGCGGGAGCCGACTTCACCTCCCTGCTGGCCGAGCTGCACCGCAAGCGTGAAGATCTGGATCAGACGCGGCGGGAGTTGGAGCTTCAGCAGGAGAGGATCTCTGCAACGCAAGGAGAGTTGGACAGGCGCGTCGCAGGTATCGCTCAGGCCCGTCAGGAGGCACGGGAGAAGGCCTGGGGCGAGGCGCGCGAGCTGATTTCCCTCAGCCGTCGCCGCATGAACGAACTGCTGGAGGAGTACAAACGTGATCGGCGCAGCGAGGTGATAGAGAAGCTGCGACAGCAGGAAAAGGAGATAACCGAACAGCTCAAGCCGAACGGCATAACAGGGGAGGAACGGCAGACCGTTGGAGAGGTGAAGGCTGGTGATGCGGTGTATGTTTCATCGCTCGGCCATGAAGGTGTGGTGCTGTCCGTCGATACGCGCAGCGGCAAGGCCCGGGTTCAGGCCGGCAGGATGGAACTTGACGTAGTGCTGAACGACCTCTTTACTCCACTCGGGAAAGAGAAAGCCAGGGAGAAGAAACCCGGCGGAAGTTCCTGGAATCTTGACGCAGAGCAGACCGCGCCCCATGAACTGAAGCTGATCGGTCTGCGTGTGGATGAAGCGCTGGACATTCTGGAGCCCTTTCTCAACCACGCGTTGCTGGCGGGGATGCGGGAGGTTCGCATTATTCATGGTCTCGGAACCGGGCGGCTGCGCAATGCGGTGAGAGAATTTCTGACACGTCACCCGCTGGTGGAAGGCCATCGGGCAGGTGAATCACACGAAGGAAGGGACGGCGCAACAGTAGTTTCGGTGAGAAGTTAGCAAAATAAGCTGTCGGCTCAGCAGCAACATCTCCGCCAGCGTTGGTATTCGGTAAATGCAGACAAGGCCCTGATATCATCCAGGGCCTTGTCTGCGCGGTGACAACGAAAATCGAGAGAGAAGAAGAGAAAACTGTCAGCGCGGCTGGCACATATCGATAGTCGTATGTTCCTTGTCGCCGTCATTGTAATGGATAAAGACCTGGTTCCCGGTTTTTTCTGCGATCACACCGGGGTACAGGGTTTTGCCATTCTTCCAGTAGCAACTTACCCGTGATCCCTTAACCAGAACACCCGGGCGGACATACGGTCGATCACCGACTCTGCGACATTTGTTGACAGTGGTATGCTCCTTGTCGCCATCGTTGTAATGAATGAAGACCTGATTTCCGGTTTTTTCAGCGATCACACCGGGGTACCAGGTAGAACCGTTTTTCCAGCGGCACTCCACACGGTCATCAACGCTAAAATCGGCCATAGCCGGGGCCGCAACAAAAACAAGACTCACCAGTACCAGAGCAAACAGTAAATGAAAATGCGTGTACTTCATACTTCCCCCTTTTATTTGTGGTATTTTGCCCCATTCAGGCAGAATCATCGTGCTGTAATCCCAACCTTCAATGCCGGAACAATACCACCCATAGCCTGTTCCCGTCAAATAATTCCTCGATTTTTTTTTCGTCTGGAAAAGCCGTTTTTTTTACATCTCCCCTCTGTGACCGTCATTCACTTCCCGCTGTACAGACCACCCAGTAGTTCCGGCTTGTTCAACGCCTTTCGCAGGGTTCCCCGGATCATCTCGACCTGCTCCAGTCCCTCCGCTTTGGTGATTTTTCCGCTCCGGTAGAGCAGCCGCAGGTTTTTCCGAAGTGCCTGCGCCGCCGCCAGTGCGCGCTCGCCGGTCGGATCAGCCAATAGCAGCTTGGAATCGTTCGGATGTTCCAGAAAATCTGAGACCGCTTCCTGTGTCAGCTTGAGATACTCGTCACGGTCCGATTCTGCCAGTTGATAGCGTGAGTTATCCGACAAGGTCTGCATGACCTTCTGCCACCGCTCCAGACGCGACATCAGCATGATCGAGTTGAAGATACGTTTGTTGGTGCCGAAAGAAAAAATCGTAGTGGTCAGCACACTGCGCATAAGCTCATCATTGGCGCGCTGGTCGGCGCGGCAGACATCCTGCGCCGTCTCCCATATTTCCTTGGGCACAAAGGTCTCAAAGCGCATCTCCCAGTAGGCATGTTTCATGGTTGGCGCAGCGAAGGAGCGCATGATCTTGTACGGCACGAAGTAGTTATGGGCGATTACGTCCGCCGCCAGATGGCTGAGATAGCCGTAGGCACAGGCTCGCTGGCTGTCACAGCGGGCAGCCGCCAAAACCTTCTGGCCAATTCTCCAGCGATGGCAGTTCAGCATCGAATGGGTAAATTTCTTTCCAAGTGTTATATCGGCAGAAATGCAGCCATACAGGAAATCACGCGGATTGGCAGCCAGAAGGGCGGCAAGCTCTCCGGACAACGATGCAAGGTTGTCCAGAACCGCGACACCAAGATACAGGTGCATGCCGCCACCCCAGGCATCGGCTTGAGCGGGAATCGTCAGGATCAGGAGTATGGCGAGCATCGGGTACATAAACATGGCGGCTGTTTCGTTTTGACAGGAGAGTGAACTTACTGCTACAGTCCCTGCGCTGATGGTACTCCAGTTTCTGAAATGATTCAACAGGAGCAGTGCAACATGAATCGTACTATCGATCCGGCAACGATAATTTCATCTCTGGGCGCTTATCTTGAAGAGCTTCGGGAGAGCGGCGTCGATGGCTTCCCGGTGGATGCTGCGGGAAGCATACTGCGTGATCCGGACAGCAGAGCAGTGCCTGCACATGGGGAGAAACTGGCGTCATCTGCCGGTGCACCTCCGGAAACCCTTGATAAAATCAGAAAGAACCTGGGGGAGTGCCAGCGCTGCAAACTGGGCTCGACGCGAAAAACCCTGGTGTTCGGCACAGGAAACCCGAAGGCGCGGCTGGTGTTTGTCGGGGAGGGGCCGGGTGCAGATGAGGACGCGAAGGGTGAGCCCTTTGTCGGCGATGCGGGCAGGATGTTGAATCGCATCATCACGGCCATGGGGCTCAAGCGGGAGGAGGTCTACATCTGCAACGTGGTCAAATGCCGCCCGCCCGGAAACCGCAATCCCGAGGCGGACGAGATAACAGCCTGTTCTCCGTTCCTGCTGCGTCAGATCACCGCTGTAAAACCGGACGTCATAGTGGCTCTTGGCAAATTTGCATCGCAAACCCTTCTGGAAACGAAGGAGCCCATTTCAAAGCTGCGGGGCAAGTTCAGGGATTTTCACGGTGTACCGCTCATGCCGACCTATCACCCCTCCTATCTGCTGCGGACAGGCGGGAATTCGGATTCGTTCTGGGATGTATGGGAAGACATGGTTCAGGTGCTGCGACTGCTCAAGCTGCCGGTGCCGGACAAGAGCAGAAAGACCGGCAACTCCAGCTCTGGGTGAATTCCATCTCCTTAAGCTCCCCCCTCCCGGTTTTTTTGGACTTTTGCACGAGCCTCAGAGGTGTTCGATACGTGTTGAGGAGAGAGTGGTGTTATGCCAGCGGCAGCTCCATCTCCATGATCAGGCCGACCCCGGGTGCGTTGAAGGCCCGCAGGCTCCCGCCATGCAGGCGGACCGCCCGGTCGGAGATTGCCAGGCCGACCCCGGAGCCGCCGCTCTGGCGTTCGCGGGCGTCGTTGACGCGGTAGAAGGGGCGAAAGATGTCATACAGTTCCGATTCGGGAACCCCCGGGCCGTAATCCCTTACCTCGATATGAGCCCAGCCTCGGCCCCCGGAATCTTTTCTGCGTAACGAAATCTCCACGGCGGTTTCCGGCGGAGTGTAGCGGGCAGCATTACGGATCAGGTTTTCCAGCGCCTGCCGTAACAATTCCCTGTTTCCATTCATCAGCAGTGGTTCGGATGTCGTTGCCACCACACTGCGGTTATTACTGTGTGCCTCAAAATCCACATCCTGGGCTATTTCCGCAACAAGTGCCGCCATATCAATCTCCGTTCGCAGGATCGTGCCGCTTTCGGTTTCCAGCTTGGTCAGCATCAGGAGCTGCCCGATGAGCTCGTTAAGGCGATCAGATTCACGCTCAATCCGGTCGAATGGCGCCGCGTGCGCAAGGCCTGCCGACTGGCGAGCCAGCTCAAGGGCAACATTCAGACGTGCCAGGGGGGAACGCAACTCGTGCGATACATCCCGGATCAGCCGCTGATGAGCGCCCACCAGGCTTTCGATGCGCTCGGCCATGCGATCCACATCTCGCCCCAGATCGACCACCTCCCCCTTACGGTGAACCAGTCCTTCACCTACACGCGCCGAAAGATCCCCCCCGGCCAGTTGCTGTGTGACTGTGCGCAAGCGGCGCAGCGGAAGGGTGGAATAGCGGTAAAAAGCGTACCAGGTCAGAGCGGAGGCGATCAGGGCAGCGGCAAGGCAGGAACCAAACCCGCCGGCATTCTGGCGCAGCTGGTCAATAAAATCTCCCGGGAGCGACGGATGTGAGAGTGGCGGGGGGAGTTCCTGGGGTGGTGATGGAACGGTTTGAGGGGGCTGGACGGAGGATTCTTTCTCCGCTTTTCTTGCGGATGCACTTGGTTGATGAATCTGCGGAGCCTCCGGCAGCCTTCTCGCTTCGCCGCCTGCCTTGCCGGTCGCTGCGGATTCGGGCTGGGGCGTGGCAGGGGGCACGACTTTCTGTTCGTTTGCCTGCGGAACATTTTCAGACGGGGTCTGCGGTGTCCTGACCGTTGCTGCGTCCGCCTGCTGTGGCACCCGATGAGGTCTGCAGCCGAAAATATTCTCGGTGCCTGACAGGCAGAGGCCGCTCAAGGCCCCGCGCGGCGACGTAAAGGTGCAGGAATCTCCCTCCTTCTTCCCTTCACAGGCATCAACAGCCTGTTGGGGAGGTCTGCGAAACTGAGGACGCGGAGCGGCATCGCCGGGCGCAATCTGTCCTGACGGCACGTTATTCGGCAGGGCCGGCGCGGCAGCCGCAACAGCGCAGAAAACGGAGCAGGCATATACGAGTAAGCCGCCCAGAGCTGCTTGCAGACAGAACCGGTCAATGGGACCGGCGATATGATTTCGTTGAAATTTCATGGCGCCCGTAATTTCCTAATTTTCCGCCGAATAGAGATAACCGACACCGCGAATCGTCTTGATCCGCTCCGCACCGCCCGCACCGTGATCCAGCTTTTTACGCAGGCTGCTGACATGCACATCAATGCTCCGGTCGTATGCGGAAAGATTGCGCCCCAGTGCCTGTTTAACCAGATCATCACGGCTCACCACCTGCCCGGCCTTGCGCAGCAGGCTTTCAAGAATTGCAAACTCCACAGATGTGAGATCCACCTTCAAACCGGCGCATCGTACCGTGCGGGTGCCGGGAACAAGTTCGACATCGCCCACAATCAGTCTCCAGGTATCCGGCTGGGGCTGAGTCTGAACCGGAGAGTGATGCCCCGATTCCGCCCGGCGCAGCACGGCACGGATTCTGGCAACCAGCTCACGTGGATTGAACGGCTTGGGGAGATAGTCGTCCGCGCCGATCTCCAGCCCCACGATGCGATCCACCTCTTCCCCCCTGGCTGTCAGCATCAGTACCGGAATCCGCGAGACTGCGCGAATCCGGCGCAGCACTTCAAAACCGTTGATACCGGGAAGCATTACATCAAGCACAATCAGAGCATACTGTCCGGCAACAGCCCGTTCAGCCCCCTCCACGCCATTGTGAAGCGCCTCCACGACGAAACCCTCCGGGGTAAGGTAGTCTTTCAGGAGATCGCACAGGTCCATGTCGTCATCGATTATCAGTATGTTGTTCATGGCATCTCCCTGCTTCGTGCACTCCTTTAGATTGATCCCAATATACCCGTTTATCCCTCGTTTGTTTATAAATAATTGTAAAGAAAGGTGACGAGTCGTTTACAAAACTTTACAAAAACGAGCCGCATTTTAACACTACTTTACGAGTGAATTATGTAGCCTCGGATTAACAGGAACGGGAGATATCACACAATAGCGGGAGGTGGATGATGACGTACCACACAAACTATATGACCGTAAACAAAAGCAGCTACACCCTTCAAAACAGTGACGGGGAACCAACGGAAACCGGCCTGAAGGAGAAGGCCGTATCACTCATATATCCTGCCATCGGTGTCATGGGACTCGCGTACCAGATCTACCTGCTGCTGACCAGATAATGGCCGCTGTATATATCCCAATTCAAGGAGGACAGTTTATGAAACGCATTATTTTCACGATGGTTGTTGGTATGTTGCTGAGCGCCTGCGGTGGTGGCGGTGGCGGCGGAACCGGAACATCCGCTTCATCCACATCCCTCGATTCATCAGCTCCGTCATCGTCTACATCGGGCTCATCTTCATCGGGTGCTTCATCCGGCTCATCCTCATCCGGCTCATCCTCATCCGGCTCATCCTCATCCGGCTCATCTTCATCAGGCTCTTCTTCATCAGGCTCTTCTTCATCAGGCTCTTCTTCATCAGGCTCTTCATCCACACCGGCCTTCACCATGGCTCAGACCATTTCCGATGGAGCACAGCGCACCACTCTGGCTTTTGACGGTCTGGCTCTGATCACCGGGAATCTGGAAGCGCAGTCTTTCTTCCCGCCGGGCAAGGTTGCCGACTATACCGGCTTCCAGTATCTGCGCGACAATGACCCCGATAACATGGGACATAACACGAGCTTCCTGACACGGGTCGCCTATAACGTCATTTATACCTTGACTGACAGCCAGCTGGCACAATTGAAGGCTCTTGCCGTAGCGCAACAGGATCAGGTCAATCTGTACGGCTACAAGCGTTTCTCCCTGATGAAGGCGTTTCGTCGCCTGCTTGAGGGTGACATCCCTTCCGGCTCCTCCGGTTTAAACCTTAACTCAGTTAAAAAAGCCTCCCGCGAGCTGTACCTGATCGACGGCCAGATCAGCTATGACCGTGCCGCGCTGTATGCCAGCGTCATAAACGGCATGACCACAACCCAAAAGGCCTACCTCGATGCCATGAAGGACAAGGGCTGGGCGTCATGGCCAGATATCACGAACGCCCAGATCGCCAGCAAGATGTCCGGACTGCCCCAGGGCACCTCAACGCTGGTGATGACCTATGCCAGCGACATATACAGCTGGTATGCCGGTTCGCTTGAGGCGGATGTCTATTTCTGTCCCGAGCGTCACGGCACCTACTATGGCGGCTTCTACATCAAGGATGCCCCCGCTGTGGGCCATGAAGGATACAGCATCAGCGAACAGCTCACGGCCACAGCAGGCGCCGCCCTCAGCGACAGCTCGCTGGGATATGTAACCCAGGCCCAGGCCACACTGATGTCTAGCCTGGTGGATACACAGAGAAACAACCTGTATGCCGGTTCCTCTAACATCGTCAGCGTGCGGACGCAGATCGCCACGTTGTTGCGTACATTACTGACCTCAACGGCCTCACCCAGTGCTGTCAATTCTCAGGTGCTCACGTTATCAGGCGCATACGGTGATCTGGATGGCGAGAACAACTATTACTATGCCGTCGTCTTCGCCCAGGTCTACGCGACATTATCAACAGATCAGAAAACCAAATTTGCAGCTCTTCGCAAGACTATCATGTCAGGCACCTATGCCGATGGGACGGCATTTGACTTTTCCGTTGCAACAACATCTTTCCTCTATGCAGACGTGATCAAGGATGTGAGCCTTCTTACGCCGTATACCGGCAACACGGATTATCTGTTCTTTGCACCGTGAAGCATCGGTTTGGTCTTTGCCGTCAGCCTCCCCGCAAGGAACCAGGGTTTTATTGAGGCAATGGCAAAGACCAAATCTGACAATATAGAAAATTCCGGGCAGGAGGTTGTCTCATGAAAACGAAAATAGCGTTCTTTATAGTTGAATAGACGGATCTATATCACGGCGACATCAAAATATTTCACAATGCATGCTTCCAGCTTTCCGTGCAGCAATTCCTCGTCGTCGTTGCAGATCTCCGCATACAGCACTGGAGCATAGTCGAGAAAGAGCCGGGCAACCTCAGGATCAAAATGGCTCCCCATGGATTCCTCCAGGATCTTCACCGATACATCGAAACTGAAGGGTTCCTTGTAGGGGCGCTTGGAGGTCAGGGCGTCAAATACGTCGGCTACCGAGAATATACGGGCATTCAGCGGGATATTGTCCTGAGCAAGACCAAGCGGATAACCGCTGCCGTCAAACTTCTCATGGTGACCGCTCACCACGTCCAGCGCATTTTTCAGCCAGTCGTACCCACGTACGATATCCTCGCCATGCTGGACATGGGTCATCATTATCGTGAACTCTTCATCCGTCAGTTTGCCCGTTTTATGCAGTATTGCATCACCGATTGCAATCTTGCCCAGGTCATGCAGAAAAGCGCCCTTGATAAGCCCCTGCATGGCGGTGCGGGAAAGACGCAACATTTCACCGATCTGCACAGAATAGAGCGTAACCCGGTAGTTATGGATATTGGTGTCACTGTCCCGTTTTGCAATGGCGCTTCCCAGGACTTTCAGCATGCCGATGTTGGTGAGCGCCAGATTGTGCGAATAATCGATCAGCTTCCGGTTTAGCCGGAGAATGAGGGGGTACAGCGCCATGCTGGTGGCAAAAATGACGAGTACGACCAGTATCAGTGACCAGAGAGTCTGTTGCCTGATCTGATCTATGATCTCTATCGGCGCAAGATAGATCCCCTCCAGGTACCCGATCTTGCTGTTGGAGCTGTCAAAGATCGGAACAAACACCCTCATGAAGGTGTCTTCTCCCTGAATCAGTTTGTTGCAGACAATGCTGGTATGTTCAGCAAACTCACTGCCATGTTTGGGGAGTTTGCTTTCGACTTCCAAGGCGGACGGCTTGACTACATCAGTGATTTTATTGGAGCTGGCATCGTAGAATTCGACGACAATAAGGTTGTCCTGTTCTATCTCAACCTCAATCCTCCGGTTGAGTTCGGCAAGCGCCGACTCGGAAGGGGATTTCAGGTAGGAGGCCACTGCGGTGGTGTAGCTCTCCGTTTCGGTTTTTGCCATATTCACAATATGGTTGTCCAGACGGACATTGCCGAGATAATAAACCACACCGCCGATCACCAGGGAAAGAACAAGCCAGAGCAGCAGGAGCCTGAGGAGAAGCCAGGTATGCAGGTTATTGATCATGAGATTTACAGATCCTCGCCAGTAATAGCTTTGCTCGTAACCGGATGGTTGTGCGTAAAACCAGGCAGCGATATCGTAAAGGTGCTTCCTCGCCCACATTCGCTTTCAAGCGCCAGCCTGCCTCCATGTGTCTCAATGATCGTCCTGGCGATACTGAGGCCAAGACCGGTGCCATCAGCATTTCGAGCCGCATCGGCCCGGTAGAATCTATCGAAGATCCTTTCCTGATCCTCTGCTGCGATGCCGATTCCCGAATCTCTGATTGAAACAACCGCCTCAGACCCGATCCAGGAAGCGGTGATCTCCAGCACACCATTGTCACGGTTGTATTTCACGCCATTTTCAAGGATGTTGAGAAACGCCTCAGTCAGACTCTCTGCGTTACCTGCGATCACTAAGCCGACGCCAGGCGATTTCACCAGTCGTATGGATTTTTTCTCAACGAAAGGCTGCAGCATTGCCAAGGATTTATCAATACAGTCATTGATGGAGACGACTTCAAATCCCTTTGATGACAAGGCACCTGAATCAAGACGAGCCAGCAGGAGGAGATCCTTCACAACTAAGTTGATACCATCCGAGACGCTTCTGATGGTCTGCAGAGCCTCGATATATTCTTCCGCCGTCCGTTCCCGCTGCAGCGCCACATCGCACTGGAGCATGATTACCGACAGCGGGGTTTTAAGCTCATGGGAGGCATCCGCTATAAGCCGTTTTTCGCTCTCGAACACCTTTTGCAAGCGGTCAAGCAAGTCATTGAATGATCCGGCGAGCCCCGCCAGTTCCCTGGTCTCCGTCCCGGTATCGATCCTCTCGCCAAGGGTATCATGGGTAATCGCGCTAATCCTGGTAGAAAGCACCTTGAGCGGTTTCAAGGAATGCCTTGCTATCCAGATCGCCATAAAGGAGAGCATCAGAATACCCGATGGGATGACGATGAGCAGGAACCGCCTGAGCTGATGTATCATTTCCAGGCTGTCATCAAGACTCTCCGCCACAAAGAGGCTGAACGTCCTGCCGTAGGCGTTGAAGTTGTATGTAAGCACCCGAACCGGCTCTCCTCCGGGCCCTGTGGAAGTGAGGAGCGTTTCCCTCTTTCCGGCAGTATAGCTTCCGAGCGCACCTGCCGTGAGATCAAAACTGTTATTGACAAGAGAGGGGGACGCGACAAAAAACTTTCCGTCCATCAGTACCTTGAAATAGTGCCCCGACCGCGGAATGGAATACTCTCCTGACACGACCTCATCCAATTCAAGCTGAATCACATTCTCCTTTTCGTGAAGGAGCCCCGTGATCACCTGAGCCTTTGAGTGGAGGGTCATGTCAACGGCATTGAAGACCGTCTCCCTGACTTCCCGATAGACGAGAAGCCCGACCGCCATCAGGAAGAATGACGTGAAGGTGAAAATCCAGACAAAGAGCCTCCCTTTTATGGAGTTACGAAGCCGGTTCATTCTTCACCTTTCAGGATATAACCGGCTCCCCGAACCGTGTGAATGAGCTGCCGGTCAAACCCCTTGTCCAGTTTGTTTCTCAGGTGGCTGACATAGACATCGATGACATTGCTGTCGCGGTCGAAATCCGTGTCGTAGATATGCTCCGTAAGCTCTGTTCTGCTTATCACCCTGCCATTGTTCAGCGCCAGATATTCGAGAAGATTATATTCGGTTGCGGAAAGAGTGATTTCCCTCCCAGCTCTCCTGACATTCCGCGAGTTCGTATCGATAGCAAGGTCATCTATCGCAACGAGAGGTGAAGATTTCCCCTTGCTACGCCTGATAACCGACCGCAATCTTGCCAGCAACTCGTTAAAGTCAAAAGGTTTCGCGATATAGTCATCCGCCCCGAAATTCAGCCCCTTGACCCTGCTCTCGATCTCGTTCCGGGCTGTGATCAGGAGTACCGGCACATCACGTCTTCTGGCTCTCAGCTCGCTCAGAACCGTGAGGCCATCCATGACCGGAAGCATGATGTCCAGCAGTATGGCATCGTAGGGATAGTTCTCGGCCATGTACAGCCCCTCTTCGCCGTCATGGGCTAGGTCAACGATAAATGCGTTTTCCTCAAGCCCCTTTTTTAGAAGCCCGGCCATCCTCTTTTCGTCTTCAATTATGAGTAGTTTCATGGGACACGCCACCTGTGCAGATGTTTATACACCTCATTGACTGACCGGGTGTTCTTTCAGGAAGAAGATCCTGCGCCAGAGGTGATGTCCGCGTACTGCATGCATGGTGACGGCGCCGACATGCATGGAGAGAAAAATAACGATCATGAATAGCCCTGCTTCGTGAAACTCCTTAACGGCGTGAACCACTCCCCGTGACTTGTGTCCCGGTTCAATAGTGAAAAACAGGAAGATGCCGCTCAGGGCAATCAGCAATAGCGCCAGGAGCCCGAGAGCCTGTACGAGTCCCGCCACACCGACATGTGTTGGTCGCTCAGGCAGGCGAAACCTGAAAAGCCCCGTAATGTCGTCTTTTACATGCTGAAGCCTCGCGCGCGTGCAGGGCACCCAGTTGACGAAACGGAGGTTGGCGGGCCCCACAAGGCCCAAGAGTATGCGCAGAAGAACAATACTTGCGCCAGCCATGCCGATCCAGCTATGCACCGTAAAGCCCAGATGCACGATTTTTTTGTAGTCGCCGGCCAGTAGGCCGGAAAATAAAGCCGCAATTACAGAGACTGACAGTCCGAGGTGAACCAGAACAGCCGTAAAGCCGAGAGAATTTTCTTCTGAAACAAGCATCTCATCCTTCATAGACGAACCTTCCTTATGAGTTTCAAGAGTTGATTATTACGTCCGTTACCGACAGATAAAAGAGCGCCCTCATCCCGACCTGTGCCCGGTTTAACGCTTCGCCCTTTTAACCTCGATATTCCGTGCAGAAAAACCATTACCTGAAGAGACTCCTTCCACCTCCACGTATGCCCCGACAACTGCTCGTCCGTGCTTTTCCCGTATGAAAGTGTCCTGGTTTAGCAGGATCTTCTCGCCGTTTACTATCCATGTTCCATTCGTACCTGTCGAGGAGCTTTCGATGGTGCCACGAATTTTTCGTATCTCCCTGCTGTCCCTTTTCACCTCAATCTTGTAGGCGTGAAGGGTATTCCCGCTAAATGAGCCATTAACTTCCACGTATGAACCCACTTCGGCTTTTCCGTGTTTTTCCTTAATATTGGTGGATTTCGTAACGTTGATTTCCCTGCCGTTTACGGTCCAGATTCCAACGCTCCCATTCGGAATAGCCTGTACCGTTCCGTAAATCTTGCTTTCATGGCGATCCGCCTGCTCAAACTTCTTTCCATCATGGTTTTCCTGTCCGCTGGCGAATGCCGCGCCTGTTGCAAGTGTCAAGCACATCCCCATTGTTACTGTGACGATCATGTTTTTCATACACTCCTCCTTTTCCGGATATTTCCATCTCTGACGGATTGCCATCTTGTGGGAGAACCCTGACACACCAAAAATGAAGGGATGATTAAAATGTCAGATTTATTTATCCGCATACCGGTTATATAAAGTTTGGTAAAGAATCTGTGCAGCGCCGCTCACAAAACTTTACCAAATAGCCCGGTATCTTGACACTACTTTACGGAATCTTGTTTTAACCTCTGATTAACACGGTCGAGAGAAATCAAACGGCTCTTCCGAAATCTGCTTTGACAGGAGGAAGGTATGGAAACAGCATTGATAGCATTGGCACTGACAGCTCTTTTTGCCATGCCGGTATCTGGCGCGGACAGCACCGCATACCCGCAGAGACCACAAGGGCAAGCAGGCGGAGCGGGACAAGGGCCAGGACAGGGGCAGAACCTGGAACAGATGAAGTCCAACATTCTGCAGCGCATCGACCAGAGGATTGCCCGAAGCCAGGAGGAAAAAGTGTGCGTGCAGTCTGCAAAATCACACATCGAAATAAAAGCCTGCCGTGACAGGTTTAGACCGCCTCCGCACCCCAATCAGCAGAATGGGGGTCGTCAGAACCAGACGCAATAGAATATAAGCGGTGGTTATTCTCAGGTTGAGGATTGAGGCGCGACTGCTGCAAACCCGGGCGTAAGGCTCATCAACGCATTACGGAAGTATGTAGCAATTGCGAACAGGGTTGAATCGGATTATGTCATCAGATTATGAAATGCTGGACAAAATGAGAATCATGGACTATACATTTCCCCTGTCGTAAGGGAGAGATGTCCGAGCGGTTGAAGGAGCACGCCTGGAAAGCGTGTGTACGTTAATAGCGTACCGAGGGTTCGAATCCCTCTCTCTCCGCCATTTAACAATCTGGCGATGTCCGATACAGTCCGAAAGCCTCTGAG
>CAIPTY010000042.1 GCA_903868145.1 uncultured Desulfuromonadales bacterium | reverse complement strand
GTCTCAGTTCCAGTGTGGCTGATCATTCTCTCAAACCAGCTAACCATCGTAGCCTTGGTAGGCCTTTACCCTACCAACTAGCTAATGGTACGCGGACTCATCTGACGACAGAAGGCCATAAAGGTCCCCCCCTTTTCCCGCAGAATCCAAAGATACCGTGGGCTTATCAGGTATTAGCACCCCTTTCGAGATGTTATCCCAGATCGTCAGGCAGATTATCCACGCGTTACTCACCCGTGCGCCACTAAATGAAGGAGCAAGCCCCCTCATTCCGTTCGACTTGCATGTGTTAGGCACGCCGCCAGCGTTCGTTCTGAGCCAGGATCAAACTCTCCAGTTGGTTACTGATTAGTTTGAATACTTAAAACCCAAAATCTCTACTGACAAAATAATTACTCGCAATCAATTAAACACAAATGCTATTCGGTTTTCAAAGACCAAAAGTGAAACAGGAATTGGGAATATACAGATGGCCCATATCGCTGTCAATATTTATTTTATTCTTTTTGATATTTTTTATGGTGGCGAGTATCCGAGTGACGGCGGTTGAGTCTGCAGAGGCTTTTATACAGGCTCTTTCAGCGATTCTTCGAGCAGCGGAATTATGACGACCCTGATCTTGCCTTTGCCCCACAGGCCAATTTTTTTTGCGGCTGCACGGGAGAGATCTATGAATGGAAAAGGTTTTCGTGCGCAACGGTCGTTGACCGTCACATGAACCTCCTGGAGCGTGGCTGGGTTAACGACCCTCACGACCGTTCCCAGTGGCAGTGTGTAGTGAGCCGCTGTCATCTTTTCGGGATGGTAACGGTGCCCCGACGTTGTTCTCCTTCCTTCAAAGCGCTTAGCGTAATACGAGGCAAAACCCTCTGCAGGTTCCAGAGCGCTTCCTTTTAAAACCAGCTCCTCGAGCTTCGTCACAGCTGGCGTAACAAGTTCCGTCAGCAGGGCTTCGGACGGTTCGTCGGCCCATGCCTGCTGACCGGCAACGATGAGCAGTGCGATACCGAAACCACGTATACCCGCCCTGACAGGACGCCTCTCATTCATGACCGTCTCCTTACGCGCCCTTATATCGCACCAGGATAACAACGTCAAGTCCTGACCGGCATCAGGTACTCCCGTATACCTTCCCTGAAATCACGGGGTTCAAACAGGAATGTCTTTTTCCAGCAGCCATCACATATATTCTCTTCAACCAGCATCTGTAACTGATCCGCAGTGATCGGGAATTGAGGCAGACGCTGCATGACCGGAATGATCCGGCTCATGATTCCCAGCGGTATATGAGGTTTGAAGGGAGCCTGCCGCCCCATCGCAGCCGCAATTGCATCGAGCAGATCTTCATATCCCAAACGGTCATTACCGCACAGCTCATAGCACTGGCCGACTGTATCAGGCATCTCCAGCGCCAGAGCGCAACAGCGCGCCACGTCATCGGCATGAATCGGCTGAAGGCGGTAACTGCCGCTTCCGATGACCGGCATGACCGGAGCCATGCGCATTTGGTCTGCCAGCATGTTGATGAAGGCATCCCGGGGGCCATAGATCAGCGACGGCCTCAGGATGGTCCACTCCAGTCCGCTTGACCGCACCAGTTCCTCCGCCCGGAACTTGGTCTGATGATACCGGGACACCGCATCCGGCCGTGTTCCCAGGGCGGACATCTGAATATATCGCTTGATACCTGCCTGCTGTGCTGCGGCAAGAGCATTGGCTGTAGCCTCCACATGGAGCTTTTCGAACGTGATATTCCGTGAAGGGAATTCGCGGATGATCCCCACCAGGTTGATAAAGGCATCGCAGCCGGTTGCGGCCGTCCTGAAGCTCTCCAGGCGGGTCGCATCAGCTTCAAACTGCTCGACCCCCGGAAGCTCAGGGGAGCGCCGGTGAACCAGCAGACGGATAGTATGGCCTCTGTGCAGGAGCTCGCGGGTGACGTGTCCGCCAACAAAACCGGTTCCACCTGATATGAATATCTTCATCCGATATCCTTCTGCAAATCTGCACGGTACACGGTGAGACGGTTCTTGCCCGTGCGTTTGCTGACATACATCGCCTCATCAGCGTTGGCCATGACCGTTTTTACATCGGAGCCATCTTCCGGATAGCCCGCCAGACCAGCCGAGAGAGTTGATGCAAGCATGCGCCCCTCAAACGGAAAGGGGGTTGATGACATGCCGGTGATTATCCGCTCGACTGCTGTGACAACATCCTGTTTGGAGGTTTCGTTAAACATGATGACAAATTCGTCTCCGCCGTAACGGGCGCTGATATCTGAGTTCCGAATGTTGACACTGATTGTTGCGGCCACCTGCCGGATTAGTTCGGTACCTGCAAAATGCCCATACTCGTCGTTAATCTTCTTGAGCCCGTCAGCGTCGATCATGCAGATGGCATATCGCCGCTCATAGCGTTTGGCAAGCTTTTCCTGAATGTCCGACAGCAGGAAAAAATTGCGCATGTTATTGATTCCGGTCACATCATCGGTGAGTGACATTCGCTCGACCTCCTGGCGGGCGCTTTCCGCCTCGCCGGCCAGCATTGCCCCCAGATGGGCGATCAGCATGAAGGGAAACAGTTCCAGAATGTGAGAGAGGTAAAAGTTCAGCTCGCGGAAATGCGCCGTTGCCAGGAAGATATATGAAGAAATTGCCAGACCGGCCATGAGGTAGGTCACCCGCTTGCCCTGGGTCAGCGCAGTGGCCATCAGTATGAGATAGATCAGCGACATGAACGGACTGGTCAGCTTGCCGGTATACCAGCAGACCGCCACAATGAAGACCAGAAACACAATCAGGTCGGCAAAAATCTTCAGTTGGCTGTATCTGCTGGATAAAAAACCATAGCGGGCATTCATGTTATAGACAAAAAGCAGCATGCAGAAGATTGCCAGGAACGCAAGACTGGAGTAGCCGGCGCCGGGCATCAGCTTGATAGCCAGGGTCACCAGTGCAATCAGCAGCCATGAGATGTTCCCCATGATTCGATCATATCCCTTGTAGCGTAAATGATCGCTCGGGATAGGCATATCCTGCTGAATTTCATCCATGATGTCCTCCCGCTCGGTATTCTATGGCGCTTTCAAGAAAAAGTCCGCACGTCTTGTCGAGTTTCGGAAAGACCCCGAAACCTACCGTGCGGCATACAGTGTTATCAAAGCTGTAACAGCGTAGCGAACGAGCTTCCCAAAAATGACCAGGACAGTGAAAAGACCGAAATTGATCCGCAACATCCCGGCCACCATGCAGAGCGGATCCCCAATGATCGGCAACCAGGAAAACAGCAGGGAATAGACCCCGTAGCGCCGGTAGGAATTGCGGGCACGCTCCTGCTGGAGCGAAGATACGCGCATAACCTTTTCGATCAGCCAACTGCCGCCGTATAATCCGATCAGATAGGTCGTCACCGCCCCGAGATAGTTGCCCACCGTCGCCGTAGCAACGGTCGAAACCGGCTCGTAGCCATTGGCCAGCATCATCACCAGCAACCACTCCGAACCCAGCGGCAGCACGGTCGAAGCCAGGAAACTGACACTGAAGAGGGTAACATACCCAGGCTGGTTGAGCCAGTCGTGGAGCGTGACAATGTATGTCAGAAATTGATTGTCAAAATGGTTCAATCGTCTACAATACCTCCAGGATCGCGCCACAGGGTATCACATTGTATCCATAATTTCATCTTCGGCAAGAGGGAACCAATGCAGAAGGGTAAACCGGCCAAAAAATATTCACAGGCACAGAGCTTACCAACAGATTCGCGAGATATTCTGGATACTATCACAGCACGGATGAGAAAGAATAACCCGAAATATCAATGCACTGACGATTGACGAGAGTTCGGCCTCTCCCGACACATAGCCCCTTCCTCCGGAAGCTTTACCAGGAAACCATGACCAGCACGACACGACTGAAAGAAATACTCGTTCAACGGATCCGTCAGAACGATCGAATAACCTTCGCCGATTTCATGGCGGCCTGCCTCTATGAGCCGGGGCTCGGCTACTATACCTCGCCGGGGCGCAAGGTTGGCGCCGAAGGAGATTTCTATACCAGCATCTCTGTCCACGCCGCCTTCGGCCGGGTCGTCGCCCGTGAAACCGCCCAGATGTGGCGCAATATGGGATCACCCGCCGCATTCACGCTGGTGGAATGCGGCGCCGGCAACGGTCGCCTGGCCTGCGACATCATGGACTACCTGGCCGAGCGGGAGCCGCAGATGTATAGCGGTGTCACCATTGTTCTGGTTGAACGCGAACCGTCGCTGGAGGCCGCGCAGAAAGAGCTTCTGAATGTTCACGCCGCAAGGGTGCGCTGGCTGACGCCGGAGCCGTTCGAGTCGGGGGAGTTCAACTTCAGCGGATGTCTCTACTCAAATGAACTGATCGACGCCTTTCCGGTTCATCGAGTCATCATGACCGCAGACGGGCTGATGGAAATCCATGTCGCCCTGAAAGACGATGATTTCATCGAAGAAATGGGGCCGCTCTCGACTCCGGCAATCAGTGAGTACCTCCAGCGGATCAGCGTGAATCTGTATCCCGGTCAGCAGGCAGAGATCAACCTTGCGGCCCCGGTCTGGCTGACATCCGCCGCCAATGCGCTGCAGCGCGGCTTTATCCTGACGATCGACTACGGTTTTCCCGCCGTGGAGCTGTTCGCCCCCCATCGCATCAGGGGCACGCTGCTCTGCTACCATCGCCACCAGATCGAAGAGAATCCCTATATCCGGCTGGGGCAGCAGGACATCACCGCACATGTGGACTTCACGACGTTGATGGCCTGCGGCGACCAACTGGGGCTGCGTACGGACTGGTTCGGCGAGCAGTATCGCTTTCTGCTCGCCGCAGGCATTGTGGAAGAGATTGAAGAGATTGAACAATCTGATGCGACAAACGAAGAAAAGCTCAAGCTGCGGCTGGCGCTCAAGAAACTTATCATGCCGGAGGGGGGTATGGGAGATACCTTCAGGATGCTGGTTCAGTCCAAAGGTGTAGAGTCAGTCCGGCTGCTCTGCCAGCGCAGGATCGGGGGCTGAGTGATGCCGATGGCACGCAGTATTCGGGGAATTGTGTTCGATCTGGACGGCACTCTGTATGTATCGGACTCTTTCTCCGCCACGATCAAGGACGCTGCTGTCGCCTACATTGCCGGACTCAGGTCTCTCGATACGGGCGAAGCATGCCAGCTTTTGAATACCACCCGCAGCCGGATGGCCAGGCAGGCGGGCACGGCGCAGACGCTCTCTGCCGTCTGTGTCGAACTGGGCGGGACGGTGCGCGACCTGCATGCCTGCTTTCAGGCGCAACTCCATCCCGAAGCCCACCTGATCAAGGACCAGCGCGTAATCACCCTGCTGGAAAATCTCGGCAGGAACTTTGAGCTGCACCTTTTCACCAACAACAATCGCGCCCTGACAACCCGCATCGTGGATTTTCTGGGGCTGGGCGGGCTGTTTCAAACAGTCTACACCATTGATGATACCTGGAAGGGCAAGCCGGATCTGGAACTTCTGGAGAGGGTTCTCGCTGAAATCCGCCTGACGCCGGAGGAGGCGATTTTCGTCGGCGATCGTTACGACGTTGACCTGCGACTGCCCGAGCAGATCGGCTGCCCGGTCTATCTGAGTCAAAGCATCGAGCAACTGCTGCGGTTGGAGGATGTGCTGCAGAAATGAATCAATTCTGTGAGGATGCGGGAAGTGTGCCGGTCAGGTAATCACAGATGGCCTGCATATCACCCGGCATTTCGGCAGTAAACTCCCGGTATTCTCCCGACACCGGATGGATAAATCCCAGCGTGCGGGCATGAAGGGCCTGTCTCCCCAGGGATGAGATCATCTTTCTGAGACGCGGGTCGGCAAGGTTGTTGGTTCGCCCCCCGTCCGGGTAGAGAGGATCACCCAGCAACGGGAACCCCGCTTCAGTCAGATGAACCCGGATCTGGTGCGTCCGCCCGGTCTCCAGCCTCAGCTCCATCAGGGATATTCGACCATAACGTCCCTTGACCCGCCAGCGGGTAACCGCGTTTTTTCCGTGCCGGGCTTTTCCCGATTGCCTCAACCGTTCCGTGGGATGGCGTCCGATGACATTCTCGATCCTGCCGGAATCTTCCGGGGGATTCCCGAAAACCAGTGCCTGATAGATCCGCTTGATGGAGTGTACATGGAACTGGGCCGAGAGCCCCTGATGCGCCCGGTCGCTTTTGGCCGCCACCATAACCCCGGATGTTCCCTTGTCCAGGCGATGCACGATGCCGGGACGCAACTCCCCGCCGATACCCGAAAGATCGGTACAGTGACCCAGCAGGGCATTAACCAGAGTTCCGCTGCTGTTACCGGCACCGGGGTGCACGACCATCCCTGCAGGCTTGTTCACCACAATCAGATCGGCATCTTCGTATAACACATCAAGCGGAATCGATTCCGCCTGCGGCTCGGCCTCCACCGGTTCCGGGATATCGACCGAAATCCGTTCTCCCCCTTTAAGCTTGAGAGATGGCCGTACCTGATGACCGTCAACGCGAACATCCCCGGACTCTATCAGCCGCTGCACCGCCGCGCGGGTTTCTCCGGCGAGCCGGCTGCTGACGAACAGGTCGAGCCGCTGAGGTTCGGTATCAGCCGGAAATGTCAGGAATGTTGTCTGCATGGGGACGTACCTCAAAAATAAAGGCGCACCATTTCGGGCACGCCTTCCGAAGATATTCAGTCAACAGCGAAAAACTACCAGATATCCGACTCGATCTTGCCGGCGCGCTTGATGAGCACATCCACGACTGCAATTTCATAGATGCCATCCGGATTGATATCCGGGGAGACGCGGGAGAGAAAGTGCTGTCGGCCCTCTTCCAGCTCGTCCTTGAGGGTATCGAAGATATTATCGTTCTTGATGCCGTTCTCCACTTTTTCCGTATTGTACATGGCCACGTCTGAGAGTATCGCCCGCGCCAGCCGTTTTGCGAGATCCGGATTGTCTATCATGCTCATGATCTTATTCCTTCTCCGTAGTTATTTAATCCGAAGCGCAAAATAGATGCTTGCGTAACCGCGACGCACCAGAATAATCAGATTACTGCCCGGTCCTGCCTGATGGATGATGCGCTGATAGTCACTGCTGCCGGCAATCCTGGTGCGGTTGACGGAGACGATCACGTCGCCTCGCCGGATACCGGCCTCTGCAGCAGGGCCGCTTCTGGCGACATCGACGACCACCACGCCCCCCTGTTCGGCGTCATCGACCACCAGACCAAGCTGGTCGCTATTTCCGGGCTGTTTACCCCTGTCGCCAGACGATTCACGCTTTTGTCGGGGAGCAGCATCGGCACTGGAAAGCACGAGATTCATATCCAGGTTTTTGCCTTCGCGGAAGACGGTAATTTTGGCCGTTTTGCCGATACCGGCCTCCGCCACGAGACGCTGCAGATGGGACGGGTCCTTTACATCGGTTCCGTTGAAGGCGATGATGATGTCGCCCTGTCGGACACCCGCCTTGTCTGCAGGGCCACCTTTGAGAGCATCGTTGACCAGAGCGCCGTGAGCCTGTTTCAGACCGAAAGAGCGGGCCAGCTCTTCAGTGACCGGCTGAATCGTAACCCCCATGAAACCGCGACTGACAGCCCCCTTCTGCTGCAACTGCGTGAAAATCGGTTTCGCCATGGTGATGGGGATTGCAAAGCCTATCCCCTGCCCGGCAGCCACAATGGCGGTGTTGATGCCGATTACCTCGCCGTAGACGTTCAACAGCGGACCGCCCGAATTACCGGGGTTGATGGAGGCATCGGTCTGTATGAAATTCTCGTAGGTCTCGATACCCACGTTGGAGCGTCCGGTGGCTGATATCACACCAACCGTCATGGAACGTTCCAACCCGAAGGGATTACCGATGGCTATGGCCCACTGGCCGACCTCCATCTTGTCCGAATCTCCCAATACGGCGACCGGAAGATCCGTTGCATTGATCTTGATTACGGCAATGTCGGTTTTCGGGTCGCCGCCCACCACTTTGGCATCGTAGACCTTGTCGTTGGAGAGCTTGACCTGAATGCTCTCGGCATCCCGTACCACGTGGTCATTGGTAACGATATAGCCGTCCCTGCTGATGATGAAGCCGGAACCAAGACTCTTGTCACGTTTGAACTGCGGGCCGCCGAAAAAGTCTTCAAAAAGGGGAGACATCTCGAAGAACGGCTGAACAACCTTCTTCCTGCTGATGGTCGAGATGTTGACGACGCAGGGTGTGACCTTCCTGGCAACGTTGCTGAAGGCCTTCTGGGTAGAGAGGATATCGGCCGGGATGTCCTTGACCGGCGCATCCGCTTCACCCCCCTTACGATTGGAATCGAAAAAAAGCGGCGAATCGCTCTTGCCGGAGCAACCCGTTATATATGAGAACGCCATGCAGTAGATGATGACATAGAGCATTGTGCGAAACGTAAATTTCATATCTGTGCGCTCCTGGGAACTGATGCCAGAATAGACATAAAAGTGCCAGAAGATTAGCTATATTTAGCGCTCATGTCAATGGAATTCATGCCTGCTGACAGCTAAGAACGCCCATCCGCCCACGAATTCAGAGTCGCAACCCGCTCGACAACCGGCGGATGGCTGTAGGAAAAAGCTGCGTATAGAGGGTGCGGGAAAAGGTTGGAGAGATTCTCGGCCGACATCTTGATCAGCGCAGAGGCCAGATCCTGCGGACGACCGGTCAGGTCACTGGCAAAACGGTCAGCCTCCCGCTCGTGGCAGCGTGAACGCCAGGCAGAAAATGGCCCAAGCGGAAACAGCACCAGCGAGGAGAGAAATCCGAGCACCACCATCCTGGCCGGCAGCGAGATGTCAGTCGGCAGCCCCAACAGTCCCGGCAAACCTTGCCATACCAGCAGTTTGAAGCTGATCCATGACCCCGCCAGCGCCAGGATTTCCGCCCACAACAGCCGTTTCCAGATATGCCCTTTTTTCCAATGCCCGATTTCGTGAGCCAGCACAGCCACAATTTCTCCGTGGTTCATCTGCTTGATAAGGGTGTCATACAGCACGATGCGCTTAACCTTGCCGATACCGGTAAAATAGGCATTTGAGTGTCTGCTGCGTTTTGATGCGTCCATCTGCTGGACCTTGCCGACCTTCAGCCCGGCCTTCTCCATCATCACGCGGATGTCATCCTCCAGACCCTCTTCCGTCACCGGCTCATACCTGTTGAACAGCGGCTCGATAAGATAGGGGGAAACAAACATCATGAACAGGCTGAACAGCGCCAGGAAAGCCCAGACCCAGATCCACCAGTGCAGCGAACTCCAACAGATCAGCCAGAAGATAACCGCCGTCAGGAAGGCCAGCAGAACTGCACCGATAGCCTGTGACTTGATCAGGTCGATGATCCACAATTTTGGCGTCGTCGTGTTGAAACCATAGCGGGACTCAATGCGAAAGGTGCCGTACAGATCAAACGGGATTCCAATCAGGGTTGACGCCCAGGTCAGCAGCAGAAAAAAGAGGATGGCGGAAGGTATCGGGGAATGTCCGAATGAACCGACGAAACTATCATACGTTGCGATGAAACCACCGAACAGGAAGATGATCAACAAGGCGTTATCGAACAGCGAATCCCACAATCCGAGACGGCTGGAGTCAAAGGTATAGGCACTGCTGGTGCGCAGTTTTTCCTCGGTGATGGCGACTTCAAAGCCACCCGGAACCTTGTAGCCATGCTCTTTGAGATGTTGGAGATTGATGTGACGCAGCCAGTAGGTGAAGGCTGTCATGGCGCTAAAGATCAGGAAGATGCCTAATTTCATTCAGTTTCATAGCCTTTGAAATGCACAGGGGCGAAGCAGGCCTCGCCCCCGGGACATTCATGACGGAACGTTATTTCAGATCAGCTTTACCAGTTCACTGACACAGTTGTCGATTCCCTGGAAGGTCTCCGTAATTCTCGTGGCCAGCATGTACGCCGGAGTGGTGACCACCTTGTTTTTGGCATCAATCACGGAATCGGTCACCAGGCACTCCTGATGTCTGGCACCGGTTTTTTCAATCTCTGCCGCGGTTCCGGCATCATTACCGATGGTCAGCGTTGGTGACAACTCCTTGCCAAGTACGGCGGCGAGTATGACCGGGGCGATGCAGATGGCACCGATCGGCTTGGAGGCTGTCGCCATCTCTTTCAACAGCCGGGAAACCTCGGGGTGCACTGACGCAGCAGCGCCTTTCACTGCAAAGTCGCACAGATTTTTTGCCGCGCCGAATCCGCCCGGAAGCACAATCGCGTCCAGGTCTGCAGCAGTGACATCCTTGATGTCGCGGATGTTGCCGCGTGCGATGCGGGCTCCTTCCACCAGGGCGTTGCGCGTAACACCCCCCTCCTCCATCGTCAGATGGTTGACGGATGGAAAGTCGGCATTGGGAGCCATGCAGACCGCCTCGCATCCCTGGCGATCGATTGCCAGCAGGGCAAAAACCGCCTCATGAATCTCGCTGCCATCCTTTACACCGCAACCTGAAAGAACAACTCCGATTTTCTTCATGACTTTTTTCCTCCTTATATTGTTGTGGTTAGTAATTCACTGGAGTTGAAACGCTCCGGTTGCCTGGCATTGTAGCCCAAGATGCCAATGTTGCAAGTGAAATTAGAACAGCAAAACACTACCGCTCAACTAACCCTGCTCAGACACATAGTCTTTTGTGCTATGAAGTCCCCCTTGACAAAGGGGGATTTAGGGGGATTTGCCGCTGACTCTGCAAATCAAATCCCCCCTCTCCAGGTCAATTTTTCTTTCTCGGCAACTTTTGCACTGCCTGTGCGGCTCGTTCAAAGTCTTCGTCTACCGGGCGGACGTCTGCAGCAGACAATGTCTTGAACGTGTCATATTCCTGCTCGGCTTTGGACTGTGCCATTTCATGAGAGATGCGCCCGGCGTGAGTCAGAATATCGCGATCATTAAGCGTAAGAAAACCATCCAGCTTCTTGACCCAATCCAGCATCTGCATTGGCACTCGCCGAATAGCCTGCCCTTCGGCAAAGACGAGGTACTGTTCCACAAGATTGTTGAGCGCCGCCAGCTCTGTTTCGGAAAGGTAGTTTTTGGCAATGCCGACATCCTGCTTGCGAACCATCGCACCGCGCCAGTTGGTCAATCCCAGGTTCGGTTTCGTTGAATCCACTCGATTATGGATAATCTCTGCGGCGGTCTGTCCGGTAATGGCCCAATGCACCTTGTTTTGAACCGTTTTGAAGAAGCTGAGGCTGATTTCTTGTGTAGGATCATAGTCGATACTGGTAGCGTATATGTCGGTAATTTTCTGATAGAACCGCCGCTCTGAAGTCCGAATATCCTGAATTCGGCGGGTCAGTTCCTCAAAATAGTCGAACGGCTGATCCGGGTTTTTCAAGCGTTCGTCATCAAGAACGAAGCCTTTGACGATATATTCACGCAACTGTTGAGTGGCCCAGATGCGGAACTGGGTGCCACGGAGCGATTTCACCCGATAGCCCACGGAGATAATGACATCCAGGTTGTAAAATTTTGTTGCGTAGTTTTTGCTGTCAGCAGCAGTTGTCAAGGATTCCTTGACAACTGAATCCTCTCGTAATTCTCCTTCGGAAAAAATGTTCCTGATATGCAGACTGACGTTCTGCTTGGTTGTCTGAAACAGTTCAGCCATGTGCTGCTGGGTAAGCCAGACCGTTTCCCCCTCAAAGCGCACATCGATTTTCAGTTTTCCGTCCTCGGTCTGGTAAACCAGAAACTGGCTTTTTGGTTGTGGTGGCAATTTATTTTTCATGGGTTGCGTCCTAGCTGTACATGTCGTTGACTTCGAAGGTCATTTCCATGATTGGGAATCGATTTTTCAGATTATTCCTCTTTAAAAACCAGACTCCTCATTTTTGTAAGCAACCTTCAATCCTATTAAGTTCAAACTCTTCTGGCCCTATGGGCGTAGCTACATACTCATCGTGTGCCGGAAGAAATCCCTTTGGTATTGGGTTAAATGCATTAGGGTTATGAATTACAGCCATGGGATTTAAACCGCCGATTACAGTTCCGGCTACATCTACAGCCCAAATAGCGCTGATCGGTTTGAACTTCGTATCAAGGAAAGTGTATGCAGGAACTGGTGCACCCTTGGGTTTTGATATTAAAGGACGGTGTTGATGTCCAGCGCCTGTCTGTTCAAGCGTATTTCGATCAATTTTTATCTGGTAAGGGCCAATCGCGAAAACAGCTTCGGCGGCAAAAGGGAATTGACTTATGCCAAGCAGTGCGGGAAAAGGGCCGTTGCGAAGTTTACAGCCATTCACTGCAATTACATACGCATCTTCTGATTCGACGATTCCTTTTTCAATATAACCCTTGGTGGTGCCGTCCAAGCTTCCAATCAGCTTTTCTGCCTTCTCTTTGATAGCGCTTGTCCATCGCAAAATTATCTTTTCATGTGGGAAATTTACCACTTTAATCTCACCGTGGGGGTTTGAGGTCAGCCATTCAGAAGGTACACCACTTGGTTCTGGGCAAATAACCTCGATCCAGATCTTTCGCCCGTTTTCGATTAGTAAGAAGTCTGGACCGCCGTCACCATATGATGGCACAGGATGGAGGCCTACTTTGCTCAACTGTGCTGCAAGTAAAGCCTCAGAAACACGGGACCAAAAATCTTTCTCCACTCCTGAACATAGTCGATTGGTGAAATCAGCATCAGCCAAACCGGACATTACAAATGAATTGCATGCGTTAGCAAGTTCATTGCGGAATTTTTGTGGTCTACCGCAGCCGGGAAATCGTTTAAGAAGGAAAGTTTCAATGTCCATGAGATTCCTGATAGCCTATAGGTCAGGTGCCAAATTCTTTACACCGTCTTTGATGTCTTTGACATCTCGCACCTGCCTCAGCAAACCCGGCGTATAATATCGCTCTTTAAATTTCGTTACTGAATAACTCTCCATCCCAACCGTCCAGCGCAAGTGAGGACAATCACCGTTATTCGATGAATCGTAGCGGCCATCCGGCGTAACAACAGCCCACGTACCGTCATCAAAGCCGTAACACTCAATCTGTTTCTCTCCAGTTTCCATGTTCCAAATAATCAAACTGCCATCATAGTCTCCAGAGATAACATTACGCATATCCGGAGAAATCTTCACGCAACTGATACCGCTAGAATGTCCTTCAAAAATCCGTAGACATTCACCTTTTTTCAGGTCCCACAACCGAAGAGTGCAATCTGAACTTCCGGAAATAGCCATTCGACTGTTAGAATTAAATATAACCGTATTTACTGATCCTTTGTGCCCTTCCAGGACATGAAAACAACTGGCTATTCCATTGTCCCAATCCCAAAGACGAATTGTCCCATCATAACTGCCGGAAATAGCATAATCCCCATCATGAGAAAAACATGTGGCATACACATCCTTGGAATGCCCCTTAAATTCATATATGCAGGTTCCTGACACCATTTCATAAACGCGCAGGTTAGTTTTATTTTCGGCATAAACACCGACCTGACCACCTAACAATGCCATTGATCCGTCAGGAGAAAAAGATATTGATTTAATGGAAAACCTTGGCAACTGTTGTGTCCAGATGCAGTCGCCAGTCATAACATCCCAAAGGCGAAGTGAATCATCGCCACTAGAGGATAGAAGTTTATTCCCATCTGTAGAAAAAGCGATTGAATTAATCCATTTTGAATGTCCTTCAAATGAACGTATGTGTTCACCGGTTGTTGTATCAATAAGGAATATCGTTGGATTCCAGATTTCGACATAGCATGTAAATCTGCCATCCTTGGAAAATGCTTTTATACTACCTCCTGAATCTACTATTTCTCCAAAACCTATATTTGAGCATATCCCAGAACTTAAATCCCAGAGTCGAAGATAAAAATCATTTCCTCCACATAGAATCTTTTGGGAGTTGGGTAGATACATCAAGTTGTTCAGTGAAAAAGTATGCCCATGCATTGTTTGGATGCAATTACCATTTGTCAAATTCCATACTTTAAGACTCAATTCCGCAGACACCGCTTCGCCATCAGGCGTGAAACAGAATTGTGTCGGAACATCAAACCAATTGGGGTTTTCATCAAGTTTTTGGATACATGCGTCGGAAGCAGTACCTAAGAGAGATAAGATTGCATTGCTGCAAATAAGCGCTTGGCTGCCATCTTTGGAGAGTGCAACAGAATTTATATTTGAGTCACTTTTATACAACTGACGGCTTTCTCCTGTTGATATATCCCAAAGGCGGAGTACCCCGTCATAACCTCCAGACAGGATTTTATTACCATCACTAGAGAAAACTACCGAGGCAAAATCTTCCGTAAGACATTCAAAAGTTTTTGTACAGTCGCCAGCTTTTAGATCCCATAATCGAATTGAACATCCATCTGCACTTTTTGACAAAGCCAAGCCACCATCGGGTGAGAATACTATAGGGAAATAATCAAAATCCTCTCCTTCAATAACTCGTTCAATATTGCCTGTATAGGCATTCCAGATCCGAAAGGTGTTATCTTCACTGGCTGATAATATCAATTTCCCTTCAGGTGAAAATGCAACTGACAGAAGTTTATCTTGGTGCCCTTCAAAAACATTCAAGCAACTACCTATTGTCAAATCCCAAAGCCGAATAGCTTTATCACGGCTTCCGGAAATAGCTTTCTTACCGTCAGGAGAGAATGACACAGAAACAACATTATCAGTGTGACCGACAAACACACGGACACATACTCCAGCAGACAAATCCCATAAGCGAAGTTTATTGTCATCGCTGCCTGTAAGCGCATATTTACCATCAGGTGAAATTGCAAGAGCGCATGTACCTATTACACTACTCTGTACTGCTAAAATTGGCGGATAAACACTATTTGAGATGGCCAGGCATTGATCAAGCAATTTCTCCGTAATAGCAATCTGCCGGCTGACGGAAGCAACTACTGCGCTGTGTACAACAGGGACTAAGGCATGACGATTATCACTCATATCGCACCTGCTTCCAAAATATCCAATTCAGCTTGAAGCTGTTGCTTGAGCTTGGCAAAATAATCATCCCAATCTTCGATGGCAACAACCTTGCGGTAGGCGTCCGCCATTCTGATTGCAGATATCGCAACAGCCAGATCCTTGACCTTGCCGCGTATCCGCACAACCTGCTTGTGCAGCTTCTGAGCATCACTAGCCGTGGCGCTCATCGGTGCAAAAATCCCTTTTTGCAACTGCTCGTAAATTGCCTTTACCGCGGCAACATCATTCTTTTCGTTGGCCTCGCTCAAACGGGCAAACAGCTTGGTTGCCTCAACCTTGTATTCTGACGCAACCACATCCGGGTGGCACATCTTGGAGCAGGCCCGAAAGGTTGCCTTCAACTCCTGCTGTTCCGCTTCTGTTACCTTGAAAAGCTCACGTTTGCTGGTCTCCTGAAAATCCTGATTGTACTCTTCATAATCCTGTTGGGCTTCCTGAAATTCATCTTTCTTGCTTTCATCCTGTTCGGCCTCAGCCTTTAATGCGTCACGCCGCAATAACAGAATCCGGCGGATAAGTTCACCGACCTCTATAGCGTGGCGATAATTGAAGGTATGCAGCAGTTTTTCCAGTTCACTCTTTTCGGCCTCAAGGGCGCTGATCTGGATTTCCAGAGATTTCAACTCCAGAGACAGCTCCGGTATCTCCGGGTCAACGTAGACGGCTATTTGCTTTCGGGATCGAACAAAGGTTTCGATGGCTGTGATTGCCTCATCAAGCTGCTCACCTTTAATCAGGTCGATGATAGTATTCACCTCAACATACTCATCACTACCCGCAAGAAGCTTCATCAGCTTGGCAAGCTGGAGTTCAATATCATCCTCATCATCCAGAGAAACAACATGGCGTAGCGCCTCAAGCCGGGCAACTATTTTGCTGAGATCTGCACCAGTGACACCCTTGCCAGACTGCCGCTCAAAGATAGATTCAAACTCCTGAATAAACTGCCGCGCCAATTCTGGGTGTTCAGAAATAACGGTAATGTTTTCGCTGTTCTGCTGCGCCTGGCGACTCCAGTTGTAGGAGCCGGTGATGACGGTTGAGCAATCAATTACACAAAACTTGTTGTGCATGATGGCGGAGCTTTTCTTTTTATCCCCAACCATCATGAATACGCCGCCAAGGTCGCGCAGACGTTCATGTTCGATGTTGCTGTTGCGGTTAATGGAATCGTTGAAAACCATCAGTTCCACCCGCACACCAGAAGCGGCCTTCTGGCAGAGCTGTTCAAATATTTCCGGATCGGTAAACCAGGCGACAGCGATATGAATGGAGGTGGTTGCTTTGCGGAGTTCATACAGGATTTGAAGCTGAATATCGTCAAAGTAGGCTTGGGTCTGCATCGGTTATTCCTCTTGGCATAAACTATCACGAATATGTAACAAAATCATCACTCTCACCTGGTCATTGTTTCTATACCAATAGCAATACCACTTCACTCTCCACTGCCTTCTGTTTTTGGTGCTTTATACTTGTAAGCCCGCTTTATCAGGACATCCACAAGTGCATAGTCGAATATCTTCGAGGCGGCAATCTCCGGGGATACCCGCTTATTGAAGTCAACCCGCGCTTCCTCAATATGCTCATGTAGCAGCTCAAAGATGGAGCTTTCCTTGATCCCTTTTTCGACAAGAGCAGGATAATACTGACCGATATCGTCCATGTAAACCCGTGCAGTCCGCATAGCGCGTTTTTCGTCTGTAATGATCTCCATAGTTGTAATCTCCTTTGTAAAAATATACAGAAAAATGCTTTAACATTGATTTCAGTATGAGGGGTGATGTACCCCATAGAGCGTCCCAGGTTTGGATATTTTTGTGATGAGATGGAGAGGGCGCTAATTACTCTGTGACTGTATCGCCGGATCGGCGTTTAAGGTCATTTTTTCTTCCCGATCTTCTTTACTGCTGTACCGGGTGGTAGAAAGTTATCACCAGACACCACCGAGTTACCAGTCTTTGCTTCCAACGCTTTACGCGCCTCTTTGGCGATTGTTCCGCCCATCTTTGCTGCCTCTTTATTATCATCCATACCGGTTGCATCATCCGTCTCGGCAATCTGACGGGTTGACAACTCCGCCAGTGCGGTGAATATAAGTTCCGCCTCACTCATATGGTCCCGCAGATTCTGACTCTGCAACCCCTTCATCTCTTTATGGCCCTTTACACTCACCCCTGCCCATTCCTGATGGATGATGTTGGTAAGAATGGCGAACTCCTCGCCCTTCTTTATGTCATGTTCTGACCAGTAGTCAGTCAACTTGTTGCGGGTTTCCTGCCCGGTCATGCGCTGATGAATCCACTTGTCACTACGTCCGTGCTTCTGCCATGTTTCCCTGGCACGATCCAGCGACAACCCCGGATCAGCCATCTCCTGCATACGTTCGTAACCGACCTTTGCCAGCCAGAGCTTGATCGGTTCTGCCTTTGGGCTGGGAACAGACTGCACCAGGCGCAGCAGAGTTTCGGCAGTGGCGGCGTCTGTGAGACGCATTTTGCCGTCTTCGGCAGGCAGTTTCAACCGGTTACAATTTGTAACCACTTCACTTCCTTCCTTATGAAGCCTGTTTTTCAGCACCTTCCAGTAATTTCTGGCTAACTGAAAATCCGGTTGTTGGGTCAATACCTGAATGATGTCAATAACGGAGAACCACCAGATTTCGGTTGTCTCGTCATAGATACGGCGGATTTCCTGGGCCTCAAAAAATGCTGGTTTGACGTGCATTGGTGCGGCTCCTTTTCAACTGGTGTCAGGTTGTCACCAGTTTGCCGGTGAAAGCTTGATCCAGCAGAGACTTCTTTAGTGCGTCAGACATGCTTCTTCATTGCGACGTAATACCGGCAAGCGCCTTGCGTACCGCTTCTTCGTACGGCGTCAGCCGGATCGGAATGATTTCCCGGATGGAATCCTCCCGGCAGACGACCTCGTTTTTCAACCCCTCGATCAGCGGCATAGAGACTGACGGCGGCACCGGCGTTATAAATCCGACCCAGTAGGATGAAAGCTTGGGAGTCAGCACCGGTACCGGAAGAATAAAAAGTTTTCTGTTCTCGATGCGACCGAAACGCTCCATCATCTCCTTGTAGGTCATGACATCGGGGCCGCCGATGTCGAAGGTCCGTCCGGCGGTACGCTCATCGGTCAGACAACCGGCCAGGTAGGAGATGACATCGTCAACCGAAATGGGCTGGCAGCGCGTGCTCACCCAGCGCGGCGTAATCATCACGGGCAGACGCTCCACCAGCGCCTTGACCATTTGAAAGGAAGCACTTCCGGCGCCGATGATGATGGCTGCCCGCAAAAAAGTGGTAGAAAAACTCCCTTTTTTGAGGATGTCGGCAACTTCCAGGCGGCTTTTGAGATGCTCGGACAGATCATCGCCGGTCTCGCCCAGGCCACCCAGATAAATCACACGCCGCACTCCGGCTTTTTCGGCAGCGACAACAAAATTCTCGGCAGCGTCACGGTCGCGGCGCTCAAATCCGGCACGCCCGCCTGACATGGAATGTACCAGGTAATAGGCAGTGTCAATTCCTGCCAGCACCGGATCAAGGGTGAGCGGTCGCAGCATATCGCCCCGCACAGTCTCTACGCCGGGCAGCATACCCGCAGCATCACGACGCACCATGCAGCGCAGCGTGCAGCCTCCATCCACAAGCCGCTGAGTCAGCAGACGTCCGATAAAACCGGTCGCACCGGTTATGAGTATTTTTGTGTTCGCAGTTTCCATAGTGTGCCCATTGTGCCACAATAATCCCGGATGGCAAGAGCTACCCGCCGATCTGCTTATTTCGTATGCCCGGCGGAACGGCACGGTAATAGTATTTGCAATATCATTTTTTGGTGGCAGTATGTTCCCATGAGTTCACATTACCACAATCAGGAAATTGCCTGCCAGCAGGTGTTAGTGGAAGATTCTTCTGTCTTTTCAATCCAGTGGACCGTACTTCCCGCGCCTCTTGCAACCGGACTTTCTCCACATAATCTGTTGGAGCGTTACCTGTCCTATATCCGCCGAACAACCCTTACGATCATCCAACCACGTTTCTCGGACACCGGTGTGGAATTCCGTCTGCTGGGCGGCGATTTGAGCCTGATCAGCTTCCTGCCGCCTGAAGATGGGCCTGACTCATCTGTCTTGCGTATCTGCGGCGGACTACTGGTGCAATCGCGTCAGTGCGACCGTGGTGAGTTACGGTTCGGCGTCGAAACAACCACGGATGGCGTCAGAGTTTCCCTGCAACTTTCCGATTTTTGCCCCTTGATCCTGGGCAGCTCATCACCTTCGACCCTGCGCCGCTGGCTGTATCAGTTCACGCAGGCCGCTATCCACCGCCTGGTAACAGTTCGTTTTCTGGCACTTTTATATCGTGATCTGGCAGGTTCCTCTGCCCGGGTTCGGATTGTTCCCGTCACGGTACGCGAGGGGCAATCCATCTAGCGCTTTGAAAATTGGTGGACATCGTGTTATTGTCGCAACCCGAATCCGTCAGAAAGAGGAATACCCATCAATGCCACACGCCGATATAGAAGTACCCGACATACTGCCGCTCTACATCCAGAAAGAGATGGTGGCTTTCCCCTACATGATTTTTCCGGTCTATGTCAATGATCGTGAACTGCGGACTTTCAGCGAAGCGGAGCAGTACGAACAGCTTGTTGCAATGGTTCTGCGGCATCCCGACATTCCTCACGACCGTCATTCGGATGAAACCGACGAAATCGGAACCCTCTGCCGGGTCAACCAGATAAAGAAGATTGGCGACGGCAAGTTCAAGGTGACACTGGAGGGATTGAACCGCCTGCGGATACGTCATACCGGGTCGACCGCCCCGGTCATTCTTGCCCACTGCGAGGTGGTGCGGGAATTCGTAGAGAAGAATCTTGTCTCCGAAGCGCTGGTTCAGAGCCTTAACGCCCTCCTCAAGATATCCCTTTCCCACGGCAAGCCGCTGCCGGACGATGTCATGAAGATGATCGACTACATCGATAATCCTGCACGCCTTTCGGATCTTGTGGCGCTGTATGTCAACCTGCCGCTTCCCGATCTGCAGGAATTGCTGGAAACGCTCGATCCGCTGGAACGGCTCAAAAAGGTCTACGTGCACCTGACCAACGAGGTGCAGCGCATGCAGGTCAAGAATGATGTTTCCAACGAGGTCACCAAGCGGGTCGGAAAAAACCAGAAGGAATACATCCTGCGGGAGCAGATGAAGCATATCCAGGAAGAGTTGGGAGACGAAGACCCGAAGATCTCGGATCTCAATGAGCTGCGCCGTCAGATCAACGAGGCCGGCCTGCCGGATGACGTAAAAAAAATCGCCGACAAGGAGCTCAAGCGGCTGGAGCGCATCAACCCGGCATCGCCGGAACACAACGTGGCCCGCACCTATCTGGACTATCTGGCCGGGATGCCCTGGAACAAGAGCACCGAGGACTGCCTCGACATCATAAAGGCCGAAGAGATTCTCAACGAGGATCATTACAACCTGAAAAAGGTCAAGGAGCGTATCCTGGAATTCCTGGCGGTGCGTTCGCTCAAGGAAAACATGAAGGGACCGGTGCTCTGTTTCGTCGGCCCCCCCGGCGTCGGCAAGACCAGCCTGGGCAGGTCAATCGCACGTTCGCTGGGACGAAAGTTTGTCCGCATCTCCCTGGGCGGCATGCGGGACGAGGCCGAGATTCGCGGCCACCGCCGCACCTACATCGGCGCCCTGCCCGGACGCATCATCAAGGAGCTGTTCCGCTGCGGGTCCAACAATCCGGTATTCATGCTGGACGAAATCGACAAACTGGGGCAGGATTTCCGGGGCGATCCTTCCAGCGCCCTCCTGGAGGTGCTGGATCCGGAACAGAACTTCTCCTTCCAGGATCACTACCTGGATGTGCCTTTTGATCTGTCCAGGGTGATGTTCATCACCACCGCCAACCAGCTCGACCCGATCCCCGGGCCGCTCAAGGACCGCATGGAAGTGATCCGTCTGGCCGGTTACAGCACTGAAGAGAAGCTGCATATCGTCCGCAACTTCATCATCAGGAAAGAGATCGAGGAAAACGGACTTGCCGCCTACCCGCTGGAGTTTGCCGACGAAGCCATTCAAAAAGTAATCGAAGAGTACACCCGGGAGGCGGGCGTTCGCAACCTGCAGCGCACCATCGGGTCAATCTGTCGCAAGGTTGCCAAGGAGATCACCCAGAAGAAAGAGCCGCGAACGTTGATTACTCCGGAGATCGTGGCCGAGCTGCTCGGTCCGAAGAAATTCCACAATGAGGTAGCCGCCGAATCCGACCGCATCGGCGTTGTGACCGGTATGGCCTGGACCGAGAGCGGCGGCGACATCCTCTTCGTTGAAGCCACCAGCATGCCGGGCAAGGCGGAACTGATCCTGACCGGCTCACTGGGTGATGTCATGAAAGAGTCCGCCCGGACGGCTCTTTCCTACATCGAGGCCCATGCGGATGATTTCGGGATTGAGGCAGGCTCATTCGAGAACAGAACCATCCATATCCACGTGCCATCCGGTGCGATTCCAAAAGACGGCCCTTCTGCGGGCGTTACCATGGTGACGGCGCTGGTTTCGCTCTTGACCGGGAGACCGGCCAAACGCGGGGTAGCCATGACGGGAGAGATCACCCTGACCGGGCGTGTTCTGGCTATTGGCGGCTTGAAGGAGAAGGTTCTGGCGGCCCACCGGGCCGGTGTGCGGAGGATCATCGTTCCGGAGCGCAACCGGAATGATCTTGAAGACATCCCTGAGAATGTGAAGAAGGAGCTGGAATTTACCTTTGTAAATGAGGCATCAGAAGTGTTGGCGATGGCCTTGTAATTTCAGATGAAACGGGTTTTTCTGTCAAACCGTCCGCCGCAATCCTCCTGCCCGCCTCTGATCTTCTCCACGGCGTGTCCGATGGTCGGCCACACCGCTTCCAGATTCTCGACGGCGCCTTTGGGACTGCCGGGAAGATTGATGATGAGCGATTGATGGCGGATACCGGCCACAGCCCGCGAAAGCGAGGCCATGGGTGTAATTTTCAGACTGGCCTGACGCATCAGCTCGCCGATGCCCGGTATCATACGGCTGCAGACCTGCATGGTCGCTTCGGGGGTCACGTCACGCGGTGAAACCCCGGTGCCGCCGGTGCTAAGGATCAGGTCAGCCAGGTCCCGGTCAGCCCAGTCAGACAGCACCTGCACGATCTGGTCAAACTCATCCGCGATAACATGGGCATGCACCGTTTGAGCCCCCCGATCCGCCAGCCAGGCAGACAAGGCCGGGCCGCTCTCATCCACCCTCTCACCGCGCGATCCTTTGTCAGAAAGCGTCAGGATTGCCACCCTGAGTTGACTCATGATTCCTCCCGCCGGTAGATACCGCTCTTGCCGCCTTCCTTGAACAGCAGCCTGACCTCGCCGATACTGATCGACTTGTCCGCTCCCTTGCACATATCGTAGACCGTCAGAGCCGCCAGGCTTGCGCCAGTCATGGCCTCCATCTCCACACCGGTGCGCTCGAAAGCCCGTACCGTGCAGCGTACTGAAATAGACCCGACCACCACATCCTGAACGAAATCAACCGCCACATGGTGAATTGCCAGCGGGTGGGAAAGCGGAATCAATTCCGGTGTCCGTTTCGCAGCCTGGATACCGGCCAGGCGCGCCACTCCCAGCACATCCCCTTTGGCCACACCTCCACTGTTTATGGCCGTCAGCAGCTCCGGCGACATTCGCACCACAGCCTCGGCAATGGCGGTGCGCAGGGTCGGCTGCTTGGCGGAGACATCCACCATCACCGCATTGCCACGTTCATCGAAATGGTTGAAGTTCATGATGATTTATCCCGCCTGCGGCAGATACTGTTCGAACTGTTTTTTGTCGATGGAGCAGCGGTAGGCCTCGTCCGGATTGATCTTTTTTGTCTTGAGCAGATCCAGCAGGTGCTGGTCCATCAGCTGCATTCCGTCTTTCTTGGCGGTCTGGATGATGGAGGGGATCTGGAAGGTCTTGCCCTCACGGATCAGGTTGGCGATGGCAGGCGTACCGATCATGATCTCCAGAGCCGCCACGCGCCCTTTCCCTTCGGCGGTTTTAAGCAACTGCTGGCAGACCACCCCCTTCAGCGATTCGGACAGCATGGCGCGCACCTGTTCCTGCTGGTCGGTGGGGAAAACGTCGATGATGCGGTCGATGGTCTTGGCGGCGGTATTCGTGTGCAGCGTACCGAACACCAGATGTCCGGTCTCCGCGGCGCTCATGGCCAGTTGAATGGTCGTCAGGTCGCGCATCTCGCCCACCAGGATGATGTCGGGGTCTTCACGCAAGGCGGCACGCAGCGCCGAGGCAAAACTTTCTGTGTGTTCGCCGATCTGACGCTGGTTCAGCAGCGATTCCTTGTTCTGGTGGATAAACTCCAGCGGATCCTCCAAGGTCAGGATATGCTCCTTGCGCGTGGCATTGATCAGGTCAATCATGGCCGCCAGGGTGGTGGACTTGCCCGATCCGGTCGGACCGGTCACCAGCACCAGGCCCTTCTTGAAATTCACCATGCGCCGCACGCCTTCCGGAAGTCCCAGCTCGTCTGCCGAAAGAATTTTCGACGGGATGATGCGGAATACCGCCGCCACGCCGCGGTGGGTCATCATGATATTGCCCCGGAAACGCGCCAGGTCGGGGACGGCGTAGGCAAAATCAAGATCCTTCTTCTCGGTGAACTGTTCCTTCTGTTTCTCGTCCAGGATCTCGAAAAGGACCGCCATCAACTCCTCGTGACCCAATGGCTTGAACTGCAGCCGCTCCATCTCGCCGTGCAGACGGAAAATGGGTGGATTACCGCTGGAGAGATGGAGGTCGGACGCCCCCTGATCCTTCATCATCCTGAATAATGCGTCAATTTTGGCCATATATCATCTCCTTCTTGAGAATGGTGCAAGACCATGCGATTCATCACAGAACAACGGCGGCTATGTATTCCTCAGGCGACACCTGACCAGCCATCAGCAACTGTATCCCCTCATCCGCAATCCCCTGATAACCGATCGTCCCCAGATACCTTTCCAGAGCGGACACGTCGGTCGCCCGGTCAAAGACCTGCAGGAATGCCTGATCGAATTCCAGCACATCCAGCAGAAATTTCCGTGAACTGACCCCGCTGTGGCCGCAGCTTTCGCAGCCGACAGCCCGAAAAAATGACTCGGGCATGTAGGGAAGATTCATTGCGGTCAGCTCTTCCACCGGCGGGACATATCCGGTCCGGCAGTCGGGGCATAGAATCTGGATCCCTTTGAAAGAGACGATCCCGTTGACAAAGGCCGAGAGGGAATAGTTCTTCTGCTGATACCGCAGCAGGTGTTGCAGAGCGTTAAGGGTGCCGCGTATCTGCAGGCCCGCCAGCACCAGTTTTCCCCTCATGGCCACCCTGCAGGCGGCGGTGAACGGCATCCCCTCGGTGGCATCCTCGATTACCAGAATATCCGGGGTATGATCGAGCACATCCATAATAACCCTGGCTCTTTCCGTCTCGGTACCCGGAAGCTGGACACGGGGGAAACGCTTGTGCATTCGTCCCGGCCCGTCGCCGATGATGATAACATTTTTCCCGTCGGTATCCATTTCTTCAAGCATCAGGTCGATAAAGCGGTCGCGCTCCCGGTTATTGCGGGAGGCAAAAAAGGTGATGCCGCGACGTACACGGCAGAGCGCGGCAAAACTGATCTCCTGCTGGGCCGGCAGATGCAGTCCCGCAAGACGGGTCGGCACGCTGACCACCACGTGGGGACGGATGGTGATGTACTCCCCGCCATATGCCTTCATGACCGCTACCTGGAACGTGATCGGGTGACAGTGAAAATCGAAGACCAGCAGACCGCTGTCACTCTGGGCGCCTCCCTGTGTCATTCCGGCGTTTTTGTGAATTTTCATGACGATATCAGGGTAGTAGTTACTGGCAACCACGCCGATCGGTCGGGAAACACCGCTGCGACGGCCACTTACCACCACCTGGTCACCCAGCGGCTGCAGAGAGAGTGACGAAAGACGGTTCTCAAGGATGTAGATCAGCAGATGCTCGAGCAGGCAGGCACCGCTCAAATCCCCGTTGATGGCATCGACAATTTCAGGGGCAAAAACCTCTGACTCGAATTCGAGGCTTTCCTTGCCGAGACTGCCGTAAAATCGTTCTATCATCTCGCGGATCTCGCGAATCAACGCCACGGAAACATTGACCACACAACCGGTAAGCTCCTCGATTGCCTCAATTGCCGGACGATTGAGCGGATCCGAAATAGCTATATTCAGTTCGTTGCCGACCTTGATCAAGGGAATGCAGTTGAATTTTCTGGCCAGGTGCGCCGGCACGAAACGGATGGCATCCGGGTCAATGCCATCAGCCTTCAGGCGTATATAGGGGAGGTCGAGCTGATTGGACAGGGCCCAGTCGATATCCTCCTGAGTGACAATCCCCAGGCTGACCAGCGCCTCACCGAACCTGGCCCCGGAACGCTGCTGTTCAGCCAGCGCCGCCGCCACATCATCACCCGTAATGATCCGGGAAGCTGAAAGTATATCTCCAAGAGTGCCTTTCTTCATGTCAGACATTGGTTCATCCTCCTGAGGGCAGATAGCCTGCGCTAAACGTCACCACGTTCGCTACGGTTTTCAAAACGGGTATGTTCGCCGATAAAGGTCAGCGCAACCGTGCCCAGCGCCCCGTTGCGCTGTTTGCCTATAATGATCTCGGCGTTGCGCTCATGACCCTTGCTGCAGGTGCTGTCCGGCTTGCGACAGTCCTCACAATAGACCATTTCACGGTAGACGAACATGATTACGTCGGCGTCCTGCTCGATGGCGCCCGATTCCCGCAGGTCGCTCATCATGGGACGCTTGTCGCTCCTTTTTTCCAGCTCGCGGTTAAGCTGGGAGAGCGCCACCACCGGAACATTCAGCTCCTTGGCAAGCGCCTTGAGCGAGCGTGATATCTCCGATATCTCCTGCTGGCGGGACTCCGGGTTGTTACTCCCCCTCATCAACTGCAGATAATCGACAATAATCAGGCCGATGTCATGCTCACTCTTGAGGCGCCGGGCCTTGGATCGTAATTCTAACACGCTGATTGCGGGACTGTCATCGATGAAAATTTTGGCATCGTGAAGAATACCAGCCGCCCGGGTCAGGCGCGGCCAATCCGAATCCTGAAAACGACCGGTGCGCATCCGGCCGAAATCCACCTTTGCGATGGAGGCAAGAAAGCGCATCACCAACTCTTCCTTGCCCATCTCCAGCGAAAAAATCACCGAAGGAGTTTTCTTTTTATTGTGCGGATCGGCGCTGGCGTATTCGGCGATGTTCAGCGCCAGGGTAGTCTTGCCCATGGACGGGCGGGCGGCGACGATAATCAGATTGCCGGGCTGGAAACCGGCTGTTTTCTGGTCCAGATCCACATACCCTGAGGGCACACCGGTGACATGCTCCTTGCGATCATGCAGACTTCTCAGAAGGGTGAAAGCCTCTTTGAGAACCGCCTGTACCGGCACGTACTGGGGCCGAGACTTGTTTTCGGAAATCTCATAGATCTTCTTCTGCGCTTCGTCCAGAAGATCATCCACATCGGCCTGTTCGTCGTAGCCACGGCTGACGATCTCGGTGGCCACGCTTATCAGCCTGCGGTTGGTGGACTTCTCCTTTACCATTTTGCAGTAGTAAGAGATATTGGCCGCCGTAGGGACGTAGTCCACCAGCGTGGCCAGATAGGCAGCGCCGCCGACCTCTTCCAGCTCACCAGCCTTCTTGAGTATGTCGGTCATGGTGATCAGGTCGCAGGGTTCCCGCTTTTCGGACAAAACCATCATGGCCTTGAAAAGCTTGCGATGACTCTCACGGTAGAAGTCATCGGGCGTCAGCATCTCCAGCACCCTGTTGATGGCATCATTGTCGATCAGGATACCTCCCAGGATGGACATCTCGGCTTCAAGGCTCTGGGGCGGGAGTTTGTGCAGTTCTGCGTTGCTCATATATTCAGTGATTCTCCTGTATTTTTGCTTACATTCAACGTGATCTGGCTAACCTCCAGGCATTGAAGCGGGGTGTAAAGGCTTTCTGATAATGCCATGTTCCATGCGTAACGTGGTCGGCCTTGACCTGCCGGGTTTTCAGGGCAGGTCCAAGGACGTGGTTAGGCACCCTCTTCCATTCGATTACTTTTTCCAAGATTGCAGTTCTGGCAAAGCGCGCGAAGGTTACCAATCTCTGTCTTACCTCCCTTAGAAAAGGGGATAATGTGGTCTACATGGAGGCGACAATCAATAGATATAGCTGGGGAATTTCCGCAGAGCACGCACTTAAAGCGATCTCGGTTGAGCACGGTATACCGGAGGCCCAGTTTTATGTCCCGACAATTTTCTTCTTCAACTTTTGATTTTATGGTTGAAGATTGACTTATTGAAGCACCGGAATCGATTTCAGGCGGAGCATTAGCGGACTGAACATCGCTGTTGACTCGCTCTACAAATGCGTATAGCGCCTTTGTCCAGGAGCCCCACCTGAGAGTGTATGCCTTGGGGCCAACTACGGACGGGGCAAGTGTCATCTCTCTATGCTGTGGCGCTCTCCCGTAATGGCTCCAGACCTGCAATAAATTCTCGAAACACTCTTCATCTGTGTACCGTTTGCCCAATGCATTTGTTGACAAACCAGCCGCCTGCATTGCTTTATGCCACGTGCCAAAGGCTCTTCTGATTACAGCATCTGTAAATTTTGCATTTGTATTGAACTGCTCCCTACTGAACTCTTTGACACCAAGAAGATTCGAAACCCTTTCGAGTTCTGAGATAATATCCTCTTTGCTCACTTCCTTATTTGAAGAGTCGAAACGTTCAGATAAACCGGCAGCACAAAGTGCTTGCTCCCAACTTCCGAAACGCTTTTGAATTGTAGACGGACTGACTCGGGAGTGTTTCCTGAACTCCGTTGTGGAGATAGTTGGATGCTGAATATGTTCAGCAACACGTACAATTTCTCCAAGCAGTGCTTCGTCCGTATACTCTGGGAGGCGTTTTAGCACAAATTCCATTTTTTTCCTTTTCTGCGTAACTCGTTGTTGACCGGTTCACGCGCACGCGCGTGAACCGGTGATCCCCCCAAATAGAACATTTATCCCAGTGGTTTTTAAACGTGAAATTATTCCCACTCCAGGGGCGCCGATTGCTCCGCCCTTGTTTGTAGCCATGAAAATCCGGGCGCGGCAAGCAGTGCCCCTACGGACTCTGACTCTCAGCGCCAACTCCAGCCCCCGTCTACGGCAGCCCGGCCAGCCAGAGCCAGGCAGGAGCCACAACAATCTTTTGTTCTCCATTGGTAAAGACACGATACCCTTCCCCCTCATTCACCAACTGCACCGCAGGCACACCCAAAGCCTGTTGAAACTTCCGCAGTGTTGCTGACGGCTGCAACTCTGTCGCCTTTGCCTCGATCAGGAGAAATGGTTCGTTATCCCTGGCAAGCAGGAAATCAACCTCCTGCTGTTCCTTGTTTTTGATGAAATGGAGCGAAAAATTGCCATAACCCATGTCATTCCAGGAAGTAATCGCCCTCCACAAATCCAGAGCCACCATATTTTCAAAACGCGCACCCTTATCCATGATCCGTGGCGTATCAAACAGATATATCTTGCGTTCCTTCTGAATGGCACGGGTAATCCTCGCAGTCCAGGGAGTAATGGAAAACAGCATGAAAAATCGCTCGAACACCGAAATCCAGTTCTGTACCGAGTTATATGAAACCTGTAGATCCCGGGATAGCGATGGAATCGAAAGGGGACTGCTGACTTTTGAAGGGAGCAGATGGTAGAGAGTCTCCATTGCTGCCGACGATTTTATGTCGGTGATATCCCGGATGTCTTCCCGAATCAACTGTTGTGCGTAACCGCCGGACCAACGACGCCAGGTAGTAACCTTGCCGGAAAGATACGGTTCCGGAAATCCGCTCAACTCCGCAAGACTTTTCCATATCTGCTGCAAATCCTGATGTGCGCTGCTCATTATCCGAAGCGGGTCATCAATAAACTGCTTGAACGGAGTCGCCCACTCGCCCAGTTCCGCCAGAGTAAACGGCCAGAGATGAAACATGAAATAGCGGCCGGCCAGGGAATCGCCACCTTTCTGATACATGTCGAGACGACCGCTGCCGGATACCAGAAACTGATAGTCGTCGTGAAACTGGTCGTAGACCCCCTTGAGATAATTTTTCCAATCCCGGTATTTGTGGATTTCATCAAAAATTATCAGGGGGCGTCCTTCCCCCTTGCGCTCCACCTCTTCAAAGAACGTGCTGTTTTTAAGCAGTTTTTCCCGGTGCGACACAATATCCCAATTAAAATAGAGTGTGTTGGGAAACTGCTCCGCAATGATTTTTGTAAGTGTAGTCTTGCCTGATTGCCGGGGTCCCGCAAGAAAGATCATCGCTTTTTCGGCAGCAAGTTCATCCCATATTCTTTTATATGATTTTCTTTTCCACATAGCGTCTATTATTGTCTGCACTGAAAAATAGTCAAGACTATTTTTCAGTGCACTACAAAATAGTCATGCGCTTCAAGGATAGTCAATCATCAAGTCTCATGTGCGATGCGCTGCGATTACATCCTTGACCGCCTCGACCACATCCCGGGCATCATCCATCGTCATCTTCGGGAACAGCGGCAGGGAGAGGATCCGCTCCGAGGCGTAGCTGGCGTTCGGCAATTGGCTGTCGGCAATCGGCATGTGCTCCCGATACCAGGCGTGGTGATGGATGGCCTTGTAATGCAGGCCGCTGCCGATGTTGTGCTTCTTCAGTTCCTCCATGAAGCGGTCACGGTCGATGGAGAGCTTTTCGATCCTGACCAGCGGCGTGTACAGGTGCCAGGCGTGGCGCTGCTGATACGGCGCGTACTGCGGCACGGCCAGTTCCTGGACGTCAGCCAGCTCCCGGTTGTAATACTCCGCAATTTCCGCGCGTTTGACGATGAAGCCATCCAGTCTGGGGAGCTGGTGGATGCCGATAGCGGCCTGAATATCCATCATATTGTATTTGAAGCCGGGCAACAAAATATCGTAATTGGGGGTGCCGCTGGCGGCAAAACGCTTCCAGGCCTCGCGGCTCATGCCGTGGAACTTGAGCAGGGAGATTTCTTCAGCCAGAGTTTCATCAGCGGTACAGACCATACCACCTTCGCCGGTGGTGATATTCTTGTTGGGATGGAAGGAGAAAATCGAAATGGAATCCAGCGACCCGATACGTCTGCCCTTATACTCCGTGCCGGCGGCATGGGCTGCATCCTCGATGATGGTCAGATCAAACTCACCGGCCAGGGCAAAGAGGGGATCCATGTCGCAGGACTGACCGGCGAAGTGTACCGGGATAATGGCTCTGGTGCGCGGCGTGATCCGCCTGCGCACCTCATTCACATCTATATTGAGCGTCCCCGGCTCGATATCCGCCAGTACCGGCGTGCCGCCGCAGAGGATGATCATGCTGACCGTGGAGGCGAAGGTCATGGGGGTGGTAATAATCTCATCACCTTCTTTAATGGCCAGGGCCAGCAGGGTCAGGTGCAGACCGGCTGTGGCGGATGAGAGCGGAACGGCAAAGGGCGCGCCGACATACGCCCTGAAGTCCTCTTCAAAACGCTTGACCTTGGGGCCGGTGGTGATCCAGCCTGATTTGAGAGAATCAATGACCTCATTGATCTCGGCATCCTCAATAGTCGGGGTTGAAAAGGGGAGAAAGGTCGAACGCATGATTGATGACGCTCCTTTGTAGATCCTGTTTTTATGCTTAGCGGTTACTTATCAGAAGCTGCCGACCTGATTCGGCCTTGATAAGCGGTTGAGGATTCAAGGTCGGCATCAGCCCCTGGAACTCACGCTTGTTAAGAAAAATGAGGACATGGCCGCGACCCCACAAAGCGAGCAGTGTGGCACGGTTTGGAAACCATGCCTTCTGGTCGCCCTGCAGGCTGCCAAATTCAAGCTCGTCGATCTTGTCGGTCACCATGACCCGCTTCCGGAGGTACCAGGACACCCCCTGCATGGGACCGAAGGTTATAATGCACGTCTCCGGTCCGGCCAGCACGCGGGCTTTCATGGCCAGATCGCGGGGGGACTCGGTTTGGGCTATGGCCCCCATTATCAGTCTCGGGATCATAATTTCAAGCAAAAACGACGCAAGGCCGATCACGACCAGCATGCGGGCGGGATATCTCCCGGCGGTCGCCAAAGAACCGCCACCCTGCATCAGGAACAGAAACCCGATTGTCGCACACGCCGTGCCGGAAAGAAGCGGCGCACTGACGACAAACTGCTTCAAACCTGACGACCAGGCGGGGACCTGTTCCGCCAGCAGGGATGCTATCTGAGGCAGACGGGAGTATCCCATCGCCGCCACACCGATGAGAGATAGTGTACCCCCCAGCAGAATCGCCGCCGTCTTCAACTCCCGACCGCGGCCTTCCATCTGAATGTCGATCCGGTGCCCGATCAGCATCGCAAGTGGCGGAAAGACGGGCAGCATGTAGGGTATCAGCTTTGACTGCGATTTTGAAAAGAACAGAAATATCACAACTGCCCAGATAAACAGGTAGATGCCGGCCTGCCCCTCCTCATGGTACCGGTCGCGCCAGGCTCTGACAAGCGCACCGGGGATGAAGAATGACCAGGGGAGCATGGTGCCGAGCAGCACCGGTACAAAGAACCAGAAGGGCTGATATCTGCCATGCACCGTGCTGGTGAAGCGCTCGAAATGTTCATGAATGAAAAAGAACCTCGCGAATTCGGGATTTCGCACGGATACAGCCACAAACCACGGGACTGTCACCGCCAGAAACAGCAGGATTCCGGATCCCGGACACATCTCGGACAAGAGCTTCCAGCGACGGCTCAGCAGGAGATAACAGAAGATAATGCCAACGGGAAATACAATACCGATCAATCCCTTGGCAAGCACCGCACCGGCACAGAAGAGATAAAAGAGATACCACGGCAGTGCACGGGAACGTCTCCCCTCACGTAACGAAGCCACGATGAAGGCACCCATCGCCGCCGTCAGGCAGAAAGTCAGCAGCATGTCAGTCAGGATAATACGTGACTGAAGCACGAAGCCGACTGATGTTCCCAGAATAAGTGCCGCTATTAATGCCGCACGGCGACCATAGAGATTCCGGGCGATAATATATGTCGCGAGAACCGTGAGCAGACCGCACAGCGCAGAAGGGAGTCTGGCTGCAAATTCGTTCATGCCGAACAGTTTGAGTGATGCGGCATTCAGCCAGTATAACAGGGGTGGCTTCTCAAAATATTTTACGTAATTGAGCGTCGGGGTAATCAGGTCTCCCCGCTCCAGCATCTCACGCGGAATCTCGGCATAGCGCCCCTCATCCGGATCGATCAGCGGCAAATTGCCAAGATACTGGAAAAAGGGAATGCCCAGCACAATCGCCAGCAGCAGGTCACGCAGCCAAACGCCCGATGTCCTGCGCGTCACAAGCTTGAGATCCCTCATGCAGTCCCCGGCCTTTCCCGACGGATCAGGTCAAAAGGCTCAACGGCAAAAGGCAGGTTCATCAGCAGACGCTGGTTGGGATTGGCCGTATCAGACTCGCTGAGCCTCCCCTGCTGGTCGAGCAGCAGCAGACGCTCTACCGTCAGGCTGTCCGAACGCATGGCAGGGCCTATGAATTCGAGAATGTCCCCCGTGCGGATGCGGTTGCGCACACCGACGACAACGCTTCCGTCAGAGCGCTGCTCCTCAATCCGTCCCACAAACTCGTGGCTACGGATATAGGCCGAATGGTATTCCTGCCCGACAGTTCGGGGTTCGCCGAACAGGAAACCGGTGGTGTAGCCACGATGGCTCAGCTTGCCCAACTCCTCCAGCCACTCGGGACGACAGCGCCATCCGTCAGGGTTCTCCCAATACTCATCCAGGGCCTGCCGGTAGACCCGCAGCACCGATGCCACGTAGTTGACACCCTTCATCCGCCCCTCTATCTTGAACGATGAGGCACCACTGGCGACAATCGCGGGCAGATGCTCCAGCAGGCACAGGTCGCGGGAGTTGAATATAAATGTGCCGTTCTCGTCCTCAAGAACCGGGAAATACTCACCGGGACGTTTTTCCTCCACCAGGTGGTAATTCCAGCGGCAGGGGTGGGCACACTCTCCCTGGTTGGCATCGCGACCGGCCATGGCGCTGGAAAGCAGACAGCGACCCGAGTATGAGATGCAGAGGGCACCATGCACGAAGACCTCCACCTCCATTTTGGTACGTGCGACCGTTTCAGCGATGGCAGCAAGGGTTGTCTCCCGGGCAAGGTTGACCCGGCGGACACCCTGCTTTTGCCAGAAGCGGGCACATCGCCAGTTGACGGTGTTGGCCTGGGTGGAGAGGTGCAATTCCCGCCGGGGTGATATTTCCCGAATCAGATCAATGACGCCGGGGTCGGCTACGATGTAGGCATCAAACGGCATCTTCGCCACATCCGCCAGGTACTGTTCCAGGCGTTCCAGCGCTTCGTTGTGAGGATAGCTGTTGACGGTCAGATAGACCTTTACCCTGCGGGCATGGCAATATTCCAGAGCCGCAGACATTTCTTCCAGCGTAAAATTATCCGCCAGATTGCGCAACCCGAAGGCGCCCCCCCCCAGATAGACGGCATCCGCGCCATAGCGCACGGCGATCTGCAGTTTTTCCATATTTCCGGCCGGAGCCAGCAGTTCAGGCTTGTGCATTGCGAACTCAACTCAGGTGATGTAATATTTCGGCTGCGAAATGTAGCATATACCGGTCGCCAATTAAACCGAAAAGGCAGCTTTCGCTTGACAAAGCCCCGTTTATCGCTTTAATTATGAAAACATCTGTCAAATGGAGGAATTATGAAATCCGGTGTCCCGTGGATCATGTCTCTCATCTCATGTCTCATGCTGACCGGATGCGCCGCCAATGATCTGGTACTCAAGCGTCAGACGGAGACTGAATCCAAAGTCGAACTTCTGATGCAGTCCGGCAAGAATGTCAATCTGCGTCTGAATGAGCTGTCCAGCCAGTTGCAGGCTCAGGAAGAGAGGATTGCTTCCCTGACGGTTCAGATCAAACAGTTTCAGGACAGCGTCCGAGAACTTCGGACATCTCAGGACGAGCTCAAGGCCAGGGTCATTCTCCTTGTGCAGCAGACACCGCCCCCAAAAATAGAGGTGGTAAATCAGGATTCAACGCCGAAAGTCAGGGATGCGGGGCCGCCTGCCGACTATGTCAAAGCTTTCGGACTCTACAGCGCCAACAACTTTGCTGAGGCTATCACCGCATTCACGGCTTTCATGAAGAACAATCCTCACAGCGAATTCGCTGCGAATGCCCTGTACTGGATCGGTGAATGCCATTACAGCCTTTCGGAACTCCCAAAGGCAAAGACAACCTTCCAGAAGGTCACAGAAACGTACCCGAAGAGTTCTAAGGCGCCCGACGCCCTGTTAAAACTGGGATACACACTTTGGGCTTTGAAGGATAACGAAAAGGCGCGCTCCGTCCTCGAAAGCCTGATAAAGTCGTATCCAAGCAGTCCGGCTGCAGTAAAGGCACGTGAACGGCTAACCGCCAACTGAAGACCGCAGCATCCCTGCGGCAATCTCATGAGCAATACATCGAGGTGTCTATGAAAATCAGACTTGGTATTTTTCTGCTGGCATTGGCTCTGATAGCTCCCTGTCTGGCGCTGGCAGCTGAACAGGAAGAACCGACTATCTACGTTATCAAGCAGGGCGATACACTCTGGGGGTTGTCGGACCGCTTCATCAAAGACCCCCGCTACTGGCCTGACATGTGGTCTAAAAACGGTCAGATAACCAACCCGCATCTGATCTATCCGGGGCAGAAGATACGTGTTTTCCCCGACCGTCTCGAATTCGTTTCTGACGAACAGCCAAAACCCGTCGCCCAGATACCGGACAAACCGCTGCAGGAAGTTGCCAAGGAGAAAACATACACCGTTCGGGGCAACGAGGGATTTCTGCTTGAGAGGGCTGCAAAAGCGTCGGGCACGATCATCGGCCTCCATAACAGCCGGGCTATCGCCGGTGATGACGACATTGTCTACACCGATATCGGCAAAGCCCGCGGCCTCAAGGGGGGAGAGAAATTTTCCATCTTCCGCAAGGAGGGAACGGTTGCACACCCCAAAACTGAAATGATTCTGGGCACCAAGATCATCCCGCTGGGAACGCTTCAGATCACCGATCTTGAGCAGACATCTTCACGGGCAATCATTACCAAAAACTATCGCGAGATAACCCCCGGCGCTGTGCTGCTACCGTATCGCGAAGGCCAGCGCTACGAAGTGGCGCTCAAAATGGCCACCACAGACCTGAAAGGCTATATTGTTGACAGCCTCAACGGCACAACCGTAATTTCAGCAGGAGATATCGTCTATATTGACCTCGGCAGAGTCCAGGGCGCTGAGCCGGGCAACATGCTCTACATTGTTCGCGACGTCGCGCTTGACCAGAAACTCGTCGAGGGTCGGGTCAACAAACTGCCACAGGAACTGCTCGGCGCTCTGGTAATACTTAAAACCGGTCACAACACCGCCACGGCGGTCGTTGTAAAGAGCATAGACGCCATCTACAAAGGCGACCGAATCATAACTCAGTCAAAATAAACAGCCATCTGTCACCAGGACCGGCCTCAGGCCGGTCTTTTTTTGCCGGTATTACACGAAATGCGGATTATGGAAGAATTCCACTGGATCGCCCTCAAATCAGTGCCGGGGATCGGCAACATCATTTTTCGACGCCTGCTGGAACGCTTTGAAACCCCCGAAGCTGCCCTCTCTGCCCGGCCGGCGGAACTGGCGCAGGTCAGGGGCATCACCCCGGCTGTGCTGGAAGGGATCACGTCCGGCGCCTGGCGACATTTTGCCGAAGAGGAATGTGTACGACTGGCGGCCAGCGGGGCACGCATCGTTACCTTTACCTCGCTTGATTACCCGAAATCACTGTTCGAGATACATGATCCCCCGCCATTTCTCTACCTGCGCGGTGAGTTGAAGAGCCAGGAGACCGCTGTGGCGATTGTCGGCTCGCGGCGGGCCACCTCATATGGCCTTCTGGCAACGGCGCGGCTCTCGGAGGCCCTCGCAGGACATGGCGTCACGGTGGTATCCGGCATGGCTCGCGGCGTAGACACCGCCGCTCATAAGGGGGCGCTGGCGGCCGGCGGCCGAACTGTCGGGGTGTTGGGAAGCGGTATCGATAAGATCTATCCCCCGGAAAACGCTAAATTGTTCAAGGATATGGCTGAGAAAGGGTGCCTTGTTTCCGAATTCCCGCTGGGAACGCTGCCGCTTGCCGAGAATTTCCCACGCCGTAACCGCATCATCAGCGGACTTTCCCGGGGCGTTCTTGTTGTAGAGGCAGCGGAGAACAGCGGCTCGCTGATTACCGCCCGTTACGCCCTTGAACATGGTCGAGATGTGTTTGCCGTGCCGGGAAACATAACCTTTGCCTCCAGTCGCGGCAGCAATCGGCTGATCAAGGAGGGGGCAAAGCTGGTGGATTGTGTGGAGGACATTCTGGAGGAACTGCCCGGATTGCAGAGAGCATCAGGAGAGGAATCGGATGATTCAGACCGGACTCGTGCCTTCGCACTGACGCCCAGAGAAGCCGCCGTCTATGAAATTCTGGCCAGGTCGCCGCTGCATATCGACGACATTATCGCCCAAACGGAATTGACAGCCGCCGAGGTTTCCTCTATGTTACTCCACCTCGAACTCAAGGGAGCAGTGACACCGCTGCCTGGAACGCACTACGCCGTGACAGGATAAGACGGCTGCTCAATAATCTGGAAATCAAACACAAGGGATACCACTACATACCATGTCAAAAAACCTCGTAATCGTCGAATCTCCCGCAAAGGGAAAAACCATAGAAAAGTTTCTCGGCCCCGACTTCAAGGTATTGGCCTCGTTCGGCCATGTGCGGGCACTCCCGAGCAAACAGGGCTCGGTGGATATATCCAAGGGCTTTGAACCGAAGTACCATGTACTGCCGGAAAGCAAGCGGCATCTTGATGCGATCAAATCCGCGCTCAAGGGGGCGGACCGGCTGCTACTGGCAACCGACCCTGATCGTGAAGGGGAGGCAATTTCCTGGCATCTGCTGGCTGCGCTCGGTCTCGACAAAAAGAAGTCAGGTATCAAGATCCAGAGGGTCGAGTTCCACGAAATCACCAAGGAAGCTATCCTGCATGCCGTAAAAAATCCCCGCGACATTGCGCTTGACCTGGTGAATGCCCAGCAGGCCCGTTCGATTCTGGACTATCTGGTAGGTTTTAATCTCTCGCCGTTTCTCTGGAAAAAGATCCGCTACGGGCTGTCAGCCGGTCGTGTGCAGTCGGTGGCGCTGCGCCTGCTCTGTGAGCGTGAGAAGGAAATCCTGGCCTTCAAAGAGCAGGAATACTGGACTATCGGCGCACGTCTCGGTGTTGCGGCGGGTCAGGAGTTCAAGGCCGGCCTGGTGGATGTGGGAGGAAAAAAACTCGGCAAGTTCGATATCCCCGGCGAGGAGATTGCAACTGCCCTGAAAACTGCCCTGCAATCGGGCGCCTACAGGGTAACTGCAATCACAAAAAGTGAGAAAAAACGGTATCCTTCGCCCCCCTTCACAACCTCAACCCTTCAGCAGGAAGCCTCCCGCAAGCTCGGTTTCTCGGCCAAGAAAACCATGTCAACGGCCCAGAAGCTGTACGAAGGAATCAATATTGGTGCAGAGGGTACGGTGGGTCTGATTACCTACATGCGTACCGACAGTGTCAACCTCTCGAACCTGGCGCTCAAAGACGCCCACGACGTCATTTCCGCTGCATACGGCAAAGAATACGCCCTTGCCAAGCCCCGCATATTCAAAACCAAATCAAAGAATGCCCAGGAAGCCCATGAGGCGATCAGGCCGACCTACATTGCCAAAACACCCGTTGAATTGCGCAAGTTTCTGACACCTGACCTGTACAAGCTCTATGAGCTGATCTGGAAGCGAACCGTCGCCTGCCAGATGGCCGAAGCCCTGCTCGACCAGACCTCGGTTGATATCAGCGCCGACCTCTCCTCACCGCCGGCCGTCGGCCCTTTTGCCGGATCACGGCGTGCCGGGCTGCGTGCCGCAGGCACCGTTATCCGGTTTCCCGGATTCATGAAGCTGTATATAGAAGGGCTTGATGATCAGGATGAGGAGAAAGAAGGGTTGCTGCCCCCCATGAGCGAAGGGGCAACGCTCAAGCTGCATGAGGTTCTTCCCGAGCAGCACTTCACCCAGCCCCCCCCCCGCTATACCGAGGCAACGCTGGTCAAGACGCTGGAAGAGTACGGCATCGGCCGTCCCTCGACCTTTGCCTCGATCATGAACACCCTGGTGGAGCGGAAATACGCCCGTCTCGACAAAAAGCGCTTCTTCCCGGAAGACGTGGGAATGGTGGTCAGTGATCTGCTGACGGCTCATTTCCAGAAATACGTCGATTACAATTTCACCGCCGGGCTGGAGGAAGAGCTGGATCAGGTGTCGCGTGGCGAGAAAGAGTGGCAGCCGTTGCTCAAGGAATTCTGGGAGCCGTTTATTGCCCTGCTGAAACAGAAAGAAGGCGAAGTAAGCAAATCAGACCTGACGACCGAGACGACCGATGAGCTCTGCCCTGAATGCGGCAAGCCGCTGGTGGTAAAACTCGGCAAACGCGGTAAGTTCATCGCCTGCTCCGGCTTCCAGGAGGGGTGTAAATATACCCGCAACGTTGAGCAGGAGGGTGTTGAAGTCGCTGAGCCGGTCGTTTCCGACGAAAAGTGTGAGAAGTGCGGAGCACCAATGCTGATCAAGGATGGCCGTTTCGGCAAATATCTGGCCTGTTCCGGTTATCCGGCCTGTAAGAATATTCAGCCGCTTGTCAAACCAATAAGCACCGGCGTGGTCTGTCCCGAGTGTACAGAAGGGGAGCTGACGGAGAAGAAGTCGCGCTTCGGCAAGCTGTTTTACTCCTGCAACAGATATCCTCAGTGCAAATTTGCCCTCTGGGATCTTCCCGTGAAAAAGGCCTGTCCGAAATGCGGTTTCCCGCTATTGGTAAAGAAGGTCTACAAGCGCGAGGGCGAATTCCTCAAGTGTCCCAAAGAGGGGTGCGATTTTAAAGAGGGCGGCGCAGGGAAGAAGTGAAGCAGCTTACTGTTATCGGCGGTGGCCTGGCAGGCTGTGAGGCAGCCTGGCAGGCCGCCCAGCGCGGCGTGTCTGTTGTCCTTCATGAGATGAAACCGGAAAAATTTTCTCCCGCCCATCATCTGCCCGGCTTGGCGGAACTTGTCTGTTCCAACTCCCTGCGTGGTATCTCCCTTGATAATGCCGTCGGTCTGCTGAAAGAGGAACTGCGGCGCTGCGGATCATTGATCATGGAGACCTCCGAAGCCACCTGCGTTCCCGCTGGCGGCGCGCTGGCTGTGGATCGCCAGCTTTTCTCCGACCATGTTACCGTGAAGATAGAGGCCCACCCTTTAATAAGAATTGAACGCGGCGAGCTGACCTGCATTCCGACCGAGGGGATTGTGATCATCGCTTCCGGACCTCTCACCAGCGATGCGCTTGCGTCCACCTTGAGCGAGGTGACCGGTGACCGTCTCTACTTCTATGACGCCATCGCTCCCATCGTTTCCTCCGAATCCCTTGACATGACCAGAGTTTTTGCCGCCTCCCGCTACGGCAAAGGTGACGGTGACGACTACCTCAACTGCCCGCTGAATGAGGAGGAATACCTCCATTTTGTCGATGAACTGAATCGTGGCGAGAAGGTCCAGGCGCGGGATTTTGAGAAGGCGGTTCATTTTGAAGGGTGCATGCCGGTTGAAGAACTGGCTGCGCGCGGTCTTGAAACGCTCCGTTTCGGGCCGATGAAGCCTGTTGGCCTCATCAATCCCCATACCGGTCACGAAGCACATGCCGTCATTCAACTGCGTGCCGAAAACCGGGCTAAAACCATGTACAACCTGGTCGGCTTCCAGACCAAGCTGACATGGCCCGAGCAGCGGCGGATTTTCCGCATGATTCCGGGATTGGAGGCTGCCGGGTTTGTCCGGCTCGGCTCGATGCACCGCAATACCTTCATCAACTCGCCCTGCCTCTTGCTGCCGACCCAACAGCTCAGAAATGATCTGCGCATATTTTTTGCCGGTCAGATTACCGGGGTGGAAGGTTATGTGGAGTCTGCTGCCAGCGGCTTACTGGCCGGTATCGCTGCTGCCAATCTGATACAGGGAAAATCAATGCCTGTCCCCCCTCCGGACACTGCTCTGGGGGCTCTGATGCAGCACATTACCAATGCCGACGTCAAACATTTCCAACCGATGAATGTAAATTACGGGCTGTTTCCCGATCTCCCCGGTCGGATTAAAAAAATCCAGAAAAGACAGTTGCTCGCTGAACGTGCTCTGGCATCACTCGACGCCTGGAAGGCTACCCTTGCTTGACCCACAGCGATTGACCGAACAGTATCATGGAAATAAAACGCTCTCAGCCGACGCCACCAGAGAATTCCGAACCGAAATACTTGACCATTATCACACGCATCCCCGCAGCATGGCGTGGCGGAATACCCGCGACCCCTATTCCATCCTGCTGTCTGAGTTCATGCTCCAGCAGACCCAGGTTGATCGGGTAAAGACCAAATATGAACAGTTTCTCTCCGCCTTCCCCACGCTGACTGACCTTGCCGGTGCGGCGCTGCCGGACGTATTGAATGTATGGCAGGGACTCGGCTACAACCGTCGAGCGGTCTCTCTCAAGCGTTGTGCGGAAGAAGTAGTGAAACGTTTTGGCGGGCAGATACCACAATCGATTCCGGCGTTGCTCTCACTCCCCGGTATCGGCCCCTATACAGCACGGGCGGTGGCCGCCTTTGCGTTCGACGTGCCTGAACCGCTGATAGAAACCAACATCCGTGCTGTTTTCATTCATTTTTTCTTCCACGGCTACGAGAAGATTGCCGATCAGGAAATCCTTCCACTTGTTGCCGCCACGCTCGACCAGAATAACCCGCGCGATTGGTATTACGGGTTGATGGATTACGGCGTAATGCTCAAACAGACACACTCCAACCCGGCCCGACGCAGCAACCGTCATATCAAACAATCCTGCTTCGCCGGATCCAACCGTCAGTTGCGCAGTCTCATGCTGCGGGCTTTGCTGGCTTCGCCGGGGCTTACATCGTCGGGTCTGGCAGAGTTTCTGAATGTGGAACAGGAAGCCGTTGAGAAAAACCTGGGAGTAATGGAACGAGAAGGATTTCTGGAGGAAACAGGCAAACGGTATCAGGTCAGGCAGCACCTGCACTGAGTGGCGATGCCGAGCATCACCACTCAGTTCTGCGTTATGAGCGTTGCAAACAGGTAAAACTATTTATGGCAATCCTTGCAGAGAGTGGGTCCCGCCTGTTCAACCACATGACAGCCCTTGCAAACTTTATGGGCCCACTCCTTGCCAAAACCTTCAATCCTCCCGGGCTCCTGATCATGGCACGATCTACAGCCTTTAAGAATTTTCTTATGCATAGTGTGAGGGAACGTGACACCACGTTTCAATTCCATCACATCGGCAGCGAAGGCCGTACCGGCGAAAACTGCCAGGGCAAAGAGGGCAATTACACTTTTTTCCATTTTCATTCTCCTTTGACTTGATATGGGCCTGCTCGGGGTGGTCGCTCAATTCTCATTCCATGGAATCACACCCGCATATCGCGTGCCAAGTAGATAGCGTTCATCTATCGCACCAATATTACGAAGCTTTTTTCATGAAACCTTTGAGTTTCCAATTTTTCTACCTCAATTGGGGGCAGGCTGGCTTCATTTGGGATAATGATACCAATAATCCGAAAACTCTTGTTCATGCAAAGCAGTTCATGTAACATCTCTTGCGCTGTCGCTACTACCCAATTGGAGGATGTTCGATATGAAAAAGCTCCGTAACACGAGTGGTTTTACCTTAATAGAGATCATGGTGGTCATAGTTATTCTGGCCATGCTGGCGGCGCTGGTCGGCCCCAAACTCATGGGGCGGACCGATGATGCCAAAATAACCGATGCCAGGGTTCAGATCAAGAACATTGAGACCGCGCTGAAGCTTTACAAGCTCGACACCGGTTCCTACCCCTCTACGGAACAGGGATTGATCTCTCTGGTTACGAAACCGACCGTTGGTATGATCCCAAAAGGCTATAAGGATGGCGGCTATCTTGAGAGCAAGAAGATCCCCAAGGATCCGTGGGGCAACGACTATCTGTATGTATCGCCCGGCGAACATGGAGATTATGACCTGTTTTCATATGGAGCGGATGGAGCCAAGGGGGGCGACGGCAAGAACGCCGACATAACCAGTTGGGATACAAAATAGAAGGTCATTTCCTGCAAGGAGGCAGTACAATGGCACAGTTTGTATATTTTTTCGGCAATGGCCGGGCTGAGGGTCGGGCCGATATGAAAAACCTGCTGGGCGGAAAGGGTGCCAATCTGGCCGAGATGTCCAGCCTCGGCCTGCCGGTTCCACCCGGTTTTACCATTACCACCGAAGTCTGTACGGAATTCTACAAAAACGATCACGCCTATCCCGACTCTCTGGCAGCAGAGGTCACTGCCAATCTCAAACAGGTTGAGCAGTTGATGGGGCGAACCTTCGGCGACCCCCTGAACCCGCTGCTGGTCTCAGTCCGCTCAGGAGCCCGCGCTTCCATGCCGGGTATGATGGATACGGTTCTCAATCTCGGCCTCAATGACACCACCGTGCAGGGCATTATCGCCCAGAGCGGTGACGAACGTTTTGCCTACGACGCCTATCGCCGCTTTGTCCAGATGTACTCTGACGTCGTGATGGGGATGGACAAGCACAGCCTGGAATATCTTCTGGAGCAGAAAAAGGATGAAAAGGGCGTGCATCTGGACACGGATCTGACCGCTGAAGACTGGAAAGACCTGGTCTCCAGATTCAAGGATCAGATCAGGCACGAACTGGGCGTTGATTTTCCCGATGATCCGGAAGCCCAACTGTGGGGAGCCATCGGCGCAGTGTTCGGTTCGTGGATGAACCAGCGCGCCATCACCTACCGCAGACTCAACAGTATTCCGGCTGACTGGGGCACCGCCGTCAATGTCCAATCCATGGTCTTCGGTAACATGGGCGACGATTGCGCCACCGGCGTGGCCTTCACCCGTGACCCCTCCACCGGGGAGAATTATTTCTATGGCGAGTATCTGGTCAATGCCCAGGGTGAAGATGTGGTGGCCGGTATTCGCACCCCCCAGCCGATAAACCGCGCCAAAGAGACCAGCCTGCCTCCCATGGAAGAGGTGCTGCCGGAATGCTACCAGGAACTGGCCGCCATTCGCGATATTTTGGAAAAACATTACAAGGATATGCAGGACATCGAGTTTACCATTGAGAAGGGCAAGCTTTTCATGCTGCAGACCCGCAACGGCAAGCGCACGGCGCCGGCTGCCATCAAGATTGCCGTCGATATGGTGCGCGAAGGGCTGATAGACGAGAAAACCGCTGTCCTCAGAGTCGCCCCGTCCCAGCTTGACCAGTTACTGCATCCTTCACTTGACCCCAAAGCGGAGAAGAAAATTATTGCCAAGGGCCTGCCTGCATCGCCGGGAGCGGTTTCCGGAGAAGTCGTATTTACCGCCGATGAGGCTGAATCGGAAGCAAAAATCGGTAAAAAAGTGATTCTGGTGCGTATAGAGACCTCTCCCGAGGACATCCACGGCATGCACGCCGCCCAGGGTATCCTGACCGCCCGGGGCGGTATGACATCGCATGCGGCGGTCGTGGCCCGCGGCATGGGAAAATGCTGTGTGGCCGGTTGCGGCGATATAAAGGTTGATTACACCGGGCAAACATTTACCGCGCGCAACGGTGTGGTTGTCAAACGTGGCGAGTGGATTACCCTGGATGGTTCCAAGGGTGAAGTGATGCTGGGCAAGGTACCCACCGTTCCGGTCCAGCTGACCGGGGACTTCGGCATCCTCATGGGCTGGGTTGACTCATTTCGCACCATGAAGGTCCGCACCAATGCCGACACCCCCCACGACTCCAGGGTCGCGCGAGAGTTCGGCGCAGAAGGCATCGGCCTCTGCCGTACAGAACACATGTTTTTCGACGCAGAGCGCATCGCCGCGGTGCGTGAGATGATCCTGGCGGAGGATCTGGAGGGGCGTGAACAGGCGCTTGCCAAGATACTGCCGATGCAGAAGGGTGACTTCATCGGCATCTTCCGCGAAATGAAGGGGCTGCCGGTCACCATCCGGCTGCTGGATCCTCCGTTGCATGAGTTCCTGCCCCAGGAAGAAAGAGACATCGAAGATCTGGCCAAAACCATGAAGGTCACGGTCAGCTCCCTCAAACACAAAGTCGAGACTCTGCACGAATTCAACCCGATGCTGGGTCACCGCGGTTGCCGTCTCGGTATTACCTACCCGGAGATTTATGACATGCAGGTGCGGGCGATCATGGAAGCCGCCTGTGAACTGGTCAGGAATGAGGGGTACAGCATCGTTCCCGAGATCATGATCCCGCTGATCGCGACCGTCAGCGAACTTGCGGTTCTCAGACAGAACGCCGGCGCTGTCTGCGAAGAGACTATCGCCAGATACGGCGTCAAGGTGGAATACCTGATCGGCACCATGATCGAACTGCCCCGTGCGGCTCTGACCGCCGACGAGATCGCAACCGAAGCGGAATTTTTCTCATTCGGCACCAACGACCTGACCCAGACCACCTTCGGCCTGTCCCGCGACGATGCGGGAAAATTCCTGCCGTTCTATGTGGACAACGGCATCCTGCCGGAAGATCCTTTTGTATCTCTGGATCAGAATGGGGTCGGCAAACTGGTGAAGATGGCCTGCCAACTGGGACGCAGCGCCCGGCCCGGCATCAAGCTCGGCATCTGTGGGGAGCATGGCGGCGACCCGGCTTCGGTCATCTTCTGCCACAAGATCGGTCTTGACTACGTTTCCTGCTCACCATTCCGGGTGCCGATCGCACGCCTGGCGGCAGCCCACGCCGCTTTGACCTGACAGGTATCGATGATTTCGCGAAAAGATACGGAGAAATCACATGGATATAGCCACCTCGGATGCTGAGGTTCAGGCGCACCTGAAAAGTCTCACGGTGTTGTATGTAGAAGATGAAGAGGTTACCCGCGAAATGGGCTGTGAGTTTCTCTCACGTCTTGCGGGAGTTCTGGTCACCGCCAGAAATGGCGAAGAGGGGCTGAAGGCGTATCGGGAGCACAAACCGGATATTGTCATCACCGACATCCAGATGCCGGTCATGGACGGGTTGTCCATGCTTAAGGAAATTCGAAGTTTTGATGGTGAAAGGCTGGTTCCGACCATAATCCTGAGCGCCTTTGAGCAGGCCGGGTATCTGAAGCGTTCACTGGATCTTGATACGTACAGATATGCGATCAAACCGATCGATATGGTTAATTTTAAAGGGACTTTACTGGAATGTGCACATAGGCTGCTGGTGGAGAAAAAGCAGCGCCAGGGATATGATTTTATCAAAATGATCGTGGAAAACGTACGCCCGCCACTGATCGTGCTTAATTCCGACATGAAGGTTCTCTTCGCCAACGCCAGCTTCTACGAGACCCTCAAGCTGCTACCCGGGGAAACGATCGGAAATTCCATGTACGACTTTGGAAATCGGCAATGGAACATCCCTTCACTACGGCTCCTCTTCGACGACATCCTTGCCAGCAATAACCCGTTCACGGACTGTGAAATTGAAAGTGATTTTCCCCGGGTCGGACACAAGGTTTTTCTGGTCAGCGCCCGGCCGATTTTCTGGGAGTACACCACTTCGAACATTATCCTCGTCTCTCTGGAAGACATCACCCGCCGCAAGCAGAAGGGAGATCCGTGAAGCACCCATCTGCCGGCTGAACAGGTATGATTGTCTTTCGGCCATATCAATGTGACAATTTGACCCCGTACCTCTCTTCGCACTCATTGAAGAGCTCGCGCATTTCAGTGTCGGTGAGCTCGGGCAACACCAGGCTGCCACGCTGATCCCGTTCAACCGCCGATATGCCCGGGTAATGTTTTTCGAGGGCCTTGAGTTCCTTGGCCTGGGTCTTTATTGTCGCCAGCAGACGCCTGTTTTCGGCTTCAAGGTCAAATTTTTCAATGGCGGATCGTGTAGCAAAGATCAGGTCGTTGTCGTCCCAGGGCTTGGAGAAGAAACGGTAGATTTCTCCCTCGTTGACCGCCCTCATGGCGGCATCAAGTGTGGCATGTCCGGTCAGCATAATGCGTACGGTCTCCGGGTATCTGCCACGCACCAGAGCCAGGAATTCCGCACCCTGCATTCCCGCCATCCGCTCGTCGGAAATGACCACCTTGAAGCCCTGCGTCGCCATAATCCCAAGCGCCTCTTCCGCGCTTGTCGCCGTGACTATTTCCATGGTTTCTTCAAAAAGCGCCCTTTTCAAAGAGGTCAGTACGTTGGCTTCATCGTCAACCAGCAGGATTCTGTTGTTCATAAATGCTCCTCTTTATCAGGGATCTCGCAGCACACCGCAGAAGGGACAGACCGTCCATCCATCCTCCAGCGGCATGCGGCAGCTTTTACAGCAGTTGTGACGGAACGAGCCGCAGTGGGGGCAGAAGAGGAACTTTGAGTCGATACTTTTTGAGCAGGCTTCGCACACACGTTCCATCCTGACGGTCGGGCCGACCACCCGCAGCAGCTCTTCAAGCGTTGTCCAACCTCGCTGCACTTTTTCCAGACCGTCCTCCAGCAGGGTCTTCATGCCGTTGGTTCGAGCCAGATTGAGCAGCTCCGATTCATGGTAATCCGCGCCGATGAGATGGCGGTAATCATCATTCATAACAAACATTTCATAGACACCGATCCGACCGCGATATCCGGTATTACCGCATTGGGAGCAGCCAGAACCTTTTGTGGTTCCCGCCCCGAAATAATGCGCCGGGAGCCGCAGAAGCTCCAGCAGCGAGTTCTCCGGTGCAGCGGGCCCGGCACAACCGCTGCAGACCTTGCGCACCAGACGCTGGGCGATAACCCCCTCCAGCGCCGAAGCGATGATGTAGGGCTTGATGCCCATGTCAACCAGGCGGGTGATTGACGCAACCGCGCTGTTGGTGTGCAGGGTTGACAGAACCATATGTCCGGTCAGCGCCGCCTTGAAGGCGGTATCCGCCGTTTCGAAATCACGCATTTCACCGACGAGGATAACGTCGGGATCCTGGCGAAGCGTTGCCCGCAGCACCTGTGCGAAGGAGAGGCCGATCTTCTCGTTGATTGAGACCTGATTGGCCTCTTCCAGAAAGTACTCGACCGGTTCCTCGATGGTCTCAAAATTCTTGTTGGGGTTCATCATGGCCGCGAGAAGCGAATAGAGCATGGTTGTCTTGCCGCTGCCGGTCGGCCCGGTGGCGATGACCACTCCCTGCGGCTTGCAACTGATTATCGTAATATTGCGGAAATCATCCTCCAGCACTCCCAACTCATCCAGGCGTTTGATTGAGGCGCTTTTGTCCAGGATGCGCATGACCATCTTTTCGCCGTTGATGGTAGGGAGCGACGAAACGCGCATATCGACGATACGGGTGCCTGACTTGACGGTGATGCGGCCATCCTGCGGCCGGCGGCGTTCTGAAATGTCCATCTTGGCCAGGATTTTGATGCGCGATATGACGGCCGGATGCAGGTCTGCCGGAATTTTGATCTTTGCATGCAGCATGCCGTCGATACGGTAGCGGATCACCGTGTATTTCGTTTTGGCTTCGATGTGGATGTCGCTGGCACCATAGCGGATTGCCTCGGATATTATGGCATTGACGATGCGGATGACCGGCGGCACCCTTGACGAGCCTATCAACTCTTCGACACTGGTCTCGTTCTCTTCCTCATCCAGCACGATATCGATCTCATCCATCGGTTCCAGATCGTCAAAATCCTGCCCGTCCGATTCAGCGTCAATTGCCCAGGCTAAAGCTATCTTTTCGCCGATTTGTGAAGATGATGCCAGCAGCGGAGTAACCCGCAGGCCCGTGACACGGCCAATATTGTCGCAGGTCACGATATCCGACGGATCAGCCATGGCAACGGTAAGCGCACTTCCTTCCAATCTGACCGGCACCAGGCGACTCTTGTCGCACAGCTCTTTCGGCAGACAGCGGGCAACATTCTGGGGAATAGCCACCTCCCGAAGATCAATGAGCTCGATTCCCAAATGCTTCTGTACTGCGGCAATAATCCGCGACTCGGTCAAAATCCCGCTTCGGACAAAGAAATCGCCCAGAAACTCGTTGCTGTCTTTCTGGGTCCGAGCCAGATCGAGTTCCTGAGTGCCGATCAGCGATGCCTTGACCAGAATATCTCCGAGCATACCGCGATTCTGCTCAAACAGGCCGGCATAGCTCTTTATTTTGGTCTGCTGTTGTTTGGCAATATCCTTCAGGTGGCGGTTTTCACGCATCAGCACAAACTGCTGCAGGGCCAGGCTGACTGTCAGGCGCAGGTCTTCGTCATTCCACGGTTTGGTGATGAACTTGTAGACCGCACCCTCCTTCACCGCGCCCATGATCGAATTGACGTCGGCATAACCGGTCAGCATGATGCGGATCGTTTCAGGGTATTTTTCTCGAACCAGTTTGAGCAGTTCGCCTCCGGGCATACCAGGCATACGGTGATCGCTGATGATCAGATGCACCTTCTCCCGATCCATTATTTCAAGTGCTTTCTGGGCCGACAGGGCGGTCAGGATGGTATAATTTTCCTCCATGAAGATACGGCGGAGCGCATTGAGAACGTTCTCCTCGTCGTCCACGAACAGCAGGGTAAATATCTGTTCGCTTCCTTCAGTGGCTTCGACGTCCAGATTTTCATCGGACGATTTCTGGGATGACATGGTTCTGAAGAGGTCGGCATAACGTGACATTATTTATATCCTTCTTTCTTTCCAAGCGGCAGTCTGAGGGTTATGATCGTCCCCGCTCCTTCTATTGAGGCTATTCCGACGCTGCCTCCGGCGGTGATGATGATCTCCCGTGCAACGGTCAAACCCATGCCGGTGCCGCTCCCAACCTGACGGGTGGTGAAAAAGGGATCGAACACGCGGGACAGATTTTCCGCCGCAATGCCGCAGCCATTATCCGCGACGGAAATTTCCACACAGTTATCAGGCACCCGGCTGGAAATTTTCAGTTCAAGGGCATCCTGTCGCGACTGCAGCGCATTCTGAATTATGTTGAGCAGCGCCTGGGATATCAGGCCCGGATTACAGCGGAATAGCGGGAGCTGCTGCAGTTCGCGTTCAATCCTCACCTGTCCCGCCATGCGGGGCGCCAGCACCGCCAGCACCCGTTCAATTTCGGCGTTCAGATCAACGTCGGCCTCAGCACTCTCATCAACATGGGAAAAACTCTTCAAATCAGCCACAATGCGTGCAATGCGGTCAGTGCCTTCGATTGACTGTGTCAGAAGCTCGGCTGTATCCGCGAGGACAAAATCCAGCTTCAACTCGCGCCATTTACTGCCTGTCTCCTGCTGGAGCTGCTGCAGAGGTGTATTTTCGGCAACCAGCACCTGATACTGGTGGAGCATATCCTTCATTTTCCGGACATAGCGCTGGAAGGTGGTCAGGTTGCTGCGGACAAAACCGTTGGGGTTATTGATTTCATGAGCCATGCCGGCGGCCAGGCTCCCGACTGCGGCCAGTTTTTCCTGCTGCAGCATCCGGGCGTAGGCCCGCTGCAGTTCGGCGGTGCGCTCCTCCACTTTCTGTTCCAGCGAGACGGCCAGTTCACGGTAGCGCTTCTCCGAGTCAGCCAGCCGCCGGTTGCCCTCCACGAGCTGCTCATACGATTCCTGAACGACGGATGTGTGCAGTTCGGTGGTCAGCATCCGTTTCAGGTTGTTGTTGATGATCAACTGCAGGGCGTCCCGCGCCAGCAGTGCCAGCGAGTCGTTCTGCGTCGCAGGTTCCGCGGCCCAGGCAACCAGCAGGGTGCCTTTCGGCTCCCCCTCGACCAGCAGAGCATGTCTGATCTGGCGGGTTTTCCGGAGCGGATCGTCCGTTCCCCGGCGACAGATCGGGAGGGCATCCTCGTCGAGAACCACGGCATAGAGCGGGCCGGCCATGACCAGACTGCGCAGCAACGGTTCCATCTCCGGACCCGAAACTATCTCGGCCAGCCGTTTTTCCGCTCCGATCACAAATTCAAGCCGGGAATTCATCAGGTTACGAACCTCTATCCAAATCAGGAAGTACAGGCCAGTGTTGCTGCCGCTTCAGGTTTTACTGCGTCAGAGCCTGCACTATTCCAACCCTTGAGCCCAGTCCGGCATTTTGGTGTTTTCCTTCTCCGCAAATTCCTCTATGAGCTTGTTTTTCTCAATATCATACAGCTCATAGTTACTCAGTCCATGCGTGTGTCCCGTCTTCAGCACCACCTGTTTTCCATCGTTATGGAACTTCCACTCCCAGATGAATGGACGGCTGTCCGGTGAAACCTCTATCAGGACCTTACCGTCCTTGTAGATGTACAGGATACTTGACGCGTCTATCGTGTAGGAAATTGCCAGACCATCTTTCGGCCCCATTCGTGACGAATTCAGATATCCAATAGTTCTTTTGTCCGCTGCAAGTTTTGGTGACTTGAACTTACCCTTCTTTGAAATTTTGACAGATTTTCCATCATCATACACTGCGTAGATACTCCCCTTTTTTTCAGAGACGGAGAGTACCGTTCTGGATGTTGGCGCGGCAAAAGCCATGGACGAAAACAATACAATTACGGATGCCGCCAAAATAATTACCGCATTGAGTCCGGTTTTTTTCATCTTTCTTCTCCGTTAATATCTGGCTCCAAAGAGTGCCGCTTATACCACGACGGAGCCTTCGTCCTGGTATGTCAATTATTGGAAGCCCCGGCTTACCCGCGAAACGCCACAAAAACCTTGGTGATGAAAAAGTCCGACATCAGGATCAGTACCGACGACAGCACAACCGCGCGCTTGGCGGCGTTGCCGACCCCTTCGGCACCGCCTCTGGTATTCAGCCCGACGTAACAGCCTGTCACCGTGATGATCAGTCCGAAAAATACCGGTTTGAAAAGCCCTTCGATCAGATCCTGAAATATCATGAACTGGGGAATGCCGGCGATATACATGGTCGGGTTTATGGCATAGCTGGCGGACATGATATAGCCGCCAACCAGCGAGACGGCATCGGTTACCACCGTCAAAAGCGGCATGGCCAGCAGCATGGCCTTCAGGCGTGGAGCCACCAGCCGCTTGACAATATCGGTTCCCTCGACCCGCATGGCATCTACCTGTTCAGTAACGACCATCGTGCCCAGTTCGGCGGTAATGGCCGACCCGACGCGACCGGCAACCATCAGGGAGGCCAGCACCGGTCCCAGCTCCTTGACCATGGTGGCTGCGACCATACCCCCTACATAGCTGGTGGCGGCAAAAGGTTTGAGCTGGATCAATGCCTGCAGCGCCATGACCATTCCGGTGAACAGACCGGTCAGTACGCAGATGAACAGGGAGGAAAAACCGAGTTTGTCGAACTGGACGGCAAATTCGCGGTAGTAAAATGGGGGGCGGAACATTCGCGCGAAGGTGCTGCCCGCAAGAGTGAAAACCCCTTGCAGGTCTGCAAAAAAGTTCAGCATGATCCTGTCGATAATGGAGATATTCATTGACTCCCCGCACACATCCAGTTGAACGTGAGAACAGCTGATTTACGTGGGCTGCACTATATCAGTCAGCTCGTTCGGAATTCAATTGAAATAAACGTGGGCTTGCAGCGTAACGAGCGCTTTCACTCACGTCACCACGTCGCGATGATCATGATTCAGTATTACGGCAATGTGTGAGGTCAGATGAATTTTTGGTGGGCACACACGGCAACTTGTGGTATTGGTTATCGGATACATTTCAGACTCGCGACAGACATACAATATCGGAGGCATATATGTTCGGACTTATCCCGAAGGAAGAGAAATTCTTCCAGCTTTTCAAGGAGATGACTACAAATATCATTGTAGGAGCCGTTCTGCTCAAGGACATGCTGGACAACTTTGAAAATCCCGCAGAAAGTCAGCGCAAGATCAAGGAAATCGAGCACAAGGGAGATTCACTGACCCATGAGATTATCAAAAGGCTTAACAAGACCTTCGTAACGCCGCTGGATCGGGAAGACATCTATTCTCTCGCCTCCAAGCTCGATGACATCCTTGACCTGATTGACGCCTCGGCCCAGCGGGTAATCATGTATAATGTTGAGTCCATTCCCCCTGAAGCCAAGTCGCTCGGATTCATCATTCTGCAGTCCTGTCACGCGGTTGACAAGGCGGTTGCCATGCTGGGCAAAAAAACCAATGAACAGATTTTCGAAGCCTGTATTGAGATAAACGCGCTGGAAAACGAGGCGGACCGCGTTTCGCGCGAGGCCATCAGCCGCCTGTTTGATGAGGAGAAGGATCCGATACAGTTGATTAAATGGAAGGAAATCTTCGAGACGCTCGAAAAGGCTACTGACAGGTGTGAAGACGCCTCCAACATCCTTGAAAGCGTGGTGGTGAAAAATGCTTGACCCGGCCCTGGTGATGCTCTGCCTGGTGATCCTGGCAGCGCTTCTCTTCGACTATATTAACGGATTTCACGATACAGCCAACGCCATCGCCACCTGCGTTTCAACCCGTGCCCTGTCAGTCAGATCCGCCATAGTCATGGCCGCAGTCCTCAACTTCGCCGGCGCCATGATCTCCACCAAAGTGGCCGGAACCATAGGAAAAGGCATTGTGGACAGCTCGAATGTCACTCAGATGGTTGTGCTGGCTGGCGTCACCGGTGCCATCGTATGGGATCTGATCACCTGGTATTACGGCCTGCCATCATCCTCTTCCCATGCCATTATCGGCGGTATCATGGGATCTGTGTTCGCCCATGCCGGTCTCAGCGCTCTCAAGTGGGCTGGGCTGCAAAAAATCATTCTGGCACTACTCATATCTCCCATTCTGGGTACGATTATCGGTTACATTTTCATGATGATCATCTACCGGATTTTTGCCAACAGAGCCCCCAGCGGGCTCAATAAAAATTTTCGCCGGTTGCAGGTACTCTCGGCAGCATTTATGGCATTTTCCCATGGGACCGCCGATGCCCAGAAATCGATGGGGGTCATCACCATGGCTCTTTTGAGCTACGGCTTCATCAAGACCTTTAGCGTCCCCTGGGAGGTCATGATAGGCTGCGCAACTGCCATGGCACTAGGCACGGCGGCAGGTGGATGGCGTATCATGAAGACTGTCGGACGCGATTTCGTCAAGCTCCAGCCGGTGCATGGCTTCTGTGTTGAAACCGCTTCGGCCGGAGTTATTCTGGGAGCTTCCGCTTTTGGCATGCCCACCAGCACCACTCACGTTATTACCTCAACCATTCTGGGTGTCGGGCTTTCCAAACGTATCACTGCGGTTAACTGGAAGGTGGCTCAGCGTATCCTGATCGCCTGGGTCCTGACCATACCCGCCTCGGCGCTGGTCGCCTATCTGACCTATCAGGTGATGAGCCCGCTGCTGGGAAAGTAAAAACCGTTTTTAATCAGCCAGTTGACAGTTTCAGCCGCATGCGGGGACGGCTGCCTGCCATATACCGTGAGATCATCCTGTGTATCGATGTCCTGGAGCGGTTCAAGGAGTTTGAAGGTTTGTCCGTTTGCTTCACACCTCTCGATTGTGCTGCTCAGGACACGTGAGGTACTCCAGGGTATGTCCCGGAAAATGACCGGACTGAAATGATCCCGCCGTAATGCAATCAGGCAATATCCCCCGTCAAATGCCGGCACAATCACAACATCCTGGCTATCAAGCTCAGAAACAGCCTCATGCAGAATCGGGGCAGAAATGCCCGGAATATCGCTTCCGGTCACAACCACGTACTCATATCCGGCAGAAAAGGTTTGTTCAATGGCCGCCGTCATGCGTTCGCCAAGCGAATCTCCCGTCTGCCTGATAACCTGGGCGGATGCGGCGAGCCACGTCAAAGGCAGACCAGCATCGCTGGAGCCGTCATGGAACAGAAACAGCGGCAGTTCGCTATTCGTTATCTGTGAGAGGATATCAGCCACCATTGCGCCATAGAGTTCGCAGGCTGCCCCATCCCCCAGATCCCGCGCCAGGCGTGTCTTGACGCGTCCCGGTATCGGTTGCCGGACAAAAAGCGCTACTGCTGCGGGTACGTCGGATTTTTCCATGTCATCGATTCCTGATCCTGGCCGGAGATTGTCAATCCAGTCAAACGGTGCTATTGTTCCAATCTGTGACGAAAATTCTTGCATTCAGGAGGCTCGTATATCATGCCCGAAGCGATATCATTCTGGCTGGACAACAAAATGGTTTCGGCTCACAAGGTAACCGAGATCGGCGATCAGGTGCTGGTGGACTACCGGGGAAAGTTCTACGTTATAAAAAACGGTTCGGCTCTGATGAAGGGGAGCAGGCCGCTTCATTACTCAAAATCATCCATGCCGGTCAACTGGAAAAAAGCCATGCGAGGGGAGATTATCGCGGAAACCGAGCCGGATGATGAAATCCTGCCGATGGTTTCCGTTACAAAACGAATCCGTGTGAAAAAAGAGAGGGAAAGACCCATGCCGGAAACATCACCTGAAACGGTCACACAACAGGCCGCAGCTTCAAAGACGACAATCAGGCCGGTCAAGAAGATCGACGCAAAACCGGTTGCCCAGACCATGGTGGCTGCGCAGTGCCCCTATTGCGGCCAGAAGCACGAGATCCCGGTGGAAAAAGGGAGAAACGGCAGACCGTTCTTTGTCACCTGCACCAAATGCACTGTTGACTTTGCCGTGCGCTTCGTTCCGGTCACCCTGTTCCAGGCACAGGTCGCCGCCTTCAAATAACCTTCAACCCTTGTTGAATACTCATCCGGCAAACCGCGCCGTCATCTGCACATCGTGTACTCGCGCCCTTCGGCGCGGAGTATCAGGTAGCCATTCGAGTTTTTCGTCGCCGTCAGGCCGATGTCCTGAAAACCACCCCCCTGATCGATATACAACCGGAGATTTTCGAGCCTCCAGCGCATCGCACTGCCTGAGTTCGACTGCCCGGCGTACGAGCCGCCATAGCCTGAGCTGTAGGTCTGGGCTCCACCGTTGACGGTCATCACGCCGTTGGTTCGGAAGACTACCCTGCGGGTGCTCGACGTGCCGCTCACCTTGTTGTAGGTAAACGAACACCATGCCGAATTGGTGAGTATCTGTCTCGCCTGGACATCCTGGGAATTGCCGTTCATCTGGGGAGAAGGAGCGCCAAGTGCCGGACAGACGGTAAATATGCTAAGAAGTATTACTAAGGAAACAAGCGTTTTCAACATGAATTGCCTCCCGTGAGGAATTATTGGGCGTATCTCTCGCAGCCGTCAAGGTTCCCCCGAACCCGGTAATCCGTCACGATACCTCGATGGTTGACCACAAGAGTCAGTATGCAGTTGAAATTCTGGGTCTCGGTCGCATAGGTCACAGAGGAATTTGAGCTTGAGCCGGCATATCCACCCGGTGGAATGGCGGTTGGAGCCGAGTACACGACACTGTGACCGGTATCCCAGACATAGAGTTTTCCATGATCAATAAAACTCTCCCGTGTGGGCGTTCCAAGGTAGCTGACGGCATACTCGATGGGTTGGCCAATGTATCTGTATTGAATCGTCTGGTGAATATCGCCGTAAGAAACACAGCCTGCCAGCAGTGCGAAACTGATAATCACAGTGATGATGCGCGTTGCGTTGAACATACGTCCTCCGTTTCAATGTGGATTGGTGTCGGCAATAAGCCAGCCTGTTTTACAACCATTTTTTCCTTTTGAAGTAGACGCCCATGCCCAGTGAAATGGAGAGCATCAGGATCCAGCAGTACAGGTATCCGTACTGCATCTGCAACTCGGGGATATACTTGAAGTTCATGCCGTAGACCCCGACGATGAAGGTCAGGGGGAGGAAGATGGTGCCGACGACGGTCAGAAACTTCATGACTTCGTTGGTGCGGTTACTCATGCTGGAAAGGTACAGGTCGAGCATGCCCGAGAGCAGATCGCGAAACGTCTCCACGCCGTCGATGACCTGGATGGTATGATCGTAAATGTCCCGGAAAAATACACGGGAAGCTTCGGCGATGAGCTGTGATTCGCCCCGCTCCAGGGCTGAAGTAACCTCGCGCAGCGGCCAGACCCCCTTGCGCATGAAGATGATCTCCCGCTTAAGGGAAATGATCTTTCTCAGTACATCCTGTGTCGGTCCGTCGGCAAGCTGCTCCTCCAGATCTTCCACCAGTCCTTCCAGGTTTTCCAGAACGGTGAAATAGTCGTCTACAATAGCATCAATGATGGCGTATGACAGATAGTCGGCTCCCATGGTTCTGATACGCCCTCTGCCGTTGCGAATACGCTCCCGGATCGATTCAAATATATCGCCATCAAATCCCTCCCGGAAAGAGAGGATATAGCCCGGCCCAAGGATCAGGCTGACCTGCTCGCCGTCAACGGACTTCTCTCCGTTAAGACTGATCCTCCGGGTCACAATAAAGATATAGTCGCCGTAATCCTCCAGCTTCGGTCGCTGACTGGTGTTGACGATGTCTTCCAGCACCAGCGGATGCAGCCCGTAACGTTCACCGAAACGACGAATGAGATCGAGGTCATGGAGACCATCCAGATGTATCCACAGAACCCCGTCTCCGGGGGACGGACACTGTTCAAAACTTAAAGGGCGCGACTCGTTAAATCCCGATTCTGAATAGGAGATGCAGGAAATTGAAGAGCCGCCGGTTCTCAGCTCTCCCGTGTGAACCAGCGTGCCGGGCGGGAGTCCGGCTTTGCGTGAGCGGCCTTTGAAAAGTCTGCGTCGTGTCATGAATCTCTCTTATCATATTTTTCAGCGGTTAAGAATAAATATTCAAAGCCCCCCGAAGGAATTCATCGCTTGACAAACAGACGACGAATGGGGCTTATTTTACTGTCTGGGTTCTTAAACAGTCAACCAGCTCCTGCTCAAAACATTACAGACCGAATAGAGAATACCATTCATGATCACCATTTCCCGCTACCCAACTCCGCATACCCATGAATAGTCACTTCACCGAAGACGCTGTTCTGCTGATGCGTCACGAAATCTCCCGGGCCAAAGGCAACGAGGTATTCTTCATCGGTCACTGCAACGTGGACGGGATTATCTGCGGGGTAGAGGCAATCGCCCGCGGCAGCAAGATTGCGGTGCCGGCAATCATCTCCCGTGCGGGAAACGGAGATGTGGTGATCCATAACCACCCTTCAGGCGACCTGGAGCCGTCGGCCGCTGATATGGATATCGCCTCGGTCTGCGGCAATCAGGGCATCGGTTTCGCCATCATCGACAATGACGGCACGCGTTGCTATGTGGTTGTCTCTCCCCACACGGAGCAGAAAGGTGAACTGCTCTCGCTGGAGGAGATCGGCCGTATTTTTGCGCCGGACGGCATGATGGCTCACCTCAAGGGCTATGAGCAGCGCGACGAACAGGTTCGCATGGCGCTGACCGTGGCGGAATCGTTCAACGGCGACAAGGTGACGCTGATCGAGGCCGGAACAGGCACCGGCAAGTCACTGGCCTATCTGGTGCCATCGATTCTGTGGGCCGTGCGCAACAACCAGCGGGTGGTAATCTCCACCAACACCATCAACCTGCAGGAACAGCTGATCAAAAAGGATCTGCCGTTTCTTGCCCGCAACTCCTCTGTCGAGTTCAAGGCGGTACTGGTCAAGGGACGCAGCAACTATGCCTGCCTGCGCAAGCTCGAACAGGTGGAGATGGAGCCATCACTCTTTCCCGATGAATCATCGCACGAGCTGACCACGATCATCGAATGGAGCAAGGCCTGCCAGGACGGCTGCCGCAGCGACCTCTCCTTCACCCCGCACGGCGCCACCTGGGAGGAGGTATGCTGCGAAGCGGACCAGTGCAACCGATCCCGTTGCAAGCACTTTAACCGATGCTTTTTCTACCGTGCCCGGCGCGACGCATCCGCTGCCCGAATCCTGGTGGTAAATCACGCACTGCTGCTGTCAGACATCGTGCTGCGCAGGGAGACCGGCTATGATGCCACGGCGATTCTGCCCCCCTTCAGCCGGTTGATTTTCGACGAAGGTCACCACCTGGAAGACGTGGCCACCACTCACCTGTCCCAGATTATCACCCGTGGCGGCATCCTCAAACAACTGCACCGCCTGGCTCCCCAGAAAGCCAATCGTGGCGGATTGCTGACGGTCATCTCCGGCAGGATCACCCGTGACCTGCCGGAATCGTCGGAAGGCCTCTACATGGAGCTTTCCGGACTGCTGGAGAGTCACCTGCTGCCAAAATCCCGCGATCTGGAGCAACTGGTCGAGCAGACCATGGACTGGCTGGCAATCTCACTGGAACACGATGCCGTCGGCCAGCCCGGACGGGAGCAGAAGCTGCGCATAACACCTGCGATCAGCAGCACGCCTTTCTGGCAGGAGTGCCGCAAGAGGCTCAAAGGTCTGTCAGATGCTCTGAATGACTATACGTCGAGCCTGCGCACACTGGTGCGGCGCTGCGAAGATCTGCCGGAAAAACTGCGCGAGAAGCTGTCGGATCAGATGCTCGATACTGCGGGCATTGAAGGGCGTCTGCAGGGCATGGCCGACACCACCATCTTTTTCATCAGTGAGCCAGAAGGCTACTGCCGCTGGATCGAGTCAAAGAGGGGTAGTCGTGGTCTGCAGGCCCGTTTATGCGCTGCACCGCTGGATATTTCAGACCAGGTAAAAGATGCCGTGCTGGACAAGCTCAAGACCATCATCGTCACCTCGGCAACCCTGACGGTGGGAGGAGAATTCAGCTACCTGAAAAAACGCGCGGGTTTCGGACTGCTACCCAAGGCACGGCTGAACGAGTTGTGTCTGGCGTCCCCGTTCGACTACACTACACAGGTCTTTGCAGCGGTGCCGGACGACATGCCGGAGCCGACCGGTCATGGTTTCCGCGAGGCGCTGGAGGAGCATATCCTTCGGGCTGTAGCCATTTCAAAGGGGGGGGCCTTCATTCTGTTCACCTCATACGACCTGCTGAACAAGGTTTATTGCGGACTGGCGCCTGAACTGGCGCGGCTGGGACTGACAGCCCTCAAACAGGGTGACACCAACCGGCATACCCTCCTGGCCCATTTCCGCAAAGACCACAATGCGGTGCTGTTCGGCACTGATTCGTTCTGGGAGGGGGTCGATGTGAAGGGAGAGGCACTGCGGATGGTTATTATAGCCCGTCTGCCGTTTCAGGTGCCGACCGAACCGGTGCAACAGGCCCGCTCCGAAAAGATCGAGGCCGATGGCGGCGATCCGTTTCGGGAGTTTTCGGTCCCCCAGGCGGTTATCAAGTTCCGTCAGGGCTTCGGTCGCCTGATCCGAAGCCATGATGATCGCGGAGCGGTGCTGATCCTGGATCGCAGAGTTGTTACGAAAAATTACGGCAAGAAATTTCTGCGGTCATTGCCTGATACGGAGCTGGTGCGGGGGAGTTCTGACGATATTTTTAGAAAGATGGAGGAGTTCTTCGGCGGTTGGACTGTGTGAGACGTCAAGAGCTTTTTACCACAGAGACACGGAGACAAGGTGGTAAACAATCAAAGCCACGAGAATTATTTCGGCGGTCTCCGCGCCTCTGTGTCTCCGTGGTGAATACGATTTCTATCAGTTTTGCTGCATCCGTTTTTTCGCGCTGAAGTTGAAACACTGGAAATAGGTCAGGCACATCAGCAGGAATGAGAGCAGGGTGATAGCCAGGACATGTGCTGCGCCAGGCGCTTTTTTGGCATCAGGCACCAGCGTGACAAAAGCCAGAAAAAAAGCAACCGCGCTGAACTTCCAGAGATCTCCCAGCAACCTCTTCTTTCTCAGGGCATCAGACGCCTCCTTCGAAAGGCTGGTCTGGCAGCCCTCAATCTCGACCGTCACATCGCGAAAAGCCAGCCGGTAAATCGGATAGATCAGCAGCAACTGGATCACTATGGTTGCAAAAATGCTGGACATGAATTTTTCCGGTTTTCCCATCATGCTGAAATTATTTTGAAAAACATACGAGACATAGATCAGGAGGCACACCAGCAGAGCCTGCACGGTGCGGTAGATAAGTATGGTGCGGTTTAATTTTTTGAAGTCAAAACTGGGCATGTTGCCGTATCTCCATTTACTTCTGGTTGCGCTTCAAGCGTCTGGCGTTTATAACAGAACAGCACCGTTTCAGGCAAGCACTCAAATATGGCACGACCTCCGGCAAACCGGCTGTAGCCGATAACAATAATTAATTCAGCATATTGAGGTGAAATGAAACTGCTGCGAACCATATTCCACCCGGTGATGGCGCTGATCGCCATCCAGTTGGTCTGGATCACCGTAGTGGTTTTCTGGATCTACTGGTATGTGGGCAAACACCGCGAGTTCCGAGAGCTGGCCGAAAAGTATCGTCCCGAACTCCTCGGAACCGGCTTCAACTGGCCGGTCATGGTCGAGGGGCTGGCCATGCTGGTGGTCATCCTGGTGGGCGTGTATGTCCTGTTTGTCTACTGGAGCCGACAGTCCAGCCTGTACGCCAAGCAGCGTGACATCATCTCCCAGGTGACCCATGAACTGAAATCACCGCTTGCATCGATCCAGCTCCATCTCGAAACCATCCGCCTTCGCCGACCGACCGGGGAGAGGCTGGATGCCTTCGTGGGAACCATGCTGGCAGATACCGACCGGCTGCACTATCTGATCAATAACCTGCTCATGGCAGCCCGGCTGGAAAAGCGGCGCAAGCCGCTGGAGCGACGCCTGACGGATCTGAGCATGCTGCTGGATGAGTACGTAAAACGGGAGCGGGCAAATCTGCCGCAGGGTGGGAGCCTTGCCCTTGAGGCCGAAGCCGCAGTCAAGGTGATGGTTGATCCCGAAGAGATGGGGATGGTGCTGCGCAACCTGTTTGAAAATGCGATGCTGTATTCTACCGGGAGTCCCGACATTACGGTGCGCCTTGTAAGTACGGGAAGCTCGGTATGCCTGAAAATCCAGGACAAAGGGCGCGGGCTGGACAGAAAAGAACTGAAAAAGGTCTTTGACATGTTCTACCGTGTCCATCATCCAGGGGACAGCATCAGGGGGACCGGTCTGGGGCTGTATATCGTCGAAAGTGTCGTCCGTGGCTGCGGAGGGTCGGTCGCCGTTGAGAGCGACGGGCTTGGCCAAGGCTGTACCTTTACCATAACGCTTCCGGTGGCTCAATAACCATGAACGGTGACAAATCCCATATCATGCTGGTGGAGGATGAAATTCATCTGGCGCGCGGCATTTGCTTCAATCTGGAGGAAGAGGGGTGCCGGGTCAGCCATTTTGAGACCGGTGAGCGCGCCCTGGCTGCTCTGGAGGTTGAGCATTTCGATCTGGTAATTCTGGATGTGATGCTGCCCGGCATGGATGGTTTTCAGATCTGCCGTGCCGTCCGGGAACTCGACCCGCGTGTGCCGATCCTGATGCTGTCAGCCCGCTCCGAAGACAGCGACCGTGTAGAGGGGCTTGAAAACGGCGCAGACGACTATCTTGCCAAACCGTTTAACCTGGTGGAGTTCCTGCTGCGGGTCAAAGGGATGCTGCGACGATCTTCCTGGTACCGCCCCGAGCCGGTGGAGGAGGCCTATCGTTTTGGAGCAAATGAGGTTTTTCTGCTCTCCTACCGGGCTCGCACCGCCCAGGGAGAGATCGACCTGACCGAGATGGAGGTGCGGGTTCTGTCGGTATTTTTCCGGAAGGAAGGGGAGACGATTTCGCGCGGCGAGTTGCTGCAGTCCGTCTGGGGATATGCCAACGACACAGAAACCCGTACCCTGGATAATTTCATCGTCAGGCTGCGAAAATATTTTGAACCGGACCCCGCCCATCCGATCCATTTCCAGACCGTGCGCGGCGTCGGTTACCGTTTCAGCCGGAAGGGTGTGTGAATGAAGCACCTGATCCTCGGCACCGCCGGACACATAGATCACGGTAAAACCTCGCTGGTCAAGGCCCTGACCGGTATCGATACCGATCGTCTGAAAGAGGAAAAGGCCCGGGGAATCACGATCGAACTCGGTTTTGCCCATCTGGAACTGCCGGGTGGCATTCAGTTCGGGATCGTCGACGTGCCGGGACATGAGAAGTTTGTCCGCGCCATGGTGGCAGGCGTCGGCGGGATGGATCTGGTCATGCTGGTGATCGCCGCTGACGAAGGGATCATGCCACAGACGCGGGAGCATCTTGATATTCTGCGGCTGCTGGGTGTCAAAAACGGTCTGGTGGCTCTGACCAAGAGCGATATGGTCGAAAAAGAGTGGTTGGAACTGGTCACCGAGGAGGTTCGCAACTTCGTAGCCGGCAGCTTTCTGGAGCATGCGCCGATTGTTCCGGTCTCCGCACGCAGCGGCGCAGGACTGGATGAGCTAAGAGCCGAACTTGTCCGTCTGGCCGACGATGCGGTCGAGAAGCGCCGTGAGGGGAACTTTCGCCTCCCGGTGGATCGGGTATTCACCATGGCCGGTTTCGGAACAGTTGTGACCGGGACGCTCGTGTCGGGCGAGATGCACGTCGGTGATGAGCTGGAACTGCTGCCGTCGGCGCGGGAAGGCCGGGTGCGGGGGGTCCAGACACACGGTTCCAGAGTGGAACAGGGGCAGGCCGGGCAACGCCTGGCGGTCAACCTGCAGGGGATCGACCTGAACGAGGTACATCGGGGGGACGTGGTTGTGCAGCGGGGGGTTTTCCGCACCACCCGTGCCGTGGATGTGCGGCTTGACTACCTTGCCTCTGCCCCCCGCGAGCTGAAACATCGTGCAAAAGTTCGCCTCCATTCGGCCACCTATGAGGTTCCGGCCCAGGTGATCCTCCTTGACCGCGACACACTCCAGCCGGGCGAGAGCGCCTGTGCCCAGTTGCGGCTGAAGGAACCGGCTCTGCTGCTCTCGGGGGACAGCTACATTCTGCGCATATCGGCGCCAGCCACCACAGTTGGCGGCGGCATCGTGCTCGATCCCTTCCCGCCGCGCCGACGCCGTAGAAACAGCGAGGCGCTGGAATTACTGGAGTCGTTCGGCCAAGAGGATCAACAGCGCACTATCGGCCTGATTATCAGCCAGAGCCTGCTGTCCGGCATCACTCATGACGATCTGCTGCTGCGCAGCGGTCTGCCCCGCAAGGCGGTGGATTCCTGCCTGTCTACCCTGCTGGGAAGCGGAGAAACCGTGCAGGTGATCCGAGAACCGAAGATGTATCTCTCCCGTGCATCATCAGACACCCTCAAGCAGGGACTGGTGAATGAAATAGCGGCATTTCTGGATGCCAATCCGAACAAGGAGGGGATGGGTAAGGAAGAACTCAAGACCCGCCTGCCGAAGCGGAGTGACGGGCGTTTCTTCACACCCCTGCTGACGGCATTGGAGAAGGATGGCCTGATCGTGCCGGATCGGGATATCGTCAAACCTGCCGGGAATGCCATGCGGAAAGCGGCCCGGACAGATGATCTGTCAGGAAAAATGGAGCAGTTTCTCCGTGAGGGGGGGATCGAACCACCCACTGTCAAGGAGATCATGGAGCGCTTCCGCTGCGACGAAAAGATGGTGCGCGACAACCTGACGCTGCTGGTAAGAGCCGGCTCGGTTGTGCGGATTTCAAGTGATCTTTTCTATTCGGCTGCGGCGCTGGATGGACTGCGGGAAAAACTGATCGTCCTGTTACGTGAGAAAGCGGAGATCATCCCCACCGATTTCCGCGAAGTGAGCGGCCTGTCGCGCAAGTTCCTGATTCCGCTGCTGGAGCATTTCGACAGCGAGAAGGTTACCATCAGAGTCGGGGATAAGAGAGTTCTCCGCAAAAGATAACGCTACGCAGCTCTCACCTCCACCGCCACATCATACAGCGTGCTCCCCCGGCCGCCATCCGTGAGGCGCTGCGATGTCAGGGCATTTACCCCGCGCTCACCCGTGATGAACTCGCGCCACCAGACCCCCTCCGTCACCACGGTTCCGGCCGGAACCCGCTCCGTGATCCTCACAGTGAATAACACCTCGCCGAACTGATTGAATGCCCGGACCTGCTGCCCGTCTGCCAGCCCCCGATTCCCGGCATCGACCGGATTCATCATCAGCACCATGCACGCCTGTTTCTGCCGCAGCTCATCCTGTTCGTAGAATGACGAGTTAAGCGCCTGGGGCGTGGTTGCAGGCTGGAGGCGCAGGGGAAAACCATCCAGCGCGGCATGGGTGGGGAGCAGACGCGGCAGCGGTTCGGGCTCCCGGACATTGAGTATCTCGATCCTGCCGGATGGTGTCCGCCAGTCACATCTCGGGGATGATGGCGGCATCATCTGCACCGGTTCGCCCTGCCGAAGCCGACGGTTGATATCCGGTGTCCGCCACGGATTTTCCTCACAGATCAGGATTTCGATCAGTTCATCCACCTTCAGATGAAAAAATGCCTCGCTCCACCCCATACGCCGGGCCAGCAGGCTGAATACCTCCCAGTTGCTTTTCGCATCGCCCACTGCCGGGATGACGGCATCGCAGCGCTGGGTGTGGTAGCCGCCGTAGCAGCGGTACAGGTCGGCATGCTCCAGCGATGAGGTGGCCGGAAGCACGATATCTGCGTAGCGGGCGGTGTCGGTCAGGAAACGCTCGTGTACCACGGTGAACAGATTTTCGCGTTCCAGTCCTCTGATCACTGCATTCTGATCGGGTGCGATGGCGGCCGGGTTGGAATGATAGACATACAGCGACATGACAGGCGGTTCTGACAGCTCGTTCAGTGCCGCTCCCAGTTGATTCATGCTCACCAGCCGGGTCGGCTGCTGCATGAAATCTTCACGGGTGATTGAGGGCATCGGGTAGGCTCCCCCGGTGGAGGTGCCGCAGAGAATACCCCCGCCCGTATTGCGCCAGGCGCCGCTCACCGCCGGAAGACAGGCGATGGTACGCACGGTCATGGCCCCGTTGCCGTAGCGGGTCAGACCACTTCCCAATCGGATGAAGGGCGCTTGTGCGCCGGCATACTCACGCGCCAGTTTTTCGATGCGTTCGACCGCCAGGCCGCAGACATCGGCCATCTTCTCCGGGGAGCAGTTGGACAGAATCTCTCTCCCGAACTGTTCAAAGCCGAGTACATTGGCGTCGATGAACTCCCGGTCGGCAAGCCCATCCCGCACCATCACATGCATCATCGCCAGTGCCAGCGCTCCGTCGCCACCCGGTTTTACCAGAAATGCCTCGTCTGACGCATCCGCCGTGGGTGTTCGGTAGGTGTCGATGACCAGCAGCCGGGCACCGCGTCGCCGAGCCTTCTGTGCGTCGACCATGGCGTGGATGCTGGTGGCGGCTGCATTGATCCCCCAGAGGATCACCAGGTCGCTCTGTCCCATTTCCGCAGGCTCAATGGCAGGAGTTTCGCCCATCAGCGCTTTCCAGCCGGCATCCTTGGCCGGGGAGCAGATAGTGCGCTCCAGCCGCGATGCGCCCAGCTTGTGAAAGAAGGCATGACCGGCGTTGCGTTGCACCAGCCCCATGGTGCCCGCGTATGAATAGGGCAGGATCGATTCTGCGCCATGCTCCGCAATCAGCCCCTGCCAGCGGTTGCAGATGCGCTCGATCGCCTCGTCCCAGGAGATCGCCTCGAACTGGCCGGAACCCTTGACTCCCGTTCGCAGTAGCGGCGTAGTCAGGCGGCGCGGGGAATGCACGGTCCGTTCATAATTCAGCATCTTGGGGCAGAGCAGCCCCCGCGTCATGGGGTGCTGCGGGTCACCGGTCACCCTGATAGCACGACCAGCTTCCACCTCAACCAGCAGGCCGCAGGTATCGGGGCAATCGTAGGGGCACACGGAGCGATGCAGGTTTTTTGTCATTTTTTATCCCTACCACAGTTTTTTCTGTTTTCTGATTTCCTTACCGCGTCAGTTGCTTGGTCATCTTCTTCGTCATCATCACCGCCCATCCAAGGAAAAATCCGGCAGGGAAAGACGCTGGGCGGAAACACACTTTTTGGGAGCGGGCCATCGTTACTGTTCTTGTCGTTGCATATTATTTTCTTTTTTCAGAAGTAGGTCTGGGGCTTAAGCTGCATGCTCAAGAGCCTGCCGGTTCACTGCAAGCCTTACCGCACAGATATGATTAAAACCATCCCTGAATGCCGAGGGGGCAAGCCGGTAAAGATAAGCACCGATTTCCTTGTCAGCATGTAGCTTATACAGCGGAGCATCCTGTAAAACCATCATCGCCTTTGTGCGTTCAAGAAAACGCTTGTGGCCTATGTTGGTAAGGGTAAAATGCGGCATCAACGTGACCTGCCATAAAGTATTTATCTGTCAACTCACTTGATTGTTTCACCATCGAGCCAGGGCTGGAATGTCAACTTCATGGTGTCGAGATTGAGTGCAACCAGGTTGCCAACGTCGGAACGCTCATCTTGATAAAACGCTCCATTATCAATCTGGATATGGTGTGAGGTAAGGCTTTGTTCAATCTGGCCGACCGAGCGGATTTTATGACCACTTACGATAATCTTGTCAGCGCATGGCCTGTCATTGATAAATGCCGCTTCACCCCAGAGCATTTGTGCCGGAGTTGTCTGTGTAAGCGGATCGTCCATTGTCATGTCAAGCCCGGCATGGACAAAGAAGAAATTGCCGTCCTCCCAGCAATAGGGAAGCGCATCTAATAGCTTGATGTATCTGGTCTTTAGATTGCTTACAGATTCAACAGCAAAGCTTTTCAGAGTCTCATGGCCCCACAAACGCGGCCAAAATTCAGAAAACCCATCATGCTGGCCGGTAAAGCTGCGTAACAACATATCGTCGTGATTTCCCCTAATCGGGCGCACGCCATAGCCTGAGTCCATCAATTGCAGGATGATGTCCAACACCCCCTTGCTGTCATTTCCTCGGTCAATGTAGTCACCCAGCAGGTAGAGCCGGTCAGTATGCTTCAGACTCAGGCTGTCCAATAATGCCAGGAAGGTTTTTGATCCGCCGTGTATGTCACCTATTGCGTAACGGGTCATCGGCCATACTTGTTATTGTCATCATCATTTTTGCGCTGCCAGTCGGGTGTGGCAGGTTTGGGGTGTTCCTCATCATCGCCACCCATCCATGGGAAAATTCGGCGCGGGAATACGCTGGTTGGAAATACGCTTTTGGGGAAAGGGCCGTCTTTGTCTTGTGGGTTCATTTGGTTTGCTCTGATTCTGCCATAACGGCTCTCATACCAATAACACTCCATCAATTTTTTTCTGAACATACAACCGGTTGCTGTTCAGCTCCAATGCCACAAGACTTCCTCTTCCGCAAAAGCGATCTCCCAAAAAACAGCCATTGTCCAACTGGAAAAATATCAATCCAGACTTTCAATAATTTCATCGAGATACCTGATTGTGTGCCATTTGCTGAAGTAACGCCTCCGTCAATAACCAGGTTTTCCACGAACTATTTCAGTTTCCGTCGCGTTACGGCATACAACCGCCTAACACGACCTGAAAGTGATTTCGACGGAGCCATGCACCTAATTCCATCCAGACACAACCACATCGACTCCCGCCACTACATCATTAACCACCTGCCAAAATCTGTTACTATTTTCGAAGGACGCGCTTTTAACACCGGCAGGCATATTCCTCAAGAGGTATCCCAACTTTTTTGACAATAAGTCATGCTCTTCCAACTCTGTCCAAAAAAGAACTGCTCCACCTTCACAATAACAGACAATAAACCTTAGAGGATTATCCGGTTTTCGAAACTCAAAGGAATGATTAGAGTCATCAAAATCAAAAAGGATGAAGCCTAAAGGGCTGAAACCAGGTACCAAGCGGTTCAAATAGTATGAGATATGATCTTTCCCAGCGTTTTCAATTTTTTGAGCAAGATGGTCGGGGAATTCGTTGTCGTTCAGTGATGTCATGATCTTCCTCCGTTTTTGTTGGCTATGTGACTTTAGTTTTTCACCCGCAAGAGTAGCAGACATCAGACACTGTCATTGCATGTTCACGGAAGTTTTATCATAATCAATATCCGTCAAAAGTGGCTTCAAACCGGCTCTCATCTGCACGTATGTGCCAGCGGTGCAGATAAAGGTTTTCATCTCTCCTCCATTTCTCGTTCTTGCTTTTTGATCTCTTTCTGATCGCTGTTTTTTTGCCGCTTCCGATCATAGTCCCTGAGTGTTGGCATTGCTTTGCCAGGCGGGGCTACTGGTATGCGGATTGACGGCATCCCGTTTTTTCTGATGCTTGACGTTTTCATCAGAGTTTAAAGTTGTAAGGCAGGATACCGGCAAGTGTCGTGATAACCGTTTCACCACCGAATTCGAAAATGACAACCATATCATCGCCGAATTCGTTGATTACCTGTCGGCAGGCACCACAAGGGGAAAAATCATCGGCGCTGGCAGCAATGGCGATTGCTTCAAAGTCGCCCGGCTTGTATCCTTCAGATGTAGCTTTGAACAGAGCTGTCCGCTCGGCACACATGGTCAGACCGTAGGAGGCATTTTCAACATTGCACCCCGTGATAATATTCCCGTCTTTTGCCAGTACAGCAGCGCCAACTTGGAAGTTGGAATAACGGCAATATGCGTTTTCCTTGGCTTTGTGGGCATCGGCGAGAAGCGCAGAATATTTTTCAAATAGCTCCGCTGATAGTTCTTTCCTATAATTCATTTTCATTTCCCTCATAAAAGTTTATAGCCTTTAAGTACTTTATTAGTTTTGTGAAGCAAGTAATCTTTTTCTTTTGGCAGCCACGGAGGTTCTACTTTTTTCTCATTTTTATTAATTATACCAATTCTAAAGTCTATGAAATAATAATATAACTTTATAATTGTCTCCAACTTATCCAAAATATAGTCAAATTTTATACTCTCACAACAACGCGGTAGTATGAAACCAATAAGATTCCGGTTCCAAGTGATAATTTGTTTCTTTTTTTCATACTCTGTCAACATTGCTTCGGCTTTACTTAACTGCTCACCCAACAGTGATTCTGAATTTGAAACATCCTTTGCACGTGCATCATTAATTTTAAAGCAGTACCAATCGATATCAAACATCTTCAACGACTCATCATCATGGATAGCAATAAATTTCTTCCCGTAATTCTCGGAAGCCAGAAATTTATAGTAATGCTTACGAGCTGTTACAGCTTCACCACCGAAATCTAAGTAGATGCGAAAATCAAGCGGTGTTGCCAAGATTGATGCTGAGGCTCCAGAAATTTTGCCCTTCCAACCCTCTGATTTTCGTAGATTAATCGCTAACCAAACATATGCAGACGTTGTATCAACCCTGGAAATAACATCAATATGGAGATTATTGTATTTAGCAAGTAAGTTGCGATTGGCATAATCCGCGAGATTCAAAATTTTGCTACGCATTGAGAACAGATTTTCAAAATCGCTTTTTGTGATGCTGGTACTTGTATTGCTTCCTTCGCTTTTCAAATCATTCTGTAATAACTCTTTGATCTCCATAACGGCATAATCAGCATCTAACACAGGGATCTTATCTAATTCCCGGTACTTCAGAAATGTTTCAGAGTCCAATTCCTTCCAAATATACTGAGTGATTTTTGCCATCTTCAACTTTACTGTTTTTTTGATATTATCATGCATGATGCCTTTAAAAATTTTATCAGGATGTATTATCTCTTGATTTCTGATTAGTCTAAGCTCGTGTAACAATGCAGAGTTGTAACGGTTTCTATTCTTTTTAGATAATTTTCTTATAGCATCACACAAAAAATCACCCTGAGTTGACTTTGACAAAAGTTCTCTATTAAGAGCATCTTCAATATATCGCTCAAACATAATGGCGCTAACCAAACCAGCATCGATATACATACCAAGCCGATACAAGCTTGCTGCATAGAAAGCATACTTCTGGTCCCAGGTACGCTTGCTCATAAGACCTCCCCAAAAGTCGAATTGATAAATCTGTAAAACTGCTTCGCCGTCGATGTAAGATCACCAATTCTCCCTTCCGGGCCAGCCAGCGGCTTAGACAGCGCCTTGATAAATGAGGTTTCCGATTTTGCCACCTGTGCAGACTCAACAAGCAACTGAAGTGGCGTTCGATTCGATGCAGCTCCGGCTTTTGCGAATCCCTGCATATTGAGAAGAATACTGTTCAGATAAGTGATGTAGGAGCGAGAAGAGTTTTCCGTCAGTCCCGCCTGCCCAACCAAAAATTTTCTGAATTCTGATTTAGTCACTCCATCTGATTCAGAGCTATCTGATTTCGATAGTTTGCCACTGTTTGATGGCATCTGAGAGATTCCCAGCGTCCCCAGCACTGACCGTAGATCCTCCTGTTGCACGAAGGTATCCCAGAAAAATTCATGGTACAATTTTGGGTTAAAACCGATTGAAAACCCTACATACTGAGCTACATCTCTATCATTCCCGCCATCACCAATAAAAACAGCTTGTTCTTTAGAAATTCCCAAATCATGAAGAAGCAGTTTCACCAACCGTTTTTTATGAATGAAGTCGCTTGGCTGGCAATTCCAGTGCCTGATTGTATCATCAGAATTCCAGAAGTATTCTGCAGATGTGAAGCAGTGCTCCAATTTGTATTCCATCGCTACGCGATCTGACATTGCTTTAAGCCCACCTGAGACGAGTGCTATGGTAATGCCCTGCGATTTCAATGCTTGAAACGTCTCGGCAACTCCAGGAAAATATTCTGCTGATTCATTTACAACTGCATCAAAGATCCCTTTGGTCAAGCCGTATTTCTTGTGGATCTTGATCGTATCGATGACCCACTCGCTGTAGCCTGGGTAACCACGGTCGCTCCATTTATCCCAGTTCTCTTTATTTTCCTTGCTGGCATACGGCCCTAACAGATCGCACAACAATGTCCATGCGCTGGTGAATTTCCTTGAAGCAAACCCTTCTCCACTCTGGGCAAGATAGCCCCCGGTAAACCACTCCTCCCAGAGAACATTATCTATTTTGCAGGCTTCCGGACCAAGCAAATCGGATAGATATGACCACGGAGTCCACTCTTTGATTTCTCCTTTTTTCAAGAGGGCCAAGGTTTTTTTAAACTTGTCAAAATAGCCGCCATCACACCATTGTTCCCAGCTTTCTTTATTTATCTTGGAGGCTTGCGAACCAAGCAACTGGCATAATAATGTCCATGATTTGCTGAATGGCCTCGTTGTCAATGACTCTTGAATCAGGCAAAGACAAAGATTACGCCAGAATTTTGGAAAACGCTTTTTTATAAAGCTAAAGCAATATGAACGCTTGAACAACGTCCCCTCCATGTCAAATACCGCCAGTTTGATTTTTTTCATACTACCTCCGTTTGATGTGGTTTTCTGTCCGAAATGTTTGATGTATATATTGTTGTTTTACAGGCTTTACACACATTGTACACTGGACCAACATTCACAGGAGCCACCTTGCACGTGAGATCACTGGAACCACAAACACAGTGGATGACTCCGTTAATTATGCGATCAGGATAAGCGGCGATGTACTCATCTTTGAATGGCGTCGGAGAGTTTGCAATTTTTCTTCTCCAGATCACGTGCAAAATAGATTGCTGCAACCCCTCCAAGAGCAACTATTAACCAGAACCACCAGTCCAAACCTAATCTCCTTTCGCTGTTAGATTATCTTTACCGGAAATAAACAACATCGCGTTACAAACCGCGCATAGATAGATTGAATTGCAGATTATTCGGATGTTACTCGCCCCACATTCGCAGTAAATCCTGCCATCCTTCATACGTTTAGGGTGAAGCTCCATGTATTCCTGCTCTGTGGGTATCGATCTCATATCATAGTTCCTTCTCATTTAGTAGTCGTATCCCTGCCTGACCGCACTAGCCAAGACTGATTTCCTGACAAACGAATACGGCAGGCTTTTGACTTCACGACCACTCTCTTTCCATATTGCCGTCCAAAGATCGGCGGTCGCTACCACGAGTTGCGGATATACTTCTTTTTTTGGGTTTCTACGCAATTGATAGAGTCGTTCGACAATTGAATCCAGTGATTGCGACTTATAGCCGGGGTAGTTGACAGCATATTCCTGCTGATTACCATTCAGAACAAACGACATCAGGTTGCTCGAAAATGCAATCTCCAGAATGGTCCGAATACTGTAACCCATGAGATGAGTGACCGAATCGTTGTAGGGATCCTTTGGATTGCGCAGGCGCTGGGCATTATCCAGGCAATCTTTCAGAAAAGAGTCTTTTCCGGGTATACGCCGCTTCCAGTAATCATAACGAACAGGAAAAACAGCATATTCAAGGAAGGTAATCTTGTGTCCTCCCAGTATTGAAGCCAGATCCGACGGCAGGAGAGATACCAGATCGTCCATGAAATTCTCCCGTACAGATGCATTTCTACTTTCATGCTCAAACTGGATATCAGCAAGTTTTTGGAGAGCGACAGCATTCCCCTGTTCAGCCGCACGCCGCAACCATTCATATCCCTGTTCCGGTTCGCCACCTTCAATCACCCCTTTATCATACAGAACAGCAAGTTTTAGTTGTGCTTCCAAATCTCCGGCCCGTGCCGATTTTTCGTACCAGCGAGCTGCTTCCTGGAAATTCTGTTTAACGCCTACGCCGTACTCATAACAATTGCCAATATTGAACCATGCTGACGGATAGCCATGTTGGGCGGCCTTCAGATACCAGGCAGCCGATTCTTTTGCGTCACGCGTAACTCCCAGGCCGTTGTCATAAAGATACCCCAGAATGTTCTCAGCCATTGCACTGCCACGGCTTGCTGCTCGGTGATACCATTTGAGCGCTTCGACATGACTTTTGATAAGCACGACTCCGTGGAATGAAGCCTCGGCCAGTATGAGATTTGCGGTTGCATCATTGGCGACATCCGCTTTCAGAAGTACCAGTGGTGCAGTATCGAGTGTCAGAGTTGCCAGCGCCGCTTTTACATCGGCTTTTTCATCGGCCTGAACTGTTGCAACGGACATGATGAGCATAGCTGCTATCAAAAGAATGGATTGCATGGTGTACCTCCTCAGTACTGACGCCGCTCAGCGGCTGTTTTTTGGTGATGAGCTTCAACAGACAATAACTGCATGTTTGATGGCGTGTCTGAACCGCCTTGCGACAAAGGCCGGATGTGATCGATATTTTGTCCTGGTGGAATTCGTGACAGGCCACGTTGAGCCAAAAACTGGTGGTTGGCGGTTTCGCTACGCACAACCATAGCGACCCCCGACTTATAGTTTCCACCGGAATAATGAGTTCTGGATGTTGAAGAATGACGGGAAACGCCGAGATGTGAGGTCGTGGATGAGCGTCCGGAATGACCGGTGGAGTAGGATTGGGATGAATGACCACCGGAGTATGTGCTGCTGTGCGAGGATGAATGACCGCCACTGGAATGGTGACCACTGGAGTAGCCGCTGGAGGAGTGTCCACCAGCACCTCCGTGACTGCCACCACCTCCGCCGCCACGGGCAAAGGCGTTTGGTGTGGTCAGAATAAACAAAAATATCAAGAGTTGAGCTACAAGGGCTTTCATGACGCCTCCAAAGTAAGAGATGTCATGTATTTAGCAATTGCAGTGCCAACTATTTAAATTTTTATAAGTATTTATAATATAATAATAAAATATTTT
>CAIPTY010000041.1 GCA_903868145.1 uncultured Desulfuromonadales bacterium | reverse complement strand
TATGACCGCAAATGCAGGTGTCGGATTTTCAGCGAATACCTTCCGTATTTCAGTGGCGTGATCTGGCTTTGCCCGCAGGCAAATCTGCTCATATTCGTCACCAGCGCCATCAGGAAAAAGGCCACCACAAGCGGAATAGAGAGCAAAAGGGTCATGCTGTTTTTCTTCGTCGGTAATTGGCGCATGCACCGGGACATATACCAGCAATCCCTCCTTGGTCGTGTTCGGGTGCCCAAACGACCGCAACTCGAACAGCGCATTACTCCGGCTTTCCAATCCGCTTTCAGTGGCGTCAACCACGGTGAGCGTCTCTTTCGCCATATCGAGGCAAATATCCCGGTATCGCATATCAGGATCGTAGACAACCAGACACCCCTTCTGCCGCAAACGGGGTTGGAAAATATGTGATTTTATGAACTCCGCAATACTCATGGATTACTCTCTTCGTGTCCGGTTTATGTCCGGTTATGATCCGTTGTGGCCGGATCATCTGCTGAACAACCAGTGCAATTAATTGCAATTCAGGTAGTTATGAAATTTGCCGGACATATCCAGAGAGAATGCGGATGTCCGGTTATGTCCGGTTCCGCAAATCCTATGTCCGGTTTGTCCGCTTGTAGCGAGCCCCGGCCCCAGCCCCCAGTGATGTCAGAAATGCCATCTCCACAAGCTCCTTCAGGTCACGGCGTGCCTGTCGTTCAGATACTTCGCCGGCAAACTGGGCTCGGTAATCAGCCAGCTTGATCTCGGTTCCAGGCTCAAGTGTTTGCAGTAGCGCATTCTGGCGTTCATTCAATGCCGCTTCAACAACGTCACCCATCTTGTCAGAAAACAAGGTCAAGGTGACTCCTGATGTGGCATCCTGCCATCTGGGAGCGGCTAACCCATACTCCTTGCAAGCATCGATGATTTTTTGGGTTCCCCGGCCAACGCGCTCCATCAAGCCGCGAATATAAAGGACATGGGCAATGTCCGGATTGGGGGGGTAAGAAGGGTGATTCTTTCTGAGATCTGCAGGCTTCCAGCCTTCCGGCAAACGTCCAGAGTTCCATATTTCGATCCGATTGGGGTACATGCCAATCGCAATCCCGCCGGAAAAATGCGCATAATCCCTGTGGGCAAAGGCGTTAACAAGCCCTTCACGAATGGCGTCGAATGGATAGGCGGTACGATCATGCCGTGCAAGGTTCCCCTGTTCAAAACGGGATCTGACTGGCGTATTCCGGGATATGAAATCCATCACCTTTTTCAAGACTGAGACCAGAGGCCCCTGAAAAGCCTGGTTATCGATATATTCGCCACCTTTGTCGGTCGAAAAGCAGGTAGCCCTGACCCTGGTCTGGGGATGGCGAAGTGCAGGAATCTTGGCAAAGAGAACATCTGCAGCCTGAGTGAACATGCCGGCCCGGCATACGGCCAGACTTTCCAGGACATCCACAACATTGTCTGGATGAGAGAACTCAAAACGTTTGGCTTCTTGAGCCTCCCTGACCGTCTGGACTATTTCATCACGTTCAAGGTCACCTTCTTCAAAGTTCACCGATGGCCGCCGCTCCCAACGTTCTGCTCCGACAGCCTGTTTCTGTATGATTTGCTGCAGAGTGCTTTTATCAG